>NZ_CAUQCL010000031.1:0-3124 GCF_963516875.1 uncultured Granulicatella sp. | reverse complement strand
TTACAATCCCTGCAATATCTGTAAATTCAAATGTTGTTGGAACTGTCTTTTTAGGTTTTACTAATTCAGTTAATTTTTGAAGTCTTTCATCTGGAACTTCAACGACTCCAACGTTAGGGTCAATCGTCGCAAACGGATAGTTTGCTGCTTCTACTCCTGCTTTTGTAATTGCATTAAATAATGTTGATTTTCCAACGTTTGGTAATCCAACGATTCCTGCTGTTAACGCCATGTATTTTTCACACTCTTTCTATTCATTATTTTCTTTTTTCAAAGTTACTTTTTTCATTTTGCGTTCAAATTCTCGTCTTGGCATTAAGACCATTTGCCCACAATGATTACATTTGATACGAATATCCATTCCCATTCGAATGATCGTCCATGAATTGGTTTGACATGCATGGGGCTTTTTCATCTCAACGCAATCCCCAAGTGCATATTCTATTACAGCCATTCTATTCACTCCTAATCATCTAATTCAATTTCTAATACATCTAAAATACGAGTTAAATCTTTTTGAGAAAGGTATTCAATCTCGATTTTCCCACGTTCTCCCTTCGGAGTGATTTGGACAGATGTTCCAAATTTATCCATTAATCTTTCTTCAGATTCTACAATATAAGCTGGTTTTTCTTGAATCTTTTTGATTTTTTTTACTTTCTCAACAGGTTCATTCATCGTTTGAATCAATTCTTCTAGCGCTCGAACCGTCATTCCTTCTTCGATTACTTTTTTAGAAAGAGGAATGATTTTATCCGCTTGTTTTAATCCTAATAAAGCACGAGCATGCCCCACTGATAATTGACCTTCTTGTAATTGTGTTTGAACTTCTAATGGTAATGATAATAATCGAAGGAAGTTAGCAATATAAGGACGACTTTTACCAATTTTCTTTGCGACTTCTTCTTGATTTAGTTTTAAAGCATCCATTAATGATTTATACGCTAATGCTTCATCAATTGGTCTTAAATCTTCTCTTTGTAAATTTTCTACAACGGCTACTTGAATCATAATTTCTTCGCTATATTCACGAATAATAGCTGGAATGGTTTCTTTCCCCGCAAGTTTAGAAGCTCGTAATCTTCTTTCCCCTGCTACTAGCTCATAGCCTTTAATACTCGATTTACGAACGATAATTGGTTGGAAAACTCCTTGTTCACGAATGGAATCTGCTAATTCTTGTAAAGCTTCTTCATTAAAATCTTTTCGAGGTTGATACGGATTTGGACGAATTTCACTAATGGAAATTTCTTCAATTATTTCATTCGATGTATCTACCTTTTCTAAATTTTCAATACTATCAAAATTTCCACCAAAAAGTGCATCAATACCACGACCTAAGCCTTTTGATTTTTGATTTTTAACCATTTGATAACACTTCCTTTGCTAATTCAAGATACACTTCTGCCCCTCTTGAACGAGGATCATAGTCTACAATAGCTTGTCCATAACTTGGAGCTTCTGACAAACGAACATTTCTAGGAATAATCGTACGATATACTTTTTCTCTGAAGTATTTGATTACATCATCTTTCACTTCATTTCCTAAGTTAGTACGTGCATCAAACATTGTTAGTAAAACACCTTCAATTTTCAGCTGTGGATTGAAGTGTTTGCGAACCATCGTGATTGTATTCATCAATTGAGATAATCCTTCTAGTGCATAATATTCGCATTGTACTGGAATCAGAACTGTATCACTAGCCGTAAATGCATTCATTGTTAAATGTCCTAATGAAGGTGGGCAATCAATAAAAATATAATCATATTCATCACGAATCGTTGTTAACGCTTGTTTCAATCGTTGTTCACGATGTGTTTGGTTTGTTAATTCAATTTCAGCTCCTGCTAGCTGAATGGTTGAAGGTACTATCATTAAATTTTCACGTGTTGTAGGTACAATCACTTCATGAACATTCACTTCATTTACAATAACATCATAAACATCATACGTTAAATCAGCTTTTTGTACCCCTAATCCACTTGTTGCATTTCCTTGAGGGTCACTATCAATAAGTAAAACTTTCTGACCCAATTTTGCTAGGGAAGCTGCTAAACTTACAGTAGTTGTTGTCTTACCAACACCACCTTTTTGGTTTGCAACTGAAATAATTCTTCCCATTCTCTTACCTCCAATCTTCATAAAAAAAGGAGAATGCAAGCATTCTCCCTCTCGCATGTCTACAAAATGTTTTCCATTTCTCGCAATTCTTAAAATTTATCCATTCCTATTGTAACAAAAAAACAAGAATATGAGTAGTCTTTTCCATGGAAATCCATTGAAACATGAGACTTTTAAATTCATTATAATATCACTTAAATCTTATTAAAGTGGTAATTCTTTTTTATGTTGTTGATTCATACCATTAAAAATAACTTCATAAGTTTTTTGAATCGTTTCATCTTCTTCGTTTAAGAATAATGAGAAACTTTGAATTAAATTTGTCTTAACATCAGCTTTCATCTTTACAGTAATTTTTGTATTCTCATGTACTTGAATATTCATAGAAGCTAATGCTAAACGTACTGCTGTATCACTACCTTGGTATTCAAAACTACCATCTGATTTCCAAGTAGTAATATTTGACAAATCTTGAGCCAATTGCAATACACTGTGATACGAAAATCCTATAACATTTTGTAAGCTCGATTGAGCAGAAATAGTGGGTTCCCATCGATCTTGATAATAACGAATAGCTCCTTTACTACCTTCACTAATCACTTCGATTTGATTCGTAGCTTTTCCATCTGTTTTATCAATTCGAGTTCCAAATCCCGTACCATCACTCCAAACAGAAGCATTTGCAACTACTTGAGTCGAACTTGTTACATCTTTTTTCTTTACTTCATTTTGTTTTAATGTTAAATGATAATTTTGAACTTGTGCTTCTTGTTGGACTAATTTATCTTGTAAACCTTTATCTTCGACTACTTTACTACACCCTACTAGAAAAACTCCTAGCAAACAAATCATCCAAGAATTTATTTTTTTCATATCTTATTCTCCAATATCGTTTATAAAAATAGTATACAAAAAAAGAGAATTTCCTTCCAGAAATTCTCCTCCATAATATTGAAAAGCGTGGCAACGTCCTACCCTCACAGGGGGAAACCCCCAACTACT
>NZ_CAUQCL010000030.1:0-7503 GCF_963516875.1 uncultured Granulicatella sp. | reverse complement strand
CACCTGTTCTGAAACCAGTTCCTTCTTCCATCTTTTTACCATTACGGCTGTCTTTGTTTTTATTTTCTTTTGTAACTTCTTCAGCCTTAATTGATTTTAGGATAATTGTTAACGAACTAATTTCTTTTGCTTTTGCATCGACTTCTTTTTGAGAAGTTGCATTAGAAGAGATTAATTGTTTTGCTTCTTCTACTAATTTTTCAGCTTTTTCAATTTGTGATTTTTGTTTTTCATTAGAACGGATACGATTGATTTCCGTTTGTAATGTTGATACTTTTTCTTGTAATTCAGTTGTTTGAAGTGTTTGAACAGCTTGTGTTCCTACAGCTTGAGAGATTGTTGTTTCAACTTTTTTCTCTTCTACTACTCCAGTTACCACTGGTTGTTCTGTAACACTATTTTCTTTGTTAGGAATACTTTCAACAGTCGCTTGAGAATTTATTTTTTTATCACCAAAAGCTTCATTATTTGCATTCACAACGCTTTCAGCTTTTGTTACTTCACTTGCTTCAACATGATACCCAAAAAAGAAACCAGCACCAACTAATACACTAGCGGCACCCACTTTTAATTTTTTAATCGAATACTTTTCAAATTTCCGACCAGACTTTTGCTGGTTCAAATAATGATTGTTTTTACTTACCATAATTCACCTCAAAATAATATAAAAATTCACTATTCATATTACAGTTTTATTCATACTCTGTCAAATAATAACAATTGATTTTACAATATTTTTGACTATTTCTTGTAATAGTTATTCGTATTTATGTATACATTTAAACGTTATCATAAAACGTTCTCATATATATAAAATATGTTATATTCATTCTTATAATCTTTTTAGAAAAATATTTGTAAAAACCAAAAAAAGACCGAGAAAACTCGGTCTTTCATCAAAATGTTATTATATATGAATTGGCATACCTAATGCTAATTCAGCTGTATCCATAATTACTTCAGCTAATGATGGATGTGAGTGGATTGTTAATGCAATATCTTCTGCATTCATACCAGCTTCAACTGCTAAACCTAATTCTGCAATTAAGTCACTTGCGCCAACTCCGGCTACTTGTGCGCCAACGATTACGTTGTCATCTTTTGTTGTAATTAAACGAACGAATCCTTCTGTTGCATTTAATGAAATAGCACGACCATTTCCTGCTAGAGGGAATTTAGAAGCTTTCACTTTTAATCCAGCATCTTTCGCTTGTTGTTGAGTATAACCAACAGAAGCTAATTCTGGATCCGTAAAGGCAACAGCTGGCATTGCACGATAGTCAACAGCAACTGGTTTACCTGAGATTGCTTCTGCAGCAACTTTACCTTCGTAACTAGCTTTATGTGCTAATGCTGCACCAGGAACGATGTCCCCGATTGCAAAAATGTTTTTAATATTTGTACGTCCTTGGTTGTCTACTTTTACTAAACCACGTTCAGTCATTTCAACACCTACAACGTCTAATCCTAATTCATCAGTGTTTGGACGGCGTCCTACAGCAACCATTACATAGTCAGCAACGATTGATTGTTCTTTACCATCTACTTCGAATTTAACGGTTACGCTATCTCCATTATCAACTGCTTCTTTAGCCATTGCTGAAGTAATAACTGTAACTCCTTTTTTAGCGAAATCATCTTCTACTAATTTCACCATATCTTTATCAAACATTGATAAAATACTTGGAGCACCTTCTAAAATTGTTACTTCAGAACCTAAGTTAGCATAAGCTCCACCTAATTCTGAACCGATTACTCCACCACCGATTACAACTAATTTCTTAGGAACATCTTTTAATCCTAAACCACCAGTTGAATCAATCACACGTCCACCAAATTTGAAACCTTTGATTTCAATTGGACGGCTACCAGTTGCAATAATTGCATGGTTGAATGAGTATGTTTGAGCAGAATCTTCTGTTACAACACGTAATGTGTGGTCATCAACTAGGAAAGCTTCCCCACGAATGATTTCCACTTTATTTTTCTTTAATAAGTATTCGATACCAGAAGTTAATTTTTTAACTACTTGGTTATCTTTCCATTCTTGAGTTTTCGCAAAATCTAATACCACTTCTTTTGCAGTTACTCCGAAAACTTCAGAATGTTGAGCTTCTTGATAATGGTGTCCTGCAGAAATTAATGCTTTAGATGGAATACATCCAACGTTTAAACACACACCACCAATATATTCTTTTTCAATAATCGCAACTTTTTGTCCTTCTTGCGCTGCACGAATTGCAGCAACATAACCACCAGGGCCGGCACCAATTACGACTGTATCTAGTTCAATAGCGAAATCGCCTACTACCATCTTTTTCACCTCTTAAAAGTTTTCAATAGTCATACGACGTAGACCGAAGGGTTTACGTCGTACTACTAATTAATAATTAAGCTTCCATTAATAATAATTCTGGATCAGCTAATAAACGTTTTAGTTCGTTCATAGCTTTTTGAGCAGTAGCTCCGTCCACGATACGGTGGTCGAAACTTAATGATAATTTCATGTTACGTCCGATTACGATTTCATCGTTTTCGTTAATTACTGGTTCACGAACGATTGTACCTACACCTAAGATAGCTACTTCAGGGTAGTTAATAACTGGAGTGAACCAGCCGCCACCTACTGAACCAATATTTGAAATTGTAATTGTTCCTTGTCCCATATCAGTTGCTGTTAATTTACCTTCGTGAGCTTTAGCTGCTAATGCATTGATTTCATCAGCAATTCCAAACATGCTCTTAGTATTTGCATCTTTAATATTTGGAACGAATAATCCTAAATCTGTATCTGTTGCAATACCGATATTGATGTAGTTTTTGTAAACAATTTCTTGTGTTGCATCATCGATTGAAGCATTTAATACTGGGTATTTCTTCATTGCTACTGCTAATGCTTTAACAACATATGGTAAGAATGTTAATTTAGTACCTTGTGCTGCGGCAACATCTTTGAATTTCTTACGGTGATCCCATAGTTTAGAAACTTCAACTTGATCATGTAATGTTACGTGAGGAGCTGTATGTTTACTATTTACCATTGCTTTAGAAATTGCTTTACGCATTGGAGTTAATTTCACACGTTCTTCACGTTCTGCTGAACCTACAAATGGTTTAGCTGGTTCTGCTTTAGCCGCTGGAGCTTCTACTTGTGCTGCTGGCGCTGAAGCAACTGCTGCTTCTACTGCTGGAGCAGCTGATGCAACTGGAGCCCCACCGAAGTTGTCGATATCTTCACGAGTAACACGTCCGCCTTTACCAGTTGGAACAACCAATGTAATATCAACACCTTTTTCACGTGCATATTGACGCACTGAAGGCATTGCTAATACTAATTTATCAGGATTGCTTGCTGCTGGAACACCTGTTGCTTGAGCTGGTGCTGGTGCTGCTGCCGGTGCAACTGGTGCTACTGGCGCTGGAGTTGGAACTGCTGCCGGTGCAGGTGCTGCCTCAGGAGCTGATGCTGGTGCTGCTTCTGCTGGACCAGAACCATCATCGATAACAACAATAACATCTCCTACACGTGCTACTGTTCCTTCTTGAACTTTAACTTCTAAAATAGTACCACTTACTGGAGAAGGAATTTCCTCTACAGATTTGTCGTTTTGTACTTCAAATAAAATATCATCTTCTTGAATTGTGTCACCGACTTTAATGTCGATTTTTACGATTTCGCCTTCTGCGATACCTTCACCGATATCAGGCATTTTAAATTGGAAAGCCATGCTTGTACATCCCTTCTTAATTTTTACTTAAATATTCTAAAGAGCAAATCACCTTTGAAGGGCTTTTTGCTCTTTAGTGAATGATTTTACGAATTAAAAATTGTAAGTTTCGCGAACTTTTGCTTCAATATCACTTGCATTTGGTAACCAGTCATTTTCTGCTTGACCAAATGGGAAGATTGAGTCTGGTGCTGCAACACGACCGATTGGTGCTTGTAAATGTAAAATTGCACGTTCTGAAATTTCAGACATTACCATTGCGCCAATACCTGCTTGACGTTGAGCTTCTTGTACAACTACAACACGTCCAGTTTTTTGAACTGAAGCTAAAATTGTATCTAAGTCTAATGGTGAAACTGTACGTAAGTCAATCACTTCTACAGAAATGCCTTCTTTTTCTAAGTTTTCTGCTGCTTTAACAGATTCACGAACCATAGCTCCGTAAGTAATAATAGAAACATCTGTTCCTTCACGAGTTACAGCAGCTTTTCCTAAAGGAACTGTATAGTTTTCTGCTGGAACTTCTTCACGGAATGAACGGTATAATTTCATATGTTCTAAGTATACAACTGGATCGTTATCACGAATTGCTGAAATTAATAATCCTTTTGCATCATATGGATTTGAAGGAATAACCACTTTCAAACCTGGAGATTGTGCTACTAAACCTTCTAAGTTATCTGAGTGCAATTCCGGTGTATGTACCCCACCACCAAATGGTGCACGGAATACGATAGGCATTTGACGAGTTCCACCCATACGGTAACGGTAACGAGCTGCTTGAGCAACAACACTGTCCATTACTTCAAATACGAATCCAAAGAATTGGATTTCAGGAACTGGACGATAACCTTCTAATGCTAAACCAATAGCTAAACCACCAATACCTGATTCTGCTAAAGGAGTATTAAATACACGGTCTTCACCAAATTCATCTTGAAGTCCTTGAGTTGCACGGAAAACTCCTCCGTTTTTACCAACGTCTTCACCGAAAATTAGGACATTTTCATCACGTTTTAATTCTAAAGCCAATGCATCAGTAATGGCTTGAATCATTGTCATTTGTGCCATAATTATTTATTCTCCTTTGCTTCAAAGTAATCAATTTGTTCTTGGATAACATTTGTTGGTTCTTCAAACATTGTCTTCAAGAAGAATGAAACTTTTTGTTTTGGTTGTTTGTCAGCTTCTTTGATTGCTTCTTTAATTTCTTCTTTAGTTGCTTCAATAACTTCATTTTCTTTTTCTTCAGACCATAAGCCTTTAGCTGTTAAGTAGTTACGGAAACGAATTAATGGATCTTTTTTAGCCCATTCGTCTTGAATACCCTCTGGTTGGTAACGAGTTGGGTCATCCCCTGATAGTGTATGTGGACCATAACGGAAACAGATTGTTTCAATTAATACTGGACCATTTCCTGCAACTGCATATTCACGAGCTTTTTTAGTTACTGCGTAAACTGCTAATGGGTCCATTCCATCTACTTGAATACCAGGAATACCTGCAGCTACCGCTTTTTGTGCTAATGTAGTAGCAGCTGTTTGTAATTCACGAGGAGTTGAGATAGCCCAACCATTGTTTTGAATGAAGAAGATAGCAGGTGATTTGTATGCACCAGCATAGTTAATGCCTTCATAGAAGTCCCCTTGTGAAGATCCACCGTCACCTGTATAAGTAACAGCGACATTTTTCTTACCACGTTTTTGTAATCCTAATGCAACCCCTGCTGCTTGAACATATTGTGCACCAATGATGATTTGTGGTGGTAAAGCTTTTAATGATTCTGGGTACATATTACCTGCAACATGTCCACGAGACCATAAGAATGCTTGTGATAATGGTAAACCATGTTTTACTAATTGTGGTACATCACGGTAACCAGGTAATAATACGTCTCCTTTATCAATTGCTTTGATTGAAGCTAATTGTGAAGCTTCTTGACCAGCTGTTGGAGCGTAGAATCCTAAACGTCCTTGACGGTTTAATGCTGTTGAACGTTCATGTAAAATACGTGACCATACCATATCAGTCATTAATTCGACTAATTCATCGTCAGATAAATCAGGTACTAGATCTGGATTAACAACATTTCCCTCTGGATCTAACACTTGAACCATTTCAAAGTTCGTGTTATTTGGTGTGAAAAGTGCATCGAGATCGAATTTTTTCTTCGTTGCCATACTTTTTGTTTCCCCTTTTCTTTAAGAAATTGTGCTTCATAACAAAAATGAAGAAACAGAATGTTATTTCTGTATCATTTCTATTATTTTCATATACTAATTTACCATGCTTTTTTTAGTTATGCAAGTAATTAAGTTCGAGTTTTGATTTTTATTTTTGGTGAATAGTATTACAAGTTTTTCTTTATAATTAAAGTATTTATTTATGTTTTTTTGTGCAGAAACTTTATCAATTTTCATTTTTAACGAAAAAAGTTGGAAAATATATCTTTCGTCCTGTGTTATATGGTGTTATAAAAACTGTACTAATATTATTAAAACAGTTTTACTTGTTCAAATAAATGGAGAGTCTGTTCAAATTGAGAAACTGTTAGTCCAATTAAACGAATTGATTCATTATTATATTGTTCCATCAATAAATTAGATGCTTCTAAAACAAGCTTATCTTTATTTTGTATATAAGTTTCTAGTGTCTTACTTCTAGTTTTTGTTTCAAAATCACTTTGTTTTAATTTTATTGTTATTGTTTTAGCTGCTAGTTTATTTTTCTTTAACCAGTTGGATATTTGTTCTGAGAATTGCTCAATATATTTCTGTAATACTTCTTCATCTGTTGTATCTTCTAATAAAGTTTCTTCTTTTCCATAAGATTTTCTTTCCCGATACAATGTTAATTGATCATTGGATTTTCCTCTTACTTGTCGATATAGTGCTTCTCCCTGCTTTCCTAACTGTTCTATTAAATACTCTTTTGAACAATTCAAGATATCTTCACCTGTAAATATTTTTTTCTGATGTAATTTTTTTGCAGTTGCTTGTCCTACACCAAAAAAATTTTCAACAGGTAGTGTTTTAATAAATTCTGGAAATGATTCTTGATCAATCACAGTAATTCCCGCGGGCTTTCTTTGTCCAGAAGCAATTTTAGCTAAAAATTTATTAAAAGATACTCCTACAGAGCAAGTTAATCCTATCTCTTTATAGATAGCTTCTTGAATTTCTCTAGCAATCATAGTTGCAGAAGTTTGATTTTTTGAATTCTCTGTAACATCTAGATAAGCTTCATCAATCGACATCGGTTCAACGAGAGGTGTATATCGATGAAATATTTCTCGGATTTGTAAACTTAATTGTCGATAGCGTTCAAAATTCGGAGGAATAATAATGGCTTTTGGACATAATCGGATGGCTTTACTTGTTGGCATAGCAGAACGCACTCCAAATGCTCTTGCTTCATAAGAACAAGTTGCCACTACTCCACGTTGATTGATTTTTCCACCTACGATAATGGGTTTCCCTCTTAAATGAGGATGATCCATTTGCTCAACAGATGCAAAAAAGGCATCCATATCGATATGTAATATTTTACGCATTCATTTCCTCCTTCCTTATGTTCATTCGAACATTCGTTCTTTCAGTGTAGCATTCTTCCTTTGACGTTTCAAATATGGTAATAGTTCAGGCAACATTTTCAGTTGAATAGGTGTTCTATTCTGTTAATTGAAATGAGGTATTTATGCATCGAAAATTATTCGATTAGTTTCTAATGTCAAGCGCAAGTTAAAATGTCCCGAAAAAAATTAGTTTAGTACAGG
>NZ_CAUQCL010000029.1:0-8346 GCF_963516875.1 uncultured Granulicatella sp. | reverse complement strand
ATAACCCGAGCTCTTTTTGTCGTCTTCCTAAAACAAAATTTGTAGAGTAAACAATGAGAAAGGCAACAGTACCGAGTATTAAATATGAAAGAAGTCCCATGTACTGGCTCATGATTGTTGTCAACATTTCTTTTGCCCCCGATAAACTTTGCATGACAGGATGACTTGGCAAAGCATTAAAGGCATACAAGAGACTATAAATTAAAGCTAAGCTTAAAAAATAAATGGTGTAAGTCTGCAAGTTTCGAAAAACATTGCGTAAAATTAATTTAGGATACATATTCTTTCCTCCTATCTAGTTCGTCTGTAAATTTCTTCTAGGTATAACTCATTTGAGAGACCATTTCGGTCAATATCATCAATAATTTGTCCATCGCTAAGAAGAACCATTCGAGATGAATACTTGGCAGCTGCGGGGTCGTGTGTGACTAATAAAATGGTAATTCCAAATGAGGCATTAATTTCTTGTAAGAGAGACATAAGATTTTCTGAATTAGCAGAATCTAGAGCTCCTGTTGGCTCATCTGCAATTAAGAGTTTAGAATCATCAATTAGCGCTCTAGCTGTGGCAACACGTTGTCGCTGTCCCCCTGATAATTGATTTGGAAATTTATTCTTTAGGTTTTGAATAGCTAATTTTGCCATAATATCATCAATTTTCTGTTGATATTGTTTTATCGATTTCCCTTGGATTTGCAAAGGTAAGATGATATTTTCGTAGACTGTTAAGGTTTCAACTAAGTTATAAGCTTGGAAGATATAGGAAATGTTTTTAGCACGATAATCTGCTAATTGACTTTCTTTAGCTTGAACTATATCGAAGTCTTCAAAAATAATACTGCCTGAATCTGGTGTATCAATAGTAGAAATACAATTTAACAAAGTTGTCTTTCCGCTACCACTTGATCCCATAATGGCTAAAAATTCACCTTTATTTACGGAAAGATGGATGTTAGAAAGGGCATGGACTAGATTTTCACCCTCTCCAAAAGTTTTATTCAATCCTGTTACTTCTAGTTGTGACATAATAGTTTCCTCCATTTCTTTTTATACTACTATTATGATTGATAGGCAGAATTTTCTCATGAGTATTTCGTGCAAAATTAAGTTAGAATCAAGGTCGTTTATATTTTTTAGAACAATAAAAAACCAACAACCTAAGAGGATTGTTGGTTATTACTGATAATTGAAATAGTTTATTTACTATTATTTATCATTTCTTTTTTTCATAAAGTAAACTATACCGATAATAATGACTCCTAATGCAAGTACAGGAGCATAAAATTCTAGTGTTCCAATAATTCCTTCCATTTTATCCCATCCTCCTTTTTTAGATAATCATCTTTACGATTATTAGTATACAATGTGATTAGATCAGTGTAATGAGTAAATCGTGCAAAATTTACTAATCTAGTTGATAAGTAATTTTTTTATTCCCATTTTATTGAATTGTTAAGTATTTCTTAATAGTTGATGCCTGTAACTAAACGGCACACAAAAAAATAAAAACAGAAAAAGTTGGAGCGCTGTAGCTTTGGTACTATAAGCCACAAGGGCTTATAGTACGGGAAAAATTGAGACCTTAGGCTCAATTTTTAGCCATGAGATTCGCAAAGCGAAGCTGCTGGCGTCCCTAGCTACTAAAGCGTAGACTTTTTCTGTTTTTATTTTTGTTAAATATTCGTATTTAGTAGTCGTTCAAATCTTCCACTTCAGCAATTGAGAAGTCTTTTTTCTCTAGCGCTGCAACAATTTGATTCAATGTTTCGTTTGAAACTCCTGCTGGAAGCGTAATTAACAGACGACGAAGCGAACGATCTTTTTCTGTATCTAATGTCATCACATTGGCAATAGAAGCATATTGATTAATAATCTTAGAAATTTGAGCTAACGATCCCTTTTCCCCACCAGAAATAATCGTTAAAACATAAGAACCATTATTCACACTCCAAGATTCTTGAAGCATATTTAATAAACTACTATGCGTTAAAATACCATAAAAACGTTGAGAATCGTCTAATACAGCGATATAAGGTAATTCTTTAATTGTAAAGAACACTTTGAAGAATGAACTTGTAATATTGATAAATTTCGTAGTGTTTTTAATTAAATGAGTAACCGGCAAACTCATATCGCCCCCATTTGCTTTATGACGATAGATGTGCATTTTATAAATATTTCCACGGAAGAAAGTTTCTGTTTCATCTAAAACTGGAACGCAACGATATCCAGAGTTTTCTAAAATAACAATCGCTTCTTCAAGAGTACAAGATTCTTTAACAACCGTTAAACTCTTTTTAGGAATAACAAGTGATTTTAATAGCATAGACATGCCCCTTTCTTGAAATCAATTTTCGTGTTTTGTAAACTATAGACACGTTTTCATTATTGATAATACCACTTTTTGATTAAAAAGTAACGAGAAATTTATTAAAATAGGGGGCAAAAATCTCTATATAATGGACATATCTTGCATTTTCACACAAAAGTGAGTATGATATTTGTATATTTTTAAAAAATTAACAAAGTAAAGGGGATAACTGAATGATGACAGCAGATTCTGATGGGAGTTCGCTGGGAATCCAGATTTTAATTATTGTACTATTAACTGCCATAAATGCATTTTTTGCGGCGGCGGAGATTGCCTTTGTATCGGTCAATCAAGGAAAGATGAGTCAAAAAGCTAGTGAAGGAGATAAGAAGGCGCAACGAGTGATGCGTTTATTAGAAAATTCGGATGAATTTTTAGCAACTATTCAAGTAGCGATTACGTTAGCAGGATTCTTCTCAAGTGCGTCTGCAGCAACAAGTTTTGCTTCACGTATTCAACCATTATTGGAGAATGTACCGGGTGCAGAAACATTAGCAATTTTGATTGTGACTGTAATCTTATCTTATTTAACATTAGTGTTTGGGGAATTGTATCCAAAACAAGTTGCCTTACAATTGGCGGAACCGATTGCCTTACATACGGCAGGAATTATTTTATTTGTCAAAAAAGTTTCAAAACCCTTTGTATGGATTTTAACCGTTTCAACGGGTATTTTAAAACGAATGACACCGATTGAATTTAATAATGAACAAGAAAAATTAACGCGTAGTGAAATGAAATCTCTTCTAGCGAACAGTCGTAATGATGGTGCGATTGATAAAGAAGAGTTTACAATGCTTCAAGGGGTCTTATCGCTTGATTCAAAACTAGCTAGAGAAGTGATGGTGCCAAGAACAGACACATTAATGCTTGATGTGGAAGATGATTTAGCAGAAAATATCGAAATCATTTTAAGTAGTTCTTATTCACGTTTCCCAATTTATGAAGAAGATAAAGATAATGTCATTGGAGTGTTACATTCTAAAGATGTTTTAAGAGCGGCAAAAGAACAAGGCTTCGATCAAATCCAATTAATGGATTTAGCGCATCAACCGTTATTTGTTCCTTCAACGATTTTCGTAGATGATTTATTAGTCGAATTTAGAAAAACACGTCAACATATGGCGATTTTAAAAGATGAATACGGTGGAGTTGAAGGTGTCGTGACATTGGAAGACTTAATCGAAGAAATTGTCGGTGAAATTGAAGATGAGTATGATGTGGAAGAAATGAGTTACCGTGAAATTGATGAGAAGAATTTCTTAATTGATGCGGGAATGACATTAGAAAAATTCAATCAAACATTCCAAACAACGATTGATTCAGATGAAGTGGACACAATGGCGGGAATTATTTTAGAAGATTTAGGATATTTCCCAGAAGATGATGAAGTTGTGGAAGTTCGTCAAGAAAATGTCTTATTAAAACCAACATTAGTAGAAAATGGAAGAATTCGTCGTATTCATGTGCACTTACTAACTCCAGAAGAAGTAGAAGCGTACGAACAAGAAGAAAACGAAGAAGAAACAGAAGAATAATAATCGTAACTATCGGGTTAACGGGCTCGGTAGTTTTTTTGCATTTATGGGCGCTAATCTCGCCAATTTTAGTTTTTCTACGCCAAAACGCCAAAAATGGCGTAGAAAAAAGAACAATTGAACGAGCTCTAAAAGAATTACAGGATTTAGAAAAGATACAACAAGTAGGAAATGGCCGTTCTACAAAATATATAAAACTATAGATTTAAACTAAAAGAAACTATCGGGTAACTGAACTCGATAGTTTTTATTTTAGAGCTTGTATAATTTCGGATAAGTTTGGGCGTGGTTTTGGATTTTTTAACAAACTCTCAATTAATTTTTCTGACATAAAATCTTTACTCCTTTTTTAATAAGAGTATAATAAAAATAAGAATTTGAGTAAAAAGTAATCTTATAGGATGACTTGGGGGAGAAGTTATGGGACATGGAGAATTTATTAAAAAAATTAGACAAGAAAAACATTTAACTCAAAAAGAGTTAGCAGAAGGTATTTTAAGTAAAAATTTTTTATCGAAGTTTGAGAGAGGAGAAAGTAAAATAACGAGTGAAATTTTTTTGAATTTGTTAGAACGATTAAATGTTTCCTTAGATGAATTTGAACAATTAGTGACTTCAAAATATTCTCAAAAGGAATTTCTACAAAAATTAGACACTTTTAAAAGTCAAAAAGACGTTTATTTATTAGAAAATTTAAAGGTAGAAGAGAAACAATTATTTCAAAGTGATAGAAATAGACGACATCTTCATAATCAAATTTTGGTGGAAGCTCATCTACAGTATTTACAAGGTAAAAATCTTGAGATGAAACAAAAAAGAGTGATTCAATCCTATTTATTTGAAGTAGAAGAGTGGGGAGAGTATGAATGGGAGTTGTTCGGGAATATTGTTTTTTGTTTATCCACTAAAGAGACACATTTATATCTAGATTCTATTTTTAGAAAAGCTCGTTTAGGAAAACAGGATACGATGCATAAACGAATGTTGTGTCGCATTTTATTAAATATTTTTTTAGAAGATATTGAAGCCAATCCATCTGAAGCTAGCCAAGTAGAAGTGTATTTAACCGAGTTATTACAAGATGAAGAATTTTATTATGAGAAAATTCGTTTCTACTATTTGCAAGGGATTCTACATATTTATCAAGGTTGTGTAGAAAAAGGGAAACTTGAGTGTATGAAGATGATTGATATTTTTAAGAGTTTAAAAGAACGTAAAAAGGCTACTCAATATCAAGAATATTTAGACTATGTTTTAAGTGAATTAGAATAAATCCAACTATAGGATGATTTTTTTCGAAGTGCTTGTGGGGAAAGTATAATGTAAGTAAGCATTTGGTTTCTAAAAGGGGAGTATGACATGATTCGAAAGTTAAAATTACAATTCATAACTATTTTCATCATTTTTTGTAGCTTAGAAGGGTTAGAATTATGGACGAGCTTTATTCATGCAGATTTATTAAATTTTTTAGTGGATTTGGATTTTCATCAATTCGGAATGGGAGCTTTATTATTAGTAGTAGTGTATGCTGTCTTTCTAGTAGTAACGTATATGGATCTTCGTTACCGCTCCTTTGTGAAGCAAAAAATTGCAACGCTTTGGAGAGATGAAGTGAGTGAAGCTATTTCTAATACATCTTATGCTCATTTTCATCAAAAGAAGAATCATGATTATATTGCTTGGTTTACAAGTGATATGGATCAAATTCAAGAAATGGCGGTCAATCCAAGTTTTTCTTTGTTAAGAGGGATTTTAGGAATCGTATTTTCAACGATTGGGTTATGGAGTATTCATTGGAGTTTAGTCGTTGTTGTGATAATTGAAATTGGTATTTTACTTCTATTGCCAAAAGTTTATGCTAAAGAACTATCTAAGAAGACGGTGCATAAGTCGAAAGAAAATGAACGATTTAATCAAATTATCTCTGATGTATTATTAGCATACGATACGATTTTTGTGTTTCAACAATGGAAATATTTTAAAGAAAAAATTCATCAAGCTTCTGAACAATTAGGCTTTACTCGAAGAAATTATAGTAAGTCTTTTGCAAAAGTAGCAGTTTTAGGTGGCTTTGGGAATGTCCTTAGTCAAATTTCCATCTTTTTATTTACGGGATATTTAGTGACTAAGGGAATGGTAACCGTAGGGGCTATTTTGGCAACAACAAGTTTAGCAGGAACAATTTTTAATGCCGTTGGAAATATGAGTCAAGAATTAGCAATGGTCACTAGTGCCAAACCATTATTTGAAAAAATTCATACATTACCGTTCTCAACACGAACAGAGGAAAATGAAGTAGAAACACTGGATGATGCAGAAGTATTATACAAGATAGAAAATCTTCAATTTTCTTATGGAGATACCATCGTGTTGAAACCTTTTAGCAAAACTTTATTCAAAAATCATAAATATGCCATTATGGGAGAAAGTGGAACAGGGAAATCTACTCTGCTCAATATTTTAGGAGGAAAAACCGAACGATACCAAGGAAATGTAACTTTATATCAAAAAGAATTAAACACCATTCCCTATTCAAAACTTTACGATTCTATTACTTATGTGGAACAAACTCCTCATATTTTCCAAGGAAGCATTCGTGAAAATATCGTTTTTCAAGAAGAAATATCAGACGAGAAAATTTGGGAAGTGCTGGATAAAGTGTTACTAAAATCCATCGTGGAACAATTGCCTCAAGGCTTAGATACAATGATTGGAGATACTTCTTCAACATTGTCAGGAGGACAATTACAACGCATTTCTCTAGCAAGAGCATTAGTTCAAAATCCGCAAGTGTTATTACTAGATGAAGTGACAGCGAATTTAGATGCTCAAACTGGAACAGAAATGATGCAATCTTTATTACAAGAGGAAAATCTAACCATTCTTTGGGTAACTCATCATCTTCCAGAAGAATTGAAATCTCTATTAGATGAAGAAATCATTTTGTAAATAGATGGATGCTAACATTTCTTCCACTCAAAAGCAGTGGAAAAGAAGTGTTTTTGAAATAGATACAAATGTATCTAATTCATGGATTTTCATTGACAGAATAGGGTTTGTTTGTGTATGATTGTCGCTATATTAAGAGAATAGGGGCAAGCAGATGAAACAAGTATTAAATTTTTGGAATCAATTAAGTTTGATTAATCGAATCGTCATCGGTATGATTATCGGTATTTTATTAGGAATTTTTGTTCCTCAAGCAGCAGCAATCGGAACAATCGGAACAGTATTCGTAAGTGCGTTAAAAGCAATCGCACCATTATTAGTATTCTTTATTGTGTTAAGTGCTTTAGCACAACATAAAGAAGGGCACGAAACAAATATGAAATCCATTGTTATTTTATATTTATTCGGAACTTTTGCAGCAGCGTTAGTGGGAGTTATTGCTAGTTTTGCATTTCCAATTACATTAACATTAACTGACACAGTATCTGAAATTGCAGCGCCAGAAGGGATTGCTTCTGTATTACAAACCTTAATTTTAAAATTAGTAGATAATCCGGTAAATGCTTTAATGAGCGGGAACTATATTGGTATTTTATCATGGGCAGTTGTTTTTGGCTTTGCATTCCGTAAAGCAGATGAAGCAACAAAATCATTTTTACAACAAATTGCAGATGCAACAAGTCATGTTGTTAAACTAGTGATTAGCTTTGCACCGTTTGGGATTATGGGCTTAGTTTATACAACTGTTTCAGAAAATGGAGTAGGGGTATTTGCAACTTATGGTAGTTTAATTATGGTATTACTTGGAAGTATGTTCTTTGTAGCATTAGTCATTAATCCAATTATTGTATTTGTAATGATTAAGGAAAATCCATTCCCATTAGTATTCCGTTGCTTAAAAGATAGTGGAATTACAGCATTCTTCACTCGTAGTTCAGCAGCAAATATTCCAGTAAATATGGAATTATGTAGAGATTTAGGATTAGATGAAGATAGCTACTCAGTATCGATTCCTTTAGGGGCAACAATTAATATGGCGGGTGCAGCAATTACGATTACAGTATTATCATTAGCAGCTGTTAATACATTAGGAATCCAAGTAGACTTTTTAACTGCATTAGTATTAAGTGTATTATCAACAGTTGCAGCATGTGGTGCTTCAGGGGTAACAGGTGGATCATTATTATTAATTCCTGTAGCATGTAGTTTATTCGGAATTTCAAATGATATTGCGATGCAAGTAGTAGGGGTTGGATTTATTATTGGAGTCATTCAAGATTCTTGTGAAACTGCCTTAAATTCATCAACAGATGTTCTATTTACAGCAGCAGCAGAATTCCGTCAATGGAAAAAAGAAGGTCGAGTAATTAATGTTCATCCTGAATTAGCAGAATAATATTTCTAGGGAAGACTTTTTAGTCTTCCTTTTTTTGTGTGTCAAGCGCAAGTTAAAATGTCCCGAAAAAAATTAGTTTAGTACAGGTGTGC
>NZ_CAUQCL010000028.1:0-10564 GCF_963516875.1 uncultured Granulicatella sp. | reverse complement strand
ATTTGGGACATTTTTACTTGTGTTTAATTGAGACATTATCACTTGTGTTTGACATTTTGTTGAAAAAAATCGTTTTTTCTAATTGACAAAGGGAAAAATTTCCTTTATACTGTTGACAATTTGAATAACTCATCTTTAATGTGATCCAGAGAGGTCAGCAAAGATTTTATAATTTTTTTGATGAGCAACTCATTCTCAAACGAAAGGAATTGATGTCGCAAAAAGATTTCATTAGTCAGTAATGTTTCGTAACAAAAAGCAATAAATAGAATATCTTTTTAAAATAG
Source organism: uncultured Granulicatella sp. (assembly GCF_963516875.1). GTDB lineage: Bacteria > Bacillota > Bacilli > Lactobacillales > Aerococcaceae > Granulicatella. The sequence goes on along the minus strand of NZ_CAUQCL010000028.1, from coordinate 10,277 downwards.
TCCAGAGAGGCTAACAAGGGATTGAATTTAACGTTACAAGCTTATTTGAGTATAGAGTTTTTATATCATCATTCAAATACTAACTTAAATTTATAAAAATATTAGGATACCTTGTAGTCTTAGGATTACAAGGTATTTTTTTATAAACAGGAGGAGGAAATTTTATGAAAAATATTGTAAAAATGTCAGATTTAACAAACGAGGAAGTTTTCCAATTAATTCAAAGAGGATTGGAATTAAAAAATGGGAAGCACGTTGAATGTAGAGATGATTTATATGTCGCTAATTTATTTTTTGAAAATTCTACTCGTACAAAACATAGTTTTGAAATTGCAGAGCATAAACATAAATTAAAAGTAATTAATTTTGAAGTAGCAACTTCTTCTGTGAATAAAGGTGAAACATTATATGACACATGTAAAACATTAGAGATGTTGGGTTGTAATCTATTAGTGATTCGTCATAGTCAAAATGCTTATTATGAAGAGTTGAAAAATTTAAATATTCCAATTTTAAATGGTGGAGATGGAAGTGGAGAACATCCTAGTCAATGTTTATTAGATTTAATGACAATGTATGAAAGATTTGGAACATTTGAAAATTTAAATATCATTATTGCAGGTGATATTAAAAATTCTCGAGTAGCTAAAAGCAATTATCATATGTTAACAAGATTAGGAGCAAAAGTTCGTTTTGTATGTCCGGATATTTATAAAGATGAAACGCTTGGAGAAGTAGTTGATTTTGATGAAGTGATTGGTGAAGTTGATGTATGTATGTTATTGAGAGTACAACACGAAAGACACGCTGAAAAAATGGGCTTAACAAAAGAAGAATACCATGAACAATATGGACTAACACCGCAAAGATATGAAAAATTAAAAGAAACAGCTATTGTAATGCACCCAGCTCCTGTCAATCGTGATGTAGAAATTGCATCTGAATTAGTAGAAGCTCCAAAATCAGTCATTTTTGAACAAATGAAAAATGGGATGTTTATGAGACAAGCAATGATTGAAAAAGTTATTAAAGACAATCAATTGTAAAAAAGGAGAAGTTCATGTTACTACTAAAAAATGGTCAAATTTTAGAACAGGGTGTTTTAGTTCAAAAGGATCTGTTAATTGATGATAAAAAAATCATTGAAATAGCTGATTCAATTGAAAATACTGAAGCAAAAGTTCTAGATTTAAAAGGGAAATTCATTTCTCCTGGATTTATTGATGTTCATGTCCATTGGAGAGAACCTGGTTTTGAATATAAGGAAACAATTTATCATGCCTCAAGAGCGGCTGCACGTGGTGGATTTACGACAGCAATGCCAATGCCGAACTTAAATCCTGTTCCAGATTGTTATGAAAATTTAAAATTACAATTAGATATTATTGAACGTGATTCAGTGATTCGAGCCATTCCTTTTGGAGCGATTACAAAAGGAGAGCAAGGAAAGGAATATGCTGATTTTAAAGAATTAGCCCATTATGTATTTGCCTTTAGTGATGATGGTCGTGGAGTTCAAGATGCGAATATGATGTATGAATCCATGAAAGTTGCTGCAAGTCTTGATAAAGCGATTGTGGCTCATTGTGAAGATAATTCACTCATTCGTGGTGGTTGTATGCATTGTGGAAGACGAAGTAGAGAATTGCAATTGCCAGGTATTCCATCAGTTTGCGAAAGTGTTCAAATTGCTCGAGATGTATTGTTAGCAGAAGCAACAGGTTGTCATTACCATGTTTGTCATGTTTCTACAAAAGAATCAGTCAGAGTCGTGAGAGATGCAAAAGCTGCTGGAATTAAAGTGACGTGTGAGGTCTGTCCTCATCATTTGATTAGTAATGAAATGGATATCCCAGAAGACAATGGTATGTGGAAAATGAATCCACCGTTAAGAGCTGCTGAAGACCGAAATGCTTTAATTTCAGGACTATTGGATGGAACGATTGATGTCATTGCTACAGACCATGCACCTCATGCACCACACGAAAAGAATTTAACAATGACAAAAGCAGCCTTTGGTATTGTTGGTAGTGAAACAGCCTTTAGTCAACTTTATACAAAATTTGTTAAATCTGGTGTCTTTTCATTAGATTTCCTAGTGAAGAAAATGAGTGAAAATGTAGCAGATACATTTGAATTGCCATATGGTCGATTAAAAGAAAATGGATTCGCAGATTTAGTCGTTATTGATTTAGAAAAATCAATGGAGATTGATCCAAATCAATTTTTATCAAAAGGACGTAATACTCCGTATATTGGTGAGAAAATATATGGGATTCCAGTGTTAACTTTATGTGAAGGAAGAATTGCGTATCAAGATAAGGAAGTTTTCTCAGATCTATAGGGAATGAATGATTTTAACAGTTAATAAGCAAATGAAAAAATGGCAAAGGAGTATTTGTATGGATACTTATATGACAAGGGTTATCAGTAATGAAAAAATTGCGGATAAAATATTTCGAATGGAATTACAGGGGGATATCGTTCAAGAAATGATGACGCCTGGACAGTTCGTTAATATTAAAGTGAATAATAGCTATGAATTTTTATTAAGAAGACCGATTTCCATTTGCGAAATTAATCATGAAAAAAAATCATTTGTCATCGTCTATCGAGCAGATGGAGCCGGAACGAAGATTATCTCTGAATTAAAAGAAGGAGAAATAGTAGATATTTTAGGTCCACTTGGAAAAGGATATGATTTAGAAGTTTTAGAAGAAGGACAAACTGCTCTTATTGTTGGTGGTGGAATTGGTGTGCCTCCATTGTATGAATTAGCGAAGCAATTTCAGAAAAAAGGAATCCAAACCATTCATATTTTAGGATTTAATAATATTAAAGATGTCTTTTATGAAGATGAATTTGCACAACTTGGAACAACGTATATCGCAACTGCTGATGGTAGTTATGGTGAAAAAGGTTTTGTAACAGATGTGATAAAAAAATATGCAGTAGACTACCATAAATATTTTAGTTGCGGACCATTTGCGATGTTAAAAGCCTTAACCCAAATGGATGAGGAAAAAATGGGGTATATATCGTTAGAAGAGCGAATGGCTTGTGGAGTAGGAGCTTGCTATGCCTGTGTTTGCGAAAAAATAGATGGTAGTATTTCTAGAGTTTGTTATGATGGACCAGTTTATGATACTAGAGAAATAGCATTATAGGAGGAAATGATGAGCGAGAGATTACGTGTAAAATTACCAGGTTTAGATTTAAAGAATCCTATTATGCCAGCTTCTGGGTGCTTTGCGTTTGGATTAGAATATGCTCATTTTTATGATTTAAGTAAATTAGGCGCCATTATGATAAAAGCTGCAACAAAAGAACCACGATTTGGGAATCCAACTCCTCGGGTAGCAGAAACTTCTAGTGGAATGTTAAATGCAATTGGATTACAAAATCCAGGTGTGCACGAAATTATGGAAACGAAATTAAAAGCTTTAGAAAAATATGATGTTCCAATTATTGCGAATGTTGCAGGTAGTGAAATTGAGGATTATGTTTATGTTGCAGAACATATTAGTAAAGCACCGAATGTCCATGCATTAGAATTAAATATTTCTTGTCCTAATGTGAAGCATGGAGGGATTCAATTTGGAACAGATTCATGTATTGCAAGAACATTAACAGAAAAAGTAAAAGCAGCTTCTAGTGTACCTGTCTATGTCAAATTATCTCCTAATGTAACAGATATTGTTTCGATGGCAAAAGCCGTTGAAGAAGGTGGAGCAGATGGAATTACGATGATTAATACATTAGTTGGAATTCGTTTAGATAGAAAAACAGGAAAACCAATTCTTGCCAATATAACGGGTGGATTATCTGGACCAGCAATTAAACCGGTATCCATTCGAATGGTCTATTTAGTGTCGCAAGCAGTCAATATCCCAATTATTGGAATGGGCGGTATTATGGATGAATGGGATGTGATTGATTTCATTTCAGCTGGAGCTAGTGCGGTAGCAGTTGGAACAGCAAACTTTACAGATCCATATGTTTGTCCAAAAATTATTGATCGATTAGAAGCTGCTCTTGATGAATTGGGAGTGCATCATCTACTAGAGTTACGTGGACGAGCTTATAAATAAGGAGTGGTTGGATGAAAAAAGAAGTCATTGTTGCATTAGATTTTCCAACAGTGGAGGAATCATTAGCATTTTTAGAAAAATTTGGAGACGAGAAATTATTTGTAAAAATTGGCTTAGAATTATATTTACAAAATGGACAAGTAGTTGTTGAGCAAATAAAAAAATTAGGACATAAAATCTTTTTGGACTTGAAATTACATGATATTCCTAATACGGTTTATGGAGCCGCAAAAGGATTGGCACAGTTTCATGTGAATATTTTAACCGTACATGCTGCAGGTGGCTACGAAATGTTGAAAGCAGCTAAACAGGGAATGTTAGATGGTGGAAGCTTTGACACAAATGTTATTGCGATTACTCAATTAACTTCTACCTCAGAACAAGATATGAGAGAGTATCAATGTATTCCTCTTTCTTTAGAGGAAAGTGTGATTCATTATGCGAAGTTAGCCAAGCAAGCAGGATTAGATGGAGTTGTTTCTTCTGTATGGGAAGCTGGTAAAATTACAGAAAATTGTGGAGAAGACTTTTTAAAAGTGACACCAGGAATTCGACTTGAAACAGATGAAGCAGGCGATCAAAAACGTGTAGCAACTCCTAAAGTTGCAAGTCTTGAAGGAAGTACCCATATCGTTGTAGGTCGTTCTATTACAAAGGCAGAAAATCCAGTAGAAGTATATCATTTTATTAAAGAACAATTTACAAAATAAAGGAGAAAAATATGACATTAGAACGTAAACTTGCCAAAGAATTATTAGCTATTCAAGCTGTAGCATTAAGACCAAATGATTATTTTACATGGACATCAGGAATTAAATCACCAATTTATTGCGATAATCGAATTACAATGTCTTATCCAAGTATTCGTAGAGAAATTGCTGCAGGAATGGTAGAAGTTATAAAAGAAAAATATCCAGCAGTAGAAGTTATAGCTGGAACGGCAACAGCAGGAATTCCACATGCTGCCTGGGTCAGTGAATTATTAGATTTACCGATGATTTATGTTCGAGATTCTGCAAAAAAACATGGAAAAACCAATCAAATTGAAGGAAGAGTGTTGGAAGGGCAAAAAGTAGTCATTATCGAAGATTTAATTTCTACAGGTTTGTCTTCTTTAAAAGTAGCAAAAGCTTTAAGAGAAGCTGGAGCGGAAGTTTTAGGAGTTGTAGCAATTTTTAGTTATGAGTTAACTAAAGCTCATGAAGCCTTCTCACAAGCAGAAGTAGAATATGTTACATTAACAAATTATCTAGTATTAGTAGAAGAAGCAGTGACATCTGATTTTATTCATCAAGATGATGTTGAAAAATTATTAGAGTGGAGAAATCAATTAGCGTAAGAAAGAAAAATACGAGATTGTTATGCAGCAATCTCGTATTATTTTTTTGATTAATGATGGCCAGTATAGGTGTTCTAATCATTACATTTAAGATTAAGAAAACTATAATTTTGTTTTTTTAACAGCTAGGCTAATTTCTACAAAACCATCAGCATGAATAATATCTAAATCTTCAGATGTTGTATGTAGTAATCGATGAACTACAAAATCAATTTCTGTTTGTTTTACTTTTCTTTTACGATTGATAATAAGAACATCTTTATGAGTTGCAGCATCCTCATAAATGACAGTCGTTTGTCCTAAAGAATACACTTTAACAAAAAAAGCATCCGTATTCGCTAATTGTTCTTTAACTAATTTTAAATGACTATTTGTAATATCAATTAATTTCATTTTCATACACCCTTTACTGGAATCTTTTAGGAATATTATACTATTTTTTTTGAGAGAATTCATTATTAAAATTCAAAAAAATGAAAAATGCTTACTTTTATAGAAAGTTTAAAATTTACAATAAAAAAATTATGAAATTATGAATAGAAATAGTTGTTAAAAATAAAAAAACATGGTAACCTAACTAAATGAGAGGGGTGTATACGTTTGCTAAGAAATTAGTAACTATTACAGTCCTTAATAAAATTTTATTTTTAAAGGAGTTTTTTTTCATGGAAAAGAAAGAATATCACGTAATTGCAGAAACAGGAATTCACGCTCGTCCAGCAACTTTATTAGTTCAAACAGCTAGCAAATTTGCTTCAGACATTCAATTAGAATACAAAGGTAAATCTGTTAACTTAAAATCAATCATGGGTGTTATGTCATTAGGTGTTGGTCAAGGTGCTGACGTAGTAATTACAGCTGATGGTGAAGATGCAGCAGATGCAATTGCTGGAATCGATGAAACAATGAGAAAAGAAGGATTAGCTGAGTAATATGAAACCAACTTTACAAGGTATTGCAGCCAGCGATGGAATTGCAATCGCAAAAGTTTATACATTAACAGAACCGGATTTAAGTTTTTCAAAAGTAAGCGTAGAAGATACAGAAAATGAAATCTCTCGTTTAGAAAAAGCTTTAGAAGTTTCTACAAAAGAGATTGAATTAATTAAAGAAACAGCATTAAAAAATCTTGGTGAAGAAGAAGCTCAAGTATTTGAAGCTCACTTAATGGTATTAAGTGACCCTGAATTAGTAGGTCAAGTAAAAGATGCGATTACTTCTCAAAAAGTTAATGCTGAACATGCTTTAAAAGAAGTTTCAGATATGTTTATTAGCATTTTTGCTGGCATGGAAGATAATCCATACATGCAAGAACGTGCAGCTGATATTCGTGACGTTTCAAAACGTATTTTAGCGAATTTATTAGGTGTTAAAATCCCTAGCCCTGCTACAATCAAAGATGAAGTAGTAGTTGTAGCTGGAGACTTAACTCCGAGTGATACAGCTCAATTAAATCGTAAATATGTTAAGGCGTTCGTAACAGATATCGGTGGACGTACTTCTCACTCAGCGATTATGGCTCGTTCATTAGAAATTCCTGCAATTGTAGGTACAAAAGAAATTACATCTTTAGCTAAAGATGGTGATTTAATCATTATCGACGGTTTATCAGGAGATGTATTCTTAAATCCTTCTGAAGATGTAGTTGCTGAATACCGTGCAAAAGCAGAAGCATTTGCAGCACAACAAGCTGAATGGGAAAAATTAAAAGATGCTGATACATTTACAAAAGATGGTCATCAAGTTGAATTAGCAGCAAACATTGGAACTCCAAAAGATTTAGAAGGAGTAATCCATAATGGTGCTGAAGGTGTTGGTTTATACCGTACAGAATTCTTATACATGGATTCTCATGATATGCCAACTGAAGAAGATCAATTTGAAGCCTACAAAGCTGTATTAGAAGGCATGAATGGTAAACCTGTTGTTGTTCGTACAATGGACATCGGTGGGGATAAAGAATTACCATACTTACCATTACCACACGAAATGAATCCATTCTTAGGATACCGTGCGATTCGTATTTCATTAAATGAACCTGAAATGTTCCGTACACAATTACGTGCATTATTACGTGCATCAGTTTATGGAAAATTACGTATCATGTTCCCAATGATTGCGACATTAAATGATTTCCGTGGTGCAAAAGCATTATTATTAGAAGAAAAAGCTAAATTAGTTGCAGAAGGTGTTGCAGTTAGTGACGACATTCAAGTAGGGATTATGATTGAAATTCCTGCAGCAGCTGTATTAGCACATCAATTCGCAAAAGAAGTTGATTTCTTCAGTATTGGAACAAACGACTTAATCCAATATACAATGGCTGCTGACCGTATGAACGAACGTGTTTCTTACTTATATCAACCATATAATCCATCAATCTTAACATTAATTAAACATGTAATTGATTCAGCACATAAAGAAGGTAAATGGGCTGGAATGTGTGGAGAAATGGCTGGAGATCAAACAGCTGTACCATTACTTGTTGGTTTAGGCTTAGATGAGTTCTCAATGTCTGCTTCAAGCGTATTAAAAACACGTAGCTTAATTTCTAAATTAACATTAGAAGAAATGAAAGCATTAGCAGATAAAGCAATTAATGAATGTGCAACTGTACAAGAAGTTGAAGCTTTAGTTGAAGAAGTAGTTTCAAAACTATAATTTGAAATGATGAGGAGTGAGAGAAATCTCACTCTTTTTTTAGGTTTCTTGAATGATTTCATTCCGTTGATCAATAATTCATATATTTTCGTGAAGTGTGAAGTCAAGTGAAAATACTTGACAGAAATTATCGGGGGGGGGTAGAATTAGGTTTATCTATATTATTTTGAGGTGAACAATGTTAGGTAAAAATAATCAATTTATGAATCAAAAAAAGTTTGGTAGGAAATTTGAAAAATATGCTATAAAAAAATTAAGGGTCGGAGTTGCTAGTGTAGTGGTTGGAGCTGGCTTCTTTTTTGGTTATCATGTTGAAGCTAGTGTAACAGATAGTGGTTACAACAGAACTGGAACCGGTAATTCAGTAGTAGCAGATACGCAAGAATTTGTAATGGTAACTCATGAGAAACCAGGTGGAGTAGTAGAAGATGTTGCTATTTTAAAATCAAAATTTTCAGAAAATCTTGAACAATTAAAGAAAGATTATCCAGGATTTACTGCAACAAGCCTACAACCTATTGGAAATAATAAATATAAAATTACATATGTACCAGTTGCTGAAACCAACCAACCGAGTTCAACAACAGAATCTGTAGCTAATACAAGAGAAGCTGGTACTTCAAATAGTACATTAGCGACTTCTAATCAAACACAACCAACAACTGAAAATAAAGTTAGTTTACAAGGTCATATAGTAGGAAATCAAACAGAATATAATGTAGGAGAACAGATCATCTCAACATTTAGATTAGATGTGTCTGCTCCTTCAAAATTAGAAGAAGGTTCTTATATTTTAGTGAATTTACCTGAGAATGAACCTATTACTGATGTACAATTTGGTACAGCTTTTAAAGTGGAAAAAGTAACGGATACACAGTATAAGATTTATACTGGAGAAGTTCCAAGTGGTTCTTATGGTAATTTCAATATTAGTTATAAATTTGATAAATATAGAACTGGTCGTAATTCTCAAACTTCTATCACTTCTCAAGTAATGGATAAAAATGGGAATCCAATTTCACCTGAGAAGACTACTAAGTCAGTTGTAGCAAATACAAATAAGAGTGGCTATGCTAGTATTCATGTGGATAGTGAGAGTGGTGCTAGAGATTTAGCTTTATTTAATACAAATGCACCAGGAGACACTATTGATGAAACTAAGAATAAAGAATTAGTTTTAAAATTAACGACATTAAATAAAGAAGTTGCTGCTGTTAATAAAATTCAACATGCTATTACTTTACCGACAGGAGCTATAATATCAGAAACATCTATCAATGCAGGATGGACACAGGAAGGTAATATTGCTCGTTATACAAGAAATATAACAGATGCAAAACCTGTATTTGATCAAGGGAATAATACTAGTGATGATACACTTCGTATTAATATGCGCCAAGCAGGTACATTAGAAGAGTTTTTAAAAGGAAAAGAATTTACTTTTACAGACAATGTAATTTATACAGATAAATCAGGAGAAACAAATACAAGTCAAGGGACAACTTCGTTAGTTGTGAAGGCTGTGAATCCATATAAAGATAACGGAGATGGAGCAACACCAAATACAGCAGGAGCGCAACCCCCATTAGTAATTAATAACTTTACTAATGAACAAAATCATGAAAATAGAGTGAATATTGCAATTCCTGGAATCAATGCTGAAACCGATGATAAAAGAATTATTGTTTTCTGGAGAAGTGTTGGCACTCCGACAAAAGTTAAGGAAGTTGAATTAACGATTGATAGTGATTTTGATCAAAAGAGATCAATTGAGTTTTATGGTATTTGGAATAAGAATGGAGCATATGCAGCTTGGTATGCGCCAGATAATCTAGGAACAAGCAATAAATTTGAAGTATATACTGTAAATGGTACAACGGAAACGAAGTTAGGGGAAATTGCCTTTAAAAAGAATGGAGGTACTTCAATAGATTTACCAGAAGGTACAACCCGAGTTTTATTAAAGCCAAAAGGTGAAATGACACTTACAAATGATACGCTTAGTCAAGCGGGTATTTATTTGCATCAAAACTTAAAAGGCTTAGAAAAAGCTAAACAAATGGTAGCGGAAGGGAAAGAAGCTAAGAGTATCGTTACTGCAAAAGTTTCAACTCAAGATACAGATGTAGTTAATACAAGTATTTCTAAAACAATTTTAGCAGATGCTAGAACAGCTTTAAAATTGA
>NZ_CAUQCL010000027.1:0-15138 GCF_963516875.1 uncultured Granulicatella sp. | reverse complement strand
TTGCATTTACTACAGTTTGCTTTTGTCCATTAAGATAAAATTCTACTTTACTTATAGATGTATTCGCAACTGTTGCTGTAACAACTGGTCTTTTTCCTTCTGCATTTACTAAATCAGCAACACTTACAGTAGGTTTTTTAGGTTTTACAGTTATCGGCACATTTAATGTTGCCATTTGAGCATTATTCCTTTTATTATTTAGTACGTGAATATGCAAATCGTAAGTTCCAATCATATCATTCGGAATTTGTCCTACCAATTTTATATTAGTCCCACCATCATACGGTCCAATACCATCTTGCTGTCTTCTTGTATATTCAGTTCTTGGTCCAGTATTTGGTGTTGTAGTAATATATACATCTTTAGTACTAATGACTTTCGTATCGTATTTTACTTTTATAATAACCTTCTTACCATATCCTAATTCTTCGCCAGCAACTAAACTCGATAAATCAGCACCTACTGTTTCATAAGTAAAATTTGTATTATTTGGTGCAGCTCGTAGTCCACTACCTTCAGGTAAAGTAGTTCCATTCAAGATATGATTATGTCCTGCGATATTCCTATCATTTGGCTCATTATTTTCGGCTTTCTTCCCTACTGTTTCTTTACCATTTGTTGTATCTAGTTTAGGAGTGTTTTCCTCTAGTGGTTTATGAGTCATTTTCACACGTCTTAAACTACTGTTTTTGTAATTAACTAACTCTTTATATACCGAATTAACTTCCTCTTGATTTTTAGCAATTGTTAATACTTCTTTAGCTTTTGCAACTTTTTCTTTTAATCCCTTTACTGAATCCTCAGTGTATTTTTCTAGTTTCAAACTATTAATTTCTTTTAGAAGTTCTTCTAATTTTTCTGTATTAATCAATTTTTTAGAATTCTCAATAATCTTTTCAGATGTTTTTTTTACAGTGCCATTTTCATCATTTATTGTATATAGTTCTGTTTGATCATTTCTATTTTTAGTATTTAAGACAGGTGTTACATTATCTTCTGTAGATTTTTCTTTTAAATTCTCATTTCTTTTTTCTGAAGAAGGAATTCCTTTCTCTACTTTTGACTTAACTATTTCTGTAACAACATTTTCCTCTGCTTCACTTTGCGATTGAGCCATAACTCCTTGACTCATAAACATTGTAGCTAGTAAAACTGAAGCTAAACCTGTCGAATATTTTCTCAAAGAAAAACGTTGTACACTATTCCATTGTTTTCTCATTATTATTCACCTGATTCCTTAAAAAGTATTATATTTCACCCTAATTATAACCACTAGAACTAAAACTTCAAGAAAAAAAAAACGGTTACAATTTTGATTTTTCTATATTTTCATAGATTTTTTATTCAAAAATTGATAAAAAATACCGACTTCCAAACATTAGCTTTTTACTCTAACATTTTGAAGTCGGTACAATCATTATTCCATTTTTGATTGACATAAATTTTCCGTATTAGCATAAGCATAAGATTCTCAAAGCAAAACTGCTGCCGTCCCTTGCTACCTCAAAAGAAGTCCATTCTTATTCACGGTGCCATTCTCATCTTAAACGTAATTTTCAATTGTATTTGAAGAAAAAGGACTTCTCGCTGTAGCAGTAGTGAAAAAAGTCTACTAAGGCTTTTTTCACAGGAAAAGGCGAGACCTTAGGCTCGACTTTTAGGCATGAGATTCGCATAGCGAAGCTGCTGCCGTCCTTTGCTACCCCAGAGAAGTCCATTCTTATTCAAATTGCGCGCGATATAAACCAGCATAAAATCCTTGTTTTGCCAACAATTCTTCATGAGTTCCTTGCTCAATCACATTCCCCTTCTGCATTACTAGAATCTTATCCGCATTACGAATCGTTGATAAACGGTGCGCAATAACAAACGAAGTCTTATGTTCCATAATATGATCCATCGCTTTTTGAATTTGCATTTCCGTTCTTGTATCTACATTCGAAGTTGCTTCATCTAAAATGAAAACAGATGGTGAGGCTAAAATCGCACGAGCAATCGTTAATAATTGCTTTTGCCCTCCAGAAATATTATCTGTTTCTTCCGTAATATACGTATCATATCCATCTGGTAATTTACGAATAAAATCATCCGCAAATGCTTGTTTTGCAGCCTGAACGACTTCTTCATCCGTTGCATCTGGACGACTATAACGAATATTTTCTCGAATCGTTCCTTTAAATAACCAAGTATCTTGTAATACCATTCCTACTTTTGAACGAAGCGAATCTACTTTATAATCTTGAATATTATGTCCATCAATTTCAATTGCTCCACTTGTAATATCGTAGAAACGCATCAACAGATTAATCACAGTTGTTTTACCTGCACCTGTTGGACCTACAATCGCTACTGTTTCTCCTGCTTTAACATCAATATTCAAATCTTCCATTAAAGTCACTTCTGGAGTATAGCCAAATGAAACATGCTTAAATTGAACATCTCCAACAATCGCTGGAAGTTCTTCTTTATCGCCTTCTTCTTCCATTTCCTCTGCATCTAATAATTCAAAAATTCGCTCAGCAGCTGCTAACATAGATTGAGTTAGTCCAATCATATTCGCTGCATCTCCCATTGGTTGGCTAATATTTCTCATATATTGTAAAATTGCTTGAATTCCACCGATAGTAATCATTCCACTAGCAGCAAACAAGCCACCGACAATCGCTACAAATACATAAACAATATTATTAATTAAACGAGAAATTGGATACATCATTCCTGCAAAGAATTGCGCTTTCCAAGCATGTTCATATAATTCATCATTTAAAGCTTGAAATTCTGCTTGAGAACGTTCTTCATAATTGAAGGCTTTTACAATCTCATGTCCAGCATAATATTCTTCAATATAACCATTTAAACGTCCCGTAGTTTCTTGACGATTCGCAAATGCTGTAGAAGATTTCTTTCCAATTAAGCCAATAATAAATAACGAAAGAGGAATTCCTAAAAATCCAATAATCGCCAATGGAATATTCACCGTAAACATCATAATGATAATTCCAAAGAATGTCAGAACAGTTGTAAAAATTTGATTCGATACTTGTGAGAAAGAATCATCAATTGTTTGAATATCATTTGTTGCACGACTTAACAAGTCCCCTCTTGATTGTTCATCAAAATAACGAACTGGTAGTCGTGTGAATTTTTCATCGATTTCTTTTTGTAATCGATAAATAATATCACTGGCAACACGAGACATAAAATATTTTCCTAAAAAGTTTAATCCCGCTGCTAAAATATATAAAATCGCTAAAGTTTTCGCAATCGCAAAAACTCCTTCTAAATCAACAGATGTATAATTAGAAGCAATATAACTTTCACTAATTAACGTTGTTCCATCCCCTAAAATTTTAGGTAATTGTACATCTAAAATAACTGAAATAAGGGATACTACTAGTACAATCGTCACAATCACACGATCAGGTTTTAAATAACTTAATAATCGTTTTAAGACAGTTTTATTCATGAGTATCCTCCATTTCTTCTAAACTTGATTGAGAATTTATAATTTCTTGATAAATTTGGTTTGTTTCTTTCAATTCATCATGAGTTCCAATTCCAACAACATTTCCTTCATGTAATACAATAATTTTAGTAGCATCTGTTACAGATGAAATTCTTTGTGCAACTACAAAAACAATCGATTGTTGATTAATTTCTGCTAAATTCGCACGAAGTTTTGCTTCTGTTTTCGCATCTAATGCTGAGAAGCTATCATCATAAACATAAATCGAAGCCTGTTTTACTAATGCACGGGCAATCGATAATCGTTGTTTTTGCCCACCAGAGAAATTATCTCCTTTTTGCTCTACGTGTGAATCTAATCCTTCTTCTAAACTAGAAACAAATTCCCATGCTTCCGCTTGTTTTAATGCTTGAATCATTTCCTCATCTATTGCATGTTCATTTCCGAATCTTAAATTATCTCGAATACTTCCCTCAAACAACATACGATTTTGAGGCACGAATGCGATTTGCTCGCGTAGTTCTTTTTCTGTAAATTCTCGAATATTTACGCCATTCATTAATAGCTCTCCAGAAGTTGTATCTAAGAATCGCATTAATAAATTCACTAGTGTAGATTTCCCTGCCCCAGTCGAACCAATAATCGCAATTTTTTCTCCAACTTTTGCCGTGAAGTCGACATGATTTAGCATCGCTTTTTCTGCTCCTTCATATTTGAAAGAAACATCTTTAAATTCTACTGTATCAATTTTTTCTAAACCATAATCTTCACTCACAAATGTTTGAATATTTTCTTGTTCTAATACTTCATTGACCCTTTTTGCAGCTACAAGACCTTGAGGAATCATAATGAAGATAAACGATAGCATTAATAAAGCTACTAACACTAAAACAGAATATTGAATAACCGCCATTAAAGCTCCCACTTCTAATTGAGATGCTTGAATTAAATGTGCTCCCACAAGAACAACCGCTAAATTTGCAAAATTAATCGTAATCATCATTAGTGGCATAATTAAACTGAATTTAATATTCATCCCGAAAATTAATTCACGATATTTCTCATTGACTTTATCAAAGCGTTCTACTTCATACTCACTCTTATTAAACGCACGAATCACACGAATCCCCGTTAATGAATCACGAATAATTTGTGTTAGTGTATCCGTCATTTGGCGCATCATTGTAAAGTCTTTTGAAACTGTTTTAACTAATAATGCGACTGCAATTCCTAAAAATGGAATGGATCCTAATAATACTAATGACAATGTAAAGTTCATACGGACTGCAAGAATGATAGATCCAATCAACATTAATGGAGCCATTAATACCAGGCTCATTGAGAAGCCTAATGTTTGAGCTAAACTTTGAATATCTCTTGTTGTACGGTTAATATACGAAGATGTTCCGAATTTTTGGAAATCTTGTGTTGAGAAATGCTGAATTTTTTTAAACATACTCAAACGTAAATCTTTTGATAATCCTGCAGAGAATTTTCCGATAAAACGAACAACTAAAATAGATAACACTAAATCTAAAGTCGAAGTTAGTAACATCAACCCCCCTTGTTGTAAAATCACCGCTTGGTTTTGTTTTAAAATCCCATTGCTTACTAATGAAGCTAAAATCGTTGGAGATAATAAACTCGAACCAACTTGTAGAATCGTTAAAACAATAATTCCTGCTAATAATGCTCGATATCTACGAACATGATTCATGATTTGTTTCATTTAGTTTCTTCCTTTCTATATGAGAGTGTTTCGATTGGAATACTTTCAATCGTATTAATCATTTTATGGATGACTTGGAAAGCTTGTTCCAATTCTTCTTTTTCTTGAGTTTCTAATATTTTTTGAACCAATTCATTATTTTTTTGAGTAATGATTTCCCCAACTTCTCTTCCTAAATCAGTCAAGGTTACTAGTGTTACTCGCTTGTCATTTTGGTCATTCATTCGAACGATATACCCATGCTTTTCTAAGGAATTAACGAATTGGATAGCTGTTGAAGATTTTATTTCATAGAAACAGCTAATGTCTTTTATGGTGAGTGTTTTGCCAAATTCTGAATCGTAATAATATAAGAGAATTAAGACATTGTTTTCTCTTATTGTAAGGTTAGGGGCAATGCTTCTGAATACGTTCAAATGTTCAATTCTTAAAATTAATTTGATAATGTCATCGAAGATTTGTTTGTTTGTCATGTAGTCTCTCCTTTCGGTTTTGGTTTATTAAAGTTTAACAGAGAATAGGTAGGTAGTCAACCTACTTATATCGTTCGGGAAATACTTTTCCGATGTAGCAAGGACGGCAGCAGCCCTGCATCTCATGTTTTTGCTACTTCCGATAAGTATCTCTCTCTCTTTTTTCCATACAAAAAAGGACAAGAATCGTTGTCCTTGTCCTTTTGTTCTTATTGATTCTCTTTTTACGAGTTGCTATATGGACGGTTATAATCCCATAATATAGCTAACAAGCCTACTAGAGCTACTAACATTGTAGCAACTCCTGGTTTTCCAACCATTTGATGACCTTTTACTAAGACAATTAAGAAGATCACCATTAAGACTACTCGTATCCATATTCTAACTTTTGGATTCATCACATATGCTCCCATCTAATTTCACTTGGATTCATGATGATTGTTTCATGGTTTCCATTACCATCATAAACTTCCGTTTCTTGTGCTTCATTTGTATTATTTACAATTGCGTATAAGCCTTTTTCAGGATATGCATGTACTTCAACAGATAAGTTAGAAGAATACCATTTTTTGAATTCTTGTTCTTTAGCGGCTGCATAGTATAAAGCACGAAGTAATAATCTTGTATTTTCAGGGCTATAAGGTAATCCTGCAAGATAAACTCCACGACCTTTTCCGTATGGATTTGCTGCTAAATGAATTTCACCGAATTCTTTTCCTTCAGCATTAGCAGGCATTACAATACCTTCTACTTCTTGAGAAACTTTTGGATTACTGAATTCTAATACTTCTGTATGTTCCGTTAATCCGTAGACATTCTTCATTCCTTCACCGAAATCGATTTTGCGTACATCTTTAATATCTTCTGTAATGAAGTGAGTGTCTAATTCTTTTGTAAAATATTTATCCGTAGATAAGCTATATCCCATTTCACGTTCTACCCCTAGAACATCTGCTAATTGGAAATATCTACCTTGATGGTGAACAGCTGTTGGTTCTCCTACTCCAACAAATCCTCCACCATTGTATACAAATTCACGAATTTTAGTAAGTAATTCTGGATTTTTCCAAACATCCCCACCACTGAATGCAGTTCCTGCATCACCAGCATTAATAATAACATCTACGTCTTTTAAAATATCTGTCGTCAAGACATCTTCAAAACTAATGAATTGAACATCGACACTCGCACCACTTAATGCTTCCATGATTCCTAAATATGAATAAATTTGTTTGTATGGTAATTCATGTGCCACCATATGAGATTGCCATGTACGTAATTTACCCCAAGCATTTAGAATTGCTACTCTCAAACCTACATATGGTTTTGTATGTTTCACAACATCATAAATTTCTCTAAATTCATCCGTTACTTGTTCGATATAGTCAACAAATTTAGGGAATTGGTAAGCTAAACTTAAATAACCACCATATCCAATACGATCGACTGGATTTCTCATAATCGCACGTCTTGCTGATAACCAGTTTTTATTGGCTTCAATTGTTGGATCATTTCCTTCTCTAAATACATCTGGGAAGAAGTATGGTAAGAATCTTCCTTCTGTGTATTTAACATGAGGAATATCAGAAATCATACGTAAAGTTGCTCCGCCCCCTACAGAACCTACAACGGCATCTAAACCAATTTCTTTGAAATATTTTCCATATGGTTCTGTACCAATCCAGTTATCTCCTAGGAACATCATTGCTTCTTTTCCTGCATCATGTGCAAGATCTACTAATTTCTTCGCTTCTGTTGCTACGAATTTTTGAATAAAGTCGATATAGTCTAAATAGGCTTTACTTGGTGTTCTAAATGTAGAATTATAATATCCTTCATCTACAATATCTTCTGCTCTTAAGCGATAGCCTTTTTCTTTTGCGAAAGCTTCTAAAGCTGCTACAGAAACGCTAGCGCCATATCCAAACCAATCTACAAATTTCTCTTTTCCTAATTGATTAAAAATTAATGTAAAATGATAGAAGAAAGTTGTAAAGCGAACAACATCTGTATCTGGATTTTCTTTTAACCAATTTTTTAAATATGTTTGCATATATTCATTAGACGCCGGCTGACGAACATCAAATGGAATATCATGAGGAACATTGCCCCAATTATTTGTAATATGATTATACATTTGAGTTGGATCCCAAATGGCATATACTAAGAAGGACACTGTATATTCATGAAAAGCTTCTGCTCCATGAACTGTAATAATATCTCTTTCTTTGTCTAATTCCCAATTGTCTACGCTAACCACTTTCCCAGTTGTACGGTCAATGACTTCCCAATAAAGTTTTTCATCATGAACATAATCTGGTTGAACTTGATCTGTAAAATATCCATCCATAAATGGAATTTCTAATTCATTTGAAGTTGCTAGATGGAATTTAGACATCACATAAATTTGTTGGCATTCTTCCATATGTTTTTCAGCAAATTCATTATGATTTCTCGCTACAAAGTATGTTGTATAAATTTTAGCATCTAATTGTTTTGTTGCTTCGTCTAATTTCGTTCCATCACTATCACGAATGGCATCTGCTCCCCAACGTTCAATTAATTCTTTTGTTTCTTTCAAGAAATTAGCTTGACTTGGTAATGTTAAACGTCCTTTCGTCTTACTCATGGTGTTTCTCCTCTCTACTCTTTAGAACCACCCAAGGTCATTCCTTGTGTTAATTTATTTTGAACAAGAATATATAAAATTAATGTTGGTAACATTACTAATACCATCCCTGCATACATTTGACCATATTGTGCTGCTCCACGTTGAGCTTGTAATAAGTTTTTTAACCCAACTGGTAAAGTTTGACTTTTACCCGGCATTAATGTTAATGCAATGATATATTCATTCCAGAATGATAAGAAGTTAAATAAAATTACCGTAATAATACTTGGTCGTGCCATTGGTGTCATTACTTTAAACATTGTAGTAAAATAACCAGCTCCATCAATAGATGCTGCTTCTTCAAATGTTGTTGGTAATGTTTTGAAAAAGTTAGATAATAAGTAAATAGTAAATGGTAATGATGTAGCAGCATATACAACCGCTAATACAAAAATATTATTTAAGAAAAATCCATTTGCAATACCAAATGCTTTTAACCCTTTATCCCAATCTAATAACATTAAGAAAATTGGAACAACGATATAGTTTACGTTAATGAATAATCCACCTTTTAGTAAAGTATTAATTAATTTACTTCCAGGGAATTTAAATCTTGCTAATACATAAGCAGCTGGAATAGCTACCCCTACTAAAATGATTAATGCTAATGCTGTTACGATAACAGAATTTAACATATAATCTCCCATTTTTGCGCTAGTCCATGCATCAATAAAGTTTTGGAAATAAAATCCTTTTGGTGCTGTCCATGGACTACCATAAAATTCACTATTTTGCTTAATGGATGCGACAAATACCCAACCAACAGGCACAATAATGGAAATGGCTAATGTAATTAACGCTACATAAATAAATACTTTATATAAACGTTCAAATGAATGAGTTTGCATTTTCATAATATGCCTCCTAATATTCTAAGATATCACGTTTTGTAATGTGACTTACAATACCTGACAATCCAAATGAGAAGATAAATACTACTACTCCAATCGCCATACCATATCCATAAGATGAGTTAGTATACGCTTGGTTAAACATGTAGCTTAAGAATACTTCTGTAGAACCATCTGGACCACCATTTGTTAAAATTTGCACTAATAAGAAACTTAAGTTAATTGTACTAATAATGAAGAATGTTAAAGTTGTACGAATACTATTCCAAATTAAAGGTAATGTAACATTGAAAAATTTACCAATTTTTCCTGCACCGTCTAAATCAGCTGCTTCATATAAGCTAGATGGAATATTTGCCATACCAGCCATGTACATAACCATATAATATCCAATCGCTTGCCAAATTAAGGCAAATGCTAAGGAATAAATAACAACCGATTGATCTCCCAACCACAAACGTTCTAATGCTTCTGGTAAAATGGCATTTAATAAACCACCTTTAGGATCATAAATAGCTGCAAATAAACCAGCGATAACTACGATTGATAAAATATTTGGGATGTAGAAAATAATTCTAAATAAATTATTTCCACGAATCTTTTCAGTTGTTAAAATTGATGCAAATAAAACTGCTAAAACAACCGTTACAATTGTTACAACAACAATTAATAAAATTGTATTTTGAATTGTTCTTGAAAAATTCTCATCTTTCCATAAAGTTACAAAATTATCAAACCCAACAAATTGTTTATTCTTAGAAAATCCACCCCAACGATACATAGACATTCTAAACACTTCAATCGTTGGATAAATTAAGAAAGTAAGAAATAATATAATGGCAGGTAATATACACGCTAGAATAAAACCAGCACGTTCTTTTTTCCGACGATTATTCATTTTCATGCTCCTATCTTTTCTTTAAATATAAAATAAAGCTGGGAATGGCACCTTCTGAAAGAAAACTCTTGGAACTTTGAAACTACTTAATACTGAGTTTATCTTCCCGAAAGAGCCTCTTTTCCCAGCTCCTTTTTTATCCATTCATACTAGTTGAAGAATTATTTTTCTACAGCCGCACTTAATTTTTGGCTAACTTCTTCAACTGATTTTTGCCAATCAGCTACAGATTTTTGACCAGATGCTACAGAGTCGATTTGTCCATATAATGTTTCTTTCATATTTACACCTTCAACTGGTTTTGTAGCGATAAAGTTACCATTGATAACTCCGTCAACTTCATCTACAACTTTGTATAAGCTTTGTAATTCAGCAGGTAATTTGCTTGTTACACCTTGAATTGGTTGTGCAGCATTATGTTTTGCAAAGATTGCTGCTGCTTTATCAGAATATAAGAATGATAAGAATTCTTTAGCTTCTTTTTTGTTAGTTGCTGCTTCTGGAACCCAGATGTGTTCGAAGAATGAGTAAACGAAACGTTTGCCGCCTTTTTCGATTGCTGGAGCAGCATTCATAGCCCATTTGAATCCATCAGCACGAGGAGCATCTTTCATTTCTCCAACTACCCATGTACCATTTGGCATGAATAAAGCTTTATTGTCTAATAATAATTGTTGGTTCTTAGTAAAGCTTTGTGGATTAGCATTTGCTACTGTTGAAGGTTCAACATTTTTTACTAATTCGCCTAATGCATTGAAAGCTTTAGTTGCGCCATCAGAAGTGAAGATTCCTTTTTCATAGCTCATTGCTTTGTTGAATAAATCAACTCCACCAGCATTTGCCAATAATGCAGGGAAGAAGCTATCTAAGTATCCAGTTGTTGGATAAGTAAATAATGAAATTCCTTCTGCTTTTGCTTTTTCAGCTAATTCTTTCATAGCAGGCATATCTTTTGGAACTTCCCAACCTTTTTGTTTGAATAATCCTTCGTTATAGAATAAACCTGTTGGAGCATAGAACATTGGTGCTAAGTAGTGTTTACCATCACGATAAGGATCTGTAACTGTAGAACCTAATACTCCATTTAATAATTTTTCAGAAACTTTTTTATCTTCTCCGTATACTTTCATATCGAATAAATCAGAGATATCTGCTAAGCCTTTTTCTTTAATTAAAGTTTCTGGTAAAGCTTTTTTACGTCCTAATGCAAGCATTACAACATCTGGGAAGTCTCCAGCTTTCATTTTTGGAGATAATTCATCTTCAATTTCTTTACTAGATTGTAATTCAACTTTAACATTTGGATTAGCTTCTTCGTAAGCTTTGATTAACTCAGGCCACATTTCTTTACCATAACCTGATTCAAGCGCTGCTAATTTAAGTGTTTTCTTTTCACCAGATTTAGTTTCTGCAGGTTTGTCAGTAGTTGTTTTATTATTACAAGCTACTAAACCAACAGTTGCTAAAAGCGCTGCACTTGATAACATTAATTTCTTTTTCATAAATATTCCTCCTGTTTTCCCGAAAACTTATCGTTTTCGAAAGGTTATTCTTTTTTTACCTCGACATCATAATACTACTAATAAAACGTTTACACAATTATTATATTGCTATCTTTTATAAATATATTGCTTTTTCATATTCTTTTTCAGGATGAATTCTTATTTTAAATATTCTTAAATCGCTTTATATATTATTTTATCCTTTTAGAGCTTCTGACATTTTTATGCACAAAAAAAGAGTTAAGAAAATCTCTTAACTCTCATCATTTTTATAACATTCCTCTTTAAAATTTTTCCAAAATAGGTTACCACTCTTTTGGACTCCATAATTGTCCATCCAATTGGCCCTTATAATGATCAATTCTCTGCTGTTGTTCCAATAGTAATTGTTTACAAGATTCTAAAAAAGCACGTTCTTTATAATCTTGACATTCTTCTTGCCATGTAGCAATTCGTTCTTCCATCCATTTAGAATCCATCTGCTTCATTCCCCATTTCTGAAAGCATCATGACTAGCTCTTCTCTTTCTTGCTTCAACTCTACCATCCAATCTCTCACTTGTTTTGCATTAGTATTCGAATATTGCTCTAGCCTCTCCAACATCCATTGTTCCTTTTCACTAAAATGATGTGAGCCATTTTCTAAGTAATACAAATACTCTACTAGTAATTGTTGTTTTTGAGCTTCAGGCAAATATTGAAATTGGTAAATAACAAATGGAGTTTGATATTCCCATCCTAATTGATTGGCAAGAGCTTGATAAGGTCTCAGTAACTCTTCGATTCCAAATCCTACTGAACCACCCGCTGTATATCGATCTTTTTTTGCACCTACTGTAACTACAATTCCCAATTCTTTTTTCTTGCCTTTTTGAGATAAATTCAATGTCAACACTTCATCCAACCATTGCTTCATCACACTTGGACATTGATACCAATAAAAAGGAAATTGAAAAATAATTCTGTCTGCTTCTTGAAGACAAGCTCGTTCTATTCTCTTATCAAAATAATTATTTTCTTGTTCTGCCAAAATCGATTCTAAATGACGCACTTGAATTTGTCCTTCCCCTTTCACAGCTGCTAACAAAAATTGCTGCGAAGAGGATTGATCTACATCAGGGTGACTCATAATAATTAGCGTTTTAGTCATTAAATTTACCCTTTCATATATTGATTTAATAAAGCTTGGCTATTTTCTACAAAATAAGAAATTGCATATTTTAACGCTGCATCATCTACTACAAACGATGGATGATGCCATTCATAAGGACAACCTGTTCCGATAAAAGCAAAACATCCTGGAACATATTCCATATAATTGGCAAAATCTTCTGCTCCTAATGTTAATTCAGGAGTCACTACTGTTGCAAATTGTTCCGTTGTTTCTTTTACAATCTCTGTCACTTCTTCATCATTATCAACTACTGGAGGTGTCATAATCCAATGAACATGCGCTTCTTGCCCATAAATCGCTGCCATTTGATGAACCGTACGATCCATTAAAGTACGAATTTTTTCCTGATCTTTTTTATAAAAAGTACGAATCGTTCCTTCAAAGAAAACACGTTCTGGAATAACATTCCAAGTATTCCCTCCCTCAATGTGAGAAATACTTAATACTGCAGGTGACAATGGTGATACATGACGACTTACAATTGCTTGTAAATTCGTAATAATTTGGCAGGCAGTAACAATTGGATCATTTCCATTATGTGGAGCTGCCGCATGAGTTCCTACCCCTTTTAATTCCACAGAAAATTGTCCAACAGCAGCCATCAATGGTCCAGATTTAATGCCAATTGTTCCAACAGGTAATTCAGGCTTATTATGGAACCCAATAATCGCATCAACTCCTTCTAATACGCCTTCAGCAATTAAAGCACGAGCGCCACGATTCATTTCTTCCGCTGGTTGGAAAATGAAACGAATTTTCCCGTTTAAACTTTCTTCTTTTTCTTTTAAAATTTTCGCAGCCATTAATAAACTAGCAGTATGAAAATCATGCCCACAAGCATGCATCACTCCATCATGCTCTGAACGATAATCTAAATCCGTTTGTTCATGAATTGGTAATGCGTCCATATCTGCACGAAGCGCAATAACGGGACCTTCTTTCATTCCAATTTCTGCAACGACACCTGTTGGCGTTTGTAAAGGACGATAAGGAATTCCCCATTCCGTCAATTTTTCTTGAATAAATGCTGTCGTTTTAAATTCTTGTTCGGATAATTCGGGAAAACGATGTAATGTCCGTCTCATTTTCACCGCTTCTTGAATCCATTCTTCTTTCATAACAATCACCTCTTGAAAATCACTTATTTTCATTTTACTACAAACAAAACAAAAAAACATGAGGAAACGCTTAAAACTCGCTCATGTCTGTGTTTATATAATTTCTTCTTTATTTAACTTTTTGGATAATAATTTTATCTCCATCAAATTTCAAATTTACGGATTGATTTTCTTCAGTAACACCAATTGATTTTAACCAAACAAGAGGTATAGCCACTCGAGAACTAAATCTGCCATCACCATTTTTAAATAACGTTCTTTC
The DNA here is from genome assembly GCF_963516875.1 of uncultured Granulicatella sp. Lineage (GTDB taxonomy): Bacteria > Bacillota > Bacilli > Lactobacillales > Aerococcaceae > Granulicatella. The sequence continues at coordinate 995 of NZ_CAUQCL010000027.1, read as the reverse complement.
AACTATTTTAACATCATCAAAAATCGTCACACCATTTTCCCATAATTCGTATGCCGGGATATCTAGGTCTTCATTCCAATAAACTGCATGCCCTTTAACATCAACTTTTACACTTTCAAATAGTTGCTTATTATACTCAAGCACTGTCATATAATCCAACTCTTCGAATAAATTCTTTACATCGTATTCTTTCTCAATTCGATTGTTAAATCTAACGAATAATTTACAATTATCTAACGGCTTAACAGATACAACTCTAATATCAAACATATTATTCTCCAATCTATTTTTTGAATTATAAAGAAGGAAGTTTTTCAATTTTTTTCGTTTTCCACATCTCCATAATTTTTTCACGATATTGTTCAGCCCACTCTCTCACTAGTTCTTGAGCTTTTTTTGGAAGATCACCATAAATCATTTCAAGAGTTTGAATATCAAAAGCACCATCATACTCCCCATAATAAGCATGAAAATGCGGCGGGTTATGGTCATTAAAGTAAATTTTAATAATAATTCCGTAAAATCTTGCTATTTCTGGCATTCTCATCATCTCCTTATGTATACATTAACATAGTCGGACGACTTTTTCAACTTTTATTTAATGTTAAAAACAATTCTAAACGCACTCTCATATTCCTCCGTCAAGAAAAGAATAGACTTCCTACAGTAGCTCGAGTACTATCAGCCACACTGGTTGATAGTACTGGAAAAATTGAGACCCTAGGCTCAATTTTTAGCAATGAGACTCGCATTTGCGAGGCTACTTGCGTCCATAAGCTACTGTAAAGGAAGTCTAATTTTAAACGTTCTCTTAGATTCTTCCGTCAGGAAAAGAATAGACTTCTTACCGTAGCACGAGTATTATCAGCCATTCTTTTGGCTGATAATACTGGAAAATTCGAGACCTTAGGCTCGAATTTTAGGCATGAGATTCGCTTTAGCGTGTAGTGACCCCAAAAAGTTAGACTTTTTTGAGACGACTTAAGTCGTCTCTT
>NZ_CAUQCL010000026.1:0-21230 GCF_963516875.1 uncultured Granulicatella sp. | reverse complement strand
TATGGAGGTTATGTAATTGAAAGTTATTGATGAATGTTGCTGTGAATGTATCACATAAAATTTAAATAGAACAAAGGAGAGTTGAATCAAGTCATTCCTATGAAAGAACTCATATTAAATCAATTCAAGCAACAGAAGCATTAGTAGATGCGTATTTAAAAAGTGAATTAGCATAATAAAAACGACTCTTATCGTTCGATAGGAGTCGTTTATTTTTTATGATAGAGTTTTATTAATGAGTTTCATACCCCATTAAAATACCGCCTTGTTCAGCATAGTAGCTACATAATCCACTAGTAGGATAAACTTGAACATCAGCATTAGGGAATTCAGAGTGAATTGCTGTCGTAATCATGGCACAAATTTCTGGATTATCGCAATGACTAATCGCCACACGTCCACCTTGGTAATGATTTTTCTTCATTTCATCCCAAATGGCAGTAACAGCACGCTTTTGTCCACGTGATTTGTGGAGTAACTCTAATGTTCCTTCTGTACTAGCTTGTCCAACCATACGAATATTTAATAATCCAACAACACGTCCAACCAATTTGCTAAGACGACCGTTTTTCACTAAATTATCTACACTAGCTAGAGCAAATAATAATTTAGTTTTTGAATGATAATTACGAGCTTTCTTAACAACTACTTCAAAAGAAGGTTCTTCTTTGATGAAGGTTGCAATGGCTTGTGTGAGTAATACCATTTCTCCACTTGCTGATAAGCTGTCGATAATTTCAATGTTTGCTTCGGGATGTTCTTCTAAGTACATTTTTTTCGCTAGTTGTGCGCTATTATGACTTCCAGATAAAGTACCAGTAATGGTTACAACAATAATGTTATCGGCACCTTTAAATGATTGTAAATAGCTTTCAGGGCTTGGACAAGATGAAGAAGTTTTTCCTTCATAGGCATACATTTTTACCATCATTTGATCAATTTCTAATGCTTCATTATCAATAAATTCTTCCTCACCTACATGAATTGTTAAAGGAACATTAATGTAAGTACAATGCTCAGGTAGAGATTCTAAGTGTTTGATATCACAACCAGAATCTGTAATAATTTTCCAAGTCATTTGTTTCCTCCTAGGGATTATATTTTCAATTAATGAGTTCAATATACTGAGAAAAAAGGGAATTGTCAATGGATAACTGAAACGCTACCACTGTTGAAAATAAAAATAAAAATCGTTACAATAGAAAGGAAGAAGAGTAAGGAGGAGTTCCAATGAAAAGAGCAGCCATTGTATTGACAACAGGATTTGAAGAAATTGAGGCAATAGCGCCAATGGATATTTTACGTCGTGCAGGAGTAGAAGTCGATATAGTCGGAGTATTGGGAAATGAGGCAACGGGTTCTCATGGTTTAACTATTTCTACAGATAAAGAATTATTAGCTGTGAAAAATGAATTATATGATATTGTTATTTTACCCGGTGGTATGCCAGGAGCAAAATTGTTAAAAGATCATCAAGAGGTCCAAGAATTCGTCAAACTTCATTATGATGCCGGTAAATTGATTGCAGCTAATTGTGCTGCACCGATTGCCATTGAAAATTCTGGAGCGTTAAAGAATCGTCATTACACTTGTTATCCTGGATTTGAAAAACAAATTGCTGATGGTACTTATACAGGTGATTTTGTACATCAAGATGATCGAGTGATTACGGGTTCAGGTCCCGCAGCAGCATTTGAATTTTCTTATATTATCGTTGAGGCATTAGGGATTGATTCCGCACCACTGAGAGAAGCGATGGGATATAATCGTTTGTTGAAATAAGAAATTAAAAAATAGAGTTATATATCAATTAAATGAAAATGGACAAAAGAATCTAAATAAAATGGTTAAGATTCTTGTCCATTTTTCTTTATTAATTTGCTTGTTTGATAAGTTGTTAGTATAATAAAATGGACTATGGTAATTGGAGTTTTAAGTAATGTTTAAGGCTAGTATTAATGTTACAAATATGTTACAATGTTACAGAACGATGTTATCATAGAAGAAATTATCCGAATATTAAAGATTAGAGAAGGGATTCTATGCACGAAAAAGAATTGAAACAATTAAAAGAGAGGCTAAGAGAAGATGGCGTTAGAATGACCACTCAAAGAATAGCCATTTTAGATTATTTAGCAGAGGCACATCATCCTACTGCAGAAGATATTTATGCTGCCATTGTAGCTAAGGATCCAAATATTAGTATGGCAACCGTTTATAATAATTTAAATAAATTAACGGATGAGGGATATTTACTAGAATTAACGTATGGAGATGATGCTAGTAGATATGATTTTAATATAGGGAAGCACTATCATGTTGTTTGTCAAGAATGTGGTATTGTGGAGGATTTATTTTACCCATTATTAGAAGACGTAGAATCAGTTGCAGAAAGTTTAACAGGGTATAAAGTTCTAGGACATCGAATGGAAGTTTTTGGAGTTTGTCCAAAATGTCAAAAAAAATTATAAAAAGTGAAGATTAGGACGAGGTTACTATGAAGAAAAATTTGAAGGGAATAAAACGATTTGAACCACCTCAAATGATTGCGTTAGCTATCATGATTTTAGTATTAGTATTAGGGGAGTGGTTTGTAGTTAGCACTTTAGCAAAAAATCACTTAATTAGAAGAAATCAAGAAATCATGAAGAAAGTAGAAGAGGAAGACGCTAAACAATATAATGAAGCTGTAGAAGTTCAATCTCAAACTATTGGGAATACAGTATTTACGGTGTCATATCCTACTGTTGACCAAAAAATCGTTGAACCTATTCAAAAGGAATTAGATACTTTATTAGAAAAAGCAAAAGAAGAATACAAAGATGAATCTATTCGTACTTGGGTATATTTGAAAGTTTATCAATCTCATGTTTTAACGGGAGTTCAAGATGTCTACTATTATCAATCTGTTTATCAGGAAACGAAAAAAGGATTGGAACAAGTAGCTTATGATGAATTAGATCATCAATTAGAAGGAAAAGAAAAATCTGGGACAGCTGTTATTGGAGAGTTATTTGTTAACGATTTAGAAGTTACGAATCATTTTGTAAAAAAAGCAATGAAAGTTGCTAAGGAACAATCGTTATCAGAGGAACAAACTGAACAGTTGTTAAAAGAATTTGCGTATGAAAATTGGAAGAATTTAGATGCCTCTATCATTCAAAATGGATTTAGATTCAATTTGAAAGAACCTATTCAAACAAGTAATGGAGAAACTTTACGCCAAATTTCTTTTGCGTTTCAAGAGCTATTTCCAATTTTAAAGAGTGATCGTATTCCTGAAAGTCAACAAGAAGCTTATGAAAATTGGAAAAATCAATTAGAAGAACGATTAAGTGAAAAACGTGTGGCAATTAGTTTTGATGATGGTCCAAGTAGTGAGTTGACTCCGAAAGTTTTAGATATTTTAAAACGTTATGGAGTTCATGCAACATTCTATATTATGGGAAAACATGTTCCGGGTAATGAAGATATTATTAAACAAATTGTGGAACAAGGTCATCAAGTAGGAAATCACTCATATAGCCATCCATTATTAACAACATTAACTCCTGAAGGTGTTCATCAACAAGTAGCAGATACTCAAAAATTAATTGGAGATGCTACTGGAGGAATTCGTCCAACTACTTTAAGACCTCCATATGGTGGATTTGACCGTATGGTTGCAGAGCAAGCAGGAATTGCGATTTTAAATTGGTCTGTAGATACTTTAGATTGGAAGAGTCGAAATGTAAATAGTATTCTTCAAGAAGTAAGAGAAGGAACTTATAATGGTTCAATTATTTTAATGCACGATATTCATCCAGAAACAGTTGAAGCTTTACCAAGATTATTAGACTTCTTACAACAGGAAGGATATGCGATTGGTTCGATTGAAGAATTAATGGGTGGACAAGCAATGTTACCAAACCATGTATACTTCGATAGAAAATCACATAAAGAAGTTCAATAATAAACCTATCAAATTACTTGATTTTTTGATAGAGTTACGTTAATCTATTAGTGTGTTTTAACACAGACCTTGTACCGAGTTTTACGATTCACCAACGTTTTACTCAGTAGAAGGAATAATATAAGAAAGAGGTGTTTAGAAATGGCTATTTCTAAAGAACAAAAAAACGCAATCATCAAAGAGTACGCGATTAAAGAAGGAGATACTGGTTCACCAGAAGTACAAATTGCTGTACTTACATACGAAATCAATCACTTAAACGAACATATTCGTGTACACAAAAAAGACTACCACTCAAACCGTGGTTTATTGAAAAAAGTTGGTCACCGTCGTAACTTATTAGCTTACTTACGTAACAAAGATATCCAACGTTACCGTGAGTTAATCAACCGTTTAGGTTTACGTCGTTAATCAAAAGATTCAACAAGTCTCACTCCATCGAGTTTCGATGGGGTGTTTTTTTATGACAAAAAAGACGACCGAAGTCGTCTTAAAATGTTACTGTCAAATTAAAGGGAAATAATCTGATCATTTGTATTAATTTTTTTGAAAGTTTTATCTTTTAAGAGATAAGCTTCTCCATATAATTCTTCTATTCCATCATGTCCAAAAATATAAGTTCCATCTGGAAAAATGTAAAATGCTTGATTCACGCTATCTTCTGTAGCGATTTCTTTAAGGACATGTTTTCCATCTAAATATTCATGTTTTAAAAAATTATAATGAGGAATGACTTGCTTATTTGTTAGTCTTAGTCCTGGTATAAATCTTTGATAGTTTGGATCGATACTTTCCCCTTCTAATTCTGGATGAGCATAAACCGTTTCTGCTGCATTCATCGTTCCGGCACTTATGCCAATAACGACACCTTCAAAATCTTGAATTTTTTCAGCCAATTGAATTTCTTGGAAAAATTGATTTTGTGTAGGAACATGACCGCCTGATAAAATGATTAAATCTACTTCTTTTAAATATTCTTGAACATCTACTGTTTGACGATGGTCAAAAATAATGAACGGATCAAAATGTAGTCCAATTTCTTCAAATCCTAATTTTGTATATGAAGAAAAATCGTCTGTTAATTCAAATGCATCTGGGTCAGAAGATATGTATAAGGTTTTAATGGTTGATTTGCCAAGGGCAGTTTTCAGATTATCCACAAAACCATTAGCGACATTGACTTTATAAGATTCAGGAATGCTTGCACTACTTGTTAAAAAATATTTCATAAAATTCATCCTTTCAAGTTCTATAAGCATAGCCTAAGAGAGAAAAAAATTTTTGTCAAGAACCAAGCTGTGGTATACTACGATAAAAATGGAAATGGTAATATGAAAGGGATTTTGAATGACAATTAGAGTAGCAACTATTGAAGATGCAGCAACATTAGTAGAAATTTATCGATATTATGTAGAGAAAACAGCAATTACGTTTGAATATGATGTTCCAAGTGTTAAAGAATTCGAAAGAAGAATTCAAACGACTCTTGAGAAATATCCATATTATGTAGTCGAGGAAGAAGGAGAAGTGCTAGGATATGCTTATTCAGGCCCTTTTGCGAGTCGGAAAGCTTTTTCTTGGTCAGCAGAAATTAGTATTTATTTAAAACAAAATCAACAAAAAAAAGGATATGGAAAAAAATTATATCAATTAATGGAAACTACATTACAAGAATTAGGATATCAAAATGTCTATGCTTGTATTGCGACTCCAGAAGTGGAAGATGAATATTTAACCAATAATAGTGTACAATATCATGAATATATGGGCTATCGATTAGTTGGAGAGTTTAAACGTTGCGGTTATAAATTTGATCGTTGGTATCATATTGTTTGGATGGAAAAATGGATTGGAAAGCATGAAAGTCCAGTTGAAGAGCCTGAGAGCTTTTGAATCAGAAGTGAAGTTTGTGAAAAAACTATTTAACGCTATATCTGAAGCAGTTTCTTTGCTATTGATTTGTGCAGATGGTATAATAAATACTCAATAAGAAATTACTTTGGAGGTAGTTTATGTCAAAAAAAATTCGAGTACTATTGTACTATAAATATGTTCCAATTGAAAATGCGGAAAAATTTGCTGCAGATCATTTGGAATTTTGTAAATCAATCGGACTAAAAGGACGTATTTTAGTTGCTGATGAAGGAATTAATGGAACTGTTTCAGGAGATTATGAAACAACTCAAAAATATATGGACTACGTTCATTCTTTACCAGGAATGGAAGATTTATGGTTCAAAATTGATGAAGAAGATGAACAAGCTTTCAAAAAAATGTTTGTTCGTTATAAAAAAGAAATTGTTCATTTAGGATTAGAGGATAATGATTTCGATAATGATATCAATCCTTTAGAAACAACTGGAGCTTATTTATCTCCTAAAGAATTTAAAGAAGCTTTATTAGATGAAAATACAGTTGTTTTAGATACACGAAATGATTATGAATTTGATTTAGGTCATTTCCGTGGAGCGATTCGTCCAGACATTCGTAACTTCCGTGAATTACCACAATGGGTTCGTGATAATAAAGAAAAATTCATGGACAAACGAGTAGTTGTATATTGTACAGGTGGAGTTCGTTGTGAGAAATTCTCAGGATGGATGGTTCGTGAAGGGTATAAAGATGTAGGTCAATTACACGGTGGTATTGCGACTTATGGTAAAGACCCAGAAGTACAAGGCGAATTATGGGATGGAAAAATGTATGTTTTCGATGAACGTATTGCAGTAGATATCAACCATGTAAATCCAGTTGTAATCGGAAAAGATTGGTTCGATGGAACTCCATGTGAGCGTTATGTAAACTGTGCAAATCCAGAATGTAACCGTCAAATTTTAACTTCAGAAGAAAATGAAGCAAAATATATCGGGGGATGCAGTCATGAATGCCGTGTTCACCCAAGAAACCGTTATGTTGCTGCTAAAGGATTAACTCCTGCAGAAGTAATGGAACGCTTAGCAGCGATTGGAGAAGAATTACCAGTTCAAGCTTAATTATAAATCACAACTCTTATTGTAACTCTTAAGTTATAGTAAGAGTTTTTGTTTTTCTAAAATCCCTTGACAATTTGTATGAGGTAGCCAATAATGAATTTATTCTAGAAAATAGGAGGAGTTCTATGACAAGAACAGCTAGAGGCACGGTATCAATTCTAATTGCCATTCTATTAATGGGAATTGTATTTTATAGTTCATCGATGCCGTATCATGATCAATCACTTGTATCAAAAATACAACAACTATTGCCATTTCAGCCATTTTCAGATGTGCTTTCAAAAATTCATTTTACTTATGCAGATAAAGTTATTAGTATTCCTAGTTTAGGATATGCTCAATTTCTTGAATTTTTCATTCGGAAGGGAGCTCATTTCCTAGTGTATTACTTTATTGGGTATCATTGGACAAGAGGACTAAAAGTTCATCTTAAAAATCCAGGATGGAGTTTAATGATTGCGATTTTTATTACTGTATTATATGCGATAACGGATGAGTTTCATCAAGGTATGACACCTGGAAGAACACCGTTAATTCAAGATATGGTATTAGATAGTTTAGGTGGAATTTTTGGAGCTTTATTAGGATTTTTAAAAAAATAAAAAAATATTAAAAAAAATCGAGGAAAAAAATTTTTTCTCGATTTTTTTGCGTATATATAGAGTGACTAGTCAATTTTTTTGTAGAGGAGGGAGAGATATGGAGGAGCTTACGAATGAAATTTTATTAGCTGCACTCCAATTTCGCATTGATGACATTCATTTATTACCGTTTGGAAAGGAGTACCGTTTTTATTTAAGAGATGGTGAACAGTTATCCTTACTAAAAACAGTGGATTCGGATACTGCTAATCGGTGGATTACCTTTGTAAAGTATCGATCAGGAATGGATGTAGGGGAAAAAAGAAGACCACAAAGTGGAGCAATGAAATATGAATTAACGAATGGAACAAGTATTGAATTGAGGTTATCTGTCATTACAAATTTTAAAATGCAAACGTCGGTAGTCATTCGTTTATTGCATTTATCGATGGAGGAGCAAAAAACAGGAGAGGTATCGACTTATTTTCCAAGAGATATTGAGCTTCTTCAAAGAATGTTGCATTACAAGAGTGGGTTAATATTATTTTCAGGACCTGTTAGCTCCGGCAAAACAACAACCATGTATCATTTATTAAGAAATCGTGTTCATGATACGAATTTGCAAGTTATTACAATGGAAGAACCGGTAGAGATGAGTGAACCACTGTTTCTACAAACAGAAATTAATGAAAAAGCAGGGATTACATATGAACTACTCATTAAAAGTTCTTTAAGACATCATCCGGATATTATGTTGATAGGAGAAATTAGAGATGAAATGACAGCGAAAATGGTGATTCGGGGTGCTTTAACAGGACATTTAATGTTAGCAACGGTTCATGCTAAAGACTGTAAAGGAGTCATTTCAAGATTAGAAGAATTAGGGGTTACAAAAGATTTATTAAGGCAAACATTAGTCGCTGTTGTGGCGCAACGTTTAGTACCGAGATATTGTTCTCTATGTCAGAGTCATTGTTGCTTTCATTGTAATCATATTCCACTTTCAAAGAAAAAAGCGACTTTATTTGATATTGCATATGGCACTTCATTGCAACAGTTGATTCAAGGAGAACAGTTTTTAAATCCATTGGAACATCCATTTAATAGAAAGTTGAGGAAAGCTTATGCACTTGGATATATTTCAAAGAAAAGTTTTGAAGCCTACCAAATCTTTTAAGAAATGGTCGAATAAAACTCAAGCATTATTTTTAACTCAATTAGGTGAATTGCTAGAAGAGGGATTTACATTACAAGAAACATTGGAATTTAGTAAATTACTCCTTCCAAAACAAGAATCCATTATAGGAAAAATGATGGAACAGTTATTAGTTGGGGAAAGATTTGATGAAGTGTTACATCTTGTTGGATATTCTGATTCCATTTGTTCTCAAATTTATTTATCGATGTCGACAGGTTCTTTTGCACTTTCTTGTCGGACAATTGGACAGTATTTAACACAAAAGGATCAACAAATTAAAAAATTACGGCAAGTATTAATTTATCCGTGCATTTTAATCGTTTTTCTAGTTTGTATGGTAGCTGCGATTCGCTATTTATTACTGGGGCAATTACAATCAATGGTTCAAGTGGAGAGTTTACAAGGACATGTCATGCTTTATTTGATATGGCATGGATTTGTACATTTACCTTGGATTGTATTGGGAGTTTGTATGTTTGTCGTAATCATAGTGGGAGCTATGTATTTATTTTGGAAAAATAAAACCTTACTGGATCGTATCCGATTTTTAACTCGGTTGCCAATTGTTGGAAGTTTAGTGCGTCAATATTACACATTTTTATATGCGAGAGAATTTGCATATTTTTTAGGAAATGGGCAGTCCTTGTTACAAATGATTGAACAGATGAAACAAGCGGGAACGAGTCCTTTAACAAAAGCTATTGCAGAATTTATTGAAAGTGAAATGCAAAAAGGTACTCCGTTTTCAAGTGCGATTGAACAACTAAATTTATTTCAACAACCACTCATTTTATTAATTGTCCAAGGAGAATTAACGCATCAATTAGATATCAAATTACGACAATTTTCCAAAAATTCATTTGAAGATTTCAAAGGAACACTGGAGAAGAAAATTATGCTTGTTCAGCCAATTCTATTTATTGGAATTGGGCTCATGATTATGTCAATGTACATTATTTTAATGTTACCAACATTAACAATGATAGGAGGAAATTAAGATGAAAAAATTATTAAAGAAGAAAAAAGCTTTTACATTAATTGAGTTACTTATTTGTTTATTTATTATCGGGTTGATGATGCTGCTCATTATTCCAAATATTGCTAAACAAAGAGAAGAGGCGCAAAAGAAATCGGATGCTGCGATAGTGAAAGTAATTAAAAATCAGCAAGAATTGTACCAATTAGATAAAAATGTAGCAGAAAAGCCAACAGCAGAAAAGTTAGAACAAGAGCATTATATAACTGCAGAACAATTGAAAGCTTATAATGAATCAAAAAGCCCTAAAGAATAGTGAAAATAATTAAGTGAGGGGATTATATGAAGGTCCATGCATTCACACTAGTAGAACTACTCGTTTCGTTTAGTATTCTCATTATTTTATTATGGTTAGTTCCTCCAGCTGTAGTGGATTTTGGAGAAACGTATCAAGAAAGAGTGTTTATAAAGCAGTTTGAGAATGATTTAAAATTGGTGCAGGCGAGTGCGCAAGCAACGGGGAATAGTTCTACAGTAGAAATAAATACTCCTAGTAAAAATTATTATCATTTGAGTTGCCCGGGAAATGAATCATTAAATGTAGATAGAGAAATCCCAAAAAGTATTTCAACAACTAATATTCCTTTAATTCGATTTAAAGGAGAAACAGGAAATATAACAACTTTTGGTGAGTATCCAAAAATAAAATTTAATGGAAAAAAATATTCCTATCAGTTTACATTTCAATTAGGGGGAGGTAGGTATTATGTTGAAGTTTCGAAAAATTGAAGCTTACGCTTTTGTAGAAGCCATATTAGCATTAATGATTGCGACTTTAACTGTATTATTATTATCCTTCATATTGGGGGATTCTTTGAAAAGAGAGAAGACTAATGCCTGTATTTTAAATGAGTATTCGACTCAATTAATGAAGTTACATGAGGGAAGACCTCCAATTCCAGCTTCAGAAATAATGAACCCTTCAACGACTGATAATGGAAGAAAGAAGATAGAGAGTACTTCAAAAGATAAAAAATCTTCTCAAACTAATAAAGATAAGAATGAAATCCAGTACTACAAAGCAACTTCAAAAACAGCACCGACTTCTATTTCAATTCATTGTAATCAAGAGGAGGGGATTCAAATTGAAGGAATGGGATCTACGTCAAAAGTCAGCCTTTCTTCTAATTGAACAGTTAATGGCATTAGCGATTTTTGCGGTTAGTATTCTATTAATTAGTGGAGTTTATCAAGTATTAATGAAAGTGCAAAGCCAATTAGAAGTTCCGAATTATATCGAGTGGCATTTGATGATAACTCAAATGGATACTCATTTACAAGGGTATGCTAGACCAACTATTGTATTTGAACCAAAATTTGAAGATGGACGTCCTACAAAGGAAGAATCCTATGTCATAAGAGCTAAATCAGAACAGGAGCAATCAAAGTCTACTTTATGGATTAGTAAAGGAGAAGGGAAGGGAAAAGGGTATCATCCACTATTAATCGGATACGAAAAAATGCTAATTCATGGAGAACAAAATGGTGTTCGTTTAAAAGGTATCTTACGTAATCATGAAGCATTCGAAACTGATTTCATTCCTGGGAATCGTGTGATTTCTATTGAAAAAGAAGTAATCCAACACAATGAATCACCTTCAACTAAGGATAAAAAGGAAAAAATGGAGGACTTACCATGATAGAAAAAATCTTTCATCGTAAAAAGCTTAAAGCTAGCTTAGTAGTTCCTTTTTTAGCTTTATTATTTGTTACAAGTTTAGTGACAGTAGCGTTTTATCAAATTCGAGTAGCAAATGCGAATCAATATCGCTTATTGAAAGAGACGTATCAATTAAAAATAATGTTAGAATTATCCTCTCAAAACTTAGAAAGTCATTTAGAAATAGCAGATAATGAGATGAGTTTCCCGACTAGAATAGATTTTTCAAATGGAAATGTAGACATTAAATGGGATGAAAAAAGTAAAGTTTTTGATTTAACTGCTCATTTGAAAAATGGTTTTACTCGATCTGAAAAAGTTTATCTTGTATTTCATGAGAAGAAAGTTAACGAAAAAACACAGTGAATGAGTTTGTTTCATATAAAATCTATGGTATACTTTTCATGAGAATATGAAAAAGTTGGTGGTTAAATGGAACAAACAATTGGAGAAATCTTAAAACGTGCTCGTCAGGCAAAAGGATATACTTTAGACGATTTACAACAAATTACAAAAATTCAAAAAAAATATTTAATCGCAATCGAAGAAAATGATTTCGATTTAATGCCTGGAGAGTTTTATACTCGTGCATTTATAAAACAAGTAGCAGAAACAGTAGGAGTCGATGGCGTTCGCTTATTGGAAGAATTTGCTTTAGAAACTCCTAGACAAGTTGGAGGGATTCCAGAATCAGAATCTGTATTATCAGATAAAAAATTTATTAGTAGTCGTTTGTCCAATACTCGTGATTCCCAAACTTCTATTCATAAAGCTTGGGAACAATGGAAAAACTATCTTCCAACAATTTTACTTGGAATGTTAGCTGTAGCAATTGTTTTTGCAATTGTACAATCATTAACGAATACTCGTTCAACAGCAAAACCAGCTGTAGTGACAACTACAGTAACTGCACAAAATACAACAACAGCCGAACAAGCAGCAACTACAACGGTTGCGGAAACAACTCAATCAACAACTACAACAAAAGAAACAAAGGAAACTTCGATTCGTTATTCCTATGCAAATGGTAACTCATTGTACTATACAGCAAAATTAGCAGAATTTCCTGCAAACTTAGTAGTAACGAACCGTGCAAGAACACAATTGTGGGCAAGAATTACGGCAAATCAAAAAGTAGTAGCTGATGGAGCTCCAACAACTGGACAACAATTAGTAGGATCAATTCCAGAAGGAACAAATTCAATTGTTTTAAACTTTGGATATACACCAGTTGGTACCATTACTTTAGCAGGACAAGAAATTGAAATTCCTGATGGAGTTAGCGCTACAGCTATTTATATTACAGTGGAATAGAGGGATAGCATGAATATTGCCAATCGATTAACCATTGCTCGAATTGTCATGATTCCATTGTTCTTATTAATCATGTGTTTTCCAAAAGATATTTTAGGAATGGTGAATGTTTTTCATTCAACTTTAAGTGTGAGTTGGGTGTTAGCAATGATTATTTTTACCATAGCTAGTATTACGGATTTTTTAGATGGTTATTTAGCAAGAAAATATCATTTAATTACAAATTTTGGAAAATTTGCAGATCCTCTGGCGGATAAATTATTAGTAATGACTGCCTTTATTACATTAGTAGGAGCTGACGTTATTCCGATGTGGATTGTAGCGATTATTGTTTGTAGAGAATTAGCTGTAACAGGGCTTCGTTTATTATTAGTAAATGATGGAGAAGTACTAGCAGCAGCTTGGCCTGGAAAAGTTAAAACAGCAACACAAATGTTAGCGATTATCTTTTTACTCATTGATGATTTTCCAGTAAAAGGATTACCGTTCTCAATTGGAACGATTTTAGTTTATATTTGTTTAGTTGCAACGATTTATTCAGGCGTTGATTATTTTGTAAAAAATAAACATGTATTTGCGGATTCATTTTCTGTTTAATGGTGGAGGCTGGGAAAAACCCAGCCTTTATTTTTTATAAATGAGAGGTAGAAGGTATGAAAGCAGAAATTATTACAGTTGGTACAGAATTGTTGATGGGACAAGTGATTAACACCAATAGTGCTACTATCGCTAGAGAATTAGCAAAATTATCCATTCCAACATATTACCAACAAACAGTTGGAGATAATCCTGAAAGAATGTTGGAAAGTATTCAACTTGCAAATAGTCGAAGTAACTTAATTATATTGTGTGGTGGATTAGGACCAACTACAGATGACATTACAAAGCAAGTTTTAGCGAAGTTTGTTCAAAAGGAATTAGTGGAAGATAGACAAGCGATGGAAAAAATCTTACGCTACCATGAACAAACTCATCGTGAAATGAGTCCAAATAATAGACTGCAGGCATTAGCTTTTGAAGGAGAAACAGTTTTTAAAAATCACAATGGATTAGCCATTGGTGGTGCAGTAGAAACAGATTCAACTATTTTTATTGTATTACCGGGTCCTCCAAGTGAATTGAAAATGATGCTTGAAAAAGAGGCAATTCCATATTTAAAAGAAAAAGTTTCAAATGAAGGAAATTTTGTTTCAAGATATTTACGTTTCTTTGGAATCGGAGAATCTAGATTAGTAACCGATTTAGAGCAATTAATCGAAGAACAAACAAATCCAACGATTGCTCCGTATGCAGGAATGTATGAAGTCGTTCTTCGATTAACCGCAAATGGGGATACAAAAGAAGAGTGTGAACAGTTATTAGATGAGTTAGAAGAAAAAATACTTGCTGTTGAAAGTGAGTACTTCTATGGCTACGGAGAATATGAATCTTTGTTATCCATTACAAGTGAATTATTAAAAAATAGTGGATTAAGTATTGCTTCAGCGGAAAGTTTAACAGGTGGGCTCTTTGCTTCGACACTAGTTTCTATAGACGGTAGTTCACAGTATGTATTAGGATCTTGTGTTGCTTATCAAGAATCTGTAAAGAAAAATCAATTACAAGTTCCTAAAGAAATACTAGAAACATATGGAATGGTTAGTATTGAGTGTGCCGAAGCAATGGCAGAAAATGTACGGACAATATTTGGTAGTGATTTAGGAATTTCATTTACAGGAATTGCTGGTCCATCACCAATGGAAGGAAAAGAAGTAGGAACAGTATTTGTTTCAT
The DNA here is from genome assembly GCF_963516875.1 of uncultured Granulicatella sp. Classification (GTDB taxonomy): domain Bacteria; phylum Bacillota; class Bacilli; order Lactobacillales; family Aerococcaceae; genus Granulicatella. The sequence goes on along the minus strand of NZ_CAUQCL010000026.1, from coordinate 6,723 downwards.
TAGCAGATGGCAGTCAAACAAAAACAATTAAATTACATCTAGCAAGAAATCGAAATGGAAACCGAGAATATACGGTTCAATACGGGTTAAATGAGCTAAGAAAATATTTAATAAAAAACAACAGAACAAATGTTCGTTTTTCTTGCTTTTAGTATTGAGTATAGTGTATGATAAGGATGAATTAAGAGGACATGGAGGTTTAACATGGCAGATCAAGAAAATCGTCAACGTGCATTAGATGATGCATTGAAAAAAATTGAAAAGAGTTATGGTAAAGGTGCAGTAATGAAATTAGGAGAAAAAGCTGATTCGCAAGTTCAGACTGTTTCTTCAGGTTCATTAGCACTAGATATTGCATTAGGAGCAGGTGGATACCCTAAAGGAAGAATTATTGAAATTTTTGGTCCTGAATCAAGTGGTAAAACAACTGTTGCTTTACATGCGGTAGCAGAAGTACAAAAACGTGGTGGAGTAGCAGCATTCATAGATGCAGAACATGCTTTAGATCCAGAATATGCACGAGCGTTGGGCGTTAATATTGAAGAATTATTATTATCTCAACCAGATACTGGTGAACAAGGATTAGGAATTGCTGATGCATTAGTAGCTTCAGGTGCAGTTGATATTGTTATTGTCGACTCAGTAGCTGCATTAGTACCACGTGCTGAAATTGAAGGAGATATGGGACAATCTCATGTGGGGCTTCAAGCTCGTTTAATGTCTCAAGCACTACGTAAATTATCAGGTACCATTAACCGTACGAAAACAATTGCCATCTTTATTAACCAATTACGTGAAAAAGTTGGAATTATGTTCGGTAATCCAGAAACAACACCTGGTGGTCGTGCGTTGAAATTCTATGCAAGTATTCGTTTAGATGTTCGTCGTAGTGATCAAATTAAAAATGGTGCAGATATTTTAGGAAATCATACTAAAATTAAAGTAGTGAAAAATAAAGTTGCACCACCATTTAAAACAGCTGAAGTGGATATTATGTACGGAGAAGGAATTTCTCAAATTGGAGAAATTTTAGATATGGCTTCTGATTTAGATTTAGTGAAGAAGAGTGGTGCTTGGTATGCATACAATGATGAAAAGATTGGACAAGGCCGTGAAAATGCGAAGAAATATTTGACGGAACATCCAGAAATCGTTGAAGTATTAACACAAAAAATTCGTGCGCACTATAATATTGGTGGAGAAGTCATTTCTCAAGAAGTCGAAGATTTAGGTCAAACAAATTTATTAGATGAAGAATAATAATAGCAGGGAGAATGAACTGAATTGGCTCATTCTCCTTTTTATTTAATGCAACAATGAATTTTTCAGTATCCTTTAAAAGTTATCAATTAGAAAACCGTTAAAAAGTCAAATAAAATCGTTATGATGGTGTTTTTTTTATGGAAGGGCTATAATGAAAAGAAAGAATATGTTATCATTAGTTTGAATGTTAAAAAGTATTAGGGTGAGGTGTATCCATGTCAATGAAACAAAGAATCTTAATTATTGAAGACGAAAAAAATTTAGCACGATTTGTAGAACTAGAATTACAGCATGAAGGATATGAAACGAAAATTTGTTTTGATGGACGTAGTGGACTTCAGGCAGCAACGGATGAAGATTGGGATGTTATTTTATTAGATTTAATGTTACCAGAATTAAATGGATTAGAAGTTGTCCGTCGTCTTCGTCAAGTAAAGAAAACTCCAATTATTATTATGACAGCTAGGGATTCTGTAATGGACCGAGTGACTGGTTTAGATCAAGGGGCAGATGACTATGTTGTGAAGCCTTTTGAAATTGAAGAGATTTTAGCCAGAATTCGTGCATTATTTAGAAGACTAAGTATCGAAGAAGAAGCACGTGTGCAAAAACAAACAATTTTAGAATATCGTGATTTAGTGATTGAAAAAGAAAACCGTACCGTTCGTCGCAATGGAGAATTAGTAGATTTAACCAAACGAGAATATGAATTATTATTAATGTTAATGGAAAATATTAATGTTGTATTATCTCGAGAAGTTTTATTAAACCAAGTATGGGGATATAAAATGGAAGTTGAAACAAATGTAATTGATGTATATATTCGTTATTTAAGAAATAAAATTGACGTTCCAGGTCGTGAAAGTTACATTCAAACTGTTCGAGGAACAGGTTATGTAATGCGTCGTTAATCAGGCAAAATGGAGGAAATCATGAAATTAAACCATGAAGAAACTTCCGTTGGAAAAAAATGGTGGTTGATTATTTCGACCACTATTTTTTTACTATTAACAATGGTAATTGTTGGATTTATAGGATTTGAAATACAACATTATCAAAGTCAAGAAGTAGCCCTAACGGAAAAATATCGTGAACAATTAAATGAAAAATTATCAGAGTACGAATCGCCCATCACAGCTGCTAATGTTTTGGCTGTTTTAAATCAAAATAATAGTTATCAAAAAGATAAAGATGGGATCTATCAAAAGAAATTTTATACAAATGATCAACAGCTTAATGTACAAGTCTTTGGTACGAATCGAAAGGAAATTTTTAAAACACAATCATGGAATGATGGAGAAGCTATTGGAACAGAAGCGAAAACACAAATTAAAATTTTAAAAAACGGTAAAAAAATTGTTCAATCATCAGTTCCTATTTTATCAAACAAGACGAGAGTGTTATTAGGATATTTATCCATTACAAATCGCTTAGTAAATACGCAGCAATTAAATCAAGAGTTAAATCAAATGGCGATTTATGCGATTGTTGTATCTATGTTTCTTTCTATCGCATTAGGATATTTCTTGTCGAATCAAATGACAAAACCAATTAAAAAAATTCAAGAAATTATCTCATCGATTAGTGAAGAGAATATTGCGACTAAACGTTTAAGTGTTTCGAATAAAAATGATGAATTTACAATTGTATCAAAACATTTTAATGAATTATTAGATAAAATTAGTTTTTATATTGAACAACAAAAACATTTCGTAGAAGATGTTTCCCATGAATTAAGAACACCTGTTGCAATAGTAGAAGGGCATTTAAAACTATTAAATCGTTGGGGAAAAGATGATCCGGAAGTACTAGAAGAATCCTTGCAAGCTTCCCTATTTGAATTAGGAAGAATGAAAACTTTAGTACAAGAAATGTTAGATTTATCTAGAGCTCCTCAAGTAAGGGAACAATATAAAGATGCAACAACTAATGTAACGGATGTTGTTAGACAAGTCGTTCATAATTTTGAAGTATTATATCCTGATTTCACATTTGTATTTGATGATGATTTGAAACGAGAATTATGGGTTCCAATTTATTTAAATCACTTTGAGCAAGTTGTGATTATTTTAATGGATAATGCAGTTAAGTACTCATTAGATCGTAAGGAAATTATTATTAGCTTGTCAAAAGGAGAGGAACATGTCGAAATTGCTGTACAAGACTTTGGAATGGGGATGACGGAAGAGGATCGTAAAAAGGTATTTTCAAGATTTTATCGTGTGGATAAAGCTCGTTCTAGAGAAAGAGGCGGTAATGGTTTAGGATTATCGATTGCAAAAGAATTAACGGAAAGCTATAATGGTGAAATTTCTGTTTCAACTGTACTAAATCATGGTTCAATTTTTCGTATTACATTACCTTTAACAAAAAAGAAAAAGGATTAATTCATGGAAAAACAAAAAAATTGCGCAATTCATTCTGAAGTAGGTAATAAACAAAAGATTAGAAAGATAGCAAAAACTGTATTAATGAATCTCAAAAAAGAATCTCGAAAGTTACAAGAAACTCAAGTGATTCGTTATCTTTCTGAAATTCCGCAATGGAAAGAAGCAAAAATAATTGCATTAACAAAATCTATGGAGATAGAATTTTCGACTAAAAATATTGTGACATTAGCAAGAAGTCAAGGAAAACAGATTGTTGTTCCGGTTACACTTTCGAATCGCCAAATGCATTTTGCTTATTGGAATTCTGAAACTGAATTTAGGAAGAATCCGTTTGGAGTAGAAGAACCAATCAATCCAATTTGGGTGAATGAAGAGGAAATTGATTTAGTCATTGTTCCAGGTCTTGCCTATTCTAAAAAAGGAGAACGTTTAGGATTTGGCGGTGGCTATTATGATTGTTTTTTATCTCAAGGGAAATATGATACAGTGAGTTTAGCATATATGGAACAAGTATATGAAACGGCACTTTGGAATACAGAGGAATTTGATATTCCCGTAGAATGGTTAATTACAACAGAAGGAGTGATTCACGTAAATGAATTATTGGAAAAAAGAAAGATATAAGCGAATGATTCTTCAAAATTTAACAGTAACGAATGGATTTTTATTACTTCAAATTATTTTATTTCTATTAATGACAGTAAGTGGAGGATCAACCAATCCATCCGTTTTAGTTTATTATGGGGCAAAATATAATCCTTATATTGTATTTTTACATCAATATTGGCGGTTTGTGACTCCGATATTTTTACATATTGGTTTGGAACATATTTTAATGAATAGTATCTTTTTATATTTTTTAGGAAATCAACTTGAAAGTATTATTGGTTCAGGAAGATTTTTTATCATTTATTTATTAAGTGGAATCATAGGAAATGTTGCAAGTTTTGCATTTAGTCCGTCCATTTCTGCAGGTGCGAGTACATCTTTATTTGGCTTATTTGGCATTATCTTATACTTATCTACCAAACATGGGTATATTCGATTTTTTAAGGAATTAGGTATGCAATATAAAGCTTTATTAATTATGAATTTAGCTTCAAGTTTTTTATTAAGTAGAGTGGATTTATATGGACATATTGGAGGATTAGTTGGTGGTTATTTAGCAACCTCTATTTTTTCATTTAGTGGTGATCGATATACAAAAGTTTATCAAAGGGTTATTTTTATGGCTCTATATGTTATTGTTTTTATTGTATTATTTTTCATTGGAACGAAAAAAGTAGTACTATGAAATCGATATATTAACTGATATACTATAAATAACATGAATACGTTTTATGAGGTGAAGATTATGAATAAAAAAATTATCGGTATTGATTTAGGAGGTACTTCAATTAAATTTGCTATTTTAACGCAAAATGGTGAAATTCAAGAGAAATGGTCTATTCCGACAAATATTTTAGATGAAGGAAGCCATATTGTTCCAGATATTATTCAATCGATTAAACATAAACTAACGCTGTTAGGCTTAACAAAAGATGATTTTTTAGGAATTGGAATGGGTTCTCCAGGTGTAGTAAATCGTCAAGATGGAACTGTTATTGGTGCTTATAATTTAAATTGGAAAACATTACAACCAATTAGACAACAAATTGAATCAGAATTAGGTTTATCTTTTTACATTGATAATGATGCGAATGTAGCTGCTCTAGGAGAAAAATGGGTTGGAGCAGGAAATAATGAACCAGATGTTGTTTTTGTAACACTAGGAACTGGTGTTGGTGGCGGAGTGATTGCTGGTAACCAATTAATCCATGGATTTAGTGGTGCTGGTGGAGAACTAGGTCATATTGCCGTTGATTTTGAAGACCCAATTGCTTGTACATGTGGTAAAAAAGGTTGTTTAGAAACTGTAGCAAGTGCAACAGGTATTGTGAATTTGACTCGTCGTTATGCAGAACAATATGCTGGAGATTCAGAGTTAAAAGCAAGAATTGATGATGGACAACAAGTCACTGCTAAAGATGTTTTTGATTTAGCTAAAGAGCAAGATAGATTAGCATTAATTGTAATTCGTCACTTCTCAGAATATTTAGGAGTAGCATGTTCTCATATTGCGAACATCTTAAATCCATCAAGAATTGTTATTGGTGGTGGGGTGAGTGCTGCTGGTGAATTTTTATTAAAAGGTGTTCGTGAAGAATTCGAGAAAAATGTTTTCCCACCAATTAAAGATTCAACTGTTTTAGCGTTAGCTGAGTTAGGAAATGATGCTGGAGTTATTGGAGCAGCTTCATTAGTATTAATTGGAAAATCATAATAAGAGAGGTAGTATGTTATGTTATTTTGGATTGTATGGAGTATTTTAGCAGTATATGTTGCTTATATTGCAGTTTTATTTTGGATGCGTCGTAGTTCAGCTGAAACTTTGAATTCTGAAGAATTTAGTAAAGATTTGCGTCATGTTCAATTGATTGATTTACGAGAAAAGGATGAATTTAGAGCAGGACATATTTTAGGAGCTAGAAATATTCCTTATTCTCAATTTAAGGATCGTATGTTTGAATTGAGAAAGGATCAACCGATTTATTTATATGAGCAAGGGATGACAATTTCTGGAAGAGCAGCGTATCGTTTAAAACGTAAAGGTTATTCTAATATTTTCATTTTGAAAAATGGATATGACGCTTGGAAAGGGAAGGTCAAAAAAGGATACTAGAGATTAAAATAGACTTTATCTGTTGTAGCAGAAGGACGCTAGCAGCCACCTAAAGGTGTCTCATAGCTAAAATTTGAGCCTAAGGTCTCAAATTTTCCTTGTACTAGAAGATAGAGTAGCTTCTAGTACTCATGCTACAGCGAAAAGTCTTTTTAATTTGACGTGGTTTAACGAGTGTCCGTTAGTAAGGAGACTTTATCTGATGTAGCAAGGGACGGCAGCAGCTTCGCCAAGCGAATCTCATGACTGATTGCTACTTCGAAAAGTCTTTTTTTTGTTGAAAAAAATCGTTTTTTCTAATGTCAAGCGCAAGTTAAAATGTCCCGAAAAAAATTAGTTTAGTACAGG
>NZ_CAUQCL010000025.1:0-25559 GCF_963516875.1 uncultured Granulicatella sp. | reverse complement strand
CAACAGTAGTCGCAACGAAAATAGGCTCAACATGGAGTCTAACACCAGCTAAAGACGGTGTAAGTGTAGATCCAACAAGCGGAGTAATCACAGTAGCACACAATGCAGCAAGTGCAGGAACACAAGTCAGCGCAACAGCAAAACACGGAAACAGTGACGCAAGTACAGCAGCAAGTGTTACCCTACCAGGTAAAGCAACTACACCAGCAGCACCATCAGTAGTAAGTGACGAAGCAAACGCCCGAGTAACCGTAACACCAAGTACAGATACATCTCAATCAGATAATGGAGTAAACAAAGCTTTATTAGCTAAGAAATCAGAAGTGAAGATGTTGATTGAAAAAGAAGTAATGAAGAAAAAAGTTGAAATCAGTCAGGCAGAGCTTTCTGAAAGTGAAAAAGAATTGTTGGATACTAGAGTGGAACAAGAAAAAGAAAAAGCTTTCCAAATGATTGATCAAGCAACAACTATTGAAGAAGTTGATTATGCATTAATGGCAGGAATTAAAGCGATTCGCTCGATTCCTGTAGCATTAGCATCTGGAGGGACAACAAATGTTACAACAGAAGCATCTGAAAAAGTGATGGCACAAGCAAATCGTCAAATGTTACCTCAAACAGGAACAGGAAATGAAGTAGCTATCTTCGGTGCTGCAGCAAGCGCCATTCTTGCTGGATTGGGATTAATAGTTCCAAGTCAGAAAAAAGAAGATTAAAAAATTATAATCACGATAGAAGTTTAGATTATAATCTTTATGAAAAAAACAACGCCTGAAAATCCAATACTAATTGATTTTCAGGCGTTGTTATTTGGTTGTTCGACTCAGAGTAGTGAGAAAAATCTTACTGTTTATTCTCCAACTGACGAAATAAGTCTTTCGATATATTGTTGTCCTAGTTCTTCGAATTGAACTTTGTTTTGTAATAATTCAATTACTGATTCTTGAAAAGATTCTACTTCTTCAACAGGTAAGCTACAATGAATTGCTACTACATCTGTAAATTCTTTGTCGACTACAGAAATAGTATTTGTTTCAAGATAGTATTCTAGTTTTCCAACGGTTGAATAATCGATCGTTACTTTTAAAATTGTTTCTAAGCTAGCTTGTACAACTCCAATAGCTTTAAGTCCTTCTGCAACAGCTCCTGTATAAGCACGAACAAGTCCTCCAGCACCTAGTTTAGTCCCACCGAAGTATCGTGTGACAACAACCGTTGTGTTTTTTAATGCTTGTTTCTTTAATACTTCTAACATTGGTATTCCAGCTGTTCCACTCGGTTCTCCATCGTCCATTGCACGTTGGAATTCATCTCTTTCTCCGATTAAGTAAGATGAACAATTATGGGTTGCTTTCCAATGTTCTTTTTTGATTGCTTGGATAAATTCGAGAGCTTCTTCTTCTGTTTCTGTACGTTTGAAATGGGCGATAAAGCGTGAACCTTTAATTTCAATTTCGTGTTGCCCATCTTGATGAATCGTTTTATATTGTTCTAACATAGACTCTCCTTTTAAGAATGTTTTTTAATATTGTACCATAAAACGTGAGCGATAAAAATAATATGAAATACAACTGTTTTATTTGCAACATGACAAGCTTTCTTATATATTTAATATGCTTTAAAAATAATAATTTGAAAGAGGAAAATATGAAAAAAAGTAAATTTATTGTATCAATTGTGTCGGCAAGTTTATTAAGTGCCTGTGTTCAAATTAATACAGCACCTCAACCAGCAACGACTACTTCAGTAGCGCAAACGACACAAAGTAATCAAACAACGACAAGTATCGCTTCAAAGAAATCTGCAACAAGTGGATCACAAACATCTAATCAAAACACAGCAACTACTTATAAAGAAGCAGTGGAAAAATTATCAGAAGTGTTCTTTAGCCAGTATGGTTCTTTAGATATTACTAAAGTTCAATTAAAATCAGCTCATCAAGCAACAGTTTATGAAGTATCTGCGATGGATGATACTACAGAATATGAATATATTTATCAATCAGATTCACAAACTTTTGTACAAACGGAAATGGATCGAAAAAAAGGAAATATTGCGTATAAACGTGAATATGAAAAAGTGGATTCTTCTAAATTATCTGATGTAGATGAAATCATTTCGATTGCTATGGAGCAATTCTCTGCAGGTCAATTAAAAGATTGGCAAATAGAACGAGATAATGGGCAATTAATTTGGAAAGTAGAAATTTATCATAATGGACATTCAATGGAAGTGACTATTGATGCTAATACTAAGGGAATTTTGAAAATAGATGATTAATTCTTTTATGTATAGAAGTAATTTTTCATATATGTTATACTATATTGCACGTAAATTTAAAAATAGAAAGGATAAGATATGAGAAAAGAAATTTTTTCTATAAGAAAAATTAAAAAAATTGCTGGATCAGTCGTGATTGGGTCTGCATTATTTGGAATGGGCACTCCAGTAAGTGCCGCAAGTCCATCAACTTATCATTATGTTGACGAAGCAAATTTAACAGAACAAGAAAAAGCTCTTCTTCATACGGAAGTTCCACCTCAGGATGAAGAAGTGTATTATTTAATTTACCGTAAAATTGAACAAGTACTTCCACAAACGGGAGTAAGAGAAAATATGGCATTTACTGCTGCAGGATTATTAGCTGCAAGTAGTATTGTTTTAGTCGTTTCTAAGAAAAAACGTCATAAAATTTTAGGAGCATTATTAATTACTGCTTCAGGAGCAGCAACATTTATTCCTTCTCAAGCAGTAGCAGTGGAATTAAATCAAGTGATTCGTGCTACTTCAAATGAAGGAGTAGTACAAATTGATGGCTATCGTTATGTTGGATATTTAAGTGAGAAAGAATTAAAACAAATTTCTCATCCAGAACAAGCGAAAACTACTGTAGAAGATCCAGCTGAAGAAGTTACTCCAACTGTAGTAGCGGAACAAGAAGAAACAAGAATTGAAACAACAACTGAAGAAATTCCGTTTGAGACAATGACACAGGCAGATACAAGCTTAGAAAAAGGTAAGAGTCGAATTCTTTACTCTGGTCAACCAGGAGTTCGTACAATTCAAACGCAAGTAACAGTTGTGAATGGAGTGGAAACACGTAAAGTTTTAAGTTCTGAAGTAACAAAACAACCAATTTCACAAATTATTGGGTTAGGTGCAAAAGAAGAAACTCCAGTGAAACCAGCTCCAGTAGTTGAAAAAGAAGTTCCAAAAACTCCAGAAGTGAAACCTGAAAGTCCAAAACCTGCTGCAGAAGTGGCAAAAGGTGTTCAAAATGTTAATGAAGGTGAAAAAAAGGGTCAAGCTTTAGTTCAGCAAGAACTTCCTGAATTAGTAATCAAAGAAAAAGGAACACAAGAGGAAGGAAAAGAAGGTCAAGCATTAACACAACCTGAATTACCAGAACATAAAGAAGTCGTTTCAACAAAAGGAACACAAGAACCAGAACATGAAATGAAATCTCCAATTCTAGAAGTACCAGAATATAAATTGAAAACTGGAACAGTTGAGAAATCTACTGAAAGTGAATTAGATTTTACAACAGAAGTAGTTCCAGATGATACAAAATATGTGGATGAAGAAGTAGTTGAACGTCAAGGTACTAAAGGAGTTCAAGTTACTAAAACAACTTATGAAACAGTAGAAGGTGTCCAAACAGATAAAGTTGTTTCTACAACGACAGAAGTGAAAACTCCTGCCGTTTCTAAAGTCGTTAAAAAAGGAACAAAACCAGTTGAAGGAACAGCAGTTGAAACAAGAGAAGAAGTCATTCCTTTTGCTACAAAAACAGAAGATGATGACACTTTAAAACGTGGAACAACTAAAGTTGCTCAAGAAGGTGTAGATGGTAAGAAACAAATTATTGAAACGTATAAAACGATTCGTGGAGAAAAAATAAATGACGCTCCAAAGGTAGAAGAAAAAGTTATCTTACAACCTCAAGATAAAATTATTAAAAATGGTACAAAAGGTTTAGAAAAACCAACATTACAATGGGCGAATACTGAAAAAGATGTTTTGAAGAAGAGCGCAACAGCTAGTTATACATTGAATAAACCAGCTGGAGTAGAAATCAAATCTATCAAATTAGCATTAAAAGATAAAGATGGACAACTTGTTAAAGAAGTAACGGTAGCAGAAAATAATTTAAACGCTACTTTAGATAAATTGAAATATTATCAAGGTTACACTCTATCCACTACAATGGTTTATGATCGTGGAGAAGGCGAAGAAACTGAAAAATTAGTAGATAAACAAATTCAGTTAGACCTTAAAAAAGTTGAAATTAAAAATATTAAAGAAACAAGCCTAATGAGTGTAGATGCTGAAGGAAATGAAACAGATAAAAGCTTATTATCTGAAAAACCGACAGATGTTGCTCCATTATATTTACGTGTGACAACTCATGACAATAAAGTGACAAGACTTGCAGTAAGTTCTGTTGAAGAAGTTGTTGTAGATGGAAAATCATTGTACAAAGTTGTAGCGAAAGCTCCAGACTTAGTTCAACGTAGATCTGATGATACACTAAGTGAAGAGTATGTTCATTACTTTGAAAAACAAAAATTAAAAGAAGGTAATGTATATTACAACTTTAATGAGCTTGTAAAAGATATGCAAGCTAACCCAACAGGTGAGTTCAAACTTGGTGCAGATCTTAATGCAGCAAATGTTCCAACACCAAGTAAATCTTATGTAACTGCTCCTTTTAAAGGTAAATTATTGAGTGATGGAGATAATCGTTTCACGATTCATAATACAGGTCGTCCATTATTTGCTAATGTTGAGGGTGGTTCAATTCATGATATTAATCTTGCTAATGTAGATATTAATATGCCATGGGCAAACCAAATTGCGGCTGTAGCGAACGTTATTAAAGGTGGAGCTACTATTGAAAATGTTAAAGTTACAGGTAATGTTCTTGGTAAAGACTGGGTATCTGGCTTCATCGATAAAATCGATGGTCAAGGTACACTACGTAATGTAGCATTTATCGGTAATGTGACATCTGTAGGTTCAGCAGGTCAATACTTAACAGGTATTGTCGGTGAAAACTGGAAAGGTCTTGTTGAAAAAGCTTATGTTGATGCTAATATAACAGGTAAGAAAGCTAAAGCTGCCGGTGTTGTATATTCTTCACAAAATGGTGGAAATAATATGGGCGTAGGTAAAGAAGGCGCCGTTAAGAAATCTGTTGCAAAAGGTACTATTAATGTGGAAGAACCAGTTAAAATTGGTGGATTTATTGGTAGTAATCATATGCTAGGTTCAGTTGAAGATAGCGTATCTATGATGAAAGTTAATAAAGGTGAAGGAGAAATTTTCTACGGTTCTGAGGATATTGATGACGATGGTGGATATTGGTCTGGTGAACGTCTAAATAGAAACCTTGTTGTAACTGGTGTGAGTGAAGGTAAATCTTCGTATAGATTCTCAAAACAACAACATCGTATTAAATCAGTCTCTCAAGAAGAAGCAGATAAGAAAATTGAATCATTAGGAATCACAGCAAATAACTATGTGATTAATGATCCTGTCACAAATAAACTAAATCAAGTGAAATTAAAATCTGATACGTATAAAGAGATTCAAGATTATAAAGCAGATCGTGAACTTGCTTACCGTAATATTGAAAAACTTCAACCATTCTACAATAAAGAATGGATTATCAATCAAGGTAACAAGATTCCAGAAGGATCTAAATTACTAACTACTGAAGTATTATCTGTAACTGGTATGAAAGATGGACAATTTGTAACAGACTTATCTGATGTTGATCATATTATGATTCATTACGCTGATGGTACGAAAGAAGAAAAAGCTGTATCAGTTAAAGCTACATCAAACGTGGAACAAGTAAAAGAATACGGTATTACAGATTTAGGAGATGTTGTTTACACACCAAATATGGTGGTTAAAGAAAGAACACAATTAATCAGCGATATTAAAGCGAAATTAGATAGTGTTCAATTGATTTCACCTGAAGTGCGTGCGTTAATGGACAAACGTGGTAAAGCTGAAGAAAACACGGATGGTCGTAAAGATGGCTATATTCGAAATCTATTCCTTGAAGAAAGTTTTGAGGAAACTAAAGCTAATTTAGATAAATTAGTCAAAGCTTTAGTTGAAAACGAAGACCATCAATTAAATAGTGACGAGGCAGCTATGAAAGCTCTTGTTAAGAAAGTGGACGAAAACAAAGCGAAAATCATGATGGGTCTGGTATATCTAAATCGCTATTATGGATTCAAATATGATGAAAAATCGATGAAAGATATTATGATGTTCAAACCTGACTTCTACGGTAAAAATGTAAATATCTTAGATTTCTTGATTAGGATTGGTTCTAGAGAAAATAACATTAAAGGTAATAGAACGTTAGAAGCTTATCGAGAAATGATCGGTGGAACGATTGGTATTGGTGAGTTGAACGGTTTATTAAACTATAATATGCGTTTATTCACAAACGAAACTGATATTAACACCTGGTATAAGAAAGCTGTTTCACATACAAACTATGTCGTTGAGAAACAATCATCAAATCCATTGTTTGCGGACAAGAAATATCGTTTATATGAAAACTTAAACAATGGCGAACATAGCAAATATATCTTGCCACTTCTGACTACAAAGAAAGCTCATATGTTCTTGATTTCAACATACAATACACTAGCATTTAGTGCGTTTGAGAAATATGGTAAGAATACAGAAGCTGAACGTGAAGCATTCAAGAAAGAAATTGACTTACGTGCACAAGAACAAATCAACTACTTAGACTTCTGGTCTCGCTTGGCGGCTGATAATGTACGTAATCAGTTGTTGAAATCTGAAAACATGGTTCCATCGGCTATCTGGGATAACCATGGTGCGCCAGGTGGATGGGTTGATAGAATGGGTCATACGAAGAACGGTGATTATGCTCCAATTCGTGAGTTCTATGGTCCAACTGGTAAATGGCATGGTGATAATGGTATGGGTGCGTATGCGTATATCTTTGATAGACCTCAAAACTCAGAAGCCGTGTACTATATCTGGTCAAGTATGATTAGTGATTTTGGTACATCAGCCTTTACTCATGAAACAACGCATATCAATGACCGTATGGCTTATTTAGGTGGTTGGGGACATCGTGAAGGTACAGACGTTGAAGCCTTTGCTCAAGGTATGTTACAATCGCCTGCGGTAACAAGTTCTAATGGTGATTATGGCGCATTGGGTCTAAATATGGCGTATGAGCGTAAAAATGATGGAAACCAATGGTATAACTACAATCCGAACTTGCTTGATAGTCGAGCTAAAATTGACCATTACATGAAGAACTATAACGAAGCGCTTATGATGCTCGACCATTTAGAAGCGGATGCCGTTATCGCGAAGAATGACGGAGATAACAATAAGTGGTTCAAGAAGATGGACAAGAAATGGCGTGAAAAAGCTGATCGAAATGGTTTAGTTGGACAACCACACCAATGGGATTTACTTCGTGACCTAAATGACGCGGAGAACAAGAAGAAATTGACAAGCATTGATGACCTTGTAGATGGTAATTACGTGACTAAGCATAATATGCCTGGAAATAAACATTATCGTGCTGAAGGTTTTGATACGGCATATCAAACTGTAAGTATGATGGCTGGAATTTACGGTGGTAATACAAGTCAAAGTGCTGTAGGTTCTATCTCGTTCAAACATAATACATTCCGTATGTGGGGTTACTTCGGATACTTGGATGGATTTGTCGGATATGCTTCTAACAAGTATAAACAAGAATCTAAAGCAGCTGGTAGACCGGGTCTTGGTGATGACTTTATCATTGAGAAAGTGTCTGGTGGTAAATTCCATACACTAGAAGAGTGGAAGAAAGAATGGTTCAAGGAAGTTAAAGCTAAAGGTGAAAAAGGTTTTGTTGAAATTGAAATCAATGGTGAGAAAATCTCAAACTATGCGGAACTTCAAGAGTTGTTCAACAAAGCGGTTGAAAATGACCTGAAAGCGGGTAATTCAAACCAAACAGTTGCACTTAAAGAAAAAGTTTATAAACAACTTCTTCAGAAATCAGACGGATTTGCAGGACAATTATTCAACCCTTAGAATCAATGAAAAGACCCTTCGGGGTCTTTTTGTTTTACACTTCCAATTTCCATCGTTTGCCCCAAAATTGGATTTTTGGTATACTACAGAAAGCAACGTGGTTGCTAAATTTAAGAAAAGGAGTCGAGTAAATGAAAATTGCGATCGTAACGGATAGTACTGCGTATTTGACACCAGAAGAACGCCGTGAGTGGAATATTCATGTATTGCCACTATCAGTTATTTTTGGACAAGAAAGTTATCGTGAAGAACAAGATTTGACAACTGCCGATTTCTATGAAAAAGTAAAAAATTCAGAGGTATTCCCAACGAGTTCACAACCAGCAGTTGGTGAAACGATTGAATTATTCCGTGAATTATCCCATCATTATGATGCTATTATTCCAATTCTTTTATCCAGTGGGATTAGCGGAACTTATCAAACAGTTGTGACAGTTGCTGAAGAATTACAAGATGAAGTATTGATTTATCCAATTGATTCAGGAATTAGTTGTGCGCCTCAAGCTCGTGCGGTTCGTCTTGCTGCAATGATGGCAAAAGATGAACAATATACAGCTAAAGAAATTGTATCTTGTGTTCAGCAATTAGTAGATCGTACAACAGCTTACTTCATCGTAGATGATTTGAATAATCTTCAAAGAGGTGGACGTTTATCAGCTGGAGCTGCATTAGTCGGTTCTATGTTGAAAATTAAGCCTATCTTAACATTTGAAGAGAAGAAAATTGTAGCAATGGAAAAAATTCGTACACAGCATAAAGCGATGAAACGTATTGAGCAAATTTTTGCAGAAGATACTCAAACGACCGATGGAGATGGATATGAATTCGTCATTATTCATGCGAATGCTCCAGAAGCAGGAGAAGCTTGGCGTGCTCAAATTCAAGAGAAATATCCAAAATTAAGAACGTCTCTAGCCTACTTTGGTCCAGTTATTGGAACTCACTTAGGACAAGGTGCTCTAGGATGTTCATGGGATATTGTAGTAGAGAAAAATTTAGAAATGATATAAATGTTTGAAAGATGGAAATAGAATGAAAAATTCTATTTTCATTTTTTTTTTGCAAAAATTCCAAATAAAAAATATTTTTCGAGATTTTTTTCGTATATATAGTTGAGGTGGTTTGAATGAGGATTGCTCGAGATTCGAATGGAGAATTGGTATATGCGTATAAGGGAATTGAATTAGATAAGTCAGAATATTATGCTTGTCCGACTAGTGGGGACCCTGTTCAGATTTGCCAAAAGAAAAATGGAGAATATTTTTTTAGACATGTAACACAAGCAAGGCATGATGGAGAAACAGAAGCTCATCAAAAAGGAAAAGAGGAATTACAAGAGAGACTCGAGCAACAAGGATATAGGGCAGAATTAGAACGATATGAAGCGATGATAGGACAAATTCCAGATCTTACTATTGAAGTAGGCAGTAAAAAATGGGTATTAGAATATCAATGTAGTGTCATTCCGATAAAGGAAATGACTTCTCGCACCGAAGCTTTAGAAAGCATAGATAGAAAAGTCACGTGGATTCTGGGAAAGAAGTTTTTACAAAAGAATTTATGCGAGATGACTTTGTATTGTATTCGATATCATCCACAATTAGGAAATTATGTATGCTTCTATACGGATAAACAATGGATTATTTATCATCATCTAACATTGCATCTTCAAAAAAGGAAGTATCTATTTCAGGAGAGTCGATGTGACTTAGATAAGCTCGATTGGAAGAAAATATTTCAAATTTTTGAAGAGTCAGAGAATGTACAAATTGCTCGAGTAGCAAGTAAGGAGGAATCTTGGACAAAAGAAGAGTGGCAAGCATTTATCTTAAGTCCTCAAAAAGAAAATCGACAATTTCTAGAAGAACTCTATCATCATAGGTGGACATTTGATCAACTAGAGGTGTGCAGTTATTATCCAAAATATTCTTGGAGTATGAAAACTTATAATCTCATTTGGCAGGGATACTTATTAATGGGAATTGATAGGATAAAAATAAATCAGATATTCTCGACACCGCAGTGTTATGCGTATATGCAAAAATTAGCGAGATTAAAGAAAATTCGTTTTTCTTCGTGTTATGAGCAAGAGAAAGTTTGTAAGTGTGAGATAGAAGCTTTTTTGAGAAGGATTCTGGAAAAAACAAATTGTCTGTCTCGATTAGCAGACGGAAGATGGAAGAAAATAAAAAACTAGCAAGAGAAGGAGAGGTCTCTTACTAGTAGTAAATTAAGCTTTAAATTGTTGATGAATTTTTTTGAAAATTGGATATAAAATTGGAACAGTAATGACTGTGAAAGCAGCAGAACCGAATGTTCCTAAAATTTTAGTGAAGGCTGCAACGAATGCAGGGGTAAACGCTAGTCCACCAATAATCATTCCACGAAGGAAAGTGTATTTTACTAAGTTTAAAATGATTTTAATAACAGCAGCTAAAATACCAATTCCGATAATGTTTACAGCTTTGTCGTTTTTATGAAGTGTTTTTTCATAAACAAGGTGAATTCCCCAGCAAACGATGAGAGATTCTAAAATCGTAATCCACACTTCAGCTGCGTATCCATTTAAAATATCGAAAATTCCTAATCCTAAAGTAGCAGCAATGGCTCCTTTTTTACTACCGAATACTAAGCACCCAACAACGACTAGGGCATTTCCAAAGTGGACGAATTGGTGTCCTAATGGAATTCTAAATAACTGAACTCCTAAGAAAATTAAAGCGGCAAATAATGCGATTTGTGTCATTTCACGTAATGAATAATGTTTCATAATATAATTCCTACTTTCTATGAATGAAATAATTGTGTGAGAAGATGTAATTGTGGTTCGAAAGCAACTCCATATTGTAAATCTTTTTGTTGAGCAATGGTTTCTTGAAGAGTAGCGTCAAGAAAAGTTGTAGCAATTGTTAAAGCTTTTTCTAAGGAATATCCTTGTAAAATACAAGCACTCAAAATAGCTGAGACAATATCTCCCGTTCCAAAAAAATGATGCGGATAATGTGGAGTAAAAGCTGTCGCAAATTGTTCTGTTGTAGCATCGTAGCTCAATAGTCCTATGGAACCAACTTCAGTTTGAATACCAGTTAAGATAACTTTTTTAGCCCCTAAATTTGATAACTTTCTAGCAAGTGCTTGATAAGCTTCTACTGGTTGAATTCCTTCTAGATACTCTGTTCCAGTTAATAGCGCAGCTTCCGTGAGATTTGGAAGGATGACATCTGCTGCTGAACATACGGTTTTCATTTGTTGGATATAGGCTTCTGTAAAGCCACTATATAACTTCCCGTGGTCGCCCATAATGGGGTCGACAATAAGGAGAGCATCTGGATTTTGAGTGGTATGATAGTCTAATAAGAGTTTTAATTGCTCGATTTGTCTGCAATATCCAATAAATAGTGCATCTGTTTTTAAATGTAATGCTTTCCATTGTTCTAAACTTTGCTTTGTAAAGTCTAGTAATTCTTGGATAGCAATTTTCTGGAATCCTCCTGTATGAGAAGATAGTAAAATGGTTGGTAAAAGTATCGTTTCAATTTGACAACAAGCCATAATCGGAATGGCAGGAGTTAGCGCTACTTTTCCGATTCCGGATAAATCATTGGCCAATATTATCCTTTTTTGTACCACGAAAGCACCTCCTATTTTTAGAAGTTGAACTCATTGTAATTCAGGATGGGATACGGTACAATATTTTTTGAATAGAATTGTACCGGTACAGATAAAGAGGTGTGTCATGTTTAAGTATCAAGAAGTAAGTCTGCAAATTCGTCAGCAAATTGAAGAAGGCATTTATAAAAAAGGAGATCGACTTCCTTCGATTCGTGAAATGATTCAACAGTATGATTGTAATAAAGACACGATTTTAAAAGCATTACATCTCTTAAAGGAAGAAAGTTTAATTTATCCAGTTGAAAAGAGTGGGTATTATGTGTTGAAAAATCGAGTCCCCGTTCGAAACACGACAAAAATAGGGTTGCCAAATCCGATGCAATTTCCAATTGAAGATTTTAGAAAATGTTTGAATGAATCGGTTATGGCAAGCTATGAGGGAGCTACTAATCAGAAAGAATCCATCCGAGGAGACCGTGAATTAATCGAAGCAATGGTACCTCTATTAGAAAGTTATGGAGTGTATGCAAAGGAAGGGCAATTGTCTATTACAACGGGGACACAACAAGCGTTATATATTTTACTTCAACTAATTGGTACAGGAGGCCTTTTATTAGAACAACCAACGTATAGTCGTATGAATCAATTAGTCAAAGAATTAAATATTCCGTATCAAATGATTGAACGAGAACAGACACAAGACACCATTTCATTAGAAAAGTTAGAACAAATTTTTCAAAGTGGTACGATTCGTTATTTTTATACGATTTCTAGATTTCATAATCCGCTTGGAATGAGTTATCCAGATAGTGTTAAAAAGAAAATAGTAGAACTAGCAGAAAAATACCAAGTCTATATTATTGAAGATGATTATATGGCGGATTACGAACGAGGAACTGCAACGCCTTTGCATTATTTTGATACGAATGAGAGAGTCATATATGTTAAATCTTTTTCATCGATTTTATTTTCTGCATTTAAAATGGGAATCGTCGTTCTGCCAAACGCTTTAATAAAGGAATTTGAACGGAGAAAGCAGTTATTAGATTTTGACTCCAATTTACTCATGCAAAAAACATTGGCGCTATTTATTCAAAATGGCTTATTCGAAAAACATCGACAAAAAATGGTGGCTCACTATCATGAGAAGTCCCAACAATTTAGACAATTGTTGGAACAGTCAACGTTAGAAAATATACATTTACATGGGACACAATTGTTATTAGAAAATCGTCAATTATCACTTCTAAAAGAACAGCTATATGCTGAAATAACAATTGACACATTAGAAGAAGCCTATATTGAAGAAATAACACCGCAAATTTTTTCATTAGATGTCTATGCTTTATCGATGGGAGAAATGCAAGACTTAATACACATACTAGAAGAGAGGGGGAAGTAGATGAATAAGGAAGAGATTTTAAAACATTATTATGGGTACGATAGTTTCAGACCTGCACAAGGAGAAATCATTGAAACAATTTTATCCAAAAGAGATGTCTTAGCGATTATGCCAACTTCTGCAGGGAAGTCGATTTGTTTCCAAGTACCAGCGTTAATGTTAGACGGAATCACAATTGTTGTATCTCCATTAATATCCTTAATGTATGATCAAGTGACTTCGTTAAAAGAAATGGGAATCCAAGCAATACTACTCAATAGTGCGATGAGTTCCATCGAGTATTCTCAAGCGATTGATCAATTACAACGAGGCGAAGTGAAGTTGTTATATGTTGCTCCAGAGCGGTTTGAACAAGAAGGATTTCTAGAGATGATGCAAGGCATTCAGATTAGCATGGTTGCAGTGGATGAAGCGCACTGTATTTCTCAGTGGGGACAAGATTTTAGACCGAGTTATCAAAATATCGATACATTTGTTGCACAACTTCCTACTCGCCCCATTGTGGCAGCTTTTACGGCAACTGCTACTCCAAGAGTTCGTCAGGATATCAAGCAACAATTAAAATTACAACATCCTTTTGAAGTTGTAACGAGTTTTGACCGTGCAAATTTATATTTTGGAATGGAAGAGCCAAGGGATAAAATGAGCCGTCTACTAGAGTTAATCAAGGAAAAGGAACCGACGATTGTATTTTGTAATACTCGGAAAGAAGTCGAAAAAGTCTGTGAGAAAATACAAAAGAAAGGGATTGCTGCGGATTGGTATCATGCAGGATTAAGCCCTGAAGCTAGAAGTAAAGTACAAGAAGATTTTATATTTGACCGTATTGATGTCATTGTTGCAACGAATGCATTTGGAATGGGAATTGATAAGTCGAATGTGAGAAAAGTTATTCACTACAATATGCCTAAAGATATCGAAAGTTATTATCAAGAAGCAGGACGAGCTGGTCGAGATGGGGAACCTGCGGAATGTATTTTATTATATGGTGCAAAAGATATTATTATTAATAAATTTTTAGTAAAACAAAATCAAGATAAAGTCGGCATGGCAAAACTCAATGAGATGATTGATTATTGTAGAACGGTACGTTGTTTAAGAGGCTTTATGCTAGATTATTTTGGACAAAAAGATATTCCAGATGATTGTGGGCATTGTACGAATTGCTTAAATAAAGTGGAGTTAACAGACGTAACGCCACAAGCGCAAATGATTTTGTCCTGTATTATTCGTATGAAAGAAAGATATGGAATGAGTAAAGTATCTGAAGTGTTACGAGGAAGTAAACGAGCTGAAATGAAGGCTCTACACTTTGACCAATTATCTACTTACGGCATCATGAAAGATTATTCTGATAAAGCGTTAAAAGAATTTATCTCTTCTTTAATTGCAGATCGCTATATCGAAACAGAAGGATTACAATATCCGATTTTACAAGTGAGTGATTTAGGAAAGAAAGCATTGAAAAATCGTGAGAAAATCGAAGTGAAACCAATTGTAGCGCAAATACTGCAAAAACCAGCTGCGATTCAACAACATAAAGTACAAGATAATACGCCATTTGATGAAGTCTTGTATGACCGTTTACGTTCGCTTCGAATGGATTTAGCATTTGCTCAAAATGTTCCACCATTTTTAGTCTTCTCAGATAAAACGCTGAAAGAATTTTGTCGTCATTTACCAACAACGGATAGAGAATTCTTACAAATTAGTGGAGTTGGGGAGAAAAAACTAGAGACTTATGGTGAAGCCTTTATGAAGGTCATTCGTGAGTATAAAGGGTAAAGATTGCTTACTAAAATTTCTTAAATTATTTGATTTTTTAAGCTCCCTCTGATATAGTATTTTATAAATTCAACATCTCCATAAGGGAGTAACTGGCAACGAAAGTTGTGGTAATATCAACAACAAGTGAACCTGTTTCGCTGGTATTATCTTAATTAGTGAGACTTATGCTATTTTCAAGTCCTTGAAGTAGTATAAGTCTTTTTTTTATGGGGATAAAAAATATAAAGGAGTGTCGACTTTGACAAAACAAGCCGCATACACACAAACGGAAGAACAAGTTCTTTCAAGTGTACAATCTACTAAAGAAGGGTTAACTTCTGCTCAAGCAAAAGAACGTTTAGAAAAATACGGTCCAAATGCTTTACAAGCAGGAGAAAAGACAACTGTACTACAAAAGTTTATTAATCAGTTTAAAGACTTCATGATTATTGTCTTACTTGCAGCAGCAGTTATCTCATTTTTTGCCCATGAAGGAGCTCCAGATCCAACGGATGCTATTGTAATTTTAGCCGTTGTTATCTTAAATGCAATTGTAGGGGTCATCCAAGAATCAAAAGCAGAAGAAGCAATTGAAGCATTACAAAAAATGGCTTCTCCAGTTGCAACAGTTTTACGTGATGGTGAACATCTTCATGTAAAAGGGGAAGACATTGTAGTTGGAGATATCGTAATTTTAGAAGCAGGGGATGTTGTTCCTGCTGATATGCGATTATTAGAAGTAAACACGATTAAAATCGAAGAAGCTGCCTTAACAGGGGAATCTGTTCCAGTAGAAAAAGATTTAGTCATTCCTGAAGGGGAAGACGTTGGTATTGGTGACCGTTCAAATATGGCATTTGCGAGTACAAATGTGACTTATGGACGTGCATTAGGGGTTGTTACAGCAACAGGTATGGATACTGAAGTTGGTAAAATTGCCCATATGTTAGCGAATACGGAAGAAAGCAAAACTCCATTACAAGAAAACCAAGATGCTCTTGGAAAATGGTTAACGATTATGATTTTAGTCATTGCCGTTATCATTTTTGGAATTGGATTACTTCGTGGATATGAATGGACTCATATGTTATTAACAGCGATTGCGATTGCGGTTGCCGCAATTCCAGAAGGTTTACCAGCTATTTCAACGATTATCTTAGCATTAGGAACTCAAAAAATGGCAAGTCGTCATGCATTAGTTCGTAAATTGCCAGCCGTTGAAACATTAGGTGGAGTTGAAGTTATCTGTTCAGATAAAACTGGAACATTAACATTAAACCAAATGACTGTTGAGAAAATGGTGTTCAATAATGAAATTCATGATGGTCACGAAGAAATGAACGAATCAATTTCTGCACTTCGTATCATGAATTTAGCAAACGACACTAAAATTACAGAAGAAAAATTAATTGGGGATCCAACTGAAACAGCAATGGTTCAATTTGGATTAGATAAAGGTTATGATGTACGTGTTGATTTAGAAAAACATCCACGTGTAGCAGAAGTACCATTTGATTCAACTCGTAAATTAATGTCAACGATTCATCAATTAGAAGGTGGAAACTATTTAGTAGCGACAAAAGGTGCTCCAGATATGTTACTTGAAAAAGTAACGCATATTGAAGAACATGGACAAGTTCGTCTAATTACTCAAGAAGACCGTGATACATTAGCTCGCTTAAATAAAGAAATGGCGACTCAAGCTTTACGTGTATTAGCGATTGCATATAAATACATTGATCAAGTTCCAGAAACATTGGATTCAGAATCTGTTGAGTTTGACTTTGTATTTGCAGGATTAGTCGGAATGATTGACCCTGAGAGAAAAGAAGCAGCTTTAGCGATTCAAGTTGCTAAAGAAGCAGGCATTCGTACAGTGATGATTACAGGTGACCACCGTGATACAGCTCAAGCGATTGCGAAACGTTTAGGAATTTTACGTCCTGATCAAGAAGATGGTGTCTTAACAGGTGCTGAATTAAATGAAATTTCTGATCAGGAATTAGCACGTACAATTGAAGATTACTCAGTATATGCTCGTGTATCTCCAGAACATAAAGTTCGTATTGTGAAAGCATGGCAAGCAGATGGAAAAGTGGTTTCAATGACAGGTGATGGTGTAAACGATGCTCCATCTCTAAAACAAGCCGACATCGGTGTTGGTATGGGTATTACAGGTACAGAAGTATCTAAAGGTGCTAGTGATATGGTTCTTGCAGACGATAACTTTGAAACAATCGTTGTTGCAATAGAAGAAGGACGTAAAGTATTCTCGAATATTCAAAAAGCAGTTCAATATTTATTATCTGCAAACTTCGGGGAAGTAATGACTTTATTTATTGCCACAATGGCTGGTTGGTCAATTCTTGAACCAATTCATATTTTATGGATTAACTTAGTAACAGACGTATTTCCAGCGATTACTTTGGGAATGGAAGATGCAGAAACAGATATTATGAAACATCCACCTCGTGGTAAGAGTTCTAACTTCTTATCAAATGGGGTATTACCAAGTATTTACTATCAAGGTTTCTTTGAAGGTGGAGTTACTTTATTTGTCTATTGGTATGCAACTCATGTAGCAGGTTGGGGAGTTCCAACTGGTGAAACAATGGCATTTGCAAGTTTAGGGTTAATTCAGTTATTCCACGCATTCAACGTGAAATCTGTTTATAAATCTTTAGCAACTGTTGGGGCATTTAAAAATAAAATGTTCAATATTGCGATTGTTGTGTCTGCTTTAATGTTATTATCAGTTCTAGTTGTTCCTGGTTTAACGACTGTGTTTAGTGTAACAGTGTTGACTTTAGAACAATGGTTAATTGTGTTAGCAGCAGCATTCTCAATTGTTCCGTTCGTTGAAATTGCAAAAGCAATTATGAGAGGAATGGGCTTGGACCAAGACTAATATAGTATTTTTAAATTAGACTTATCTATAGTTCTTAGGACGCCAGCAAACCTTCGGTTTCATGGCTAAATTTTGAGCCTGGGTCTCAAAATTTCCTGAACTATGGAAAGTCTATTTTTTGTAAAATCTCTCACTTTTATAGCTTGTAAATGTTGATGTGATAGAAATATAGTTTATAACTTTAACAACTAGTAAAAAGAAACAATGCTGAAATGGGTCAAATTTCGTTGACCCGACTGTGATAATTCGGTATAGTACCATTTGTATCACGTGACATTTAGAAATTTTAAAGTGAGGAAAAGAAATGAAATTAAGAAATTTATTTTTAACAGCAGTTGCTGCCGTAACATTAGCAGCATGCGGAAATCAAACAAGTAAACAAGAAACAACAAAAGAAACTAAACCAGCTGAACATGTAAAAGTAGCCGTTGTAGGTAGCGCTGCTCATGAAATCTGGGACTTCGTTGCTGAAAAAGCGAAAAAAGAAAATATTGATTTAGAAGTTGTAGAAATGAATGACTATGTATTGCCAAATACAGCATTAGAAGAAGGGTCAGTTCAATTAAACGCCTTCCAACACCGTGCATATTTAGCACAATGGAACAAAGATAAAGGTTCAGATATTAAAGAAATCGGAACAACATTTATCGTGCCATTATACTATTTCTCAACAAAATATAAATCATTAAAAGACTTACCTGAAAATGCAAAAGTATTAGTACCAAAAGAAGTAGCGATTCAAGGTCGTGCTTTAGTAGCATTAGAAACAGAAGGATTAATTACCTTAAAAGAAGGAGTAGGAACAAAAGCCTCTCTAGCTGATATTACAAGCAATCCACGTAATTTAGAAATTATTGAAGCAGAATCAGCTCAAGCACCTCGTTTATTACAAGATGTAGATGCAGCTTCAATCAATGGTTCAATGGCAAAAGATGCAGGATTAAAAGTAGAAGATTATATCTTCACAGATGCTGATCACTTAGATACAATTCCAAAAGATCGTTTCAATATCATTGCTGCAAATGCTAAAGATGCTGATAATCCAACATACAAAAAAATTGTTGCATTATTCCAAGCAGATGATGTAGCGAAGAAAATGAATGAAATTGGACCAGGACAATACTTCCCAGTGTGGAACGCAGAAAAATAGTCCGATATAAAATAGTCATCTCTCTCCAAACGAACAACTTTCACCGTTAAAGGTGTCAGTTGTTCGTTTTATTTTGTTTTCGGAGAATGATTTCCAGGAGAGGAGATGGAAATATAATTAAAACACGTACGTTGTTTCAAAAAACTGATAAAAATATCCGTATTTATTATTGATTTTCTGAAAATAATGATGTATACTTACCTCATTCTTAAAAAATAGTAAAGGAGCTAGAAACTTCATGGAAAATTTCTTTAAATTAAAAGAAAATAAAACAACTTTTGGGACGGAACTTTTAGCGGGGCTTACAACATTTTTTGCAATGTCTTATATTATCTTTGTAAACCCTAGTATTCTAAGTCAAACAGGTATGCCATTCCAGGCAGTATTCCTATCTACTATTATTGCTTCTGTCGTTAGTACATTAGTAATGGGTCTGTTTGCAAATGTACCTTATGCGTTAGCACCAGGGATGGGGTTAAATGCGTTCTTTACATTTACAGTAGTATTTGGATTAGGATTTTCTTGGCAAGAAGCATTAGCAATGGTGTTTATTTGTGGATTATTAAATATTTTCATTACAGTAACAAAAATTCGTAAAATGATTATCCAAGCAATTCCAGTTAGTATGCAACATGCAATTGGTGGAGGAATTGGGGTATTCGTTGCATATATCGGATTGAAAAATGCAAACTTATTAAGTTTCTTAACAGATGCTAAAACAATTACAACGATTAATAATCAACCGTTTCAAGCGACTACAGAAGCTTTTAAAGGTGGAATTTTCTCTGTTACCTCTAATGGTGGTGTAGTTCCTTCATTAGTGAACTTTACTCAAAGTGATGCACTATTAGCATTAATTGGATTATTCATTACAGTTATTTTAGTTATAAAAAATGTTCGTGGAGCAATTTTAATTGGGATTATTGCTACAACTTTATTAGCGATTCCAATGGGTGTCGTTGATTTATCAACAGTGAATTGGTCTCAAAATTCATTAGCTTCAGCATTCTCAGATTTACAAGTAACATTATTTGCAGCATTTGGTCCTGAAGGAATGGGTAAATTATTCTCAAATCCTGCTAAATTACCATTAGTGTTAATGACGATTTTTGCATTTAGTTTATCGGATACATTTGATACATTAGGAACATTTATTGGAACAGGTCGTAAGACAGGAATCTTCTCAGCAGAAGATGAAAGAATGTTAGAAGAAGGTTCAGGTTTCTCTTCTAAAATGGATAAAGCTTTATTTGCAGACGCGATTGGAACTTCAATTGGGGCAGTTTTCGGAACAAGTAATACAACAACTTATGTAGAAAGTGCAGCAGGTATCGGAGCAGGAGGTCGTACTGGATTAACAGCAGTAACGACAGCAGCATTATTAGCAGCTTCAGCATTATTAGCACCATTTGTAGGTATCGTACCTGCAGCAGCAACAGCTCCAGCGTTAATTATTGTAGGGGTGATGATGTTATCATCTTTTGCAGATGTACAATGGGATCATTTAGACGAAGCTGTACCAGCATTCTTTGCAGGAATCTTTATGGCACTTTGCTACAGCATTTCGTACGGAATTGCAGCAGGCTTCATCTTCTACTGCTTCATTAAAACATTAACTGGAAAATCTAAAGAAGTTCACCCAATTTTATGGGTAGCAACAGGATTGTTCATTCTGAACTTCATTATTTTAGCCGTTATTTAGCTTTTCCCTTATATCTTTTCTCCCAAAGAGGTAAAACGAAGTTACGATTTTGTAACTTTGTTTTGCTTTATAACAGTTTTTTAAAAAGATTAAGAAAATGAAAAGAAATGGTTGGAATTTTTTTTATTTCAAACATTTTCTAAAAAAGCTATGCTATAATGTTCTAGAATACAAAAGAAAGGAATTAAAGTATGATTACATTAAAATCAAATCGTGAAATTGAAGCGATGAATGAGTCGGGTGCTTTATTAGCCTCTATTCATGTGGCATTGCGAGATTTTATTAAACCGGGAGTAACAACTTGGGAAATTAATGAATTTGTTCAAAAGAAAATTGAAGAAGCAGGTGGTTCAGCTCCTCAAATTGGATATGAAGGCTATAAATATGCTACTTGTACAAGTATTAATGATGAAATCTGTCATGGATTCCCTCGTCGTAAAGCGTTAAAATCAGGAGATTTAGTAAAAGTTGATTTCTGTGTAGATTTAAAAGGAGCTTTATCAGATTCTTGTTGGAGTTATATTGTTGGAGAATCTACACCAGAATTAGATCGTTTATATGAAGTGACGAAAAAAGCACTTTATTTAGGAATTCAACAAGCGCAAGTGGGCAATCGTATTGGAGATATTGGTCATGCGATTCAAACTTATGTTGAAAAAGAAGGGTTCTCAGTTGTTCGTGAATTTATTGGACATGGAATTGGACCAACGATTCATGAAAGTCCATCTGTTCCTCACTATGGCGAACCTGGAAAAGGTCTTCGCTTAAAAGAAGGAATGGTTATTACAATCGAACCAATGGTGAATACTGGAACATGGAAATCAGAAATGGAAAGCAATGGTTGGACAGCTCACACATTAGATGGTGGATTAAGTTGTCAATTTGAACATACATTAGCGATTACAAAAGATGGTCCACGTATTTTAACATTACAACCAGATCATACAGAAGACGTATTATAAAAGTAAAAGGAGGAATAGCAATGGCTATTTTAGTTGCAGGGGGAGCAGGTTATATCGGTTCTCATACAGTAGTAGAATTAGATAAAGCGGGGTATGAAGTTGTTGTTTTAGATGATTTTTCTAATAGTTCACCTGAAGTATTAAAACGATTAACAACCATTACTGGAAAAGAATTTCCATTTTATGAAGGATCGATTTTAGATCATGACTTTTTAACAGAAGTATTCTCAAAAGAAAAAATTGACTGCGTGATTCAGTTTGCAGGTTTCAAAGCAGTAGGAGAATCTGTAGTCAAACCATTAGAATATTATCATAACAATATTACAGGTACATTAGTGTTATTAGATGTCATGAGAAACTTTGGAGTGAAAAATATTGTTTTCAGTTCAAGCGCAACGGTTTATGGAATGAATAATACGGTGCCATTTAAAGAAGGGATGCCAACAAGTGCGACAAATCCTTATGGATATACAAAAGTGATGTTAGAACAAATCTTAAATGACGTAGCTTTTGCTGATAAAGAATGGTCTGTCACAAACTTACGTTATTTCAATCCAATTGGAGCTCATGAAAGTGGCTTAATTGGGGAAAATCCAAATGGAGTTCCAAACAACTTAATGCCATATATTACACAAGTGGCAGTTGGTAAATTACCACAGTTAAGCGTGTTTGGGGATGACTATGATACCCATGATGGAACAGGGGTTCGAGACTATATTCACGTAGTGGATTTAGCAAGAGGACATGTTCTTGCAGTGAAAGATAATATCGGAAATCCTGGAGCAAAAGTATATAACTTAGGAACTGGAATTGGCTATAGTGTATTTGACTTAGTTCATGCATTCATGAAAGAAAATAATGTAGAGATTCCATATGAAATTTGCCCACGCCGTGCTGGAGATATTGCAACTTGTTATGCAGATGCAAGTCGAGCAAAAGAAGTACTAGGTTGGGTTGCTGAAAAAGACTTAAACGACATGGTTCGTGATTCTTGGAATTGGCAAAAAAATAACCCTCAAGGATACTAGAAATAAAAATATTTTATAAACGGAAAATTCGTTTTTTACATTTTATTGTACAAAGTCTCATCAATAGGTGAGGCTTTTTTACTTTTTAATATCGGAATAAAATAAATTTTGATACAATAGATTAGGAAGAAGAACGGAGGGATATCATGCAAATAACAAAAATTGAAGTGCAAAAGAAAAAACAAAATCGATTTAATATTTATATTAATGACGAATTTGCATTTGGAGTCGATGAAGCGACCTTATTAAAATTCGCATTAACAAAAGGAACAGAATTAACGCAAGATACAATCCGTGAAATTGAACAGGAAACACAGTATCAAAACGCCTATCAAAAAGCGTTGCATTATTTAAACTTCAAGCTGAGAACAGCCAAAGAAGTATATGAAAAGCTTGAGAAATTAGAAGTGTCTGATAAAGTGATTAACCAGGTTTTACAGCAATTAATGGATCATGGATTTGTGAATGATCAGTTTTATGCAGAAAGTTATGTACGAGAAAATTTTGCATTACAGAAAAAGGGTCCAAAATCTGTAGCATTTGAATTAAAGAAAAAAGGAGTAAATGACTCCATTATTCAAAGAGCGTTGGCAGAGTTTGATGAAGCGACACAACTAGATCAAGCAATTGAAATTGCACAAAAATATGTCGACCGACAAGGGAATACTCCAGTTAAGACTGTGAAGCAAAAAGTGTATGGTTTTCTAATGCAAAGGGGTTATGATTTGGATATCGTTCAATCTGTAATTTCAGAATTAACATTTGAAAAGCAAGAAGAAAATGAAGAAGAATTAGTCATGAAACAAGGCGAGCGGATTTTAAAAACATTACTTTCTAAATATACTGCAGATGATTCGCAACTATGGTATCAATTAAAAGGAAAATTATATCAAAAAGGTTTCAGCAGTTCAGCAATTGATGAAGCGATTGAAAAGTTAAAATGGGAGAGTGAAGAATGGATTTAGAACAATTTGGAATAAAAATGTGGGCGGAAGAAAAAATTACTTCATTTCAAGAAAAATTATTAGCGTGGTATGACAAAGAAAAAAGAGATTTGCCATGGAGACATACGAATAATCCTTATCATATATGGGTTAGTGAAATCATGCTGCAACAAACAAGAGTCGACACAGTGATTCCATATTACCATCATTTTCTAGAAACTTTCCCAACAATCGAATCTTTAGCAAATGCCCAAGAGGAGTCCTTGTTAAAAGTTTGGGAAGGATTAGGTTATTATTCTAGAGTTAGAAACATGCAAAAAGCAGCTAAACAAATTATGGAAGAATATGATGGTAAATTCCCGAATACAATGGAAGAAATTCAAACACTAAAAGGAATTGGTCCGTATACAGCAGGAGCGATAGCTAGTATTGCTTTTAACTTACCAGAACCAGCAGTAGATGGAAACTTAATGCGTGTCATTAGTCGATTATTTGAAATAGGATTAGATATCGGGAATCCATCTAATAGAAAAGTATTCCAAGCAGTAGCAGAAAAAATTATTTCAAAAGAACGACCTGGCGACTTTAATCAAGCGTTGATGGATTTAGGCTCAGATATTGAATCACCAGTAACACCTCACCCGGAAGATAGTCCAGTAAAAGAATTTAGTGCAGCCTATTTAAATGGAACAATGCATTTATATCCAGTAAAGATTCCTAAGAAAAAGCCTGTGCCAATGAAGTGGCAAGCATTTGTTATTCAAAATGATAAAGGACAATATTTGCTAGAAAAAAATACGTATGCAGATTTATTAAGTGGATTTTGGCATTTTCCATTAATAAGAGATTATACACCGACAGAAAAACAATTGAGTTTATTGGACGAAATAGCAGAAGAAATTGAAGAATATCCAAATAAAAATATCCCAATGGAGAAACAATTTGAATCTATCTATCAAATAAAAGTTCAAAAACTAAAAAAAATTAAAGGAGAAGTGAAGCATATTTTTAGTCATCAAAAATGGGAAATTGAAATGACAAAATATGAAATTGAATCAAATGAAATATTTGAAGCAATAAGTGGAAGAGAATTAAGATGGATAGATGCGGAAGAATTTCATAAAATCCCCTTCTCGAAAGTTCAGACAAAATTATGGGAACGTGTTAGGGGACAAGAAGAATAATATTTAGTAGATATTCACACGAGCGATGAAATATGCTATACTACAATCGAATATGTATGTAAAGAAAAGGGAGCTTTTCTAAAATCGATATAGAAGGTTGGACTCGTGATGCAAAATCCAAGAGAAGGAGAATTCATCACTGTCAAGAGTTATAAACATGATGGCAGTCTTCATCGCACATGGAGAGATAGTATGGTTTTGAAAACAAGTGATCAAGCAATTATTGCTTGTAATGATCATACATTAGTAACCGAAGCGGATGGAAGACGTTGGCTAACAAGAGAACCAGCATTGTTGTACTATCATAAGCATTACTGGTTTAATGTAGTAACCATGATTCGTCAAAAAGGAATATCTTACTATTGTAATCTTGCTTCTCCATATGTTTTAGATAAAGAAGCATTAAAATATATTGATTATGATTTAGATATTAAAATATTCCCAGATGGTGAAAAAAGACTATTAGATGTCGACGAATATGAACAACACCGCCGACAAATGCATTATTCAAAAGAGATTGATCAAATTTTGAAGGCGAATGTTGAAATTCTAGTCGATTGGATTAATAATAAAAAAGGTCCATTTTCACCAGAGTATGTTGACTTATGGTATGAACGTTATTGTCAACTGACCTATCGAAAACAATAACTCAAGGTAGTGTGAGTGAAAGAGTGTTTTGAAGTGAGAGCTTCAAAACACTTTTTTCGTAAAATATAAAAAAAGTTGTAAAAAAGACTTGCAAAGAAGAAAAAGCTATGGTAAATTATAAACACTGTTAACGAACGTTCGCATTTTAAGCGATTGCG
>NZ_CAUQCL010000024.1:0-26356 GCF_963516875.1 uncultured Granulicatella sp. | reverse complement strand
AAAATACCGACCTCCAAAAGTTAGATTTTTGGTCTAACTTTTTGGGGTCGGAACACGCAAGCGAATCTCATGCCTAAATTTTGAGCCTAGGTCTCAAAATTTCCTGTAATAAAAACCACAGTATGTGGTTTTTATTACTAATACTACAGTAGAAAGTCTATTCTTGTGGAAGGATCATAATGGAAGTACGTTACGAACTAGACTTTCTTACTGTAGTAAAGGACGGCAGTGGAAAGTCTATTCTTTTTTATTTGAATTTCTCACTTCACTATAAAATTATCCCAAAATACGCTATAATAAATCAGACAAATAGTAGTGAGTGAGGATAGAGATGAAAAAAAATGACCGTATAGAACTACAAATTGATGATTTAACGTATGAGGGAATGGGTGTTGCAAAAGTCGATGGATTTCCTCTTTTTATTGAAAATGCGCTGCCTGGAGAAAAAGTAGTGGCTCATGTTTTAAAAGTAGGGAAAAAATTTGGCTATGCCAAAGTTGTCGAATGGTTATCGACGAGTCCTGACCGTATTCCATTAGTTGATCCAAATGGCACTCGAGTGGGGACAATGCCTTTACAACATATGAAATATGAAGCTCAATTAGATTTTAAACAAAAACAAGTCAAACATGTCATGAATACAATTGCAAAAATGCCAGAGTTAGAAGTTCGTTCAACCATTGGAATGGAACATCCATTTGGATATCGTAATAAAGCGCAAATTCCTGTAAGAATGGTAGATGGCTTATTAACGACAGGTTTTTTTAAGAAAAACTCGCACGACTTAGTTCCAATCGAAGACTTTTATATTCAAGACCCAGAAATTGACCGTATTATTTTAGTCGTCAGAGATATTTTAAGAAAATTTACGATTGAAGCTTATGATGAAGAGAAACATACAGGTGATTTACGTCATATCATTGTTCGTAGAGGATTGCGTACTTCTCAAGTGATGATTATTTTAGTCACTCGTACAGAGAAATTCACTCAAAAAGAGTCAGTTGTAAGGCAAATCACTCAGCAATTACCAGAAGTGGTGTCCATTGTTCAAAATATTCAACCGCATCAATCGAATGTCATTATGGGTGCTCAAAAGAAAGTGTTATTTGGAGAAGATGCTTTCCAAGAAGAATTGATGGAATTTACCTTTACCATTAGTTCACGTTCATTTTTCCAAGTTAATACGATTCAAACGGAAGTGTTGTATCATGAAGCCATTCAAGCAGCTGGATTAACTGGAGATGAAACGGTAGTGGACGCTTATTGTGGAATCGGAACAATGAGTTTAGCTTTTGCAAAATGTGCTAAAAAAGTTTATGCCATGGAAATTGTACCGGATGCCATTCAAATGGCGAAAGAAAATGCACGAATCAATCAGATTGACAATGTAACATTCGAAGTGGGAGCGGCTGAAAAAGTTATGCCAACATGGGTAGAGTCAGGATTACAACCAGATGTAATTGTAGTCGATCCACCTAGAAAAGGATTAGATAGAGCCTTTATTGATGCAGCTGTTAAAACTAAAGCTAGAAAAATTGTTTATGTTAGCTGTAATCCTGCGACATTAGCACGTGATTTAGCATTATTCCAAGAAGAAGGGTATCAGGCACTGTATGCTCAACCAGTAGATATGTTCCCAATGACGACAGCGATTGAAACAGTAGCTGTATTAGAACGAGTGATTTAAGGAGGAAATATGAGAAGAGGATTTTATTTTGTTGTTGCATGGATTTCATTAGCATTAGGGATTGTAGGAATTGTTCTTCCAGTTTTGCCAACGACACCATTTTTATTATTAACGGTATTCTGTTTTTCAAAGAGTTCCAAAAGATTTGAAGAATGGTTTGCGAATACAAAATTATACCAAATTTATGTATCAGATTATTTAGAAACAAAATCCATTGCACGATCTCGTAAAAAGAAAATTATTATTTATATTTACATTTTAATGGGGATTTCCATTTATTTTGCCCCAATTATTTATGTAAAAATTGGTCTAGCTTTATTAACAGTGTTTATTACGTATTATCTCTTTAAAGTTATTCCAGATAAATAAGTATTGAAGTCTCCTGATGGAGGCTTTTTTATTTTAATAAATATGTACATAAAGGGAAAAAAGAATGAATTGAAAGAGTTTTTAATTAGGATTAGAATATATTTGAATAAAATTAGAATTTATAAGATAAAAGAAAGGCTATATTTTAGTAAAAGTAGGTGTTTGGGTATGAAAAAAATACATTTTAGGAAATTAATATTATTGCTTACGCTAGTGGGCGGAGTGTATAGTTCTCAGGTGATTTACGCAGAAACAGTAAATAGCAATAAAATTCATACATCTGAAGAAGCGGTGAATGAAGCATTTATCAAGCAGTTTCCTTATGCGGAACAATTTATAGATAAAGATGGAGTGCCAGCTAGGAGAATAAAAGCTCCAGATATTGGAGATAGATTTTTGAAAAAAGGAGAAACAAGAGAAAAAATTCGTAGAATCAATTTAAAGTATAAGAATACAGATAAAACATTTTCTAGAATTTATCAAACGCTTAGATATTTTGGAACGTATGAATCAGAAAAAGGTAGTCCTGAAACATTAGAAAAACAAGAATTTACTTATGAAGTGGATACACCCGAAGTAAATAAGAAAGAAGAAATATTAGAAGGTAAAATTACTCCTGAAATTCATGAAAAAGGAGAATTAGAAGAGGCTAAGCCGCCTATTCTAGAAGTTCCTGAATATATTGTTCCCCTTTCTAAAAAAGGAGATCCATTAGTCTTTAATCATCCAGAATATAAAGAAGAACAAAACAAAGATATTCCACCAGTTGTAGTGATCCCTAAAAAGGGAGAACCAAAGGAATCTGAAAAAACAAAAGTTCCTGAAGAACCAAAAGAAGAAACTACAAAAGAAAAAACGAAGGAAGCAGAAAATACTATTCCAGAAACAACGAAAACAGAGGAGAAGAAAGATCCACAATTACCTCGAACAGGAGAGAGTATTGATGGAGGAGTAATTACTGTTGCTTTTATTAGTTTAGTGACGGCAATGCTTCTATTAGTAGTTAGTTTAAAAGAAAAAATAAAATAACAATCGAAAAACGCATCTCGTCTTAAGAATGAGATGCGTTTTTTAATGATAAAATAATTGGTTGATGTTTATAAGAATAATACAATTGAATCGTCATAGGAACCCAAATGAGTGGTTCACAGAAGATAACCCCCATATATCCAGTTGAAGGAATAATGAAGAGTACAAATAAAATTTTCCCAAATAATTCAATGAAACTTGAAATTAATGGCGTAATTTTTTGACCTAATCCTTGTAAACTGTTTCGAAGGACTAGTAACACGGCTAATACTGGATAAAAGGATGAACTAATGCGATTATAAAGCGATGCATTGGAGATTAGTTCAGGATCAGTAGAGCCAGAAATTAATTCATTTAATGCGGGGCTGGCAAAAAATAATGTAATAGCAACAAAGATTGTCCATATAATTGCAACCATACTTCCTACAAAGATACCCCGTTGAATTCTCTGAGGACGATTTGCTCCTAAGTTCTGAGAAGTAAAGGTTGTTAAGGAGGATGCAATCGCTGAAACAGGTAGCATCGAAAATGACATAATTCTTCTTGCAGAAGTTTGAGCGCTAATGATTGTTGCACCAAGTGCGTTAATAGAAGTTTGTAAAGTGACTGTACCAATAGAAACAATCGAAGTCATCAATCCCATTGCTAATCCTTGTCCTAATAAATCAAGATAGAGTTCTTTATCCCATACAAAGTGTTCTTTTTGAGGAAGAAGAAAATTGGCTCTTCTTCGGATATAGAAGAAACAAAGAATAGCAGATACTCCTTGAGAAATAATTGTTGCTAGACCTGCTGATTGCACACCCAGGTGTAATTGAGTAATAAAGAATAAATCTAAAATAATATTTACAATAGCAGAAAATATTAAAAAATATAATGCTGCTTGACTATCTCCAACTGCACGAAGTAATCCAGCACAGAGATTATAAGCAAATGTTACTCCCACACATAGGACAATCATATGAATATATTGGTACGATAAATCAATGATTTCAGTTGGAGTTCCTAAAAATTCTAATAAAGGATACATCCCAAAGTGACCGATTGTTGAAACTAAGAAGCTAAGAGCTAGCCCAATTACTAATGTTGAAGCAACTGCTTGTTTTAATTGCGTCATATCTTGTGCACCAAAACAGCGAGCGATGACAACGCCCATACCATTTCCTACTCCAAGCGCAAACCCGATAACAAGTTCGAAAATGGCAGCAGTAGCACCAACACCTGCAAGAGCATTTGGTCCTAAATAACGACCGACAATCATAATATCCGCAGTGTTATATAGTTGTTGGAAAATATTTGAAATTAAGATGGGAATTGCAAAAGCAATAATAGAACGTAAAATAGGTCCATCTAGTAAATTAACAGAAGTTTTTTTAAACATAATAAAGTTTTATCATCTTCCTCCTTATTTGAATTGATACTATTTTATCAAAAAAACAGAATGATTGACAATGGTTATAGTAATGTTTAATATAATAAAATTAGATATATTGGAGGAGTTATAATGTCAATGATAACAATAATTTTAGGAACTTTAGTAGCTATGGAATTCTTTTATATTTTTTACTTAGAAACAGTTGCTACGGTATCTGCTAGTACAGCACGAGTTTTTAAAATGGAAGAAGAAGAATTAAGACGTCCGTCAGTCACTACATTATTTAAAAATCAAGGAGTATACAATGGGTTAATTGGAGTTTTAATCCTAATCTCTATTTATGTGATTCCAAGTATTAGTTGGCTTGTTCTTTTGCTAGCTTATATCATTTTAGTAGCGTTATATGGTAGTGTAACGAGTGATAAAATGATTCTTTTGAAACAAGGTGGATTAGCCATTTTAACATTAATAACACTATTATTTTAAAAAAAAAGAAGAATGAAAGCTTAAAATAGCTCTCATTCTTCTTTTTATAAGCGAACAATAGAATGTTCTACGAAAGTTCGATAACACATTATTTGCTTGTTGTTATAAGAATCGATGACTTTTAATAACATTTGAAAGGCGCTTCTACCAAGTTCCAATGTATGAATATTAACATATGCAGTCATTGGAAGTAGTGGTGGATTTGAGTCAAATGTTAGAACTGGAACAGAAATTTGATTTTCATTTAAAAATCTTAGAGCTCCTTCCGTAATTAAAGCATCGGTTGTTACAACTCCATCGATGGATTCTCGTTCGATTATACTCTTCATGGTTTGATATCCACGTTCTCTCGTAAATTCCCCAACGTGAGAGATTAATCCTTCTTTAATCGGAATAGCATAATGTTCAAGTGCTTTTTTATAACCAATTAAACGATCTTGCGACACGAATAATTGATGACGTCCGCTAATAAATGCAATAGATGAACAGCCTTCTTTTATCATATATTCAGTAGCATCAAATCCAGCTTTTTCATTATTATTATCTACAAATGAAATAAAGGGTGATAAAGATTTTCCGATTACGACACTAGGAAATTCTTGTTCAATTGCTAATTCCACTAATGGATCATCTGTTTCCCCATAAAGAAATATAATCCCGTCAACACGTCTCCCTAAAATGGTGTCTTTTAAAATTTTTAAACGTTGTTCGTCATCTTTTCCAGTACATAGCTGAATTAAATAATGATGATCTGCGGCAATTTGAGAAATCCCTCGAATAACTTCTGGGAAGAAAGAGTTTTGATAAAATGCATCCGTATCTCTTGGTAGGACGACACCAATGACATTGGTTTTATTGCTAGCCAAGCTTCGAGCGTTGAAATTAGGATGGTAATTAAGAGCTTCCATTGCTTGGCGCACTCTTTTTTTAGTTGCTTCACTAATGCTGGATTTATCTTGAATGACACGAGTGACAGTTGAAGGTGATACTTCAGCCAGTCGAGCAACATCTTTAATGGTGACAGCCATTTAAATCCTCCTTTTTCTTTGATTATAAAAAATCTGGGCGGGAAAACAATGTTAACCAGCCCAGAGTAAAAATCATCTTAAGATTTGAT
The DNA here is from genome assembly GCF_963516875.1 of uncultured Granulicatella sp. GTDB lineage: Bacteria > Bacillota > Bacilli > Lactobacillales > Aerococcaceae > Granulicatella. The sequence goes on along the minus strand of NZ_CAUQCL010000024.1, from coordinate 20,293 downwards.
AGCTCCGTCAACCATACCTTTCATGATATGTTTTTGAGCAATTAAGAATAGGATGATGACTGGTAACATAATTAATAGAGTTGATGTTAAAATCATATCCCATTGTTTCGTAAATGATCCTGCAAAGTTAGATACTGCGATTGGAAGTGTTTGAATTGCATTTCCTTTACCTAATAATAATAGAGGTAATAAGAAGTCGTTCCAAATCCAAATACCATTTAAGATTAAAATCGTTACATAGATTGGTTTTAAAATTGGTAATACAACGTAGAAAAATGTTTGCATTTTATTACATCCATCTAATTCAGCAGCTTCTTCGATTTCAAGTGGAACACCTTTAATGAAACCGTGGAACATGAATACAGATAGAGACATTCCAAATCCAGTATAAGCAAAGATGATACCAGGATAAGTACGTAATAAGCTAAATCCGAATAAAGGATTTGTAATTGTATCACTTAAAATTTTGAACCAAGTTACTAATGGATACATTACAACTTGGAAAGGAATTACCATTGATGCTACAAAGATGAAGAATACTACAGTTGATAATTTAGAACGATAACGAACTAATCCCCAAGCAGCTAATGCTGAGAATAGAGTAATCGTTACTAATGAAATGACTGTAATAATTGTTGAAGCAAAAAATGATGATGGGTATTTAATGGAAGGATTGTTCCAAATTGTTACCGCATTTGTCCAAAGTTGACCGAAACTTGCAGGCCATGATAATGGACTAGCTAAGATCTCAGCAGAACTTTTAGCTGAGTTAATCACTAATAAAAAGATTGGGCTTAAGAATAATAAGAATAAAACAGCTCCAAAAATTTCTAAAAGTAATAAGCCGATTTTTTGGTTTTTCATTATAAGTCAATCTCCTTCCGTTTAGTGATTGTTGTTTGAACAATACTAATCACTACTAAGATGAAGAATAAAATAACTGCACGAGCTTGACCTTGTGCCATTAAGTTATCTCCTGAAGCAGTGTTATAAATGTTCATTGTAATAAACTCTGTACTTTGGATAGCTTTATCATGCCATAATAGAGATGGTCCACCACCAGTAAGTGAGAAGTTTACATCGAAAATTTTAAATGAGTTTGTAATTGTTAAGAATAGTGATACCGTAAACGCAGGCATTACCATTGGAATAATAATATGTTTTAATCTTTGGAAAGCATTAGCTCCATCAAGAGAAGCAGATTCTACTAAACTTGAAGGTACATTTTGTAATGCTGCAAAGTAAATCATCATAATATAACCAGCATATTGCCATGTGTTCGTGATGATCAAAGCTAATACAGCTAATTTAACATCACCTAAAAATAGGTTTTCGACTAAAAACTGACTACCAATTGCTGAACCTAAAGCAGGGAATACTGAGTTATAAATGAATTGCCAAATATACCCTAATACAAGTCCCCCGATAAGGTTAGGAATAAAGAATCCAGCTCTGAAAATATTACTTAATTTAATTTTACTAGCTACTAGTAAAGCTAAACCGAATGATACAAAGTTTACAACGACTACGTTAAATAATGCGAAAATAACAGTAATCATTAATGAATATTGGAAACGAGTATCAGCAAAGCTGTCTGTAAAGTTTTTTAATCCAACAAAGTTAATTTTAGTTTGAGTAACACTCTTCCAGTCTGTTAGGGAATAATAGAAACCTAAGAAGAAAGGTACAATAATTACGAGTGCAAAAATGATAAATGCCGGTAGCACAAGCCAGTAAAACGTACGTCTTGCGCGATCGTCACGACTAAGAGCTTTTTTATTCTTAGACATGTTAGGGTTCCTCCTTTTATGTATTGCTGAGGTATTAATAACAGCAAACCCACAACGACCGTTGTAAGTAGTTGTGGGCCTGTGTTACATACTTAATTGTTATTTTTGAAGTAAGCTTGGTACTTCTTTGATTTGATTTGTGATCAATTCTTGGAATTTAGCTTTGTCGATTGAACCTTGAGCGTATTGTCCAAAGATTGGTCCTAATTTACCCATTAAGAAGTTGTCAGGCATGAAGTATGGGTTATCGAATGAGTAAACAGGTTTTTTAGCAGCAACCCATTCAGCTAAGAATTTAGATAATGGAGCGCTTGGCATTTCTTTAGATGTAGAGAATGCTGAAATCATGTTAGCTTTGTTTACTGTGTAGTCTTGACCTTCTTTAGTATCAACTAAGTCAGAGAAGAATTTGTTGATTGAATCTAAAGCTTTAGTGTCTTTGTTAACTACATAGTAAGATGGAGCACCGATGAATAATCCATCAGCATTTTTGTCTTTTCCTAAAGTTTGATAAGGAATGAATCCCATTTCGAATTTAGCGTTTAATTGTTTTAAGTTAGGATCTTTCCAGTTACCTTGGTGTAAGAATGCTGCTTTACCACTAGCAAATGCAGAGTCCATATCTTCTTGAGTACCAACAGTTAATAATTTTTTCTCAGTATGTTTGAATAATAATTCAACCCAGTCAGCATAGTTAGATAAACGAGCTTTGTCAGTTTCACCTTTAACTACTTGTTGAGTAACTGTACGGTCTCCGTTTGGTAAACCAGAACTTAAGTAAGCAGCGAAGTCGTGGATACCCATGATCCAAGTTTCACCTTCTTTAGTAGCAGTTGCTACTACTGTAGATAAACCTAATTCATCTTTTTTGCTTTCTAATGTATCCATTGCTTTTTGAACTGCATCAAATGAAGTTAATGAAGCAGGGTCAATACCAGCTTTAGATAATACTTCTTTATTGTAAGCTAAACCGTAACCTTCAACAGCTACTGGGAATCCATAAACATCGTTTCCTTGTTTGAATTCGAATTCTGTTTTATCAATCCAGTCACCTTTAAGTGGTTGTAAGTTATCTTTCCATAAGTCGTATCCAGCTTGACCTTCAATTACGAATACGTCTGGAGCAGTCCCAGCAGTAAATTCAGTTTTTAATTGATCTGAAATTTTACATGAACCAGAACATGTTTTAATGTTTACTGTAACTCCGTTTTTGTCGCCCCATTCTTTAGCGTATGCTGTTAAAGCATCTTGAATTTCACTCTTGTTACTATATAAAGTGAATTCTTTCTTACTTTCAGAAGAGCCTCCTTTTGAAGAGTCTGATGATTTGCTGCCGCAAGCTGCTAATGCTAAACCAGCTAAGCCGACAACGAATGATTTTTTAAGCCATGTGTTTGCCATTGTTTTTTCCTCCCTTGAGATATATTCAGTTAACGCAAACGATTTCTTAACTGGCTTTAGTATACTGCTTTTGGAAATCGTTTGCAAGACTTTTTTTATAAAAAAATAAAAAAATTTTAGCGGTTACATTTTAACGGACATTTTGTTAATTTATATAGCTACTAATATTAATAGGTAAAAATGCGGTAATATAAACGTTTTCTTTTAAAAATGTTTTTATAAAAAATTGAAATTTTACTTGCTTTTTTATTTTTTTTCTAATAGTATTAAGGCAAACGGTTGCGTAAGTTTATAATTTACGTATCCAAAATAGATGGATAAAGAAAAGAGGGTAATACTGTATGAAAGAAAGACAATCTGGTGTGTTAATGCATATTTCTTCATTACCGGGGAAATATGGAATTGGTTCATTTGGAAAATCTGCTTATGATTTTGTAGATTTTTTAGTACGTAGTAAACAAACTTATTGGCAAATTCTTCCATTAGGAACAACAAGTTATGGAGATTCTCCGTATCAATCTTTTTCAGCATTTGCTGGGAATACACATTTCTTAGATTTTGATCAATTTGTTCAAGAAGGTCTATTAACGACTGAAGAATTAGCGGGTAATTGGGGAGAAGATGCAACGACTGTTGATTATGCGTTAATTTATGAAAAAAGAAGACCTATTTTAGAAAAAGTTGTTCAACGTTTCTTAGAAAAAGAAGATTTAACGAATTACTATCGTTTTGTAGAAGAAAAAGCAGAATGGTTAGAACCATTTGCAGAATATATGGCGATTAAAGAAAGCTTTGATATGAAGAGTTGGACTAATTGGTCTGATGAAGACATTAAACGTCGTCATCCAGAAGCTTTAGCTGCTTATCGTGAAAAATTAGCAGATAAATTAGAGTATCACCGTGTGACTCAATATTTATTTGATAAACAATGGAAAGCGTTGAAACAATATGCGAATGAACATCATATTCAAATTATTGGAGATATGCCAATTTATGTTGCAGAAGATAGCGTTGAAATGTGGGCAACACCACATTACTTTAAAACAGATGAAGTAGGTAATGCGGCTTGTGTAGCAGGATGTCCACCAGATGGATTCTCACCATTAGGACAATTATGGGGAAATCCTATTTACAATTGGAGAGCGATGAAATTAGATGGCTTTACTTGGTGGATTAAACGATTGAAAGCAAGCTTTGAATTGTTTGATGTTGTTCGAATTGACCATTTCCGTGGTTTTGCAGCGTACTGGGAAATTCCAGCAGGAGCTACAGATGCTACTGGTGGGGTATGGGTAAAAGGTCCAGGATTTGACTTATTTGAAGCTGTGAAAAATGAACTTGGCGATTTGCCAATTATTGCCGAAGATTTAGGATTTATGGATGATGCTGTAATTGAATTGCGTGAAGCAACAGGATTCCCAGGAATGAAAATTTTAGAATTTGGATTTATGGGAGCGCAAGTAAGTAGCACAGATTTACCACATTATTATCCTGTAAACTCTGTTTCTTACACAGGAACACACGACAACGATACAGTATTAGGTTGGTATGAATCTGCAACAGATGAAGAACGTGATTTCTGTAATCGTTATTTAAATCGTACAGATGAGCCAATTAGTTATGCAATGTTACGAAGTCTGTATGGTTCTGTAAGTAAAATGACCATTGCCACAATGCAAGATTTATTACAATTGGATACAACAGCTCGTATGAATATTCCAAGCACTCTTGGTGGAAATTGGGTGTGGAGAATGCAAGAGGGAGATATTACGCCAGAAGTAGAAAGCTTCCTATTAGAAATTACAGAATTATATGATCGTTCAAACGAACAGTTGTAGGGTTAACAAGTAGAAGGAGAAAAAAATGCAAACATTAAAACAATATGTAGAAAGTAACTACCAAAAATCATTAGGAGAATGTTCAAAAGAAGAAGTATATGTAGCTTTATTACATTATACAAAAGAAAAAAGTGCAGCATTACCAGAAAATGAAGGGAAGAAAAAAGTTTATTACATTTCTGCAGAATTTTTAATTGGTAAATTACTATCAAATAATTTAATTAACTTAGGGATTTATGATGAAGTAAAAGAAGAATTAGAAGCTGAAGGACATACTTTAGCAGAAATTGAAGAAATTGAATTAGAACCATCATTAGGAAACGGTGGATTAGGTCGTTTAGCAGCTTGCTTCTTAGATTCTATTGCAACTCTTGGTTTACCAGGGGATGGGGTTGGATTAAATTATCACTTTGGTTTATTTGAACAAAAATTCAAAGACAATCAACAAAACGCAGTACCAAATCAATGGTTAACTCCAGATAGCTGGTTAGTTCCAACTAATGTTTCATATGAAGTGCCATTTGCAAACTTTACATTGAAATCAAAAATGTTTAATATTGCTGTTTTAGGTTATGAACAATCTCATAAAAATCAATTACATTTATTCGATGTAGATACAATTGATGAATCATTAGTTCATGATGACTCAATCGCATTTGACAAAACAAAAATTGCTGAAAACTTAACATTATTCTTATATCCAGATGATAGTGATGAGCATGGGGAGTTATTACGTATTTATCAACAATACTTCATGGTAAGTAATGGAGCTCAATTATTATTAGATGAAGCAGTTGCTAAAGGAAGTAACTTACATGACTTAGCAGACTATGCAACAGTTCAAATTAATGATACTCACCCATCAATGGTTATTCCTGAATTAATTCGTTTATTAGGCGAACGTGGAATTGAATTTGATGAAGCAGTTGAAATTGTTCGTTCAATGACAGCTTATACAAACCACACAATTTTAGCAGAAGCTTTAGAAAAATGGCCTTTACATTACTTAGAACAAGTAGTACCTCACTTAGTGCCAATTATTAAAGAATTAGATGCTCGTGTAAGAGCTCAATTTGACGATGCAAGTGTAGCGATTATTGACGAATATAACCGTGTTCATATGGCAAATATGGATATCCACTATGGATATAGCGTGAATGGTGTAGCAGCATTGCATACAGAAATTTTAAAACAAAGCGAATTGAAGAATTTCTATGAAATTTATCCAGAGAAATTCAATAATAAAACAAACGGGATTACATTCCGTCGTTGGTTAATGCATGCGAACCCAGAATTAGCTAAATTATTAGATCGTACAATTGGAAAAGAATACCGTCATGATGCAACAAAATTAGAAGCGTTAAAAGCTCATACACATGATTTAGAATTCCAAGAAACATTAAAAGGAATTAAACGTAACAATAAATTACGTTTGAAACACTTCTTACAAGAACACCAAGGTGTAACGGTTAAAGAAGATTCAATTTTTGATGTTCAAATTAAACGTATGCATGAATATAAACGTCAACAAATGAATGCATTATATGTGATTTATAAATATTTAGATATTAAAAATGGTAACATTCCTGCAAAACCAATCACAATTATCTTTGGAGGGAAAGCTGCTCCTGCATATGTGATTGCGCAAGATATTATTCATTTAATTTTATGTTTATCTGAATTAATTGCGAATGACCCAGAAGTAAGTCCACACTTACAAGTGGTAATGGTAGAAAACTACAATGTTACTGCAGCAACTCACTTAATTCCTGCAGCAGATATTTCTGAACAAATTTCATTAGCTTCAAAAGAAGCAAGTGGAACAGGTAATATGAAATTCATGTTAAATGGTGCGTTAACATTAGGAACATTAGACGGAGCAAATGTGGAAATCCATGAATTAGTTGGAGATGAAAACATTTATGTCTTTGGTGAAGATAGCGACACTGTTATTAAACATTATGAAAATAGTGATTACCATTCACATTCATATTATGAAAGAGAATCGATTCGTCCGTTAGTAGACTTTATCGTAAGTGATGCTTTAGTATCATTAGGAAATAGAGAGCGTTTAGAAAGATTATTCAATGAACTAATCAATAAAGACTGGTTCATGACTTTATTAGACTTAGAAGACTATATCCAAACAAAAGAACGTATGTTAGTAGATTATCACGATCGTGAAAATTGGATTGCAAAAGTAATTACAAACATTGCAATGGCTGGTTTCTTCTCAAGTGACCGTACAATTGAAGACTACAACCGTGATATTTGGAAATTAAACTAATAGAACGAAAAATGAAGGAGTAAGAAATGACGAGAGTTGTTTCTTGCTTCTTTTTTAGGTTAAAATAGAATCAAAAAACTAGGAAAGGATGATAAAATGAAAATAATTATGTCACCTGCAAAAGAAATGACGACAGATTTCCCATTGGAAAAAGATTGGGTACTAACGGAAGATAGTCAAATAATTGTATCATTATTAGAAAGCTATACGAAGGAAGAACTGAAGAAATTACTGAAAGTTAGTGATACTTTATTAGAGGAAAATTGGTTGAAAATCGAAAACTTTCGAGAAAGTATAACTTACCATGCGATGGATTTGTATCAAGGATTAGCATTTCGCAGTTTTAAACAAGTAGCCGATTGGAATGAACATCGAGATTATGCAGTGAAACATATTCGGATTCTTTCAGCGTTATATGGAGCAATTAGTCCAGAGGAATGTGTGAAGCCATATCGTTTAGATTTAACGATGAGTTTGAAAGTAGAAGGAGAAACACTAAAAAAATATTGGAAAGAAAGAATCGCAACTTCGTTTGAAGAAGGAGAGTGCATCGTCAACTTAGCAAGTAGTGAGTTTTCTTCGTTATTTAACAAAAAAGAATATGATTGGGTAGATATTGAATTCTTTGAGAAAAAAGAAGGGATGTTAAAACAACATTCTACTATTTCGAAGAAAGCAAGAGGAAAAATGGCAGCGTGGATGATGAGCCAACGTGTTCAAGAAAAAGCTAAATTAGAAAATTTTGATTTAGATGGTTTTAGATATGATGCATCACTTTCAAAGGAAAATCATTATTGTTTTGTAAAAGAAGTATAGGCAGTCTGTATAAAATGAATGAAAGAGAACAATTAAAATATACACAAAAACTATAAAAAGAAATAGCCTACACCCGTTGACGAAGTTGAATAATTATGGTACTATGTCAAAGGTGCTTTTATACCTGATTCCTGATTAGAAATCATATCAGTCGTGCTGACTGGTAAAAAGGCCACTGAGAGAGACATTTATGTGTCTTTTAATTTTTACAAAAAAATGGACCACCAGGATGTGTGGACCAAGAAGAACCCGATAGGGAAGGAGGAAGAGCTAAATGCCAACAATTAACCAATTAGTCCGTAAACCTCGTAAATCAGCAGTTGAGAAATCAGCTTCTCCAGCGTTAGGTAAAGGATATAACAGCTTTAAAAAATCACAAACGAATACAAACTCTCCACAAAAACGTGGTGTATGTACTCGTGTAGGTACAATGACACCTAAAAAACCTAACTCAGCGTTACGTAAATATGCCCGTGTACGTTTATCAAACTTAATCGAAGTAACTGCGTACATTCCAGGTATCGGTCACAACTTACAAGAACACAGCGTAGTATTAATCCGTGGTGGACGTGTAAAAGACTTACCAGGGGTACGTTACCACATCATCCGTGGTGCTTTAGACACTGCTGGAGTTAACAACCGTATGCAAGGTCGTTCTAAATACGGTACAAAACGTCCTAAAAAATAATTTAGGTTAACAAAACAAAAATAATAATTAATAACTCAAAATGATGAAAGGAGGATTATAAATGCCTCGTAAAGGTCCTGTCGCAAAACGTGATGTTTTGCCTGATCCAATTTATAATTCAAAATTAGTTACTCGTTTAATCAACCGTTTAATGGTAGATGGTAAACGTGGTAAAGCAGCAACAATTTTATACAATGCATTTGACATCGTTAAAGAACAAACTGGAAATGATCCAATGGAAGTGTTCGATCAAGCTATGAAGAACATTATGCCAGTATTAGAAGTTAAAGCTCGCCGTGTTGGTGGTTCTAACTATCAAGTGCCAGTTGAAGTTCGTTCAGACCGTCGTACTACATTAGGTTTACGTTGGTTAGTAAACTACTCACGCTTACGTGGTGAAGACACTATGGAAGTTCGTTTAGCTCGTGAAATCATGGATGCAGCGAACAACACAGGTGCTTCTGTTAAAAAACGTGAAGATACTCATAAAATGGCAGAAGCAAACAAAGCGTTTGCTCACTATCGTTGGTAAGATTCAAAAAGCCTTCGGGCTTTTTAATCTATGCATAAATTAACTATTAAATAAAGAGGTGTAGAACGAAGATGGCAAAGAGAGAATTTACTCTTCAAAACACGCGTAATATCGGTATCATGGCTCACATTGACGCAGGAAAAACTACTACAACTGAGCGTGTACTTTATTACACTGGTAAAATCCATAAAATTGGTGAAACTCACGAAGGTGCTTCACAAATGGACTGGATGGAACAAGAACAAGAACGTGGTATCACTATCACATCTGCTGCTACAACAGCACAATGGAAAGGTCACCGTATTAACATCATCGACACACCAGGGCACGTGGACTTCACAGTGGAAGTAGAACGTTCTCTACGTGTATTAGATGGAGCTGTTGCGGTACTTGATGCACAGTCTGGGGTTGAACCTCAAACAGAAACTGTATGGCGTCAAGCTACAACATATGGTGTTCCTCGTATCGTATTTGCTAACAAAATGGATAAAATCGGTGCAGATTTCTTATATTCTGTTCGTACAATTCATGAACGTTTACAAGCAAATGCTCACCCAATTCAATTACCAATCGGTGCTGAAGATGAGTTTTCAGGTATCATCGATTTAATTAAAATGAAAGCTGAAATCTATACTAATGACTTAGGTACAGATATCCAAGAAACAGATATTCCTGAAGATTTACAAGATTTAGCAGAAGAATGGCGTGAAAAATTAGTGGAAGCAGTAGCTGAAACTGATGAAGAATTAATGGAACGCTATTTAGAAGGCGATGAAATTTCACAAGAAGAATTAAAAGCAGCTATCCGTAAAGCTACATGTGCTGCTGAATTCTACCCAGTATTATGTGGATCAGCTTTCAAAAACAAAGGGGTACAATTAATGTTAGATGCGGTAGTTGACTACTTACCATCACCATTAGACGTACCAGCTATTAAAGGGATTGATCCTAACACTGATGAAGAAACAGAACGTCATTCCTCAGATGAAGAACCATTCTCAGCATTAGCGTTTAAAGTTATGACTGACCCATTCGTAGGTCGTTTAACATTCTTCCGTGTGTACTCTGGTACTTTACAATCAGGTTCATACGTTAAAAACTCAACTAAAGGTAAACGTGAACGTGTAGGACGTATCTTACAAATGCACGCTAACTCACGTCAAGAAATTCCTGAAGTATTCTCAGGAGATATCGCTGCAGCAGTAGGTCTTAAAGATACAACTACTGGGGACACATTATGTGATGAAAAAGCAGAAGTTATCTTAGAGTCTATGGAATTCCCTGATCCAGTTATCGAAGTAGCGATTGAACCAAAATCAAAAGCTGACCAAGATAAAATGGGTATTGCTTTACAAAAACTTGCAGAAGAAGACCCAACATTCCGTGCTTACACTAACCAAGAAACTGGTGAAACAGTTATCGCAGGTATGGGTGAGTTACACTTAGACATTATTGTTGACCGTATGCGTCGTGAATTCAAAGTTGAAGCTAACGTAGGTGCTCCTCAAGTATCTTACCGTGAAACATTCCGTGCTTCTACTCAAGCAGAAGGTAAATTCGTTCGTCAATCAGGTGGTAAAGGTCAATACGGTCACGTATGGATTGAGTTTGCTCCTAACGAAGAAGGTGCTGGATTTGAATTCGAAAATGCTATCGTCGGTGGGGTAGTTCCTCGTGAATACATCCCAGCTGTAGAAGCAGGATTGAAAGATGCTATGGAAAACGGGGTATTAGCTGGTTATCCATTAGTTGACATCAAAGCTAAATTATATGATGGAAGCTACCACGATGTCGATTCATCAGAAACTGCCTTCAAAGTTGCTGCTTCAATGGCATTGAAAGCTGCTGCTAAGAAAGCTCAACCAGCAATTTTAGAACCAATGATGGCTGTTGAAATTACAGTTCCAGAAGAATACTTCGGAGATGTAATGGGTCACGTTAACGCTCGTCGTGGACGCGTTGAAGGTTCTGAAGTTCGTGGTAACGCACAAATCGTTAAAGGTATGATTCCTTTATCAGAAATGTTCGGTTACGCAACTACATTACGTTCTGCAACACAAGGTCGTGGTACATTCTCAATGACATTCGATCACTACGAAGATGTTCCTAAGAGCATTGCAGAAGAAATCATTAAGAAAAATGGCGGAAATGGCGAATAATGAGTCGCTAAAATCGCAACTTCATCAAAGAAGCTAGGTCAACTGGTTACCTAGCGTAACCAGTTGATTTTTATAGGTATTCTTTGGTATAATTTAAATCGGTAGATACTGTTATAGAATCTAACAAAAATACTCAAACATTTAGGAGGAATTATTAAAAATGGCAAAAGAAAAATTTGACCGTTCAAAACCACACGTTAACATTGGTACAATCGGCCACGTTGACCACGGTAAAACAACTTTAACTGCAGCTATCACAACTGTTTTAGCTAAGAAAGGTTTCGCACAAGCTCAAGATTACGGTTCAATCGACAAAGCTCCAGAAGAACGCGAACGTGGTATTACTATCAACACTGCACACGTTGAGTACGAAACAGAAACTCGTCACTATGCTCACGTTGACTGCCCAGGACACGCGGACTACGTTAAAAACATGATCACTGGTGCTGCTCAAATGGACGGTGCTATCTTAGTAGTATCTGCAGCTGACGGCCCAATGCCTCAAACACGTGAACACATCTTATTATCACGTCAAGTAGGTGTACCTTACATCGTAGTATTCTTAAACAAAGTTGACATGGTTGACGATGAAGAATTATTAGAATTAGTAGAAATGGAAGTTCGTGACTTATTATCAGAATACGATTTCCCAGGAGACGACACTCCAGTTGTTTCTGGTTCTGCTTTACGCGCTTTAGAAGGCGATGCATCTTACGAAGAAAAAATCTTAGAATTAATGGCTGCTGTTGACGAATATATCCCAACTCCAGAACGTGACACTGACAAACCATTCATGATGCCAGTCGAAGACGTATTCTCAATCACTGGTCGTGGTACTGTAGCTACAGGACGTGTTGAACGTGGACAAGTTCGTGTTGGTGACGAAGTAGAAATCGTTGGTATTTCTGAAGAAACTTCTAAAACAACTGTTACAGGTGTTGAAATGTTCCGTAAATTGTTAGACTACGCTGAAGCTGGGGATAACATTGGTACATTATTACGTGGTGTTACACGTGACAACATCGAACGTGGACAAGTTCTTTCTAAACCAGGAACAATCACTCCACATACAAAATTCAAAGCTGAGGTTTACGTATTAACTAAAGAAGAAGGCGGACGTCACACTCCATTCTTCTCTAACTACCGTCCTCAATTCTACTTCCGTACAACAGACATCACTGGTGTTTGTGTGTTACCAGAAGGTACTGAAATGGTAATGCCTGGTGACAACGTAACTATGGAAGTTGAATTAATTCACCCAGTTGCGATCGAAGAAGGTACTAAGTTCTCTATCCGTGAAGGTGGACGTACTGTAGGTGCTGGTATCGTAGCTAACATCGAAAAATAATTTTAATTAAATTGATTTTCAATCCTCCCTTTTGGGAGGATTTTTTTGTATTTGAACAATTAAGTCTAATTGATAACAGTTCTCAATATAGATTGCTGATTTTAGGTAGAGATTAATTAAAATTTATGCTACTCTATATCAGTAAAATTATAATGAATAGGAGGCGTTTGGAATGATAGAACTGATTGCAACAGTTGAATCGATCCAACAAGCGCAAGCACTACTAGAAGCAGGAGTAGATGTATTGTGCTTCGGTGAAGATCTATTTGGTTTAAGATTACCAATGTCATTTTCACGTGATGAACAAAAAGAATTAACAGAATTGGTACATCGCTATGGTAAAAAAGTAAATGTAGTGGTTAATGCAATTTTTCATAATGAAGGAATTGCGCAAGTTCCGGAGTATTTACAATTTTTAAAATCAATTAATGTAGATATGATTACAGTAGGAGATCCTGGAGTTGTTCAAATTATGAAGAACCCAGAATACTCCATTCCTTATTATTATGACGCTGCTGTGTTAGTAACAAGTAGTCGTCAAGTTAATTTCTGGGCTAAGCGTGGAGCGATAGGTGCAGTGATTGCTAGAGAAATTCCAAGAGCAGAAATGGAAATTTTAGCGAGCCAAGTGGAAGTGCCAATTGAAGTGTTAGTTTATGGTGCAACATGTATCCATCATTCTAAACGACCATTATTACAAAATTACTTTAACTATATTGAGAAGAAGGAAAGTGTTGAGAAAAAACGTGGGTTATTCGTGAGTGAACCGGCAGATGAAGATTCTCATTATTCCATTTATCAAGATATTAATGGTACACATATTTTTGCAAATAATGATGTATCCCTTGCGCCTTATTTATTAGAATTAACTCAAATGGGTGTTCCTCAATGGAAATTTGATGGAGTATTAACACCTGGTGAGAACTTTGTTAAAGTAGTTCAATTGTTTGATAATGCTCGTAAAGAAATTGAAGCTGGTACTTGGACTGTAGAAAAAAGTGCAAGCTTAGAATTACAAGTGAGAGAACTTCATCCACAACAACGTGGTTTAGATGCAGGATTTTATATTTTAAATCCAGAAGATGTGAAATAGGAGAGAGACGAATGGGAAGAAAAATTTTGAAAAAACCAGAAGTTCTTGCTCCAGCAGGAACACTTGAAAAATTAAAAACAGCCATTTTATATGGTGCAGATGCAGTATTCTTAGGAGGGGAAGCTTACGGACTAAGAAGTCGTGCAGGGAACTTTGATTTTGAAGAGATGAAAGAAGCAGTTGAATTTGCGCATAGCCATAATGCTAAAGTATATATTGCAGCGAATATGGTGACTCACGAAGGAGATGAAAAAGGTGCGGGAGAATTTTTCCGTACAGTTCGTGACCTTGGAATTGATGCTGCGATTATTAGTGATATGGCATTAATGGATATTTGTGCTTCAGAAGCTCCAGGATTACCAATTCACCTTTCAACACAAGCTTCTGCTGCAAACTGGGAAACTTTAAACTTCTGGAAAGATGAAGGATTAGAACGTGTTGTTTTAGCTCGTGAAGTTTCTATGGCAGAAATTCAAGAAATGCAAGAAAAAGTGGATGTTGAAATTGAAGCATTCATTCATGGTGCAATGTGTATTTCATATTCAGGTCGTTGTGTATTGTCAAACCATATGGTACGTCGTGATGCGAACCGTGGAGGATGTGCGCAATCTTGTCGTTGGAAATATGGTTTGTTTGATATGCCATTTGCTAATGAGAAAAATATGGTTGGTGCTGGAGAAGAAGGTATTGAAGAGAAATTCTCTATGAGTGCGGTTGACTTATCAATGATTCACAATCTGCCAGATTTAATCGAAGCTGGAGTAGATAGCTTGAAAATTGAAGGACGTATGAAATCTATTCACTATGTTTCAACAGTGGCCAATGTATACCGTGCTGCAGTAGATAGTTATTGTGAAGATCCAGATAATTATGTATGTAAACAAGAATGGGTAGATGAATTATGGAAAGCAGCTCAACGTGAGTTAGCAACAGGATTCTATTATCAAATTCCTACTGAAGAGGAACAATTATTTGGTGCTCGTCGTCAAATTCCGCAATATGCATTCGTAGGTCAAGTGTTGGAATATGATCCAGAAACTCAAATTGCAACGATTCAACAAAGAAATAATTTTAAAGTTGGAGACCATATTGAGTTTTATGGACCAGGCATGCGTCATCATGAAGAAGTTTTAACAACTCTATGGGATGAAAAAGGTGAAGAAATCGAAGCGGCTCCTCATGCAATGATGATTTGTAAGATGAAAGTAACTGAACCAGTGAAACCATTAGACATGATTCGAAAAAGAAGGTAAAATAAATAAAAATAATTGATAGAAAAGGAGACGATTATGTCATTACCAAATTGTCCAAAATGTAATTCAGAATACACATATGAAGATGGTGTATTATTAGTTTGTCCGGAGTGTGCTCATGAATGGGAACCTGGACAAGAAGTTGAAGAAGGCGGAGTAGTTGCTATTGATGCAAATGGCAACCGTTTAGAAAATGGAGATACTGTAACAGTTATTAAAGATTTAAAAGTTAAAGGTGCTCCAAAAGATATTAAACAAGGAACTCGTGTGAAAAACATTCGTATCGTAGAAGGTGACCATAATATTGATTGTAAAATTGATGGTTTCGGTGCAATGAAATTAAAATCAGAATTCGTTAAAAAAATCTAATGAGTTTAAGTGAGGCTGGAGATTATCTCCAGCTTTTTTTGTGATTTGTTAAAAAACTTAAAAATATTTCAAAAGAAGTTTGACGTAAAAATTTCCAGAGAATATAATGAAGAGGAATACTAGTTAAAGGATGGAAATTTTCACGTGGCTCAACAAAATATGATGCAGGAACCTCAAAAAAATTCTAAATATAAACGTGTAGCGGCCCTTGATGGTTTTAAAGGAATGATGATTCTTGCAATTATAGGATATTATTATTTTCAAAATTACTTGCCAGGTGGTTTTTTTGCAGTAAATGCATTTTTTGCGATAGGTGGTTATTTAGCATTTCGTGATAATAAGCATTTGTTTCATAAAAAACCAGTAGAATGGCATTTATTATCAAAACTGTC
This sequence comes from uncultured Granulicatella sp., assembly GCF_963516875.1. Lineage (GTDB taxonomy): Bacteria > Bacillota > Bacilli > Lactobacillales > Aerococcaceae > Granulicatella. The sequence continues at coordinate 4,327 of NZ_CAUQCL010000024.1, read as the reverse complement.
TCGATTATGGCTTCCTATGTTATTTATGATTATTGGGACGGTAGCATTTTTATTTATCGCATTACCGGAACAATTAAAAAATATTAGGATGATGTCAATATCGTCTTTAGTATTTTTCAATAATTATTATCAAATTATTAATCAACAATCTTATTTTGTACAATCGATAAATCCAAGTCCGTTTGTTCATTTATGGTATGTATCCCTTTATTTACAATTAATGTTAATAGCTGTTGGAATTCGGAAACTATTTAACCGTTTAAACTTATTGCGAATGCAGGAAAGTTTAGTCTTGTTTATTCTTAGTGTTCTTTCAGCATTGTTAATGACTGTCATGTATATGATACAAAAAGATCCTTCATATATTTATTACGCAATTTCAACTAGGATTTTCTCGTTCCTATTAGGGGGAGTTTTAAGTTACTTTACAGAAGGGCAATTATCTCTTCGTTTACCTAGAAGTAAATCTGCTTCATTAGTCATTCAATTGCTTGGACTTATAAGTCTTTTTTTAATGGGATGGATGGCACTAAGTTTTAATGGAGTACAAGATGAAACGTACTTGTATGGGATGCAACTATTTTCTGTTATTTCTATGGTGTTCTTATGGAGTATATTATATGAAAATTCTGTATTGAATTACTTCTTGCGCTTCAGAGGTTTTACAGTTTTTGGTAGAAGAAGTTTTTCTTATTACTTATGGTTTTATCCAGTGCATATGTTTGCTCCGTATTTTCAAAATGGAGAAGAATCGAATATAGCATTTTTAGGGCTTCAATTGCTTTCTATTGTTGTATTAGCAGAAATTACTTATAAAGTGTTTGAAACTAAAAAATGGATGGTACCCTTCGGACAAACTTTTAGTTTAATGAGTATTCATCATTTTGCAGTGAAAGAGTTGCCTCCGGTTAAAAAGATAATAGGAATGGCCTTTTCATTTACTTATGTTATTTTAATAGGATTAGCATTTGTTGGTTTTATCCAATCATCTACGGAAACGAATTTGGTTGCACAACAATTAGAGACTGTTATAAAACGTAACCAAGAATTGATTGAACAAACAACGCAAGAAGAAAGTACAACTGTTAATCCAAATAAAAAAATTGAATTAAAAGAACAGATTGCTCAAGAGACAATAACATTTGTAGGAGATTCAATTTTATTAGCAGCAGCAGATAAAGTTCAAGAATTATTCCCTAAAGCAATTATTGATGGAAAAATAGGAAGACAATTATATTCTAGTCCGGCAACTTTACAAGACTTAATTTCAAAAGGGAAAATGTCTGATAGAGTTGTAACAGTTTTAGGAACGAATGGTACTTTCTCTCAAAAACAATTAGATGAATATATTCGAATTCTTGGAGAAGATAGAGAGTTATACTTCGTGACCATATTTGCTCCAGTGAAATGGAATAATGAAGTGAATCAGCAATTGCATGAAGCAAAAAATCGCCATGCAAATGTACATATTATTGATTGGTATGAATTAGCAAAAAATCATGCAGAATGGTTCTATGAAGATAAAATTCATCCGAATAACCAAGGGGCAGAACAATTTGCAGAGTATTTATTAGATTCAATTACTCAATTTAAAATGAATGAGTAACATTTAACACCATTGAAAGTAGTTTGATAACTATTTCAATGGTGTTTTTGTTTATAAAAAGTAAAAAACAGATGTTAAAATGTGTACTTATTTTATATGAGAAATGTGAGAGAATGAGCTAAAAAGCTTGAGAAAACCTCATTATTTTGGTATATTAATGGTAAATGCAAAAGGAAAGAGGAAATTGTTTGCAAAGTGCTAGTCACAGTCTTCGATTAATGGGAGCGTCTATTACGTTAACGATTTTCCATGAAGATGCACAAAATTTATTGTTACAGAGTGAACAACTGTTACATCTTTACAAAAATCGTTTCAGTGCCAATGATATTGATTCAGAACTAATGGAGATTAATTTACAAGCTGGAAAAAAAGCTGTTCAAGTTCATCCAGATTTGTTTGAATTAATTGAGTTAGGGAAGAAACATAGTATTGCAGCGAATAGTCATCTCAATATTGCGATTGGACCATTAGTTCAAACATGGAGAATTGGTTTTTCAGATGCTAAACTCCCTTCAAAAGAAGAGATTCAAACTTTATTACAAATAACGAATCCAGAGGAAATCGTATTGGATAACTCAAAACAGGAAGTTTATTTATCAAAAGTTGGAATGCGAATCGATTTAGGAGCTTTAGCGAAAGGATATATTGCTGATAAATTAAAAGATTTTTTGGTAGAACAAGGAGTTCAATCAGGAATAATTAATTTAGGAGGAAATATTCTTACAATTGGAGAAAATCCAACCTACCAAAGACCGTGGAGAATTGGAATCCAAAATCCAATATTAGATAGAGGAGAACATCTTGCAGTAATAGCTGTATCAGATGTATCTGTTGTAACTTCAGGGATTTATGAACGTCAATTAGTGGTAGATGGAAAAACTTATCATCACATTTTCGATCGGAAAACAGGTTACCCGATGGAAACAGAAGTTGCAAGTTTAACGATTGTAGCTGAAAAATCAGTAGATTGCGAAATATGGACGACACGTTTATTTGGACAAAATCCATATGACATTATCGAAGAAATCGAACAACAACCTGGACTGGAAGCATTTGTGATTACAAAAAATCAAAAAATGATGTATACATCTGGAATTCAATTTGTTTAATTAGAGATGTATAGAAAGGAATTATTATGACAAAATTTATTGCACTTGTTGGAACAAACTCACAACGTTCTACAAACCGTACTTTATTACAATATATGCAAAAACATTTTGCAAAAAAAGTTGAAATTGAATTAGTGGAAATTAAAGATCTACCATTATTCAATAAACCCGCTAACAAACAAGTTCCAGAACTTGTAAAAGAAATTGCTGCTAAAATTGAAGCTGCTGATGGAGTAATTATTGGAACTCCAGAATATGATCACGCTATTCCAGCAGTATTAATGAGCGCATTAGCATGGTTATCTTATGGCATTCATCCATTATTAAATAAACCAGTTATGATTACAGGAGCATCTTATGGTACATTAGGTTCTTCACGTGCCCAATTACAATTACGTCAAATTTTGGACTCACCAGAATTAAAAGCAAATGTAATGCCAGGATCTGAGTTCTTATTATCTCACTCACTTCAAGCATTTGATAAAAAAGGTGATTTAATTGATTTAGATACAATTAAAAAATTAGATGCCCTATTTGATGATTTCCGTTTATTTGTTAAAATCACTCAAAAATTAAGAAGTGCTCAAGATTTATTACACAAAGAAGCAGAAAACTTTGATTGGGAAAATATTTAATAGCATAACAAGAGAGGAATATACATTATGAAATTTGTAGGACTTGTAGGTTCAAACGCTGAACTATCATATAACCGTAAATTATTGCAATTCATTCAACGTCAATTTAAATTAAAATTTGAATTAGAAGTTTTGGAAATCGATGAAGTTCCAGTATTTAATCAAGATGAAAAATGGGATGACAGTTTCCAATTACGTTATTTATATCACAAAATTACTCGTGCGGATGGAGTTATTATTGCAACACCAGAACACAATCATACAATTACAGCATCACTAAAAAGCGTTTTAGAATGGTTATCATTTAAAGTGCATCCATTTGAAAATAAACCAGTTATGATTGTAGGTGCTTCATACCATGATCAAGGTACATCACGTGCGCAAGTACATTTACGTAAAATTTTAGATGCTCCAGGTGTGAATGCATATACATTACCAGGAAATGAATTCTTATTAGGAAAAGCTAAAGAAGCATTCGATGAAAACGGAAATATCACAAATGAAGGAACTGTGAAATTCTTAGAATCTTGTTTAGATAACTTTGTAAAATATGTGGAGGTCGTTTCTAAATTGAAAAAACCAAAACCAATTGCTCCAGAAGATTTATATTGTACAAATCCAATTGCAACAACGATTCAAGGCGTTGACCCAGATGATCCGGATTGGGTAGAAAAAGCAGCAGAACTCGTTGGAGCTGTTTCAGGAGATACTTATGTAAAATTAGACCACGGTATCTTAACGGTTAACCAAATTGATATGTTTTTAAAAGCAATGCCATTTGAGTTAACATATGCAGATGATAACAACCAATTCTTGTATTACAATAACGCTCATCAAGAACCAAGTACAATGTTTGGTAAACGTGTACGTGTTCAAGCAGGTAGCAGATTAGGAACTGTTCATGCTTCATTACCACCTGCAAGAATGAAAAACGTTGAGTGGGTTGTAGGCGTATTACGTAATGGTGATCAAGAGTA
>NZ_CAUQCL010000023.1:0-28197 GCF_963516875.1 uncultured Granulicatella sp. | reverse complement strand
TTAATTCCTTCACTAAAATTGTTTCATCAACCCTATTTGACAAAGAGCCTAAAAAAGAAAAGACTTCTCATAGTAGTAAGCGTACAAGTAGCCTCTTTTGGCTACTTGTACTAGGAAACTTTGAGACCTTAGGCTCAAAGTTTAGGCATGAGACCGCAAGGGCTGCTGCCGTCCTTTACTACTATACAGAGAAGTCTATTTATATTCCTTAACCTAGACGTTGACGAGCATCCGCTGCACGTTGGAACGCTTGTCCAATGTAGTTGATACATAACATCATTACTAAGATTAAAATTGTCGCAGGTAACCATACCCACATTTTATTTTCAATAATATCTTGCGTTTTAGCTGCAGAAATCAACGTTCCTAAAGAAGGAGTTGTGTATGGTAACCCGAAACCTAAATATGTTAAACCAGTTTCAATACCAATATTCCCTGCTAAACGTAAAATTAAGTTAACAATAATTAACGAACTAATGTTAGGTAAAATCTCGCGGAACATAATTTGTAAGTCGCTTGAACCTAAAGTCTTAGAAGCATTTACATAATCTAAACTAGCTTCTTGCAACGTACGAGTTCTGAATAAACGAGCTGAACCTACCCAGAAGAACAATGTCATAATGATAATAAAGTGGAATAATGTATAGTTAGGAATTACTGTTACAAATACGATGATAATCATTAATGTTGGTAAAATCATGATGAAATCAACAATACGCATTAATGTAGTATCAACCCATTTACCATAATACCCAGAAATCAAACCAACGATAATCCCGATAATACACGTTAAAATTGTAATCGTGAAACCAATTGTTACAGAGTTACGAGCTCCGATGACTAACATCGCAAATACATCACGACCACCTTCATCAGATCCTAATAAAAATCCATTAACTCCTGGTGCTTTATAACGTTGTAAAATATTTACTTTCAAGGCAGTTGCTTCATTAATGAAAAACGGACCAATGTAAATAAATAAGAAAATTAAAGTTAAGATAATTAATGCTGCAAGAGCAATTTTATCTTTTAAAAATTCTCGCACAATAACCTGGAACCCAGTAGGTGGGGTAGATACGGTGCTTTCTTTTGTTACATCTTTTTTATCTTGCGCCATTTGCTACTCCTCCTTTTCTATTGTACGCGAACCCTAGGGTCAACGATACTCATAATAATATCAGATAATAATGTTCCTAATAGTGTTGCTGTACCAAATAGTAATAACAACGCTAAAATAACAGAATAGTCACGAGATGAAATTGAACTTACGAATAAGTTCCCCATTCCTGGATATGAGAAGATGTTTTCAATAAACACTGAACCACCAATTAAACCTGTGAATTCATATCCTAAGAATGCAGCAATTGGTAAAATTGAGTTACGGAAAATGTGACGGTTAAATACGACTTTTTCAGGAACCCCTTTTGCACGAGCAGTACGAACATAGTCTTGACTCTTCGCATCAATTACCCCAGTTCTTAAATATTGAACTGTACCAGTTGTTGATAAAATCGCCATTGTTAATGCTGGTAATAATAAGTGGTGGAATCGATTAATTAAATAACCAACAGATCCTGGTGAAACACCTGAATCAACAGAACCACGAGTTGGGAACCAACCTAATGTATAACCAAATAACCATAATAGAATTAAGGCAAATACGAATGTTGGAATTGAATAAGTAATGAAGTTATAAACAACGATTAACTTATCAGCCCAAGAGTTTTGATAACGTCCTGCAACCATCCCTAGAGGAAGTGCAATTAAATACGTTAAAATTAATGTTAATAATGATAACCAAACTGTATTGCCAATACGTTCACCAATTAATTTAGTAACGGCATATTTATAAGTATAACTTTGTCCAAAGTCTCCTTGGAAAGCTTTACCCATCCAACGAACATATTGGATATACCATGGATCATAGAAACCAGCTTTCACACGTAAAGCTTCAATAGTGTTTGGATCTGTTTCAGGAGTAATTAAACCTGTAAATGGATCCCCTGGCATCATTTTAGCAATCAAGAATGCTAGTAAACTTAAAATTAAGATTTGTGGCAACATTAAAAGCACACGACGTAATATAGTTTTCCACATAGTCTAGTTACCTCCCTTTGCTGATGGATTTAACGCAACATAATGCGTATCAGACAATTGTTGTAAATCGAATACACGACCTTTTTCGTCATAGTACATTGTTTGATTTTCTTGATAGAATTTCTCTGCTTCAATACGACGTTGTTTGTTCGCTTCACGGTTTACTGGGTCAATAACTGGAATAGCTGATAATAAACGTTTTGTATAAATATGTTGTGGATTTGCATAAATATCATTTGCTTTTCCTGTTTCAACAAAACGTCCACGATACATAATGAATAATTCATCACACATGTGTTTTACAACCCCAAGGTCATGAGAGATGAATAAATAACTTAAGTTAAACTCATCTTGGATACGTTTCATGTAGTTTAATACTTGCGCTTGTACAGATAAGTCTAAGGCAGATACTGGTTCATCGGCAATAATTAAACGTGGATTACTTGCTAATGCACGAGCTACCCCAATACGTTGACGTTGTCCACCAGAGAACTGGTGAGGGTATTTTAATAATGCTTCTTCAGATAAACCAATAATTTCCATTAATTCAATAACTTTACGACGTTCTTCTTCTGGAGATAAACGGTCGAAGTTACGTAATGGCTCAGCCACGATATCTAAAATACGTTTTTTAGGATTAAAACTTGATAATGAATCTTGGAAAATCATTTGTACATTACGATTATAATCAGAAGTACGGCGACGAGCTTTATTTGTCACATCTTTCCCTTCATACAATACTTTACCACTTGTAACTGGCTCTAAACCAATAATTGATTTACCGATTGTTGATTTACCTGAACCAGATTCTCCTACAAGTCCATATGTTTTTCCTTCTTCAATTTCCAATGTAACGCCATCAACAGCATAAACGTGATCCGTTACTCGGTTAAAGAAGCCACTTCTAATTGGATAGTGAACTTTTAAATCTTCAATTCTTACAAAACCCATTATGCTTCCTCCCCTTCAAAATGGAAATTTTTATAACATGTACAACGAACAAAATGACCTTTGCCAACTTCGTGTAATGTTGGATTTTCTTCATGTTCTTCTGCAGAAATCCAAGGAATACGAGGAGCAAAACGGCATCCTGTACGTGGTAAACTTGGTAATGGAGGAACTGTACCTTCAATTACGTGTAACTCTTGTCCTTCAGAACCAGCTTGAGGAATTGATTGTAATAATGAACGAGTATATGGATGTTTTGGATTTGTAAATAATTCCTCAACAGGAGCAATCTCAACAAATTGTCCAGCATACATCACAGCTACACGGTCAGCAGTTTCCGCAACTACCCCAAGGTCGTGCGTAATTAAAATAATTCCTGATTGTGTTTCCGCTTGAATTTCATTTAATAAATCTAAGATTTGTGCTTGAATTGTTACGTCAAGCGCAGTTGTTGGTTCGTCAGCGATAATGATTGGTGGTTTACATGATAATGCAATCGCAATAACAACACGTTGACGCATCCCACCTGATAATTCATGTGGGTATTGTTTAAATGTACGTTGTGGATTTGGAATCCCTACTTGTGCCAATAATTCTAACACACGTTCTGTACGTTGTTTTTCATCTAAATCTGTATGATATAATAATGCTTCGTCAATTTGAGCACCAATTGTCATTAATGGGTTTAATGAAGCCAATGGATCTTGGAAAATCATTCCAATATCATTTCCACGAATTTTATTATATAAAGTTTCATTTAAATTTACTAAGTTAACATCATTATAAATAATGTCCCCTGTGATTTTTGTGTTTAATTTGTTATGCAAGCCCATAATTGTAGTTGCTAATGTAGATTTCCCACAACCAGATTCCCCTACAATTGCTAAAATTTCATTCTTTTCTAATGTTAATGAAACACCATCAACCGCATCATAAAAATCATCTTTAATACGAAATCCAACATGTAAATCGTTGATTTCTAATAATGGTTTATCGATAGCCAAATTCTATTCCTCCTTTGTCTGAATCGAAAGGTTCATTCCAACCTTCGTGTTTTATCATCTATGATTTCTAAAAATCAATAATGTCACTTGAACATTATTGATATTATACGTATTTTAAAACAAAAATGCAAATTGTATGACAATTCCATTTTTAAAATAACATATGATTATAATACCACGATTCTTTGAAAATTCCTATAATTTTCTACAGAATTTTTTAATAATTTCCTCATTTTTCCAAAAAATAGTTTTAAAATTAAATGTTTTATTTACTTTTTCTCTCATCATTGAAAAATTAATTTTTTCTTATTTCTACTTATAGTTATTGCGTTTAATAAAAAGAAAAAACTTTTAACAGTAGTTATTGTCCTTCACTACTGTTAAAAGTCTATTTCTAAACACTATTTTATTGGATTTTCTGAAACTAATTCTAATGCACTAATAGCATTTTTACGATTATTTGACCCGATATCTGTGCTATAATATTTCACTCTCTTATTAACAGCTGTAATATCATCCCCTACTAAAGTTGGAAATGCAAAAGCTTGATCATGAGCATATTTTTGCCATTCTTTATAAAATTCACGATTCTTTGTAGCATCAAAAGCTTCTTCAGAAGAAATTTTGTTCAAAATGTCTGTTTGTTCTTTGCTGACAAAACGTGTGAAATTAAATTTCGCATCTTCTCCATATAAACCTGTTGGATCTGGATCAAACCCAGTTCCCCATCCAGCAGTAAACATATCAATATCTGAGTCATTCGTTTCAATTTTATCGTAGAAACTATTTACTTCCATCGTTCTTCCTGATAACAAATGAACATCAAGACCGATGTCTTTCCACCATAATAAATATTGTTGAATTAAAGCTTCATTCGCTTCATCTCTTGTTCGAGCTAAAATACTAATCGTTAATTTGGTACCGTCCTTATTTTCTCTTAATCCATCTCCATCTACATCTTTATAGCCTGCATCCTCTAACATTTTTCTTGCTTTATCTGGATTATAAGTAAATCCGTCTTGTTCCTTATTATAGACATCTTTGAAAAATGGTATAATCAGTGAATTTGTTCCTCTTTGCAAGCCATTATATAAGCTCTTACCTGCTTGGTCGATATCTAGTGCATAAGCAATCGCCTGACGTAATACTGGATCCGACATTTTTGCAGTTGGATTCATGACATTTTTCCCTAAAGTATCATCCCATTTTCCTAAATTAAAAGCAATATATTCATATGCTGATTCAAATTTTCCTAATAATGTAATATTCTTCAAATCTTTATAAGTTGTATATTGAGCTCTTGGCATTGAAGCAATATCGTACTTTCCAGCTTTCATTTCAGAGACAATACTATCAGGAGAAACAGCTTCTACTACTAATTGATCAATTTTAGGTCGACCTTTATAATAGTATTCATTCGCTTTATAAGTAACGGATTCTCCTGGAACTATCGATTCAATCGTAAACGCTCCAAGTCCAACTACTTTTTCAGTTCGTGCATAATCACTTTGTTCCCAATCCGCAACTGGAATTGCTGAAAAAATATGTTTTGGCATTATATATGGGCTAATGGGACCTCCAGATAAAAGCATTGAAGGGTACATTTCTTTATAATGAATTTTTACAGAATAATCATCTAATTTTTCTAAACCAGAAATTTTTGAACTTTTTCCATGATGATAGTCTTCCATTCCTTCAATATTTTTATAATTCGAATCATATCGAATTCCCGTATAGTCTTTATGACCGATTCCTTCATAGGTAAAAATATAATCATCAATTGTAACAGGATGTCCATCTGACCATTTATAGTCTTTTGAATTTAGCGTTATTGTAACTGTCTTTCCAGGAACATCGAATTCTAAAGAAGCTAAACCCGAATTAACCAATTTTCGATTTTCATCATATTCAAAAATTGTAGTATCGACATATCCTGCCAATGTACTATCTGATGAATCAGATGCAAGTTCATCAATAAAAAGACCATTAAATGGAGATGCTGTTACAAGAGCATACTTCAAAATGCCACCTTTTATTGGTGTTCCTTCATGAGTAACTTCTGTTGCAAATGTAATATCCTGTGCGTTTGAGTCTTCTGCCTCATTTGTAGAATGTTTGGGAGAACAAGCTCCTAAAACAATAGCAACTGCAAGTGAGGATAAGATTGCTATACTTTGTTTTTTCATGATTTTCCACCCTTTTTGGTTTATTTAATACCGATTCTATTTTAGCACACTACCACGCCAATTCAACCGCTTTCAAAATTTCTTCCTAAATTCTAATGCAACCTTTATAAAATCCGATAAAAATATTACAAAAAATCTCATTAAGATAGTAAAAAAATAACACAAAAGAGCTATGAAAGTTTCCGTTGTAGCTAAAATATGAGACTCGCACAAGCAAAGCTGCTAGCGTCGTCAACTACAACAGATACTATCTTACGCATATTCATATCCATCTCCACAACACAAAAGAGCCATGATAGTTTCCGTTGTAGCTCAAGCAACCAAAGCCAAGCATTGGCTTTAGTTGCACGAAAATTCGAGACCTTAGGCTTGAATTTTAACTATGAGACTCGCACAAGCGAGGCTGCTAGCGTCGTTAGCTACAACAGATACTATCATGGCTCACCCCTAAACAAAAACTCGACCCAAAATCTTTCATTGGGTCGAGAAAAAGCGTGGACTTATTTTACAGGTTCATTTGCAGTCAATTGCAATTTAATCATAGAAGATTCATCGTGATTTGAACCAATTTTTTTATCGTAGTATTTCACACGTTTATTAACAGCAGTTACACTTTCACCAGTAAGTGTTGGGAAGATGAACGCTTGATCGTGTACATATTTTTGCCATTCTTTATAGAATTGAATATTTTTAGCATCATCAAATGCTTCATTTGAAGAAATTTTCTCAATTAACGCATTTCCTTCAGGACTAGAATAACGTTGCATATTGAATTTCGCTGCTTCACCAAATAATCCTTCTGGATTTGGATCATAACCAGTTGCCCAACCAGCAGCGAACATATCGATTTCAGGATCATCCGCTTCAACTTTATCATAGAAGTTATTCATCTCAATTGTACGTCCAGTATATAATTGAACATCCAATCCAACTTCTTTCCACCATAATAGATATTGTTGAATTAATGATTCATTCGCATCATCACGAGTACGAGCAGCAAAGTTGATTTTTAGTTTAGAACCATCTTTATTTTCACGTAAACCATCGCCATCAACATCTTTATAACCAGCATCATCTAATAATTTCTTAGCTTTTTCTGGATTATAATCGAATCCTTCTTGATCTTTATTATAAATATCTTTAAAGAATGGAATAATAATTGAGTTTGTTCCATGTTGTAATCCATTATACAAGTTTTTACCTGCTGTATCTGGGTCAATCGCATAAGCAATCGCTTGACGTAATGCTACATCAGACATTTTAGCATTTGGATTTACAACATTTTTACCTTGTTCTTTATCCCATTTACCAAGTTTAAATCCAATATATTCATATTGTGATTGTAATGAACTTACAAATGTCACATTTGTTAAATTTTTAAATGAATCGTATTGAGCTGATGGCATACTTGCAATATCGTATTTACCAGCTTTCATTTCTGAAACGATACTATCTGGAGAAACAACTTCCATTACGACTTTATCAACATTTGAACGACCTTTATAATAATTAGTGTTTGGTACAAATGTTACTGATTCACCTGGAACCATTGATTCAATTGTATACGCCCCTAGACCAACGTTTGATTTACCACGAACGGCATCACTTTGTTCCCATTCAGCTACTGGGATTTTAGAGAATACATGTTTTGGCATTACATAGCTACTTACTGCACCACCTGCTAATTGCATTGAAGGTGTCATTTCTTTATAGTGAATTTTCACAGTGTAGTCATCTAATTTTTCTAAACCAGAAATTGTTGAAGCAGAACCTTTGTGGTACTCTTCCATCCCTTCAATATTTTTGAAGTCTCCATCATAACGTACACCAGTGTAGTCTTTATGACCAATTCCTTCATAAGTAAAAATATAGTCATCAATTGTGAATTTTTCTCCATCTGACCATTTGTAATCTTGAGAATTTAATTTAACAGTAGCAGTTTTACCTTCTACATCAAATGAAATAGAGGCTAATCCAGTATTTACTAATTTACGATTATCATCATATTCGAACATTGATTCATCAATCATTCCTGCTACAGATGAATCTGTTGTATCAGAAGCTAATTCGTCAATGAATAATCCATTAATTGGTGATGCTGAAACAATAGCATATTTTAATGTTCCACCTTTAATTGGTTCTCCATCATGAGTTACTTCAGAAACAAATTTAGTTTTGTCTGCTCCCTCTGTTGTTGTTTTAGTTGTTGTTGTTGTTTTTGAACCACATGCTGCCATTGTCAGTGCTACTGCAGCTGTTGGTAACCAAAGCCATTTTCTTTTCATCATTTTCATCTCTCCTTAATAAATTTTTCTCAAAAAATTCATCTCTTTTTAATATGGAAATATATTAACACGGATTTTAACTGTTAGCAAGTGTTTTTTTAATTTAATTTTAATTTTTCTTATCTTATCTCATTTTCACTTTAAAAAGACTTTCCTCACGAGCATATATTCATGAGAAAAGTCTTCTAAATATTTTTATTTAACTTGTGTGTCTGATACTAATTCTAATTGATACAATGCTGATTTAGAATTACTTGTACCAATTTTTGTATCATAATATTTCACACGTTTATTAACTGCAGTTACTAAGTCCCCTACTAATGTTGGGAAGATAAATGCCTCATCATGTACATATTGTTGCCATTCTTTATAGAATTCAACATTTTTCGCATCATCAAATGCTTCTGTAGAACTAATTTTGTCGATAATTTGATTTCCTTTATCACTGACAAAACGTGCAAAGTTAAATTTAGCAGTTTCACCGAATAAGTTTGAAGGGTTTGGATCAAAACCTGTTCCCCAACCAGCAGCAAACATATCAATTTCAGGATCATCTGTTTGAACTTTTTCATAGAAATTATTCGATTCAATAGTTCGACCTGTATATAATTGAACATCTAGTCCAATTTCTTTCCACCATAATAAGTATTGTTGAATAAGTGATTCATTTGCATCATCACGTGTACGAGCTGCAAAAGTAATACTTAATGGAGAACCGTCTTTATTTTCACGGATTCCATCTCCATCTACGTCTTTATAACCTGCTTCTTCTAACATTTGTTTTGCTTTTTCTGGATTATATTTAAATCCTTCTTGTTCTGCATTGTAAACATCTTTAAAGAACGGAATAATAATAGAGTTTGTTCCTCGTAGTAAGCCATGATATAGACTTTCACCAACTGCATCCATATCTAATGCATAGGCGATGGCTTGACGTAATACAGGATCTTTCATTTTTGCATTTGGATCTGTAATATTTTTACCACTTGCTTTATCAAATTTTCCTAAATGGAAAGCTACATATTCAAATGAAGATTTAAACGTACTTACTAAGTTTACATTTGTTAAATCTTTATACGATTCATATTGAGCATTTGGCATCTCAGCAATATCATATTTTCCAGCTTTCATTTCTGAAACGATATTATCTGGAGATACAATTTCCATTACGACTTTATCTAATTTTGCACGACCTTTGTAGTAATGTTCATTAGGAACTAATGTTACAGATTCACCTGGAATAATGGATTCTAACTTAAATGGGCCTAAACCAACAAACTTCGTTCCTCGAACATATTCACTCTTATCCCATTCTGCAACTGGAATGCCAGAGAAAATATGTTTTGGCATAATATAAGCATTTAATGCTCCACCTGCCAATTTCATAGAAGGACGCATTTCCTTGAAGTGAATTTTTACAGAATAATCATCAATCTTTTCTAATCCTGATACTGAATCAGCTTTTCCTTCATGGAATTCTTTCATTCCCACTACATTTTCATATTTACTATTATAACGAGAGCCTGTGTAATCTTTATGTCCAATTGATTGATACGTGAAGATATAGTCATCAATCGTTACAGGTTGACCATCTGACCATTTATAATCTTTAGAATTTAAAGTAACGGTTACTGTTTTACCTTCAACATCATAATCAATACTTGCTAAACCTGTATTTGTTAACTGTCTATTCTCATCATATTCAAAAATACTTGCATCAATTTGAGCACTAATCGTTGAATCAAGTGAGTCTTGTGCTAATTCGTCAATGAAAACTCCTTTAAAGCCTGAAGATGCTACTAAAGCATACTTGAACGTACCACCTTTAATTGGTTCACCTTCATTAACTGCTTCTGTCGCAAACTTTGTTTGAGTTCCTAACGGAGTTTTAGTAGTCGCTGTTTCCTTATTAGAATTACAAGCTGTTAAAGCCAATACTGTTGCTGCTGTTGTTACATATAACCAATTCTTTTTCTTCATCTCATTCCTCCAATTTTTCCTCTTCCACATCAATAATACATCAAATTATCTGCAATCATTTTACCATAAATTAAAAATAAAGCAATTTTTTTAATCTTTTTCACTTTTTTCACTCATAAAAATATAATAACCGAATACAACAAAAAAGACTTCCCGCAGTAGCATAGCCATGAGATTCGCTTTAGCGAAGCTGCTGGCGTCCCTTACTACTTACAGGGAAGTCATATAAAATTATTTAGCAGACGTTTCCGAAACCAACTCAATTTGATACAACTCAGACTTAGCATCTTTCGTACCAATTTCAGAATTCATGAATTTCACACGTTTGTTCACGGCAGTTACAGATTCACCAATTAAAGTTGGGAAAATGAACGCTTGATCGTGAACATATTTTTGCCATTGTTTGAAGAACTCCACATTCTTCGCCTCATCAAGCGCTTCAATCGAACCAATCTTACCAATAATCTCATTCCCCTCTGGACTTACAAAACGAGAGAAGTTAAATTTAGCTGTTTCACCAAATAAATTGGCTGGATTTGGATCATAACCAATTCCCCATCCACCAGCAAACATATCGATTTCCGGATCATCCGCTTGAATTTTTTCATAGAATAGACTTGGTTCCAATGTACGACCTGTATATAGTTTAATATCTAAGCCGACTTCTTTAAACCATAGTAAATATTGTTGGATTAACGCTTCATTTGCATCATCACGAGTACGAGCTGCAAAGTTGATGGATAATTTAGAACCATCTTTATTTTCACGTAATCCATCACCGTCTATATCTTTATAACCAGCTTCATCTAATAATTGTTTTGCTTTTTCTGGATTATAATCAAATCCATCTTGATTTGGATTATACACATCTTTAAAGGATGGAATAATAATGGAATTTGTTCCTCGTTGTAATCCATTAAAGATACTTTCACCAGAAGCATTATTGTCAATAGCATAAGCAATAGCTTGGCGTAATACTGGATCACTCATTTTAGCTTTTGGATCTGTAATATTTTTGCCTTGCTCTTTATCGAATTTACCTAAATGGAATGCTATATATTCATATTGAGAAGCAAATGAACTAATAAAGGAAACATTTGTTAAATCTTTATACGCTTCAAATTGCGAACTTGGCATTGAAGCAATATCGTAATTACCAGACTTCACTTGAGAAACAACTGTATCAGGAGAAATAACTTCCATCACTACTTTATCAACTTTTGAATGACCTTTATAGAAGTGCTCATTTGGTACTAATGTTACAGATTCACCTGGAACAATGGATTCAATTTTAAATGCACCTAGACCAACACCTTTTGTACCACGTACATATTCACTCTTCTCCCATTCAGTGATAGGAATTGATGAAAAGATATGTTTTGGTAATACATAGGATGGTAACGAACCACCTGCTAATTGCATTGATGGACGCATTTGTTTGAAGTGAATTTTCACTGAGTAATCATCTAATTTTTCTACCCCAGAAATTGAACTTGCTTCACCACTGTGGAATTTGTCCATCCCTTCAATGTTCTGATAATTACCATTGTATCGAACACCAGTGTAATCTTTATTTCCAATTGCTTCAATTGCAAAAATATAATCATCAATGGTTAAAGGTTGTCCATCTGAAAATTTATAATCTTTTGAGTTTAGTTTAACTGTTGCTGTTTTCCCTTCAATATCAAAGTCTACAGATGCTAATCCTGTATTTGTTAATCGACGATTATCATCAAATTCAAATAAAGTTGTATCAATTTGAGATGTAATTTGCGAATCAACTGAATCTGAAGCTAATTCATCCATAAACACTCCTTTAAAAGGAGCTGGTGAAACAATTGCATATTTTAATGTTCCACCTTTAATAGGTGTTCCTTCATGAGTTACCTCTGATGCAAATTTCATTTTTGGTTGTGGTTTTGCACTTGTAGTAGTAGCATCACTTGATTGCCCTTTCCCACCACAAGCTGCTAATGTTACAGCTACCGCTGCAGTTGATAAAAATAATAGACCTTTTTTCTTCATAAAATCCTCCAAGTATAAACTAATTTGAATGAACTCGATAAAAAATAAGAGACCATAGTGGTCTCTGTATACAAAAAGACCACGTAAGTTCTATTGTATTAGAATCTACGTGGTCGAGTTCATTCATAGTTATAGTTTGCCACATAGATACAATTTCACGTCAATGAAGGTTGTATCTATATGTACAAAATGTACGTTAAGAACAACCTGTATCTAGTGGCTATGCCAACGAGTATTTAATTGTAATTGTAAATTGAATACTTTATACATGTTCTTAACTCCTTTTCTTGTGATGAAGCCTATTATGCACCGATTTAATTCAAATGTCAACAACTTTTTTCTGAAAGACAACAAAAAATAGACTTACCGCAGTAGATTAGCCATGAGATTCGCTTTGCGAAGCTGCTGACGTCCCTTACTACTTACAGGGAAGTCATATTCCTATACAAACACTTATAAATGAATGCCCAAACAAATAGACTTCCCGCTGTAGCGCAAGTACTAGAAGCCATTCCTTTGCTTCTAGTACAGGAAAATTTGAGACCTTAGGCTCAAATTTTAGCCAAGAGACCCATAGGGGCTACTGGCGTCCTCCGCTACTTAAGGGAAGTCATATAAAAATAATATGTTTTTAATTATTTAGTAGCCGTTTCAGACACTAATTCTAATTGGTATAAAGCAGATTTAGAATCTTTATTACCAATTTCAGAGTTCATGAATTTCACACGTTTGTTCACGGCAGTTACAGAATCACCAATTAAAGTTGGGAAAATGAACGCTTGATCGTGAACATATTTTTGCCATTGTTTGAAGAATTCCACATTCTTAGCATCATCAAACGCTTCTGTAGAACTGATTTTAGCCATGATATCGTTACCCTCTTGGCTTACGAAACGAGCAAAGTTGAACTTAGCAGATTCACCGAATAAGTTAGATGGGTTTGGATCATAACCAGTTCCCCATCCACCAGCGAACATATCGATTTCTGGATCATCCGCTTGAACTTTTTCATAGAATACATTTGATTCAAGAGTACGGCCAGTGTAAAGTTTTACATCTAAACCAATTTCTTTCCACCATAATAGATATTGTTGGATTAATGATTCGTTTGCATCGTCACGAGTACGTGCTGCAAAGTTAATTGATAATTTAGAACCATCTTTGTTTTCACGTAATCCATCACCATCAGTATCTTTATATCCAGCTTCATCTAACATTTGTTTAGCTTTTTCTGGGTTATAATCAAATCCTTCTTGATTTGCATTATAAATATCTTTAAAGAATGGGATGATGATTGAGTTTGTTCCACGTTGTAAACCATGGTACATACTTTCACCAGCTGCATTAATATCTAATGCATACGCAAGTGCTTGACGTAAAACAGGATCTTTCATTTTAGCATTTGGATCTGTTACGTTTTTGCCTTGCTCTTTATCAAATTTACCTAAATGGAATGCAATATATTCATATTGAGAAGCAAATGAACTAATGAATGAAACATTTGTTAAATCTTTGTATGCTTCATATTGCGCACTTGGCATTGAAGCAATATCATAGTTACCAGCTTTCATTTGAGAAACAATTGTATCTGGAGAAACAACTTCCATTACAACTTTATCTAATTTAGCACGACCTTTGTAGTAGTGTTCGTTTGGAACTAATGTTACAGATTCACCTGGTGTGATTGATTCAATCTTAAATGGTCCTAGGCCTACACCTTTATTTCCACGTACATAGTCACTCTTTTCCCATTCTGCAACTGGAATAGTTGAGAAGATATGTTTAGGCATTACGTAGTAAGGTAAAGCTCCCCCTGCTAATTGCATTGAAGGACGCATTTGTTTGAAGTGAAGTTTCACTGAGTAGTCATCTAATTTTTCTACCCCTGAAATTGAGCTAGCTTCGCCACTATGGAATTTATCTATACCTTCGATATTTTGGTAGTTTGCGTTATAACGAACACCTGTGTAGTCTTTATGACCGATAGCTTCAATTGCGAAAATATAGTCATCGATTGTTAAAGGTTGTCCATCAGACCATTTATAGTCTTTTGAATTTAATTTAACTGTAGCAGTTTTACCTTCAACGTCAAATTCAATAGAACCCATACCTGTATTTGTTAATTTACGGTTTTCATCATATTCAAATAATGTCGTATCAATTTGAGAAGTAATGGTTGAATCTGATGAATCTGATGCTAATTCATCCATGAATAATCCTTTAAATGGAGCTGCAGATACCATCGCATATTTTAAAGTTCCACCTTTAATTGGTGTACCTTCGTGAGTTACTTCAGATGCATATTTAGTTTTTGGTTGTGGAGTTCCACCTGTTGTTGTAGAATCACTTGATTGTCCTTTTCCACCACAAGCTGCTAATGTTAAAGCTACAGCTGCAGTTGAGAAAAATAATAGTCCTTTTTTCTTCATATTTCCTCCTGACTGTCAGACTTATATCAGAATTGTCTGACAATTAAATTAACTTTCTATACTTTAACAGTTTCTTGTAAAAAAATCAATCATTTTGATTAAATTTTTTTCATTTTTTTGAAAGAAGCTTGTACTTTCTCTATTTAAATTTTATTACAGACGTGTATCTTTCAACTTTTTGCATCAAAAAGACTTTTCGTCCTAGCAGCTACGCTAAATTCGAAAAGTCCTTTTCTAGTTTTTATTATTTATCTAATGGAGTTAAAGCAATAAATGCTTCAATAGAATCTGCTACTTCTGCTAATGCTTTCTTCCAGAATTCTGGTGTACTTACATCTACTCCTAAAACTTTAGCAGTATCTTCTACACTTGATACAGTTGTTGCACGAAGTAATTCTTGATATTTTTCAACAAAGCCTTCTGGTTGTTCTTGATAGATTGCATATAATCCTTTAGAAAATAATCCACCAAATGCATATGGGAAGTTATAGAAACTTAATCCTGTGCTATAGTAATGAGGTTTACATGCCCACATATATGGATGTAAGTAAGATTGATCTAGTCCGTCACCGTACGCTTCTTTTTGTGCAGATAACATCATTTCTTCTAAATCTTTAGAGAACATAAATGATTGTTCACGATTTTCAAATACGGCTGATTCGAATAGGTAACGGGAATATATATCGACAATAATTTGAGTTGTATCTTGTAATTGAGATTCAATTAATGCGATTTTTTCTTCATCACTAGCTTCTTTAATCGCTGTATTCATGATGATGTTTTCATTAAATGTTGAAGCTGTTTCTGCAACTGGCATTGAATAATCTTGGTTTAATGGACGATGATTTTCAATGTGTAAACCGTGATATGCATGTCCTAATTCGTGCGCTAATGTTACAACGTCACTTAATGATCCTGTGAAGTTTGTTAACACACGTGATTGTTTAATCATTGGTAAGTTTGCACAGAATGCTCCCCCAACTTTTCCTTTGCGTGGGTAGAAATCAATATAATGTTTATCGAAAAATTCTTCTGTCATTTCTGCTAAATCAGCTGAGAATGTTTTAAAGTTTTCAATTAAGTAATCTTTGGATTCTTCCACTGTAAATGTACGACTGCTGTTTCCAACAGGTGCAAATAAATCATAGAATGGTAATCCATTTTTATGACCTAATAAAGCTGCTTTATGACGTAAATATTTTCTAAAGTTTGGTAAATATTCACGGATTGCTTCTAATAGTGCATCTAAAGTTTCACGACTCATACGAGAAGCTTCTAAAGTATGCGCTAATGGAGATTCAAATCCACGTAATTGTGAAGTCGTTAATACTTCTTTTTTAATATGGTTTAATGAGAACGCAATTGGTTCTTTAATCGCATCATACATTTTCAACTCAGCTTCATACGCTGACTTACGTACTTCTGCATCACTATCATATGCTTTCCCACGAATTTCACTTAAAGTCACTACTTCGCCTTTATATTCTCCTTGAGCACTTGACCACATGAAGTCAAATAATTGAGACCAAGCTTTTCCGCCACTAATAGACATTTTTGCTAAAACTTCTTCTAACTCATCACTTAATAAGTGAGTTGCATCTTTTTTAGCTTCTTCAAAATAATAACGATATTCCGCTAAGAAAGGATCTGTTGTAATATCTGTTTGAATTGTTCCTAAAAATTTTGAAACTTTTGCATAAGTCGCTTGTAAATCAGCTGAAACTCCTGCTAATTGTACTTCTACTTGTGTTGCTGTTTCATGCGTTGTATCTGTTGCTAATGTTAAATGAATATAATTATATAAACGACCTGTTAAAACTGTTGATTCTTCTAATAATTTTACAACTTGTGTAATTCCTTCAATCGAATCTTCCAGTGTTAAACTTTCAAATTTTCCTTTTAAAGCTTTATAAGCTTCTACATCTTGTTTAAATTCTTGACTTTCAAATGATGGGTATAAATCTTCTAATGTCCATTCATACATCTTTCATTCCTCCTCTTTTCTCCGTATCTTTTATTATACTGCAATAATTTTTCTTTTTCTATGGATAGAATTAATTTTTCAATGATTGTACTGGAGCTGGAATACGTCCTCCACGGTTGACGAATAAGTCACAATTACCTTCTTTAACAGGCATAATTGGAGCATATCCTAATAGTCCACCAAACTCTACAGAATCTCCTACTTTTCCACCAGGAACAGGAATAATACGTACCGCAGTTGTTTTTGTATTAATCATTCCAATAGCAGCCTCATCTGCGATAATTCCTGAAATCGTAGTTGCCGAAGTATCTCCAGGCACAGCAATCATATCTAACCCTACTGAACATACCGCTGTCATTGCTTCTAATTTATCCAATGTTAAAACGCCATTAGCAGCAGCTTCAATCATTCCTTCATCTTCAGAAACTGGGATGAAAGCCCCACTTAATCCACCAACTGCAGAACTAGCCATCATACCACCTTTTTTCACAGCATCATTTAATAATGCTAAGGCAGCTGTTGTTCCATGGGTTCCAGTTACGGATAAGCCCATTTCTTCTAAAATACGAGCGACTGAATCCCCGACTGCAGGAGTTGGTGCAAGAGATAAGTCTAAAATTCCAAATGGAATTCCTAACATTTGACTGGCTTTTTGACCAATCAATTCACCAACACGAGTAATTTTGAAGGCTGTTTTCTTAACAATTTCAGCAATTTCTGTTAATGTTTCAGCTTCATGGTTTTCAAGGGCTGCTTTTACAACCCCAGGACCAGAAACTCCGACATTAATCACGGCATCTGCTTCTCCACTACCATGGAAAGCTCCCGCCATAAATGGATTATCTTCTACTGCATTACAGAAAATCACAACTTTAGCACAACCAAATCCTTCTGGAGTAGTTTCAGCTGTTTCTTTAATAATTTCTCCAACTAATTTTACTGCATCCATATTAATTCCAGCTTTTGTAGAACCAATATTGACAGAGCTACATACAATGTCGGTTACTTTCATTGCTTCAGGAATGGAACGAATTAACACTTCATCTGAAGGACTCATTCCTTTTTGAACTAAGGCAGAAAATCCACCAATAAAAGATACGCCAATCGCTTTAGCTGCTCGATCCAATGTCTGAGCAATAGACACATAGCTATCTGCTTTAGTAGCTGCTGCAATTTGCGCAATCGGTGTTACGGAAATTCGTTGGTTTACAATTGGTACACCATATTGAAGAGATAATTCGTGAGCTGTTTTCACTAAATCTTTTCCGATACGAGTAATTTTATTGTAAATATTTTGATTTAACACATCGATATCCGGATGAATACAATCATGTAAATCAATTCCGATAGTAATCGTACGAACATCGAAGTTTTGTTCTTTGACCATCGAAATGGTTTCTAAAATTTCACTATGTTGAACCATTCCTTCACCTAACCAATCCGATGCATCGCTTCAAAAATTTCATGATTTTGAATTCGAATATCTAGTGCTAAATTTTTTCCTTGTTCGTGAATATAAGGAGCCAATTCTACAAATGGCATTTTACTTGCTGATACATCTACTAAAATCAACATTGTAAAATATTTATCCATAATTTCTTGAGAGATGTTTACAATATTAATATTTTGTTCTGCTAATAATTTTGATACTTCATAAACAATACCGACACGATCTTTGCCGACAACTGTTACGACTGCTTTCATTTTCTCACTCCTTTAATAAAGTTGCTTCTATTGTATCGAATTTTCAAAAAAAATCCTAGTCAAAACTTGAAATTCCTTTTCTTCTTTTTATTTCCTCCCTCCCCTTTTTAGTGTATACTACAAGAGAAGATTGAAAAAGGAGACGCTTATGAAATACGAAGAATGGTTACAATTATTTCCAAATTCTAAAATGGTGCATCACATTCCACAAGATACGAAGGATTATATAATTCCTTTAGAAGAAAATACTTATTTACAAATTCCTTATGAAGAATTATCCAGTCGTGAATTAGCTTTATTAGAAACCTTAACAAAATCTCCTGCAAAAGTGGCAACTCACCTTTCACCTTGGCAACAGTATTTAGAACAGGGGGGGCAATGTCCTGTTGAGTTGGAGAATATTCAATTGATTCATGTTTGTTTAATTCAAAAAAATAAGGATTTTAATGAGCAAGAATGGTTGGAGATGATGCAAGAGATTTTTGGAGATGTAATCACGAGCTTTTCATGTTTTCCAAAGCATTATACAATTGTGAGAAAAGCTGATGTTGAAACGATTTCGACTCAGGATTTACAAGCAATTCACGCCACAGTTGAGGAAGATTTTGCGATTTCAATGAAGATTTTCATTGGAAATGTTTGGAAAATGTCAGGAGATATTCCAGGGATTTATCAAGCAGAGAAAGCTTTATTTGTGACGTATTTGCACGAGTCAAATAAGCAGACTTGTTTGGCTTTTGCGCCGATGGTCTTATGGGGATTCACTCAGAAAAAATTGGATATTTCTCCAATTCCTGAAACGCTGTATACACAAATGAGTCAGGATGAGTTTCCGGATTTGATTGAGGCGTTGTGGCAAGAGCGTGGGACTTTGACGAAGGCTGCGACTCGTTTGTTTATTCATCGTAATACGTTGCAATATCGGATTGATCGGTTTGGGCAACTCACGGGATTGTCGCTGAAGAATATGGACGATCTGACTCTCTGCCATTTTCTTTTGATGCAACAGGAATACTAAAATAAATTAATCCTCCACCATTCCTTTGATAGTGAGGTCGCAAGCAGCCACCTTTGGTGTCTCATTGCTAAAAATCAAGCCTTGGTCTTGATTTTTTCCTGTAATATTAGCCTTTCATAGCTAATATTACTTTCACTATAAAGAAATGGTGTAGGATTCTTTGTATCCGTATTGTATCGGGGCGGTTTTATTAAGGGAATTACGTACATAGTGAGGATGCCAGTAGCTTCGCTATGCGAATCTCATGGCTAAACTTCGAGCCTTGGTCTCGAAGTTTCCTTTGTACTAAGAAATAGGGATTTCATTTTATTTTTTGACGTTTTCTTATTGTATCGGGCGTTTTTATTGAGGGGGAAACGTACATAATGACGTTGCAAGCAGCAGCCGTTGATATCTTATTGATTTCACTATCAAGAAATGTTAGGGATTTTTCCACAAAAAAAGACGACTGGAGTCGTCTTTTCATCTCTTATTAACAATTATTGCGCTATACCGTTTGCGTTTACATAGTATCCATCAGGAGTTGTTGTGTTTCTTAAGATTGCTCCTGATTTACTTGCGTAGAACCAATAGCCATTTGATTCAAACCATTCGTTTGCTGACATCTCTCCAGATGCATTGAAATGATAAACTTCATCTTGATATGTAATAAATACATTCGTAAGAATTGTACCTTTTCCAGATGCAACATACCATTTGTTCCCTACTTGGAACCATTCATCAACTTTTACTGAACCAGATTTATCTGCAAAATACCAACCTTCTTCTTGTTGGAACCATTGATTTTCTTTCATCGCACCTGATTCATCAAAGTAATACCAAGTTTTGTTTAACTGAATGAATCCTTTTTGCATAAAGGCAATACCTTTAGATTCACCTTCTAAATCCTTTAAGTAATACCAAGTTCCGTTATCATTCACCCATCCTGTTTGAACTTCACCTGATTGATTTAAATAAGTCCATAATTTTGTTGTTTTTTTATCATCAGTATTCACATTAATTAGTTGCCATCCTGATAATTTCTTACCATTTTCAACATAATATACTTTATCGTTTTGGCGTATAAATCCTGTAGTATTTTGTTCTGCTGCTTGTACATTTGAACTTGTTGCTAAAAATCCAGCACCTAAAACTGCTAAACTAGCTAACATTAATTTGTGTTTTTTCATAAAAAACTCCCCTTTGTCATTACTATAGATATTTCGAGAAATATTCCTTATCCAATTTAACACTTCATTCTCTGGAAAGTCAAATTATACAGGTAGTATTTTATAAACTTCCTACAAAAACAACAATAGCCTCGCTTTCGCGAGGCTATCTACTACATTTTATCAATCATTACACAAGGGCAGGAGTTTTCTCCACTTTTTCTTTTTTCTCTTTCCCTTTAATGGTAATTTTCCCTTTTGTAGCACCAATAGTGACTTGTTGTCCGAAGCGAATTTCTCCGCTTAACAATGCTTCACTTAATGGATCTTCAATTTTCTTTTGAATCGCACGGCGAATTGGTCTTGCTCCGTATTCTGGATCAAAGCCCTCTTCTGCTAATACATCTAATACTGCAGAAGTAATTTTCACTGTGATATTCAATTCTTGTAGTCTTGAAGTAATTTCTTTTGCCATTATACCAACGATTTGTCTTAATTCTTCTTTTTGAAGTTTATGGAAGACAATAGTTTCATCAATACGGTTTAATAATTCCGGTCTAAATGAATTTTTCAATTCTTCACGAATTCGTTTTTCCATTGCATCATGGTTTTGTTGAACTGTTTTAGCTCCGAATCCTACAGATTTTTCTTCACGAAGAGCGACAGCACCCAGATTTGATGTCATAATGATAACTGTATTTCTGAAGTCCACTTTTCTTCCTTTTGAATCGGTTAAGTGTCCATCATCTAATACTTGTAATAAAATATTGAACACATCTGGATGAGCTTTTTCAATTTCATCTAATAAAATCACAGCATAAGGACGTTGACGGATTTTTTCTGTTAATTGACCACCTTCATCAAATCCAACATATCCTGGAGGTGAGCCCACTAAACGGCTAACAGAATGTTTTTCCATATATTCAGACATATCAATTCTGACAAGTGCATCTTGTTCTCCAAACATTGCTTCTGCTAAAGTTTTCGCTAATTCTGTTTTCCCTACACCAGTAGGTCCTAAGAATAAGAATGAACCAATTGGACGTCGTGGATCTTTTAATCCACTTCTTGCACGACGAATCGAACGAGCAACAGCACTTACGGCTTCTGACTGTCCAATGACACGTTTGTGTAATACAGATTCTAAGTTGATTAAACGTTCGCTTTCTTTTTTCTCCATTTGTTGAAGAGGAATTCCTGTCCATTGAGAAACAACTTCTGCAATATCCCCTTCTCCAATGGAAGCAATATAGTCTGTTTTGGGTGAAGCTTCTAATTTTTCGATTAATTTTTCAAGTTTATCTCTTTTCGCTAATTCTTTTTTACGGAATTTAGCAGCTTCATCGAAGTTTTGATGTTGAATGGCTTGGTTTTTCAATTGTTCAAAATGTAAAATTTCTTCTTCTAATAAGACGATTGGAGAAACTTTTGTTGTCACATCTAAGCGAGCTTTTGCCGCTGTTTCATCCATTAAGTCAATTGCTTTATCTGGAAGACGTCTTGAAGTGATATAACGAACTGATAATTGTACCGCTGCTTGAATTGCTTCATCTGTAATTTCTACATGGTGGTGAGCTTCATAATGTTTTCTCAATCCTTTTAGAATTTGAATACTATCTTCAGCTGTTGGTTCTTCTACATGAATCGAAGCAAAACGACGTTCTAAGGCAGCATCTTTTTCAATGTATTTTTGGTACTCATCTAAAGTTGTTGCCCCAATCACTTGTAATTCACCACGAGCTAAGGCAGGTTTTAAAATATTCGAAGCATCAATCGCTCCTTCTGCTCCACCTGCACCAATGAGTGTATGTAATTCATCGATAAATAAAATCACATCTTGTTGCGTATAAATTTCTTCGATGATTTTCTTCATTCGTTCTTCAAATTCACCACGATATTTTGTTCCTGCTACTAAAGCACCCATGTCTAACATCATTAAACGTTTGCTGGCAATTTCTTCAGGAACTTCACCGTTAACCATTCGTTGTGCTAATCCTTCTACAATAGCCGTTTTACCAACACCAGGCTCTCCAACTAATACAGGATTATTTTTTGTACGACGGCTAATTACTTGAATCATACGGCGAACTTCTTCATTTCTTCCAATTACTGGGTCTAACTTCCCTTGTCTTGCTAGAGCTGTTAAATCTCTTGATAAGCTATCTAATGTCGGTGTTTTATCTTTTGCATTGCTACCAGATACTTGACCTTTTGTAGAACGGGCTTTTGAAGGTTGAATTCCAATTTTTTCATAAATCGTCTTCATTAATTCTTCTAATTCAATACGATTATCACGCATAATTTTTGTAGCTAATACTTCTTCTTGAAGTAAGCCTAATAATAAATGCTCTGTTCCTACTTGAGGAATTTTCAGACGTTTTGCTTCTTCTGTCGCTGCAACGACTACTTTTTTAGCTCTAGGTGAATAAGGCATTAAATATGGATCGATTTCTTTACGATTACTTCCATATCCTGTTAATGCTTCAATTTCTTGACGAACAATCTCTGCTGTTAATCCTCTTTCTCTTAATAGGATTCCGGCAATTCCTTCTTGTTCAATGACTAGACCTAATAATAGATGCTCCGTACCCACTGCTTGATGTCTAAAAGAAATTGCTTCCTGGGCAGCTAATACCATTGCACTACGTGCTTTTTCTGTAAACATATCACTCATTCACGTCACCCCTACTTATACTTTAAACCGGTTAATATATTTTTCATCATATTACTACGAAGTTGATTACTACATTGCTCTGCTTCTATTAAAGATTCCTTCGACATTGCAATCGATAATAACTGTGCTTCTCTTTTTGAGAGGAGCTCATTATCATATAGATTTTGTAAAATATGATTAGCTTGTTTGATGGATAATTCTTCTGGAACTACTTCTAATAAGGCATCAATAATATCCATATCATCGACTAAATTCACTTTCATAATACGGATATATCCTCCACCACCACGCTTACTTTCAACAACATACCCTTGTTGAACCGTAAAACGTGTATTAATCACATAATTAATTTGCGATGGAACACAATTAAAGCGATCTGCAATTTCACTACGACGAATCTCAACTTTTTCTTGTGCTAATAAGACGTTTTTTAAATATTCTTCAATAATATCCGACATATTTGACGGTTGCATACGAACTCTCCTCTCTTTTGACTTTCTTTGACTTTAATTATACAAAATAAATTTCTCTTTGCCAATAAAAAGTACTCCATCTGTAAAAATTTATTACAAATTATTCAAAAAATCCTGCCAGTGATTTCTCACCAACAGGATTGTACTATTTTATACATTCAAACATCATCGATTACTTCGAATCAGGAAGTAAACATCCCGCTTCAATTAACCCTTCAATGACTGCAGAGATATTTAATGGGCGTATATTCTTTCCCTGTAAAAATTTTTTCAACTCATTGTACGTAATCATTTCATGATTACTAATATATTCCAATGCCATCGAAAGAGCAGATTGTAACTCTTCTAATTCACTTTCTACAGAGGAGGATTTTTTAGCACCTTCATGAAAATCTCTCCTTTCACGAAGTTCTTCAGATAAGTTGAAACCGTCAAAGTCATCTAAATCATCGAGATCATCAAAATCATAATACGGATCATCAGAAGTAATCAAATGAAACAGCTCTTCATGAGAATACATATCAATCACAGATGTTTCTGTACTAATTGCAAACGGAATTTTAAAAATTTCCATCACTGGATCTAAGCACTCCTTCAAGAATGGAGCAAAAACTCCTCTTGTCACCCATCTTTCCGGAGTCATTGATACATCATTATAAAATTCTAACAATGTGTTTTGAATAAATTCGGGATCTAATTGATACATTGGTTCAATAAGTGCTATTTCCATATCCGTTGTAATGATCAGAATATAGTGAGGGCCGTTTTTTTCATCATCCCCATAAAAATGAGTAGGAGAAAACATTAAACGAATTTCAAATGTGTCTGGGATTGCAACTTGAATTTCTTTTTTCGCACGATAAAGAGATAATTCCGGCACATACAATTTCGGCTTTTCTCCTTTATAGCCAATAAATTCTTCATATGTTAATTCTTCCTCAAAGTATAGAAGATCTCCTTGTTCATAGAAGCTTTCTTGTTTCTTAGGATTGTATGTAATCTTCGGTAAAGTATTTTTTTCAATTGGTTTCGTAGTGGAAGCAAGTAATGCAAGATTTCCTTCTTGTGTTAACCAATCTAATACTTTTTTACAAAAATTCACTTCCGACACTTTTAAATCTCTAGATAATAATTTGGAATCATTTAAACTAAAAATTAATGGATATAATTTCTTTCTTTTACGAGTAATTCCTGACTCTCTTAATGTCGCTTTTTGACTAGTTGGAATAAACTCTAATGGGACAAAGACAATTTGAATTCCTTTACGTAACCCTTCAATTTCATCTAAATCTTCTTCCGTTTCCGCTATTTTGACAATAGCATCTTCTGCCATAATTCTATGTTGATATTCACGAACAGTTTTATGGAAAAATGCTGCAAATTGCCCTTCCTTATTATGCATTAATTGTACAATAAATTGAACTTTTCCAGCTTTATTACAAACTGCTGCTACCATAAAATCATTTTCAAATTCTGTTAAAGATTCTTGAACTTGATATAATCCACTATAAATCTCTTTCATTTCACCACTCCTATTTTGTATTCATTTTCATTGTACTATTCTTTCACCAAAAAGACTATAGATTCCTTATAAATTCAAATTATTGAAAAAATGTCTTCGTTACTACTAAAACAAAAAAGTGCATCAGACGAATCCGATACACTTCTTTCTTCTATTTAATGACAATACTTCTAACTTCCCCATGAGGAGTAACTTGCATTTCTACTTGTTGTTCTTTTTGTAAGAACGGTAAACGATTTTGAATCGTAGCTGGCGCACGATAGACTTTGTCATCCACTAATAAATAGTAAATCGTATTTCCATTAATAACGACACCTTGAATATCTTGAACTTTACCCGTCACACTTGTTAGATGATCATCACTTTCTGTTCCTGTTTGTTCCGTTGGTGCAGATTGTTCATATTTTTGAATTAAACGTCCCACGCTTGTTTCTACATAGACATTTTGATAATTTTCCACATCAATTAAGGCATATTTTTTAATCAACCCTGAACCATCTTTTAAGGATAGAATATACATTGGTTTCCCATTGAGGCTAATCAGTAATGGGAAGGTTGCTTTATAACCCGTTTCTTGTACACTACCTTCTGCCGAACTCATTGCTGAGAACTCTTCTGCTGCTGATACTGGATACATTTTAGCTTCTTTTGTACGAGTATTGACTAACACGAATCCAATATTTGAATTATCTGAAGCTACTGAAGTGATTCCTGTATAAAGGTAAATATCATCATTCATTGGTAAGTAATTATAACCTTTTGTAGGAACCGTCACTCCTTTTTTAGAGAAAATTGTATTCCAGAATCCTAATTTATATTTACCATTCATTTCCAACTGATGTAAAATCAATTCCGCACTATACACACGATCTACCCATTTAGGAATTTCTTGTAAATTATAATACTTACTTTCACCTGTTAAAGCATTCACCGTAATTAAACCATTCACTTCAGGTTCTCTTAAGAAAAAGTTACGGCTATAAGTTGAAGCGATATAATACGGAGTTCCTTCATCATCCACTTCAAAACTCGGACTACCAAATAACGTAAACGGATGATTAAAACGTAAATGACGATGAATATTACGGTTAAAGTACTCTGCTTCACTATAACGAATTGGTTGTTCTGGTTTCTTCACTTCTACATCGCCCGTAACCATATCTACTTGCATATAATTCGGAATTCCATCTTGATGATTGGAGAACCATTTCCAAAATCCTGCATATTTTAATGGAGAAACACGATACGGATGATTTTGAATATTAATTTGCGTATAATCTTCCGCCACTTCAAATTGAGAAACTAGGTCTGTTAAAGCTCCAATTCGACGATTTCCTAATCTTGAAGCTGTATCACGATCAATTAATGGAATTTGTGTCACATCAGTTTTAGGAAAATCTGTCGCAAAGTCTGCATTTTGAACTTGAATCATTTTAGAATATGATTCTGCAAAAAATAATGGAGATAAAATAAAGTAACTTGCCGCAGCAATAACGACTAAAACTCCAACGATAGAAAGTACAATTTTAGAAACGAGATGACTTTTAGACTGATTCACTTGTTCCCATGAAAACTTACTCGTACTCGTTTTAAAAGCAATACTAGCTCCTGTCACCCATTCAATGGCTCCAACTAATACTAAAATAAGAGCTAAAAACACCCAAAAAGCAGGTGAAGCATAGTGAATTGGTGGAAGATTTTTATAATAGTACAGCGCAATAATAATTACTGCAATGATATATAAAATTGTCTTTGAAAAATTCAATCGAAGGCTCTTACCTTGTTGATTTCTTGCACTTCGATTGGCACTATTGGTTACATCTTTCATTTAAATTCCTCCTTTTATTGTCTTCATTATACGGTTCTACTATAGTACTGTCCATACAACTTTGGGATGATTTTGTTGACTAATGTGAATTCAGGTGAAAATCTATTAAATAGCGATTCACGCATAAAAAACCGCCTTCCAAAATGATATTTGGAAAGCGGTATTCTCTCTATGAAGCTTTGACATTAGTGTACTCTTTTGCGACCTTATTAGTTACATTAGTAGCACTCATTGTCAAAATAATAGAATTAGTGACAAAAAAATAACACCGCTCATGACTTTGACTAGTTGAGTGGTGTTATAAACACTATAAAAATTAGCCACCGTCTTTTCAACGGTCTACATCAGAGTCGAGTTCCCGCTCGGCTCTTTTTATATCTTTATTATACCAAAACTTCGAAAAATTTCAAACAATGTGATTTTTTGAACAGTTCGCTGTTATTTCCATTTCGTTTATGGTACACTCTCTGCGTAGAAAGTTTTAAAGCGGTGGCAATCTCTATAAAGGTAGGTGGTGCTTATGAGCATCTGTTTAAAATCTATCGAAAGGAGGTTGTACTTTGTCAGTCTATGAAGCGTTGACATTGGTGTGTTCTTTTGCGACTTTACTAGTTGCATTAGTAGCACTCATTGTCAAACTAATAGAAATGAAGACAAAAAAATAACACCGCGCAAAACTTGGGTAGAGTTTGCGGTGTTATTATAACACTATAATATCTGCCACCGTCTTTTTAACGGTCTACATCAGAGTCGAGTTCCCGCTCGGCTCTTTTTTGTATCTTTATTATATCAGAATTTCTGAGTTTTTCAAACAATGTGATTTCTTACACATCTAACTTGTCAAACACAAGTGATAATGTCTCAATTAAACACAAGTAAAAATGTCCCAAAT
>NZ_CAUQCL010000022.1:0-29838 GCF_963516875.1 uncultured Granulicatella sp. | reverse complement strand
CTTGCCACCTACGTATTACCGCGGCTGCTGGCACGTAGTTAGCCGTGGCTTTCTAGTTAGATACCGTCACACGCATAACAGTTACTCTATGCGCTGTTCTTCTCTAACAACAGAGTTTTACGAACCGAAATCCTTCTTCACTCACGCGGCGTTGCTCCGTCAGACTTGCGTCCATTGCGGAAGATTCCCTACTGCTGCCTCCCGTAGGAGTTTGGGCCGTGTCTCAGTCCCAATGTGGCCGATCACCCTCTCAGGTCGGCTATGCATCACGGCCTTGGTGAGCCGTTACCTCACCAACTAGCTAATGCACCGCGGGTCCATCCATCAGCAGAAGCCGAAGCCTCTTTTCCTTCTTCAGTCATGCGACTAAAGAACCTATGCGGTTTTAGCATCCGTTTCCGAATGTTATCCCCCTCTGATGGGCAGGTTACCCACGTGTTACTCACCCGTTCGCCACTAGATTGACCAGTGCAAGCACCGGTCGCTCTCGTTCGACTTGCATGTATTAGGCACGCCGCCAGCGTTCGTCCTGAGCCAGGATCAAACTCTCATGAAAATACTTTTCATAAGCTTTTGAAAGCTCATTTAATTACTGACTTATTGTTTTTCTCCTTAGAGAAAAGAAATTGTTGTTTCTTCACTTTCGTGAAGTCCCTACACATTTGGTTTGTCTTCTTTGTTTAGTTTTCAAAGGTCAACGTCGCTTATCGCAACAACTCCTATATATTATCATAGGCGTTTTTGTCTGTCAACATATTTTTTTAGTAATTTTCAAACGCTTTAAAAGCGAACGTTCGTTAACAGTGTTTATAATTTACCATAGTTTTTTTTTCTTTGCAAGTCCATTTCTTAACTTTTTTTATATTTTTCGCAAAAAAGAGACTGTAGTTTTTTAGGCTACAGTCTTTCACATTATTGAACGGTTCCAGAAGTAATTTCCTTACCATCACTAACAATTTTATATTTACCCGTTGGTTGAGTATTAGTTAAACTAAATGTTAAATTCACACTTGTATCTTCGCTAATTTCTAAAGTGTTATATACATTTTGAAGCTGGTTTACCGAATCTTCAATGTAAATAGAAATTTTATTAGCTTTTCTATTCGAATTGTTTGTTGATTTTTGATATGGGATTACTATTTGTTTTGTTACTGTGTGTGCTTTTTTTCCTTTTGATAACACAATCGTTAAAGGTGTACCTTTTTTAATTTCTAAACCTTCACGGATCGATTGACTAATAACAGTATCTACTGTTGCATCATTTTCTTCTTCTGTAATTGTTAAGTTTAAATTATTGGCACTAGCATATTCAATGGCCCCTTCTCGAGTATATCCTTTCAAGTTTGCCATTTTAATTGAATTTTCACCTTTACTTACTACTAATGTTATAAGAGTATCTTTGCCCTCCACTTTTTGATTTGGTGCAATACTTTGAGAGATAACTTTTCCTGATTCTACACTATCGGAGTTTTCATCTTTTCTCTCTACTGTAAATCCTAATTTCTTTAATTCATCTCTTGCAGTTTCATAAGTTTTATTTCGATAATCTTTCATTGTTACTGCTTCTTTACCAGAACTTACTTTAAGCGTAACTTTTGACTTTTCTTTTACGGTACTTCCAGCCTTTGGATTAGTTTCAATAACTTTTCCACTTTCTACTTCATCAGATTGTACTTGTATTACATCTGTTACACTTAATTTTGCATCTGCAAGTTTAATCTTAGCTGCTGCTTCTGTTAAATTCGTTACATCCGGTACTTGAACTTCTTTTGGACTTGTTTTGAAGAATAAAAATGCCATTATTCCCACAATCGATATCGTCAGTAATAATGCTACCCATGGCCATCTTCTCTTCTTCTTAACAGTTTTTTCTTCATCCATTTCTACTATTGGTATTTCACGACTCGATTGAATTGGTTTGATTTTTTGTGTAGTAATTGGAGATAATACTTTTGTTTCTCCCGAAAAGCTAGTTGGTACAAATTTCTTTTCATATAATCTTGTTGAATCTAAACAAGTTTTTAAATCTTGAAACATTTCATAGCAACTTCTATATCGATTCATTGGATCTTTTGCAGTTGCTTTTAAAACAATATTTTCCAAACTTTGTGGAATCATCACTGATGGATTCATGACAGGAGGTAATGGCTCTTGAAAATGCTTCAGAGCAATCGACACAGCCGACTCCCCATCAAATGGAACTCTTCCTGTTAACAATTCATATAACACAATTCCTAAAGCATAAACATCAGTTTGAATCGTCGCCATTCCACCTCTTGCTTGCTCTGGTGATAAATAATGAACTGATCCTAACAATGTATTCGTTTGAGTTAAAGAAGTATCGGATAAAGCAACGGCAATACCAAAATCTGTTATTTTAACATTTCCTTCACGATCAATTAAAATATTTTGTGGTTTTATATCTCGATGAATAATTCTATTTTGATGAGCTGCAGCAATTGCTGAAACAATTTGCATCATAATACGAACGGCTTCTATTGGATGTAAAGCACCTCTTTGTCGTATATAATCTTTCAAATCAGTTCCTTCGACATATTCCATCACAATGTAATTCATCTCTTGTGACTGACCAACATCATAAACACCTACAATATTTGGATGTGTTAATTGTGTTGCTGATAATGCTTCACGTCTAAATCTTCTCATTGCATCATCATTTTGTCGAAAATCTAATCTTAAAACCTTGATTGCTACTAATCGATCTAAAATTAAATCGTTCGCTAGGTAAACCGCAGCCATTCCACCGGTACCGATTAAAGATTGAATTTTATAACGTCCATTTAATGTTTTTCCAGCTTCTAGCATTAGGCTACCTCCTCTTGTAATTGTATTTTGGCAATTGCAACCGTAATATTATCACGACCACCTGCTTCGTTAGCTGCTTCGACAGTTTTTTTAACTTGTTTTTCTATATCAGAATAATGATTCATTACATTTCGAATTTCTTCTAGCGATAACATATCACTCAATCCATCACTACATAATAGTAAAGTATCATCTTCTTTGACAGTCATTCTGACAAAGTCAATTTCTACTACTGAAGTAACACCTAGTGATTGAGTTACAATATTTTTATTGGGATGATTTTTTGCTTCTTCTGGTGTAATTTCTCCAGATTTCAACAATGCGTTGACTAAACTTTGGTCTTCCGTTAATTGTTTTAATTGGAAATTTCTTAGCACGTATGCTCGACTATCTCCTACATTTGCAATCATTAATTGATTTCCAATTACAATGGCTGCCACCAGAGTAGTTCCCATCCCATACAAATCCTCATATTGTGTGGAACGTGAAAGAATATCATTATTAGCTTCTTCAATCTTATGAATCATCCATTGGTAGACTTCTTCAATATCATCTAAATCCATTTTTTCCCATGCTTGACCAATTGACATAAGTGCCATTGAACTTGCAACTTCACCAGCATTATGACCTCCAATACCATCGCATACCATCATAAGCGGGATATTATTTTTGCTTTCAAAGTATCCTGCAGTATCTTCATTTACTTTTCTTCTTTGGCCAACATCACTTTTGATGGCAAATTTCATACAATCCCTCCTTGATGTTTAGGATTTTTTAACTAGTTTACAAATATAAAAACCATCACTATTAAAATCACTCGGTAATATTGTAATATCTTTTGTCTCTTGATGAATCCACTTTCCAATCGCTTCAATTTCAAACTCTGGATTTACTTCTAAAAATTGATTCACTAGTTCTCTATTTTCTGTTCTGTTTATTGTGCAAGTGGAATATACTAGACTTCCCTTTGATTTTACCATTTTTGACGCAGATATTAAAATATCAAGTTGAATTTTTTCCAAACTCTTTAAATCTTGTGCTTCTTTTGTGTATTTAATATCCGGTTTACGACGAACTAATCCTAACCCCGAACAAGGTACATCTACAAATACTGCATCAAAACTTTCAGTTGGAAAGACATCATGAACGGTACGGGCATCTAATACTTTCATCGAAATGCAATCTTCCACTTGAAGTCTTTTAGCATTTTCTTGAATTTTCTTTAATTTATGTTCGTATAAATCTAAGGCATCTACATGTCCGCCCTTTGATGCATCTAAATAACTTGCAATATGCGTCGTTTTCCCACCGGGTGCTGCACATGTATCAAGCACTTTATCCGTTGATTCTAAATTAGCAACTTGCGCCACTAATGAAGAAGCTTCGTCTTGAATCGTAATAAGTCCTTGCTCAAAAGCTTTCGATTGAAAAACATTCCCTTCTTCAACAATTAAACATCTATTCGATAAGGCACTTTTTCTAGTCTGAACTCCTTCTTCTAATAGGAGTTGTTTCACTTGTTCTTGCGATAAATGATTTGGTTGAATACGAACACTTACACTAGGCGCTGTTAAAATAGACTCAGAAATTTGTTGCGCGGTTTCTTCTCCATACTGCTCTTTAAATAATCGATACATCCATTTTGGAATACTATACTGCACACTCATTCTTTCGTCTACATCTTTTATTTCCTCAAAACTTCTCAAATCATTTCTTTGGAAATTTCTTAGTACACCATTAACGAATTTTGCAATCCCTTGATGTCCACGTTTTTTCGCAATTTGTACTGCTTCAAAAATCGCTGCATGATCAGGAATTTTATCTAAAAATACCATTTGATAGATAGAAATTCTTAGCAATTGTTTCACCCATGGTTGAATTTTCTTTGCTTTTTGAATATAAGGCGCTACATAAAAATCGATTGTCATTTTTCGCTGGATCGTTCCATAAAACAATTCGGTTAACAGACCTTTATCTTTTGCAGTCCATTTTTGTTGTTCAATTACTCTTTTCAAACTAATGGTTGAATAAGATTGATCCTGTTCCACTTGAACTAATAAGTCTACAACTGCATTTCTAACCTTATCCATGATTTACCCCTTCAAAACAAGCTTTTTCTTCAATAACAGAAGCAAAACCATTCATAAAGGCATCTGAACTCATTTTAGCTTTTCCTGCAAGTTGTAATTCAATAATTTCTAATACTGTTTGATTTCCACACGCTACATACAAATGATGATTTCCTTCAAATAAAGTTCCAGGTTGTTCATTAGTCGTTTTATCAACCAATTTCACTTGCCAAATTTTCACTCGTTCTCCATTTAATACAGTAAATGAAGTTGGCCAAGGTCGTAACCCACGAATAAAGCAATCCACCATTTTGGCTTCTTTTGTCCAATCAATTTGTTCTTGTTCACGTGTAATATTTGGTGAATACGTTACAAACTCTTCATCTTGTACAATTTCAGTAATTGATCCATCAAAGATTTGAGGTAATGTATCTAATAATAATTCCGCCCCTACAACACTTAATTTTTCAAACATAGAAGCAACATCATCAACTTGTTCAATTGGAATAGAACGTTGTGATAAAATATTTCCCGCATCCATTTTGCTAACCATTCTCATAATCGTTACACCTGTATGAGAATCTCCATTCATAATAGCGTAATGAATAGGTGCTCCCCCACGGTATTTTGGTAATAAGGATGCATGAACATTGACAGCACCCTGTTTTGGAAATTCTAAAAATTTCTTCGGTAAAAACTGACCATAAGCAGCTGTTACAATTAAATCAGTATCTAAAGTCATTAATTGTTCTAATTCTTCTGAACCTGTTAATTTTTCCGGTTGATATACAGCAATATTTTGCTCTAATGCATATTTTTTAACGGGTGATGGCGTAATCACTTTTTTACGTCCAACTGGTCTATCTGGTTGAGTCACAACCGCAATCACTTCATATTCTTCTGAACTGACTAAAGCATCTAAAACTTTTGTTGAAAATTCGGGTGTCCCCATAAAAATAATTTTTTTCAAAATTCCACTTCCAATCTTTATAAAAAATATTGAGGTTCTACATCGATGGATACCGCTACTTTTGATTGCAGAGTCGATTGAGTATTCACTAAGACCTCATGTAATAAAATATCTAATACTGGATCTTTTTTATATTTAATTATTAATTGATAATAATAACGATTATTCATTCTAGCAATCGATTTTGCACTAGGTCCTAATAATACGGATTGAGAAGATAATTTACCTTCCAATACCTTTTTTATTTCATATGCCTGTTTTTGTGCAGCATATTCTTGTTCACTAGAAACTGTAATCATCACTGTAAAATAATACGGCGGATAATGAGCAAGATGTCTCATTTTCATTTCTTGAGCAAAGAAAGCCTCGTAATAATGATGTTGGGCTAATTGAATCGCATAATGTTCTGGATTATACGTTTGAATAAATACCTCTCCAGCCTTATCTCCTCTACCAGCTCTTCCTGCTACTTGCGTTAATAATTGGAAAGTTTTTTCAGCCGCTCTAAAATCGGGAATATTTAAAGCTGTATCTGCATTGACGACTCCTACTAAAGTAACATTTGGAAAATCTAATCCTTTAGCAATCATTTGTGTTCCAATTAAAATATCCGCTTTTTGTTCTTCAAATTGTTTTAACAACGCTTCATGTTGTCCCTTTTTACGAGTTGTATCAACATCCATTCGAATAACTCTCGCAGTTGGCAATAATTGTTCTAATTCTTCTTGAAGTTTTTGAGTTCCCGTTCCGAAATAACGAATTTGTCGGCTATGACATTTCGGACAGTGATTTGGAATCCCTTCTTCATGCCCACAGTAATGGCATTTCATCACTTTTGTATCCATATGAAGCGTCAAAGAAATATCACAATTTGGACATTCCAATACATAACCACAATCTCGACACATAATAAAGGACGAATATCCTCTTCGATTTAAGAGCAACACACTTTGCTCTCCTTTTTCTAATCGGTCTTCTAACGCTTGTAATAGACGTTTAGAGAAACTTCCCTTTTGTGCCAGAAATTCTTGTTTCATATCAAGCACATGAACTTGAGGTAATGGTTGATGTTTAGCACGCTTTGTTAAACGTAATAAACGATAAACTCCCTTTTCCGCTCTTGCTCGAGATTCTAAACTTGGAGTTGCACTACCAAGTACGACAGGGCAATGATGATATTTCCCTCTCCAAATCGCAATATCTCTAGCATGATAACGTGGAGTATCTTCTTGTTTATAAGTACTTTCATGTTCTTCATCTAAAATAATAATGCCAATATTTTCTAATGGAGCAAATACCGAAGATCTTGCTCCAACAACAATGTCTGCTCTACCTTCTTTTATTTTTTGCCATTCATCATGTTTTTCTCCAGGATTCAAACCGCTATGTAAAACAGCTACTCGATTTCCAAATCGTTCTTTGAAACGTTGTACCATTTGAGGAGTTAATGAAATTTCTGGAACAAGCATCATAGCGCTTTTTCCTTTTTGAATGGCTTCTCCAATCCATTGAAGATATACTTCCGTTTTCCCTGAACCGGTCACGCCTTGCAATAAATAAACATGAGAAGCATCATCCGCTTCTTCTAACACTTGTTGAAAGACTTGTTTTTGCTCATCATTTAATTCAAATGGTTTAGAGTGGACAATTTTTCTTCCTGCATAAGGGTCTCTATCTACGGCTCGTTTTTCAAGCGTAATCCATCCTTTATCAATAGCTTTTTTCACATCTGCTGAAATAACATTAAAGTGAGTCATAAATTCAGCTTTCGCAATTTCTGTATTCTCTAAACTGGATAAACCTTCCAGAAATCTTAATTGTTTTGCCGCATTTTTGGGAACTTGCTTCATCATTTCCAAATATTCTTCAGGTAAATACGATAACACAATCCAATCTTCTGTTTTAATCTGTTTACGATCTTCTACTAATGTTTTAGCTTTGATAATTCCTTTTTGTTTTAAACGTAGTAACTTCGCTAGTGTTTCCTTTGACATTTCATCCGTTACTTCAATTTCAGTTTGTCCTTTAAAAACTTCTTGATAAACCTCTTCGTGTTCTTGGGGATTTTCCAATATAAAAAATTTTCTTGTTGTAGTTTTTAACATCGCCGGCAACATTGTTTGATAACAGTGAATTAAAAAGGCGAATAAATGATTGGACATATATTCCCCTAATTCAATCATTTCTTTTGAGAGAACAGGTTCAAGATCCATCAATCGTTCAATTTCTTTAAACTCACCTTCAAACTCTGTTGTAGGAGAAATAGAAACAACAAAGCCTTGCACACTTCTTCCTGCAAATGGAACAACTACTCTCATTCCCACTTCAATTTCTCCATCGAAAATTTCAGGAATGATATAATCAAAAGTATGATTCACTTGTTTTACTGGAACATCTACAATTACTTGTGCAAACATGATTTCACCTCGCTTTAGAGGTATACTTACCCCAATTTACATCATAAGAATAGTGTATCATCTTTTTCAAAAAATAGAAAACCATTTATTCAGTCTTAAATTTTATTTATAAAAATAAAAACCTTGAGGGGATTTCTCCACTTCAAGGCTTATTTATCATTAAACTTCTTCAGGAATACTATCTTCACGAATTCCTAATTCACCGGCGATAACTTCTTCTAACGCACGGCCAACATTTTTATCTGATTGATAGTCTTCTAATTTTTGTGGTTCATGATGGTGTAATTCATGAGCTCTTTTACTTGATAAAATTACTAAAGAATATTTTGAATCAATTTTGTTCAATAATTTATCAATTGAAGGATATAACATCATAATAGATTACCTCTTTCTACTTTTCTTCCAGTATTTCTTCTAGCTCTTCTATAGTATCTAAATTTCTAATGATTCGCAAGTGCTCCGTTTGAATAATTGCTTCGATTTTTTGAACGGCATTATCCACTGTATCGTTCACTACAGAGTAATCATAATACTTCATCAACTCTAATTCTTCACGAGCTGTTTTCATACGCTTCGCAATCACTTCATCAGAATCTGTTCCTCTGTTAACAATACGGCTTTCTAATTCATTTAAATCAGGTGGTGTTAAGAAAATAAATACTCCATCTGGCATTAATTCACGAACTTGAATCGCGCCTTGTACATCAATTTCTAAAAATACATCTTTACCTGTTGCTAATGTATTTTCTACATATTCTAATGGAGTGCCATAATAATTTCCAACATATTCAGCATATTCCAATAATTGTTTATTTTGAATCATTTGTTCAAATTCTTCTCTTGTCTTGAAGAAATAATCGACCCCATCTGTTTCACCTGTACGTGGTAGGCGAGTTGTTGCTGAAATTGAGTAAACAAATTTTTGTTCCCCTTTTGAAAAAATTGCAGCTCTAACTGTTCCTTTCCCTACGCCTGATGGCCCAGATAAAACGATTAACAATCCTCTTTTTGTCATAATCGTCTCAAAACTCCATTCTTTTTACAGCTTTTTACTATCTTATCATAAACTTTAGTCGAACAACAAGCTAAAGTAGAAAAAATATCCCTTCCTCAACAAATTATAATCGTCTCCTCATAATTGTCTGTGTTTTTTCTTGAAAATCTCGGATATTTATTGTGAAATAACGTACATAATAATTGACTTTCTTCTAAAATTTAAATATAATAAAGATAGAAATGAAAAGGTTTACATTTTAGTACGGAAGGGGAAATCATTTATGAAGAAGAAATCGAAAAAACTAAAATTTATTTTTCCTGTTGTTATTGTACTAGTAATATTAGGACTTTTCTTGACACCAAAGATTTTCGAATCACTCACAAAGCATTTCTCTATCTCATCAGATGCTGATTTTTATATAGTCGGTTACCACAACATTGAAGGATACCAATTAGACGATGTAGAACTCAAAAAAGTTTCTAATGAAAAAGTAGAAATTGTTAAAGGGCAAATCAATCCGACCGTTAAACGTGCAGAACTTTCCAATCGTTATTTAGTATTTTCTGAGGAAGGAAAACCTCACGGAGTCATTGGAAGAGTAACATCTATCGACTTTAAAGCAGGGGAAATCAAATATCATAAAACAAATGACTATGCTTATACCTCTTCTGGATCAAATCCTGATTACTATTTCACTTCTGCCTCAAATTTTTTAGCAACTTTTGATCCAACATTAAAAAAATTAGATAAATATATTTTTGAGAAACCAGTCATTCTTTCAGACT
Source organism: uncultured Granulicatella sp. (assembly GCF_963516875.1). Taxonomy (GTDB): domain Bacteria; phylum Bacillota; class Bacilli; order Lactobacillales; family Aerococcaceae; genus Granulicatella. The sequence continues at coordinate 19,774 of NZ_CAUQCL010000022.1, read as the reverse complement.
TTTCAAACGAAGGGAATCATCTTTATTTTTTAGGAACAGATGTCAAAGGTGATTCAAATCATCAGAACCTAAATAATTTATATCATTTTTCAATTCATGACAGCAAATTACAGTTAGATCATAAAGAACCGTTATTCGACCAAGCAGAGGTCACTTATTACTTTAATGATAGCTTTGTAAAAGGAAATCACTTATACGCTACTTCAAGTGGTTATCGTAAAGACTCTACGAAGGAAAAAATAATTCTAGGGCAACTGTTCCACTATGATATGGATTCAGGAACAAAGGAGTTCATCGATTTACCTGAAATTGCGCCTAACAACCTCTTTGAATTAAATAGTGATTTAGTCGCCATTGAACATTCGATAGTTTATTCTAAAAAAATCGGATTCAGCCTATTTCATTTAACGAATCAGACCTCACAATTCATCGATTTATCTGAATTCGGTTTTGATATAAATACAGATCATTTAAAAGATGTAAAACAAATAGATGATGACACTTTATTAATTTTAGTAGGCAATAAACTATTACGTTATCAAATTAGTGAAAGTACCGTCCTCTCCAAAAAAGAGGTTGATCCTCATTCATTTCATATTTGGTTAAAATAACGATACAAAAACGAGCATCTCTATTTGCGAGATGCTCGTTTCATTATTATTCATTAAGATTTTTGACCCATATCTTTTACTTTCATAATACGAGTAATACTTGCACGTTCTTGTTCTTCTAACTTCATTTCAATGTAGTAAATCGTCTCTTCTAATTGAGGAATCATACGATATTCTAAAGCATTTACTCTTCGACGTGTTTTTTCAATCTCATCAGCTAATAACTGACAAGTTTTTTCAATTTCTGTTAATGATAATAAATCGGGTAACACTGCAGAAATTTCTTCAATTGAATGATCAATCTCACTATTGGAGTTTAAATAACCATATTTAAAATCACTCTCTTGATTTTGTTCTACTACCGTAAAATTCATTTCTGGAACAGAAACACTCATAATATTTTTTTCTTGTAAATTCAATGTGACACTTTGTGGAGGAATTGCTACTAGTTCTTCAATAAAAGCTTCTTCTAGTGTTGCTTTTGCTAACACAAAACTTTTCATTCCTGCTGTTAAACGTTTTTCAACTTGATCACGTAATTCATTATTTTTACGAATTAACTCAATGAATTGTCTCATTAATTCATCTTGCTTATCTTTTAATAATTTATGACCACGAACAGAAACGGTTAATCTCTGTTTTAATTTCGACAATTCCATTCTTGTTGGTTTTACATTTAATCTCACCATTTAGGAATCACTCCCCTTTAGGTAAAAATTCATCAAGCATTTCATCCTTGATACGTTTTAATTCCGTACGAGGTAAAATTGATAGTAATTCCCAACCTAAATCTAATGTTTCTTGAATGGTACGATTCGTTTGGAATCCTTGGCTGATGTATTCTTTTTCGAATCGATCTGTAAATTCAACATATAATTTATCTGTTTTTGATAAAGCAGATTCCCCTAAAACGACTGCTAATTCTTTTGCTTGTTTTCCTGTTGCATAGGCAGCAAATAATTGGTTCATCGTTGAAGCATGGTCTTTACGAGTTTTCCCTTCACCTGAACCTTTATCTTTCAAACGAGAAAGAGATGGCAATACATTGATTGGAGGTTGAATCCCTTGTTTATCTAATGCACGATCCAAAATAATTTGACCTTCAGTAATATAACCTGTTAAGTCTGGAATTGGGTGTGTAATATCATCTTCAGGCATTGATAAAATTGGAATTTGAGTTACAGACCCTTTACGTCCTACTAAACGTCCCGCACGTTCATATAATGTCGATAAGTTTGTATATAAGTAACCTGGATATCCACGACGACCTGGAACCTCACGACGAGCTGCAGAAATTTCACGCAATGCTTCACAGTAGTTTGTCATATCTGTCATGATCACTAACACGTGCATGTCTTTTTCATACGCTAAATATTCAGCTGTTGTTAAGGCAATTTTAGGAGTCGCAATTCTTTCAATCGCTGGGTCATTCGCTAAGTTAATAAACATTACTGAACGATCAATCGCCCCTGTTTTACGGAAATCTTCCATAAAGTATTCTGCTTCGTCAAAGGTAATCCCCATCGCAGCAAATACTACCGCAAATTTTTCATCGCTATTTAACACCGTTGCTTGACGAGCAATTTGAGCTGCTAATTCTTTATGAGGTAAACCTGAACCAGAGAATACTGGTAATTTTTGTCCACGAACTAATGTATTTAAATGGTCGATTGCTGAAATCCCTGTTTGAATAAATTCATCCGGATAGTCACGAGAAACTGGATTAATCGCTTGTCCATTCACATCTAATGATGCTTCCGGTAATAATTCAGGACCACCATCAATCACATTTCCCATTCCATCAAAAATACGTCCCACCATATCTTCTGATACATTTAAGGATAAAGGTTTCCCTTTAAAACGTACTTTGGAATCACGAATGTTAATGCCGCTAGGTCCTTCGAAAATTTGCACCATCGCTTTATCTTCATGAACTTCTAGTACTTGTCCATGACGAGTTTCTCCATTTTGTAATTGGATTTCTACTAACTCATCAAATTTAACGCCTTCTACTTGTTCAACCATCATTAGAGGGCCGACAACTTCACTAATCGTACGATATTCTTTAAGCATTTGTCATTCCTCCTTTTTGAATAGTTGCTTTAACATCTTCTTGAATTTGTTCTTTAATTGCTGTAAATTGTTCCATTTGACTTTCTGGAATATATTTTGAACGAGCAATACGGTCACGAATTTCTTCTGTGCCATCCATAATTTCTGCATAATAAGCTCCGACGCTCATCGCATGTCTTGCTTGTTCTTCAAATGTTAAAATTAAATCTAACATACGGTATTGTTTTTCACGAGAAGTGAATGTATCCACATCGTCAAATGCATTTTGTTGTAAGTAATCTTCACGAATTGATTTCGCAATTGTCATTGTTAAACGGTCTTTTTCAGACAATGACTCTAAACCAACTAAACGTACAATTTCTTCTAAGCTTGCTTCTTCTTGCAATGTTTGCATCGCATGTTGAACCATAGATGACCAATTTTCATAAATGTGTTCATCCATATATTTTCCAACTTCTTGATTGTATAAAGAATAAGAAGTTAACCAGTTCATAGATGGGAAGTGACGTTTTTGCGCCAATGTTGCATCTAATCCCCAGAATACTTTAGCAACACGTAATGTATTTTGAGTAACAGGCTCTGAAGTATCTCCCCCTGGAGGTGATACTGCTCCGATAGCAGTAATAGTACCTTCACGGCCTTCGCTACCTAAAGTAACGACACGTCCAGCACGTTCATAATATTCTGCAATACGGCTACCTAAGTAAGCAGGATATCCTTCATCCCCAGGCATTTCTTCTAAACGTCCTGACATTTCACGTAATGCTTCTGCCCAACGAGATGTCGAATCCGCCATAATCGCAACACTGTATCCCATATCACGGAAATACTCTGCAATGGTAATCCCTGTATAAATCGAAGCTTCACGAGCTGCTACAGGCATATTCGATGTGTTCGCAATTAAAATCGTTCTTTCCATAATTGATTCACCAGTTGTTGGGTCAATTAATTCTGGGAACTCATTTAATACGTCTGTCATCTCATTTCCACGTTCACCGCAACCTACGTAAACTACGATATCTACGTCAGACCATTTTGCAATTTGGTGCTGAACAACTGTTTTACCAGCTCCGAATGGGCCAGGTACAGCTGCAGCTCCCCCTTTTGTTACAGGGAAGAAAGTATCGATGACACGTTGTCCTGTTAACATTGGAACTTCCGTATTTTTCTTCACTTTAAATGGACGTCCTTGACGAACAGGCCAACGTTGAATGAGATTGAAAGATTTTTCTCCTTCTGCTGTTTCAATCGTATAAACCGTGTCTTCAATACGATATGTTCCACTTGAAATACTTGTTACTGTTCCTTTTACTCCATAAGGAATCATAATTTTATGTTGAACAACTTTTGTTTCTTGTACATAACCTACAATATCTCCAGCTTCAACAGTTTGTCCAACTGCTACTGTTGCATGAAACTCCCATTCTTTTTGACGATCTAATGGGGCTACTACTGTTCCACGAACTAAAAAGTCACTGTTAGATACTTCTTTAAATGTATTCAATGGACGTTGAATCCCATCAAACATTTGAGAGATAATTCCGGGAGCTAATTCAACAGAAAGTGCTTCTCCTGTCGTTGTTACTGGTTCTCCTGGTCCTATTCCAGACGTTTCTTCATAAACTTGAATAGAGGCAACGCCTTTACGCATCTCAATAATTTCACCAATCAGTCCAAGGTGACCTACATGACAAATATCTTGAATATTTGCATCTTCCATACCTTCAGCGGTCACTAATGGTCCTGATACTTTTACGATTCTTCCGCTCTTCACCGAAGTACCTCCTCTTAACTAAATTTTACGAATTATAAAATATTTTGACCTACAGCCTTTTCCACATTTTCTTGAATTCTTGATTTTCCAATGGATAATGAACCTTTATGATTTGGAATTAAAATGATTGCTGGTGAAACAACTGCATCATAACGACGAATCGTTTCAGCAATTTCAGAGGCAATCGCTTCTGTTACATAAATAATTCCATACTCCTCACTTGCTAATCGATCAATGGTTTCTCTTGCTTCTAAACTTTCGTGAGCAGGAAACACATCAAAACCAAGAATTTTGAAAGGAAGGACTGAGTCTTTATCTCCAACAACTGCAATTTTATGAGCCATAAACTGGTCGCATCCTTTCTCTTAATTGTTCTTCACTAAACCCATTATCGATTCCTACTAAAATCAATCGAATATTTTTCACTTCCATTTCACTAGCATGAATATAGGCAAGGGATGGATAAGGTCCAAAAGCATCGAATGTCGCATCTTTTAAATAACGATAAATACATTCGTCTTTCAACAATTCTAATTTCAATACAGAAATGTTTTCTTGCGATAAAATACTTTCCAATTCTTCTTTATAAGAAACACCATCAAATAATTGTAATAATGACGCCCAACCTAATTCTTGGAATGTATCGATTAAGTGCGTTTTCGATACCGTTCCTTCATTTGATAATACCGTTTGTAAAAAGCTTCTTGATTGTTTTTGAGCACTTGCTCGAATTAAAGTAGCAATATTTTCTAAATCAATCATTAAATTAACAAATTCTGTCACTTTATCATCTTGCAATTCACGTTCTAACATTCTTAAATGTCTAAAATAATAAGTATCCATAAAAACATCAGCAGTTTCTAATCGTTCAAAATTCTCAAAATCTTCATAAGCTTCTCGAACGGCTGTTACCATAACGCTAGGAACATCTTGAGAATCTCGAGTTTCTACTAATTGTTTTAAGGTTGCTAATGAATACCGACCAATGGGTACTAATAAATGTGAAAAATCTTTTTTAGCAAATTTTTCTTTTAATAACACTTTTAAATTATGATACGTATAACGAATTGAAAAAATATCTAACAATTCAGGTGTAGGAGTTAATTCATATAATTCTTCATACTGTTGTTTTAAATGCTTCATTAATACCGCATCAAATTGCTTCGTTTGCAATAATTCATCCGTTTGAAAACCATAAGCCGTTTTTTGTAACACTTCTAAAGCTTGTTGTAATTCTTTTGAAGCTAATAAACTATTCATGATATCTTTTGAAAGTAATTGTTGTTCTAAAATACGAACAGTAGTATTGATTCCTGAATAAGCTAAATCATTCATTGAAACCCCTCCTATCTTTCAAAAGCTTTTTTAGCTAACTCTGGTGAGTATTCTTGTTTTAAATCCTTTAATAGTGCATCGAATAAATAGTTGTATTCAATTCCTGATTGTTGTAAAACAAATCCAACTTTTTGTTTTAAAGTCGTTTGGGCCACTTCTAATTCAGAAGTATTCGTTAATTGGTGAATATCTTCTTGTGATAATTGACTTGCTGTTGCTTCCCCTAACACTAATGTAATTTTCTCTTGTTTAGGTAATTGAGCTACTGCCGATTGAATAAACTGTACTAATGTTACGCCACTCCATCCAGACATTAAGGAGTAAACTTCATCAAACACGCTATCGAGTAATCGTCTTTTTTCTTGTAATATTTCTTTTTTACTCGCATTGACTAAAGATTGTTTTTCTTTATCCCAAAGTTGTTTTGCACGTTGTTTTAATTGAGTTTTCTTTGCCACTTCTTGTTCTGCTAAAGTTGCATTCATGACATTTGTACGTTCTTCTTCTTCTTTAGTAGCAACAGCCAATTGATGTGAGAAATCTTCTTTGACTTCTTTTAATACTTGTTGTTTTAGTTGCTCTAAATCTTTCAAACGTTCCAACTCCTAACCTAATTGATTGATAATTAAGAATGAAGCCAATAATCCTAAGATTGCATAAGTTTCAACCATGGCTGCAAAGATAATCCCTTTAGTAGATTCTTCTGGTTTTTTCGCTAAAATTTGAATACCAGCTGCTGCTACTTTCCCTTGAGCAATACCAGATAATAAACCTGTAAATGCAATTGGTAAAGCTGCCATTAATAAGTATAAACCAGAACTTAAAGGCATTGTTGCGCTCATTTTTTGCATAATGAAGAATGCAATGATGAATCCATAAATCCCTTGAGTACCAGGTAATAATTGTAAAATTAATGCTTGAACGAATTTTTCAGGTTGTTCTTTAATTAACGCCGCTGCAGCTTCCCCTGCAATCCCTACACCTTTTGAAGAACCAATTCCTGAAAAAATACTTGCTACAGCCATTCCTAACGCTGCGAAAATAAAACCTCCAGAATTTTCAGTAAAAAATGTTAACCAGTTTGTCATAATAAATCTTCCTCCATCTTATTGATTTGATTTTTGTTTTGTTTCAATATATTTTTCATACGTTTTAAATGGTTTTAAAGCTCTTCCTCCACCTTCATAGAATTTACCAAAGAATTCTACAAACTGTAATCTTAATCCATGAACATAAGCTCCTAAAAATGTTAGGAAAATATTTAGCCCATGAAGCGCAATTAACAGAAAAATTCCTACTGTCACTCTTGCTACTGGTGGTAAGAAAGTCACTAACATGTTAAACGCTGCTGCAATACTACCGCCTGATACAGCTAAAGCCATCAAACGAGTATAGCTGACAACATCTCCCACATAACCACTAATACCATATAAGTTATATAACCCACTTGCCAAGCCCGCAAATTTATTCGAACTTGTCAACATAGATACGATAACAATTAGTACCGCTGCAATCATCGCTACATATGATCCAATAGTTGCAAGAATCGGTATATTTAAAATCATCGAACCTACTAAATATAAAATTAAGCCGAAAATAATCGCTAACCATCCAATATGAGTGGTATACGCATTAGCATAATCTTTTTTCTTCCAATTACTATAAGCCCCAATCAATAGACCTACAATAATTTGAATAACCCCAAAAATGATTGATAAAATCATAATCGTCGTTAAATCTTTTGAAAGCGATAACGGTTGGAATGGCATATCCACTCCAAAGAATGAACCAAAGATAATTCCCCAAGCTACTGTTGGATAACTTAATAAATGGAAGAACATTAAATTACGTTTCATTCCTTTATCTAATACAAATAGTTTTAACGCAAGGAAAGTTGCTAACCATAAAACAAGTCCATATCCTATATCTGCAGACATCATTCCAAAGAACACAAGATAAAACGGCGCTGTAAATGGCGTTGGATCCACCTCTCCATATTTTGGTAAACCATACATCTCAATCATCATTTCAAATGGTTTAATGAGCGAATGGTTTTTCAAAACAGTAGGAGTTTCTTCATATTCTTCTGGGTCAATGTCCAATTCTACTACGGTCACTTGAGAAGCAATTCCATACTCTTCTATTTGTTGTTTTGCTTGTTCCACCACATCATCACATAAATAACCATGTAAGCAGAATAAATGCTCTCCTGAATACAATTGTTCTTTTGCAATTTCTTTTTGCCATTCATTAAACGCATATTCACAATACAATTTTAATTTTCTAACAAGATCCTCTTGTTGTTGCATTTCTTGTAGGAATGAATTTTTAGCTTCTTTTAATTGCTTTTGACGTTCTAAATTCAATTGCAATTCTTCTTTAGGGCTATGGTCAAATGGGTACCATGTCACACTAAAATTCACTTTCGCTAATTCTTCTTTAGCTTCTTGTTGATGTTTTCTTGAATAAGTTGCAAATACTCCAACTTCTTCTCTTGTATGATACACTTCCTGAACGACAATCCACTGACTCTCTTTTAGACTTTCTAAATAACGATTATCCGTTGTTTGAGGAATCGTCCCCATTTTCGTCTTCGTAAATGGTTGTTTAAAGATTTCCTTTGGATGGAAGTCTAAATTTCCCCATTTTCTAAGTAGAGTCTCAGTTTCAATAAGCTCTGCGTTTTTCTCTTCAAATTTTTGTAGTTGTACTCGATACTTTTCAACACTCTCCATTAATTCTTGATAATCCCAATTAGAAACGGTTTGTTGAAGTTCTTCAATCGTAAACGTTTCTTTCTTAGTTTTCAATTTTTTCATGAGTGAAGGTTGTTTTAGATATTTTTCTAAAAAGCGAATATCTTCTTGTAATCGTTCTACTTTACTTTCTAACTCTTGAAGATTTTTTTGATTCGAAGGTTTTGATTCTTCTAACATGGATTGCCCTTGACTTAAGGAAATGAATTCTAATGATTGTAATTCTTGAACCGCGTCCATCAATTGGCTTTGAATACGATTTGGTGCAATAAACATCAATTTTTTCATTTTAGCAATTGCCATATCGTTTTAACACCTCCTTAATTGTTTCCTGAACCAATTCTTGTCGATTGGCTTCAAATACTTGTTGTATTTGTTGAATTTCTTCGTTTTGAAGAGATGCTAATTCTTCTTGGAAATCCAATTTCTTTTGAGAATATTTATCCTCTAATTCTTTTTCATAATTCGTCAAAGCGATATCTACATTCTTTTTAGATTCAGAAATCTTTTGATTCGCTTGAATTTTTGCTTCATCAATTTTCTTTTGAAAATCTTCTTTTAATTGTTGAGCTTGATTTTCAATAGCTTGAACAGATTCTACAATTTTTTGGCTCATAGTACACCTCCCATCTCATAGGTCTGGATTCGATAATAAATTCCTACTTTTGTTATTATACCTTGCTTTCTTAAATGTATCAAACGATAATTCTATTCTACTCTTCTCTATTATCATTATAGTTTAATAGGAAGAAACTCTACCTTTTTTAAAAATATTTTTTATTTTTTTAAAATAATGTTTGCATTTCAGAACAAATGTTCGTATAATACAAATACAAACATTTGTTCGGGAGGTCCAATTATGGAACAATATAAAAAACCATTTCATTCATTTATTCAACCATTATTAAATAGTTTACAATTTCCAACAGAATCAACTTCATTTACACCTGTAATGCCATTAATTGATGTTGTTGAGACGATTCATAATAGTTACTATTTCAAAAAAGAAATTACTCTTTTATTTGAACAATATAATTCAAAAGGTGAATTACAACAATTTACTAAAAAAGGCATTATTAAAAGCTGTATTCAACCAAACAATCATTTTGTTTTTCTAAGCGAAGATTTAACCATGATTTTAAACTTAGAACAAGTTGTTTCTGCCATTCAAGTATAAAAAATAAGACTTCTGATATTGTAGTATTAGAACGCCAGTAGCCACCTGTGGTGTCTCTTGGCTAAAATTTGAGCCTAGGTCTCAAATTTACCTGCACTACAATGAGAAGTCTTTTTTCTTAGGGAGATAAATGTACTGCAACCCAAAAGTTAGATAAAACAAGGAGTCAAAATTCATTACTATGATTTTTGCCTCTTTTTTTATGACAACTAAACATAAAAAACTTATTACCATAGCAGTAGTAACAGAAGGCTTTTGCCTTCTGTTACAGGAAAACTCCAAGACGGTTTCACCGTCTTACTCATGACAGAAACAAAATTTGGTATTATACTTACGTTAGAGAACAATACTAATCCGTTCAATTTATTGGGGAATTGTCGTTCCTGTCAGGAAAACTGGATGAACAGGGGTCATGAGAAAACTCGATTATGCCTAGAGCATGAAAATAAAATTACATTTTACCTTCTGTTCCATTGTTCTTAAACAATTAGAATAGGAGGTTTTATTATGCAAGTAATGCACCCAGTATGTTGTGGGATTGATGTACATCAAAAATCCATTGTTTGTTGTATTTTAGATGGTCCTCTAACTTCAAACGAACCTAAAAAATATCAAACAAGCTTTGGTACCACAACTAAAGAATTAAAAGCAGCTCTTAATTGGATACTTGAACATCAAGTTACGCATGTTTTCTTCGAAAGCACAGGACAATATTGGATTCCTCTTTTCAATATCTTCTCTGATTCCGACTTAGAATTAATCCTTGCCAATCCTCAACATATTAAAAATGTCCCTGGTCGTAAGACAGACGTCAAGGATGCTGAGTGGATTGCACAACTTGGTAGGTGTGGTTTAATTAACCAATCTTATATCCCTTCTCAAGAAGTGCTTCAATTACGTTATTTAACTCGTTATCGTCTCTCAGTAAAACAACGTTTAACTCAAATAAAAAATCATATCCATGTTATTTTACAAAGAGCTAATATTAAAATAACAAGTTACTTAGCAGACATTTTCTGCAAGACTGGACAAGCTTTATTAACTTTATTTATTAATGGAGAAGTTATCAATGAAGATAATGTCGAAAGTTGTATACACGGTCGAATAAAAGCCTCTACTAGACAATTAATTGAAGCTATGGATGGTAAATTATCTACAGTAGATCGTTTTCTTATTAAAGAATGCATGGAAGAATATAAACTTCATAAAAAGATATCAGATGAACTTAATAAAGAAATAAACGAATATATTTTAGAACATTTCCCTGAAGAATATCAACTTCTTCTAACAATTCCTGGTATCAGTGATAATTGTTGTGCCACTATATTAGCTGAAATCGGTCCAAATGTTGAAGCTTTTAAAACTGATAAGAACTTAGCTTCATGGGCTGGAATGTGTCCGGGTTCTAACGAAAGTGCCGGTGTAAAGAAATCTTCGCACACGACGCAAGGCAATAAATATCTTAAACAAGCCTTAGTAATGTCGGTGTTAAGTGTTCAACGTGTTAAAGAGGAAACCTTTTCAGTTTTCTATCAGCGAATATCTAGCAGAGGAAGTAAAATGAAAGCTATTATTGCTTGTGGTCATAAAATGCTTAGAATTATCTATAAAATACTTCAATCGCACAAACCTTATGATAGTCAAAAAGCGTTAGGTCTGCGACAACAGACTAACGCTTAATCTTTGACAATTTAAAAAAATTTCCACTTACATTATAGCATAGGTAGTATCTTTTTGTCTTTTTTTCGTACTTTGTTTCAAATAAAAATTGAGACCTTGGCTCAATTTTTAGCCATGAGATTCGCAAAGCGAAGCTGCTGGCGTCCTTGCTATAGTAATAAAGTCTTTTATAAAAAATTATAATATCGGAGAAAGCAGTCTGGAGAATTTTTGTTTAAATTTTTTCCACGGAGATTGCTTTTTAAAATACTCTTCATCTACTAATAAACAGTTCTCAATATCTTTCTCAAAAATATCTTGTAGCTTACATGAAATTTCCTCATCATAAATAAACGCATTAATTTCAAAATTCAATCGGAAACTTCGCATATCAAAATTAGAGGTTCCAACTGTAGAAGCAACGCCATCTACGACCATTGTTTTTGCATGCAAGAAACCTTCTTCGTATAAATAAATTTCTACACCGTCTTTTAATAAATTCCGACAATAATATTCTGTTGCACGATAAACAAATGGATGATCCGGTTTACATGGAACCATAATCCGTACTTTTACCCCTGAAAGAGCAGCTACTTGCAAAGCTTCCAGAACACTTTCATCTGGAATAAAATAAGGCGTTTGAATATCAATTGATTTTTTCGCCATATAAATCATTTTAACAAATCCCATTTTAATTTTTTGATAATCATTATCTGGACCTGTTGAAACGATTTGCATCGCTGTATCTCCTAAACATTCTAAAGTAGGAAAATATCGCTCAGAAAATGTTTTTTGATATCGTTCTGAAGCTGTCGCATTCCAATCAATAAAGAAACGAGCTTGAAGAGATAATACAGCATTCCCTCTAATTCTTAAATGGGTATCTCTCCAGTGGCCCAGTTTTCCCTTTCCTAAATATTCGTCCCCTATATTAAAGCCACCCACATAGCCAATTTTTCCATCAATAACAACAATTTTACGGTGATTACGATAGTTCATCCGCAAATTAATAATCCCAAATGTATACCCAAAAAAGGCTTCTGAACGTCCACCCGCATCGTGCAGTTTCTTCCAAAATTTTTGTTTTGTAAAACGAGCCCCTAATGCATCATATAGCACTAAAACTTCGACTTCTTGCTGCGCTTTTTCAACTAAAATCTCTAATATTTCATGGCCTAATTCATCATCATTAAAAATATAATAGCCGATATGAATATGGTCTTTAGCATTTCTCAAATCTTCTTTTAACTGAGTAAATTTCTCCTGTCCAGACGTCATAATTTCAACTTGATTTCCTTTTGTAATAACAGATTCATCACTTTCTAAAAAAAGAACGGCTAATTCTTTTAAATATAAATCTTCAAAAAAAGTATTATCTTGTTCTAATTCTTCTAATTGAGTTTCGGCTCGTTTTCTAATTCGAAATGTGTCTTGAGATTTCAAATCAAAAATCCGATCTTTACTAATTTTTCTTCCAAAAAAGAAATAAATAATAAACCCTAAAAATGGGAAAAAGACTAAGACTAATAACCAAGCCCATGTAGCAGAAATCTCTCTTGGTTCTCTAAATACAGTAATAATTGCTCCAAGTGTATTGATAAATACTAAACCTGAAATTATAAGTGTTAATAAATCCATTTTGCTCTCCTTCCCTTCTACTTAGAAAAAATGTGGGAAAACAAAAACTGTTTTCCCACCCAATTTATTATTCTAGTCATTTAATAAGTGAGATTTTTCTTTTCGAGATAAGTATCTTGTTCCTTTTGGAATGTAAATATCACGTTTTACATAAATCAACGTTACTAATACTACTAGTGTTACGACTAATGTAGCAATAAAGTTTGCTGAAAAGCCTAAAAATCCACTTGCTAAAGCAACTTTTTCAGTTGCAAATAATGTTGGTGCTCCAATTGCACTAGCAATAGCATGGAAACCATAGCTAACAAATGTTGCAATAATGCTAGCTGTTACAACATTTAATACTGTAGAAGAAATACGAGCGTTAAATGCTGTACGAACCGTATTTCTAGCAAAGAATCCCGCAAAAGCTACAAATCCATATCCCATTACAGAATCATGGAATGGAACAACAATATATCCTGTTCCACTTGGATGTAAGACAGCATGTAGAAGACCAAATAAAATACTTGCGATTGCTCCCCAAATTCCTCCATGACGAAGAGAAAGTAAAATTAAAGGAATAATAGCAAAGTCAATGACTACATTTCCTCCAATTGCTGGAATGTAAGAAAGCCCACTAGCAACAGCAATAGCTAACAACACTTCTAACATAATTTTAACTGCTTTTGAACCCATGAATGTTCCCCTTTCAACGATACAACTTAATCTTTTTTATAATGTGAAGCTTCCATAATAATTGGAAGAATTACCGGACGACGTTTTGTTTGTTCAAATAAGTAGCGACTTAATCCATCACGTACTTCTTGTTTTAAACGTGGCCATTCAAAATTATCACTTGCTAAGTTTTCTTCTACAATATCTGTGACAATTTTTTGAGATTCTTGTAATAACTCTTCACTTGTCTTCATATAAACAAAGCCTCGAGATACAATTTGTGGTCCGGATAGAATTTTTCCTAAACGTCTAGAAATCGTTACAACGACTACGAAAATTCCATCTTCTGATAAAATCTTACGATCTTTTAATACGATATTGCCGATATCACCAACACCAATTCCGTCTACTAAAACATTTCCCGCTTGAACTTGGCCAGTAGCTGTCATTCTTCCATTAGAAATTTCAATAACATCCCCTTTACCAGGAATGAAAATATTAGAATATGGAATGCCTAATTCATGCGCTAATTCAGCATGAGCTAATAAGCTACGATATTCCCCTTGAACTGGAATGAAGAATGTTGGTTGTAATAAATTCATCATTAGTTTTAAATCATTTGGAGTTGCGTGTCCGCTCGCTTTCGAATTATGTGCCATTTCAACGACTTCAGCTTCTGCACGATAAATCATATCTTTCGTACGAGCAATTGCTGTTTCCATTGCAGTTGAAGGAGTTGTCGCAATATAAACTAAATCTCCTTGATGTAAATTCACTTGGCGGTGACGACCTTGTGCCATTTTTTGTAGAGCTTTAATTGGTTCGCCCACATTTCCTGTTTCTAATACAACAATTTCATCATCTGCCAAACGTTTTAATTCACGTGCTGTTACGAATAAATCTTCTGAAGGAACCGTTAATTTATTTAATTTCAATGCGATATTCACAATTTCTTCTAATTCCGCACCTGTTAAGAAAATCTTGCGCCCTGATTCATAAGCTGCATTAAAGACTTGTTGAATACGTAAAATATTACTTGCCACACAAGCTACAATAATACGACCTGTAGCATCTCTAAATGTATCTAAAATACTAGCTTCAATTCTACGATCACTAACATTTTCCTCATAACTTTCAGCATCACTAGAATCACTTAATAAGGCTAAAACATATTCTTCTCCAATATCCGTAATACGGCCAAAATTACTTTGATAGCCAACGGCAGCACTTTGGTCAAACTTAAAATCTCCAGTATAAACAATACTTCCGTCTGCTGTTTTTAAAACAATCGCTACTGAATCTGGAATAGTATGGGTTGTTTTGAAAAATTTCACCGTTACAGATTCAAAATCAATTTCTGTATTTTCAGTGACGATATGATAATCATCAAATCCTTTTACTTGTTTAGAAGACTCTACATAATATTTTGCTAAAGCAATCGTTAATTCTGTCCCAAAAACTGGTGCTTGAATATTTTTTAGAAAATAAGGAAGAGCTCCTACTGCATCCGCATGACCATGGGTTAAAAATACTCCTGCAATCCGATCTTTGTTTTCTTCTAAATAAGTAAAATCTGGAATCACGACATCGATTCCTAATAATTCGTCTTCTGGATAAACCAATCCACAATCTAAGACGAAAATATCTTCATCTACTTCAACGGCATATAAACTCTTACCGTTTTCTCGAACGCCTCCTAGCGCCATTATTTTAATTGAACTCATAGTTCACCTCATCTTATTTATTTGTTGTATTTTGTCTTACCAACTTGTTTACATTCTTATTCTAGAATAACATATTTACGATTTTTTGACTAACATTTCATATTTTTTCTTGGAAATAAAAAATGAGGCTAGGGTTTTCCTAGCCTCATTTTATGAATGATTAAGCTTCTTTTTCGATTAATGCTTTACGAGATAAGTTGATACGACCTTGTCCATCAATTTCAGTAACTTTTACTTTTACTTTATCTCCAATCGCTAATACATCTTCTACTTTCGCCACACGTTCATGCGCTAATTCAGAGATGTGAACTAATCCATCTTTTCCTTTTGCAATTTCAACAAAAGCTCCGAATTTTTCAATACGGCGAACAGTTCCTTCATAAACTTGTCCAACTTCGATTTCACGTGTTAAATCTTCAATAATTTCTTTTGCACGTTGAATCATTGCAGCATCAGTTGAAGCGATGGATACATGACCTTCTTGATCGATATCAATTTTAACGCCAGTTTCATCAATAATGCTATTGATTGTTTCTCCACCACGACCGATAACAACTTTAATTTTATCTGGGTGAATAGAAATCATTTCAATCTTAGGTGCATATGGGCTTAACTCTTTACGAGGTTCAGCAATTGTAGAAGTTAATTCTTCTAAAATTTCAAAACGAGCTTTTTTCGCTTGCGTTAATGCTTCACGTAAAATTTGTTCCGTAATTCCTTGGATTTTAATATCCATTTGTAAAGCTGTAATACCAGTTGTTGTACCAGCAACTTTAAAGTCCATATCTCCTAAGTGGTCTTCTAACCCTTGGATATCTGTTAATACTGTATAGTTTGTACCATCAGAAATTAATCCCATCGCAATACCCGCTACAGGTGCTTTAATTGGTACACCTGCTGCCATTAAGGCTAGTGTTCCCGCACAAATACTTGCTTGAGAAGATGAACCATTTGATTCTAATACTTCTGATACAAGACGAATTGTATAAGGGAAATCTTCTGGAGTTGGGATGACTTGTTTCAATGCACGTTCCCCTAAAGCACCGTGACCAATTTCACGACGACCTGGGCTTCCAGCACGACCTACTGAACCTACAGAGAATTGTGGAAAATTGTAGTGGTGGATGAATCGTTTACCTTCTTCAATTCCTAAACCATCAATGACTTGATATTCTCCTAAAGGTGCTAATGTAGCTGAAGTTAATGCTTGAGTTTGTCCACGAGTAAATAAACCTGAACCGTGAACACGTGGTAATAAGTCAATTTCTGAAGACAATGGACGAATTTCATCAATTTTACGACCATCAGGACGTACTTTTTCTTCAGTAATTAAACGACGTACTTCGTCTTTTTCAAGATTATCCACTAATTGAGAAACTTGTTTTAATAAGCCTGCTTTTTCATCATTGTCTTCTAAAACAGCTTCAAAATGTTCTAAGGCAGTTTCTTTAACTTTTTCAATATTTTCTTCACGAGCTAATTTTTCTTCTGTTTGGATTGCATTAATCATTGCTTGACTGAATAAGTCTTTCACTTGTTTTTCGATTTCTGGATCAAATGATAGCAATGTTACTTCCATTTTTTCTTTTCCAATTTCTTGAACGATTTGTTGTTGGAAAGCTACTAATTTTTTAATTTCTTCGTGACCGAATAATAATGCTCCTAACATATCTTCTTCGCTCACTTCTTTAGCAGAGCTTTCTACCATGTTAATCGCAGTTGCAGTACCTGCTACAGATAATTCGATATCTGATAATTCAGCTTGTTCAGTTGTAGGGTTAATCACGTATTCTCCGTTTACACGACCAACATCTACCCCAGCAATTGGACCATCAAATGGAATATCTGAAATACATAATGCTAAACTTGAACCAAACATTGCTGCCATTTCTGGTGGACAGTTTGGATCTACAGACATTACAGTATTTGTAATTTGAACTTCATTACGGAAACCTTCTGCAAACATTGGACGAATTGGACGGTCAATTAAACGAGCTGTTAATGTCGCATGTTCACTTGGACGTCCTTCACGTTTAATAAATCCTCCAGGAATTTTACCTGCTGCATACATTTTTTCTTCATAGTTCACTGTTAATGGGAAGAAATCTGTATCCTTTGCTTGTTTTGTACCAACGGCTGCTGTTAATACCACTGTATCTCCATAACGAACTAAGACAGCACCATTTGCTTGTTTTGCTAATTGGCCGATTTCAACTTGTAACAGTCTTCCGCCCCATTCATAGCTATATACTTTTTTTTCTGACATATCGATTCTCCTTTTCTTCTTTTTAAGAGTATCTTTTAAACCTACTTTTAGAAATATAAACAGACGAAAAACTCACCTTCTTATATTTCTAAAGTAAGCACGCTAAAAAGAATACTCCTTGATTGTCATACGCAATAATTCTACCATAAACGATACTGAATAACTATTTTTTTGAGTAAACTTTAGCATTTTTTGAAAAAAGGTAAATTCTCAATCTAAATTCTAGTTTAGAAATTAGTTGAATTTAGTCTGAGAACAGATGGAAAATTAGAGTTTTTTTGTACCAATCTAAGTTCTAGTCGATAAAAAAACAACAGAAATCTTGATTTCTGTTGTTTTTTTTAGAAAGGAAACTAAATTTTGAGCGCACGACATTGTCTCAGTTCGAGAACATCTCAAACTAAGTTCGAGGTTGCTGGAATTTACTGTGGGACAAATGTTTCCTTTCTCTAATTAATATTTTAATAAGTTCTGTTGATTATTTATGAAAATTTATCTTGATTTATACTATTATTTTTTAAATAATATTGGTGATTGGATAACGTTATTGGGTTCGATGTAATGAACACCTAATGCTTTCGCAGCAGCTTCTCCAAACATAAAGGTAAAGTATTCATAAGCTGACTTATTATTTAAGGATTGTCGTTTAACCCCATTTAAGTGAGATACAGCAAGGTTAATATCCTCCTGTGTATATTCATCGAAAGAAGTTCCCTTTGGGAAATAGTCGCGAATCAATGTATGATTTTTTTCGATACGAGCCTTTTGATCAGGACGATTAGGTTCACAAAAGAAAAGATGACAGTGATTCTCATCGTCTGATTCAATCGAAGAAATATCGGCAAATTCACCACCATTATCGGTTAATATAATAGGAAAAAGGGAAGAAAATGATAATTTATTTTTTAATAGATCAAGCTTGATGCGATTTAAGTGTTCAACAACTTGAGCAGTCGATTTATTATCTAATAATTGTGCGAATATAAAATTACAAGAGGATACATTGAAGGTTAATAGGACCTTACCTCCAATACGACCAATAACGGTATCCATTTCAAGCCAATAATGATAGTCACCGGAATGAAGGATCTCTAAAAAGTCACTGTAGTGATGCCCAACTTTATCCTTAGAAGGAATAGGAGGTAAATCATGAGATTTTCTTGGTTTAAATTTAACAATACGAGGAAAATCTATAGGAGCGACATCCATATATCCTTTTTTAACATAACGATAAAGAGTTGAACGAGAAATCGATAGTTCGTTAGTTACGATAATATGATGTAAATGTTGACCTTTATGAATTCCTTCTGACACAATATCATTTATTTCATAAAAACTCTCCTTATTAAGCGCAATACCTTCACGAGAATAAGATAATTCAGCCTCATATTGTCGTTGTGCATGCTTAGCGTGGTAAAATTGTTTACAATGTCCACATTTACTACGCTTAAAAGGACAATTGTTACAACAATACGGTGGCTTATTTAAACGCTCGCAAGGAGAAAGCTTTTCATGTTCATCTGGTTGTTTAACGATTAGATGTTTTTTTATTTCTTTTGAAACAGTAGAAGGATTCTTCTCAATGATTGAAGCAATCTTTCTAAAAGAAAAACCTTGTGTAATACCTAATTCAATTTCAATACGATCAGATAGAGTTAAATGTTTGTGTTTCATAGTTTTATACCATCATTTGTCCCATACTTAATTCTACCGAAAAATGTAGTCTCATACTAACTTCTAGTTTTGACACTTAACTAGAAGTTACTTTGAAACTTTACGTTTTTTGAAAAAAATCCTAAAAACAATTGCATTTTAACTTCAAAGTGCTATACTAAAAACGTAATCAATGCCTCCTTAGCTCAGTTGGTAGAGCAGTAGACTCTTAATCTATGGGTCACAGGTTCGAGCCCTGTAGGGGGCATCTAAATCAACAGGAAGAAGCCTTGATTTACAGGGCTTTTTTGCTTGTTTATAACTGATTTACCCCACTTTTAAATCTAGATTTTCTTTTTTAATCAAATTACATCTTAACAAATAGTGTAAACCCATTTACTTTTGCTTTGATGCCATACAATATTTTCATGTAGAGAAGACAAATTTTATC
>NZ_CAUQCL010000021.1:0-30933 GCF_963516875.1 uncultured Granulicatella sp. | reverse complement strand
AAACCATTACGGTCAACAATACTAGTTGTATCAGCAGTAAAACTATGGGAGCATTTACGGCAGAAAAAGCGTTGTTTTCTTAATTTAAGAAAGGCAGGTAATCCAGAAACTTGATTAAGAGTAATGCGAGAAGTACGAGTACCATTTTTTACAATAGAATTATCGTGATTTACACAGCCACAGTTAGGATAAGTATCAGGACAATACGTATAAGTAGCGTAGAAAAACAGGCTTTTTTTCTTTTTAAAATACACTTCCTCCACATTATTTTCCCATTTTATATTTTTATCTTTGATTTGTAGCACGACTTCTTGTATAGTAGTCATAGGGTTTTCATCTCCTCTTAAATAGTTTAGACGCTTTTAATATAAGGGATGAAGCCCTTTTTGTATACACTAAAATAGGGTTGGTGGATTTTCTCCATCAACCCTATAAATTATAGAACCATTTAAATGACTTCCTAAGTTATAGTAGCAGGTGGACGCCAGCAATCAAAAACAGCTCTTTCCTAATGAGGAGAGAGCTGTTTTTGTTGTTGTGAAAGATATTGTGTCTTTAATTGTTCTAGTGAATGAGTAACGCAATGATAGCGATAGAGGCGAATCGATGGTTGAGTTGCTTCTTCTTCAATCGTAAAGAGAAAATAATGATCCTGATGGTCCAATGCATTTTTCCCATTTAGTTTAAAATAAGGACGATTTGATTTTGCCATGGATAATAATACATCATCGATTAAAAAAGTCAGAGGAATCGTTAGAGAAGAATAGCGATAAAAGTCTTCTTCAAAACGACGATACTCTTCACTAAAATAATCCATTTGCAGTTCATTACGATAATAATCTTGTTGATTCATTCTGTTCCTCCTCTACTTGTTGAATAGAGACAATAGTTTCAATAAAAATTCTTTGATAGCCATTACTGAGTTTTAATAAACATTCCGTAGCAGTGAGGTTTTCTAATGTGCCTGTATAGTGCGATAGTTGCTTGTTTTCAAGAATAGAAATATAAGCTTTTAAAGAATATAACTGTAATTGCCCTAATAATAAATATTTTTCTTCTAAACTGAGTTGTGAATGAGTAGGAATAGGGATTGCATCATCTTCTAATGCACTTGTATGTTCAGAAAGAAAAAATCCCATCCACTTTGCCATTTTTCGATCTTGATATAAGCGAGCAGAACGAAAGGGTAAATAAGAACGATCAATCATTTTAATCCCTCCAAACCTCCAGCAGAATGTCCTCCAATGAGTTTGCTACGAGCAATATTTCTTGAACTTTCTAATAGGGAAGTTCCTTTTTGAATGGATAAAAATCCAAATTCATCTCGAATGCCATCAATGGCTTGTTGTAATTTTTCTTCTTTTTCCATGAGGATGGGATCATCGAATAATGAAATAATGGAATATTTATCATCTACTAAGTCACTATAGCGTACTCCAATTTGGCGGACAGCACCGCTATGATATTTTTTGCGAAATAATTGTAAGACAGCCTTTGTTAAGATGGCTGTTTGATTACTTGGTTCAATGGCTTCTTGGCAATGAAGGGAAGCCTTCATTTCATATTTTGAAAAGCCAATATAAATAGAAATCAGTTTTGTTTTTTTGTGTCGTCTTCTTAACCGAATGGCTACTTGTTCCGCCATTTCTGATAAGACAACTTCTACATCTTCTTGATGAATATAATCTCGTGGTAAAATCTGTGAATTACCAATTCCTTTTGATTGTACTTTATAAGGTTGATGGATATTACTTTCATCTACGCCATTGGCATGAAACCAAAGTTGAACTCCTATGATGCCAAATTCTTTTTGTAAATCATCCGGATTACTCTCAGCTAATTCACGAATACTATGAATGCCTAGTTTATGTAATCTTTTTTCTGTTCTGCTGCCAATTCCCCAGAAATCAGTTAAGGAAGGAATAGCCCATACCTTTGTTTCAACATCCTCATAGGACCAATTTGCCCGCATTGTTTTTGTTTTTTTAGCTTCATTATCGAGAGCTAGTTTAGCAAGAAGGGGATTTGCATTGCTCATTCCAACAGTTGAAATAATTCCTGTTTTTCTCCATATTTCTTGTTGGATTTTGGAAGAAAGAACATCTAATTTTTCCTTTTTAGTGAATTGATGATGCGAGATAAAATAATTCAAGGAAGAAGTTAAATCAATAAAAGCTTCATCAATGGAATAAGGAAGAATATCTGTCGGCGCAGCAAATTTTTGAAAAATCTTTTGGATTTCCATATTTTTTTCAATGTAGCGATCCATTCTCGGGGGGACAATTAATGTTTTTTGCGCCCAATTTTCTACATAACGTATAACATTTTGATTGATGGGTAAACCTTGTCTTTTTGCAGCAGCTAGATTGAATTTTCTTGTTTGAATATGAAAAGGTAAATCATAAGAGCGACTGACATTTGCTTTTCCAAAAATCTTCTTAAAAATAGGGGAAGAAGCAAGAATCAGTCCATTAGCATTATCTGCACGACTCATGACACAAAGGCAAGTTGTTAATGGATTCAATCCACGGTCTACACACTCCACACTAGCATAGAATGATTTCATATCAATAAAGGCAATATCACTATGTGGTTCTCTTGCATAATCAATAACGGTCATTTTGAACCTCTAGGAAGCAGATACCGGCATAAAGTGATTCACGACGAGTCCAACTACTTGTGGATTTTCTTCATAAGGAATGAATTGCTCTGGGTAATTCGGATTTAAAGAAACCATTCTAAAGCCTTGTTCGTCTCGATATAATTTCTTAATATAAACGGCCTCGTTCCATGTTAGGGCATAGACTGCTCCATCATAATCAAATCCATTAGCTTGAATAAGAGCGACTTCACCATTTTGATAAGCGGGACTCATCGAATCTCCTTGAATCCATGCAGCAATATCATACCCTCGTTGCTCTGTTGGAGAGTAGACAATTTCTGTTTCATATTCATCAAAAATACCTTTTCCTAATCCGGCAGAAAGTTTTACTTCTGCTAATACGGTAATCGGATAGAGCGTTTTTTGACTTTGTTGCTGATGAAGCAATTGCTCTACATAGTGCTCTGCCTTTTTTTGATTGTTTGAATGTAGTTGTAAATAGTTCGTCACAATAGTATATTCCGATTCAAAATAACTGGCTTTTACATTGAAAATGTCTGCTAGTGCGATTAAATTTTTTTGATTTGGAATTGTTTTTCCATTTTCCCAATGATGGTAAGCTACTCGACTAATTTCTAGTTGTTTTGCGATAAAAGATTGAGAATACCCGTGTTGAGTACGGATTTCTTTTAGACGATTTGCTGAAAACATGATACACCTCCGTTGTTAATTTATAACTTAACAATAGTTTATCATATGAAATGTAGGATGGCAATATCCACCTATATTAATAGCGAATAAAATTGAAAAATGATAAGATACAAGAGAAGAACAGGGAGGAATTATATGAGAAATAAAGTTCGTTTTAAAGAAAAATTATTTCTAGGTACAACATTGTCATTTGAGTTTGACGGAAGTACGATTGGAAAAGAAGCTACTCCTAATCAATGGGTAAATGGAAAATGTTCGATTGAAAATGCTTTTGTATCTTTAAAAGTTAATGGAGAATTTCTCCGTGTAAGAGAAGTGGATCAATGGATTGAATCTTTAAGAAAAATGAAAGAAAATGAAGAAACAGAGCCTTGGCATTTATCATTTGAAGAAGAGGATATTGCTTTATATTTTTCTCCTAAAGAATATGAATCAGATGTTTGCTTATTAGGAATTCGATTGCGTCCTTTTATCAAAGGTGGAAGATATTTAACAGAATATTATGAGATTAGTTTATTTGACGAAGAAATTTTTAAATTGCTTGCTTTCTTAGAATCTTGTCGTGAATATAGTGTTCCTCCAGTGGAAGAAGTTGAGCCGAGTCATCAAGATGGAGAATATAAATATTGTAGAGTAAGTTTTGAAGGTAGTCGAAAACAATATGTGTATTTATGCCATAAAAATCTAGAAGTACAAGTGGGTGATTATGTAACAGTTCCTGTGGGAGAATATTTTCAAGAAGTAGAAGCTTTCGTCGAAAAAGTCTTTTACGGTGATGAAGAGGCAGCAGATTTTCCAATAGAAGAATTGAAATATATTACCAATGTTGTTTCTTCTACTCAAGAAGCTGTGAACGAGTATCAGTTATCCATTCCAAAAGAGCAGATTATTTATAACTCTAGAGAAAATGAATTAAGAGAGAAAACGATTTTTGGTAGAAAAAATAAAACGGTAAATCCAGTGCATATTTTAAAAACAACGATTGGTGAGTTTTGGTTAGAAGCAGATGGCGAAGTCATTCCAATGCACTATGAATTTACTCAATTAAGAGTATGGAAAGAAAATTTAGTCAATGGGGCATATCGTTTAAGACCTACTCAGTTAGAGGAATTAGAAGGAAAAATGGTTGTATTAAAAACTTCGATGGACTTCGAGGAAATGCGCTATATTAAATCTTATGAGGGAATTGATTTACTAGGAGCACAGTGGCAATGGAATCAGTTAGCAGTCGGAATGTGGGCTGAAAAGGTAGATCCAGAACATTATGAAATTGAAGTAGACTCAAACGGTGTTGTATATTATCCACCAACAGCTAAGAAGGCTTCATTTGGTGTAGCGTGGACAACATATGTGGATGATGAAGATGCTACAATTTGGATGAATATAGAGTAAATAGGTGAAGAGATGACAGAAAAATTATTTATAGATAGAGAGATTAGATGTTTGCATTGTAGACGACATTTTAGTGTACGGGAATATCAAAAAGTTGAATTACCAAGGCAACAAGAATTGATTCCTTATATTTTAGACGGATCTATTTTTGAATTTGAATGTCCTTATTGTCGTGAAGAACATACTGTGCTAATAGATCAAGATGAGTTTATCATTGATAATCATGTTAAGAAATATCGTATTTATTATAGTGACAATGAATATGATAATGGTGTTAAACTCATGCAAGTGTCACATGGATTAGGAATTACATCAGAACAGGAAAAAGATTTTGTTCTTGAAGTTCGTGCATTAGATGAAGAGGGATACCGTATTCGTTTTGAACCGAACTATGGTTCAGCAGTGGAAAAGATGATCATTTTTGAAGCAGGTTTAAATGATGTAGCAGTCGAATTGCTGAAATCATATATGGAGCTTGAGTATGATTTTGATAAAGAATTTGATCGTTTAGTATTTATAGATGATCAAGACAAAGCTTTTGTTGGTGTACAAGATAGTCGTCCTGTATTTGCGGTAGAATTTGATGAAGAGCAATATGAGGATATTTTAGAAGATTTTTCTGAAGAGTGTGAATGTATACAGTATGAAGTTGATACTTATGAAATTAAAAAAATTATGAAAAAGCGTCTTGAAGAACTGGGAGAGGGCGAAAACTAGGCTTTGCTGGGGTTGCTGTGGACGCCAGTAGCCCCTTGTCGGGTCTCTTGGCTAAAATTTGAGCCTAGGGTCTCAAATTTTCCAGTACTATCATCCAGAGTGGCTGATAGTACTCGAGCAACAGCGCAAAGCCTGTTTTCTTTAAAGCGAACAAATATAAGGTTGCGAATACAATGTGGATAGGCTTTGCTGAAGATGAAAAAGGACGGCAAGGAAATCGTAATATCGATTTCCTTGCCGTCCTTGTTACTTTAGAAAAGTTTATTTTATTTAATGTTATGTTATTAAATTAATCTAATTCTGTTTCTTGGTATTCTGGATATCCGTGGGCTACACGACTTGCTGCTGCTGCTGCGATAGCACCTACGATATCATCTAAGAAAGTGTGGCAGTAGCCACTTGATTTATCATTTAATAATTCTAAAATTCCTGGTTTTACTTTATCAATATAACCATAGTTTGTAAATCCGATAGAACCATAAACATTTACGATTGATAAAGCAAGAATTTCGTCTACACCATATAAACCTTCATCTTTTGTAAGAATATCATTTAATGGTTGTGATAATTGATTTTTTTCAGCTAATTTATCTAACTCAATTCCTGTAATAATGGCATTTTGGACTTCACGTTTTTTTAGAACAAATTCAACATTATTGTAGCAGTGTTCAAGCGTTAAATTAGGAAAATATGGTTCTTGTAAGAAATGAACTAATTTTGCAATTTCTTCTAATTCAACTCCACGTTCATGGAGAAGTGATAATGCATATTCATGTAATTCTTTTGTATTTTTCATAAAAACTCTCCTTCCACGTTTCCAGAATTTAAAAGTGGAAACGAATACATCATTATAACATATATTCCTAGAAAAGAGAAGAACTATGAACTGTTTGAATTCTTTTCTCAGGATGAATGTATGCCATTGCTTGGTTGACAGCAATCGGCGCTTCCCCAAATCCTGTTGCGATAATTTGAACTTTTCCTTCGTAAGTAGCGATGTCTCCAACGGCAAATACACCTGGAAGGTTTGTTTCCATTTTGCTATTTGTGATAATCGCATTTCGTTGAAGTTCTAATCCCCAATCTTTAATAGATCCGATAGAAGAGGAAATACCGTAGCTGACAATAAAGTCGTCCACTTCTAACTCAATTTCTTCTTCTCCACGAGCTTGTTTGAAAGTAACAGATTGAAGTGTATTTCCATCTCCGTTTAAGCGTTCAGGAATGAACGGTGTGAAGATTTCAATAGAAGATTGTTGTAGTAATTCAACACTATGCTCTTGTGCTCTAAATTGTGGGCGACGGTGAATGATGCTAACTTTTTTCGCAATTTTTTCTAATGTTAATGCCCAGTCAACTGCTGAATCTCCGCCACCACAAATGGCAATGTTTTTATCTCTAAATTGTTCTAAATTAGTCACGAAGTAGTGCAGTTGATGATTTTCATAATTTTCTGCACCTTCTAATTCTAATTTACGAGGACGGAAAGCTCCGTTCCCACATGCAATAATAATCGTTCTTGCAAAGTGTTTTTGTTTAGAAGTTGTAATTTCATAGTAGTCTTCGTGCTTTTCAATTTGAAGAGCTTCTTCTTCTAAGCAAATTTGTGTAGATTCAAATCGATCTAATTGCTTGATTAAGTTTTCTACTAAATCTCCAGCTAAAATTTCAGGATAAGCAGGGATATCGTAAACCATTTTTTCAGGATATAACATTCCAGGTTGTCCTCCAAGTTGAGGAAGGCTTTCGATAATTTTTACGCTTGCTTGACGAAGTCCTGCATAAAAAGCAGTAAATAATCCAACGGGTCCGCCACCAATAATGGCAATATCTACGATTTCTGTTGTTATCATTTCATTCTCCATTCTTAGAAATATAAGAAGCGTAGTAGAAGAGCAATCACAATTCCTGTCATTGCACCACCAAATACTTCTACTGGTTTATGTCCAAGATATTTCTTAATAATTAATTTTTTATTTTCTTCTGTATTAAATAATTGAATCGGTTCATCATCATCAATTTCAATTTCGGATAATTTTGTAGATTCATCTCTTAATTGTTCTTCAAATAATTGTGATAATAAAATTCCTTGTTCACCACTTTGACGTCTAACCGCCATCGCATCAAACATGACAATCACACCAAATGTTGTGGCAATTGCTACAAGCGGAGAAGCAAATCCATATTCCAATCCAAGAGCTGTAATGAGTGAAGTAACAGCTGCAGAGTGAGAACTTGGCATTCCACCCGTACTTGTCATAAGGGATAAATGTGCTCCTTTTTTTCGAGTGAAAAAGGCAATTGGGAATTTAACAAATTGTGCAAATAATATTGATGATAATGCTGCTATTAAAGGATAATTTTCAAAAATAGTCATATATATACACTCTTTCCTAATTAGTCTTTTATACTATACCATATTCTTAAACGTTATACCAAATAAGGAAAGGAAAAACAGTAAATAAAAGGGGAAAGTTTTTGACGAGCGTGGTATACTAGGCACAGTAGAATTCGAAAGAAGGTATATTCATGACAGAAGTAAATCAAGTCCCAATTCACTGTGAAACATGTCAAAAGTCTTTTGACTATACGATTTATCAAAATGTGAATGTGACTGAAACTCCAGAGTTAAAAGAAAAATTAATCAATCAAACAGTATTTCAATGTACTTGTCCACATTGTGAGCAAAAATACTTTATTCCATATATTTTGAATTACCAAGATATGGATAAGAAAATTTTGATTCATTTCTATCCAAAGGAAGAAGAAATGCAAAAGGAATTGCAACAAGTCTTAATCGATGATCAAACAACAAATCAAGATTTCTTAGATAGCGGATATGCGGTTCGATATGTGGGAAGTTGTGATGAATTTTTTGAAAAGTTATGCATTGCTGAAGAAGGGTATGATGACCGCATCATTGAAATTGTAAAATATTATTGCGTAGATCGAATGTTGCAAAAAAATATCGTATTTGATCGTATTCTTTTTAGTAACCAACAAGAAGCAGGAGTAGGAATTTATATTGTAAATGGAAAGCAAATTTCTCATTTTATTCCAGTTTCAGAAGAACTGCTAAAAATTGCAGAAAAGCAATTAGAAAAAGCAAAGCCAGAGAAAGATTTATTAGTGGATCGCTATTGGGCACAAATTGTTACTTCTGTTGGAGAAGAGTAGGTTGAAACTTCGTCCATAAATTGATAAAAAAGGCATTTTATGGTTTAATTGAAGCAGTATAAAACTTAGAAAAGAAGGGAAGAATAAGGGGAAAATGGTTATATTTCCACAATTAAGAAGACAATTAAAAGGAAACCCTGTTGTAATTTTACATACAAATATGGGGGATATTACGTTAGAATTATTTAAAAAGCGTGCACCGAAGACGGTTAAAAACTTTGTGACACATGCGAAAAATGGCTATTACGACGGAGTGATTTTTCATCGTGTGATTGAAGATTTTATGATTCAAGGTGGAGACCCAACTGGTACTGGTATGGGTGGAGAATCGATTTGGGGTCCAAAATTTGAAGATGAATTTTCAAAAGAATTATTTAATCTTTACGGAGCTCTTTCAATGGCAAATGCTGGACCAAATACAAATGGTTCACAATTTTTTATCGTTACAGCAAAACATGTTCCAGCTCAAATGTTAACACAATTAAAAGAGATGGGATGGCCAGAAAAAATTATTGAAGCTTATGCAAAAGATGGTGGAACACCATGGTTAGATCATCGTCATACGGTTTTTGGTCGTGTTGTTGAAGGAATGGATGTCGTATTAAAAATTGAATCTGTGAAACGTAATGGTCAAGATCGTCCATTAGAAGATGTTGTGATTGAATCAACGACAGTAGTGAAAAGGTAGGGTTTGAACATGACACAGACGTATCGCATTGGAGATGTGATTACTGCTAAAGTGACAGGAGTTCAGCCTTATGGAATTTTTCTAGCATTGGATGAAGAAACACAAGGATTAATTCATATTTCTGAATGTAAGCATGGATATATGGATAATGTGCATCACTTTGTAAAAATTGGAGAAGAAGTAACTGCAAAAGTCATTGATGTAGATGAATTTACCGATAAAATTAGTTTATCAATTCGTGCATTAGAAAAATTAGATGTACCTTCTACACCAACGAGAATTAAGCGAAATAAGAAACGCTTTACTCCTCCAATTGGATTTTCATCTTTAGCGCATCAATTGCCGTATTGGATTGAAGAGGCGCAAGAAAAATTTGTAAAGCCGAAAGAAAATAAAGCATAGTAGTACTCATTTGATAGAAAAATTGATATAATAGAAGAAGAAATTTTTAGGAGGTTCATCATGGGACATATTTCATTTGATTATTCCAAAGCATTAGGTTTCTTTAATCAAGAAGAAATCAATCAATTACAATCAACTGTAACAGCAGTTGACAAAGATTTAAGAGAGGGATTAGGAGCAGGTGCAGATTTTACTGGTTGGATTAACTTACCTCGTGACTATGATAAAGAAGAATTTGCTCGTATCAAAGAAGCAGCTAAAAAAATTCAAGAAGATTCTGAAGTATTAGTTGTTATTGGTATCGGTGGTTCATATTTAGGAGCTCGTGCAGCAATTGATTTCTTAAATCATGCATTCTACAACTATTTACCAGCAGAACAACGTAAAACACCTCAAGTGTTATTTGCAGGAAACAGCATCAGCTCAACTTACTTACATGGTTTAATTGAGTTAATTGGAGACCGTGATTTTTCAGTAAACGTAATTTCTAAATCAGGTACAACTACAGAACCAGCGATTGCGTTCCGTGTATTTAAAGATTTATTAATTAAAAAATATGGTAAAGAAGAAGCAGTTAAACGTATTTATGCAACAACTGACCGTGCTCGTGGAGCATTAAAATCAGAAGCAGATGTTGAAGGTTATCAAACATTTGTTATTCCAGATGATGTAGGTGGACGTTTCACTGTATTAACAGCTGTAGGTTTATTACCAATTGCTGTAACTGGTGCAGATGTAGATGCATTAATGCAAGGGGCTGAAGATGCTCGTGTGGCTTATAGCTCACCAAACTTAAAAGAAAATGAAGCTTATCAATATGCGGTAGCTAGAAATGTATTATACCGTAAAGGTAAAGTGACTGAATTATTAATTAACTACGAGCCAACTTTACAATACTTCTCAGAATGGTGGAAACAATTATTCGGTGAATCTGAAGGGAAAGATTTGAAAGGTATTTATCCTTCAAGTGCGAACTTCTCAACTGATTTACACTCATTAGGTCAATATATCCAAGAAGGTCAACGTAATATCTTCGAAACGGTTATTAAAGTGGGTACTCCTAATGAAACTGTAACAATTCCTGAAACTGAGGAAGATTTAGATGGTTTAGGTTATTTACAAGGTAAAACAATGGATTTTGTAAATACAAAAGCTTTCCAAGGTACTTTATTAGCGCATACGGATGGTCAAGTTCCAAACTTTGTGGTAACAATTCCTGATATGTCAGCTTATACTTTAGGTCATTTAATTTACTTCTTCGAAATCGCTGTAGGTATTTCTGGTTACTTAAATGGTGTGAATCCATTTGATCAACCTGGTGTTGAAGCGTATAAGAAAAATATGTTTGCTTTATTAGGTAAACCAGGATTTGAAGACTTAGCAGAAGAGTTGAACAATCGTTTATAATATAAAGAATTTATTTTAATGGAATTTCCAAATTGTAGCAAAGGACGCAAGCAGCCTCGCGTAGCGAGTCTCATTGCTAAATTTTGAGCCTAAGGTCTCAAAATTTCCTGTGATTGGAACGGCTATGCCGTTTCAATCACTGCTGCTACGGGGAAATTCCTTTTTGTTTGCCATCATACGATGGGGAACGTAATGGAGATAGAAATGGAATTTTTGATAAAAAAATAAATACTAATTTTTTTGACTTTAATAAAGATTTTTGATACACTTTCAGTGAGTAAAAGGGTGTCCCGCTACCATTAAAGGTGGAGCATTAAAGAAGGTGTCTCACTACCTATATCCAAAAGGTGAAACATTAAAGTGAGCAGAGAGGTTTAAACTTCTCTGCTTTTTTTAGGAGAATAAGATGGTAGAAGTTGCTAAATATGGATTTTATACTGTAAATCCTGATTACCTAAAATATTTAAATGAAATAGATTCAGAAGTTTATTATAATTCGTCTTATAGAAAGAGTATTAAACCTTTTGTTGGGATTATTGTGGGTATAAAAAATTATTATTACTTTATTCCGATTTCTTCTGCAAAAGAAAAACATATAAGATGGAAGAATGTTTCTGATGAGCATTTTTTGATATATGAAGTAATTAGTAATAGTATTACTATAAAAGGAGATATCTATAAATATTATTCTGATAAAGAAAAAATGCATGTACTATCTATATTAGATATTAAAAAAATGATACCAGTACCTCAAGGATATTTTGAAAGAATTGAATTTAGTGAATTACAAGATCAAAGATATAAAGATTTATTTGAAAAAGAATATGCTTTTTGTTTAAAGATAAAGAATAAGATTTTAAAAAAAGTCGAAAAAATATATAATAAACAAAAGACAACAGGAATTGTTAGAAAATCAAATTGTAATTTTTTAGAGTTAGAGAAGGCAATGATGAATTGGCAAGAAAATATTTAAATGAATTCTCACAATTTCTAAAAATATTTTTAATAGGAAATTCCTTTTTTCATAATGGCACATTAAAAAGACACCACTTTGTGGTGTCTTTGTTTCGTCATTAATAGTTTATTCTACTAAATCTTTATAGTAATAAATGGCTAATTGGGTTCTGTCTCTTAAGTTTAATTTCTCTAGAAGTAAGGAGAGGTAGTTTCGGATGGTGCCTTCGCTTAAGTACATTTTTTCTGCGATTTCTTTATTATTGTATCCTTCTGCTACTAAATACAATAATTCATTTTCACGTTCATTCAGTAATTTGCTTGTTTTTCTTTGATAGACTTTTTTAACCGGCATATCGATCGTTGAATCATATACAATTTGATGATTTATAACCGCTTCGATAGCAGGGATAATGCCTTTAATATGTTGCTTTAATAAATAACCTTTACAGCCAATCGCCAATGCTTTTGTAATATATTCATCATCTTGAAAGGTCGTTAAAAATAAAATTTTTGCTTCAGGATATTCTTGTAAAATATGACTAGCTGCATCAATCCCAGAAGTAGGCTCCATTCGAATGTCCATTAAAACTAAATCAGGCTGATGTTGTTCGTATAGTTGAATCGCTTCAGATCCATTACTTCCCATACCAACGACTTCAATATGAGATTGGGCAGAAAGAATGGTTTCTAATGCTTGTAATACTAAATAATCATCATCAATAAGAATCGTTTTAATCATGAGAGGCCTCCTGTTTTGGAATACGAATAAAAATTTCGTATCCATTTTTTGTTTGAAGTGTAAAATCTCCATTATGTTTTTCCACTAATTCCTTCATCATGGTTAGTCCCATACCTGAAGGAGTATTCGTGGGACGGTCACCATTGTCTCTATAATCAATGGTGTAAGTTGTTTTTTGTTCTAAAAGGAATAATTGAATTTGCGTTCCATTAGAATGTTTCATAAAGTTTGTTGTCAATTCCTTACAAATCGTTAAAATATCATATTTTACATTAATAGGAATACTATCTGAGATAGTGTTTGTAAAATTTAGCTGTGCTTTTTCTTTCAAAGGTTGAAGGAGTGTATCCATTCTTTGCGAAAGTGAAAATGAGTCATCATACATTTGATGGATTGTTAATCGAATGTCATCCATTTCTTGTTGTAAAATACTTGATAAATGTTCTAATTTTTCTTTTACAACGGGTTCAGTTGTAATAATTTGCAGCGCTTCTAATTGCATAATAGAAGCACTCAAAGTATGTCCTAGTTGATCGTGTAATGCATGAGAAATCCGATTTCTTTCTTTTAACGTGGCAATTTCCATTTGTTTTAAAACTTCTTCAGAGCTTGATTGTTGGCGTTGTATTAATTTCAAACGTTCTAGTTCTAAATCATTTTGAATTTGATAATTTTTCTTTTGAAAAGCCTCATCCTTTTGAGTTTGTAACATAATATAACTACCAATAATACCGAGGATAATGGTAAATAAATGAGGATATAAAAATAAAATCAATCCTGAAAAAATTCCCCCTAAACCAAATAAATGAACCGCATGCATGATGAATAGAACACTATAAAGTCCAGTCTGTGGAAAGAGAATACAAAGTATTCCAGAAATCCCTAATGCAATCAATGAAATGAATTTTGAACTAACATAAGGGGAAAGAGAGAGGATATAGATACAAAATCCTAGAAAAATTGTCGAAAGTTCAATATTTTCCTGTGCTAAAAAAATACTGATGAGAATAAAAAATAATGACTTTTCAATGAATGTACGCAAGACTATTCCTCCAATCTGCTTTTTATTGTAGTATAACTGCAAAAGTCATAAAATTCTATAAAAATATGACAAATGTCATATGCAGATGATGATATTTGACACTAGGTAAGAGTGAAGACATTTTATATACTAAGATTGTGACGAAAGGATAGGTGAACATATGGAAACAAGTATTGTAGTAAAAGGTTTAGTGAAACGATATAAAGATTTAATGGCATTAAATCACTTTGAAATTGAGATTCAAAAAGGGGAGTTATTAGCGCTTCTTGGTCCAAATGGATGTGGGAAAACAACTTTAATCAATTGTATGCTAGGATTTTTAACATTTGATAGTGGAGAGATTACCGTATTAGGAGAAAATCAATTTCCATTATCTGCTAAAGCTAGAGGGCAAATTGGAATTGTGCCACAAGAGTTAGCTTATTTAGAAAATTTAACAGTGGAAGAAAATATTGATTTCTTTTGTGGACTATACATTTCAGATTCAACATTGCGAAAACAATATGTAAAAGAAGCGATTGAATTTACAGAATTACAAGATTTTCGTAAATTTCTCCCGAAAAAATTAAGTGGCGGATTGAAGCGTCGATTAAATATTGCTTGCGGAATCGTCCATAAACCATCTTTAATTTTCTTTGATGAACCGACTGTTGCAGTAGATACTCAAAGTCGTTCGTTTATTTTAGACGGAATTCGTCAATTAAATGAAAAGGGTAGTACTATTATTTACACCACTCATTATTTAGATGAAGTGGATGGATTAAGTGATCGTATTGTGATTATGGATAAAGGAAAGAGCATTATCTCTGGAACGTCTCAAGAATTAAAAGCATCGATTACTACTTCAGAAATTATTCAAGTAGAATTAACGACCATTCCAACAAGTGAACAATTAGAGCGATTAAGACAAATTCCTCAAATTTTAGTAATGGAAGAACAAAAACAACAGTTGAAGTTTCATTTTAAAAAGGGAAATAATCATTTAATGCATGTTGCCAACACGATTGAAGAATTGCAGTTAAACTATGTTCGTTTATATAGTGAACAACCAAGTTTAGATGATGTATTTCTAGCATATACTGGGAAAGGACTTCGTGATAGATGATGACATTTCTAAAGTTATTTAAGTATTTATTTAAAAATACGGTAAAAGATTTTGCATTTTCATTTTGGGTATTATGTTATCCAGTGATCTTAACGACTTTCTTTTATTTATCACTTTCTGGTGTGATTCATCAGGAATTAAATCCCGTTCGTGTTGCAATTACGAAGGATCATCCATTTCATTTTGTCTTTGAACAAGCCGGTGAAAATTTTAAAATCATTGATGTAGCATCAGCAGCAGAGGGAAAGCAGTTAACGCTTGAAGAAAAAGCAGATGGATTTGTTGAAAATAATTTAGATATTGTAGTGGCAAAAGAATCAGGTGTTCCTCAAAGTGTTTTGAAAAATGTGGTCACTCAAATCAAACAAGTTCAATCTCTTGGAAAAAGTGCCTCTACCATTGATTTTAAAAAAAGTTGGATCAAAGAAACAAAGAGTGATGTTAGTGAAGGAACAATGATGTTCTATTCAAGTCTAGCAAGTTTTGCAATGTATTCAATCTTTAGTGGAGTTGTTTGTGTAGCATATATGAACGGTAATTTATCTGAAGTGGGACGAAGAGTTATGGGAAGTTCATTTAGTAAATGGAAATTTCTGATTTACAGTTTTGCTACAGGATTAATGTTAAATGTGCTTTCGAATGTCCTTTTATTAGTGTATATGACTCAAATTTTAAAATTACAGTTATTTACGAATTGGACAGGTAGTATTTTATTAATGCTTATAGGAAATATTTTTGGATTATCCTTTGGAATTTTGATAGGAACTATTCAACAGTTGAGTATACAAGGACGGATTATAGTAGCATTAATGACCAATATGATTGCATCCGCTATTGCAGGATTAATGGGAAGTAGTATACGAGTATTTATGAATAGTCATCTTCCATGGGTAAATCAGTATAATCCAGTAGCTTTGATTATGTCTGGATTTTATCAATTAAACCGTTTAAATGAGGGCACACAAATGACTCGTATTTTTGGATTACTTGGAATTTATACACTTCTATTAATGGTCTTTGCATTATGGAGATTAAGGAGAACACGTTATGACAGTTTATAAGTATTTTTTAAAACTTGCGAATCGTTACAAAATATATGGCATTATTTATTTAGTCATTTTTATGGGGATGGCTTTACTTCAAATTTCTGGAAAGAAGGAAACGAGTAACTTTGAAGATATTTCTATAAAAATGATGATAAAAGATGAGTCGAATGGAACTGATGAAATCATTAATCAATTGATTCAAACGCTTCAAAAGAAACATGAAGTACAAAAAACGACAAAAAGTGATACAAGTATGAAAGAAGCTATCTATGCAGGAGATGTAGATGCAGGATTATGGATTCCAAGTGATGTACATTCAAAATTGGAAAAAGAACAAGAAGTTGTTGAGATGGAAATCTCCAATTCATTATCGGGACATTTAATTCGTGAGTATGTAAATTCTTATCTTCGATATGCAGTTGCTTTGAAAAAAGAAGGGAATTTTAATCCAGAAAGAATTGAAAAGATTATAGATCAAGAAGTAACAGTAACGATTCTTTCTAAAGAAGAAGCGGTATCCAGTCAATATTCTAAAGAACAATTTGGTAAAATTTATTTTGCCTATAGTCCATTTATTTATTTTTCAGTGTTCATTTATTTATTTGGCACGATTTTTTCTAAAATGAAGGGGAAAGAAGTTGCCAAGAGAATTACGATTGCAATGAAAGATGAGCGTAGAGTGATGCTGGAACAATTTTTAGCAGGATTAACGATTGTAGGTTTAATTGTTGGTATTAATCTACTTTTTGTAGGGATTTTAGCTCCTGAATTTTATGCAAGTGCTCAAGCATTGAAGATTTTATTATTGAGTACAGCTTCGGCAATTTCAGCTTATGCTTTGTCATTCCTTTGTGCTGTAGTGATTGGCGAGAATCAATATGCTTATTCAGCTGCAAGTACAATATTGGGAACGGGGCTGGCATTTTTATCCGGAATTTTTGTTCCTTTAGAATTGGTAAGTTCATATGGAGTCAACATTGCTAAATTCTTCCCTGTTTATTATGTGACTTCAGCAGTGAGTAATTCTTCAACAGAGTTTTCTAGTTATGCATTTCATTTAGGGATGATTGTTTTATTTACCGTTTTATATACTGTAATGGCGTTTAGCGTACAGCGCATTCGTCGTATAAATAAATTTTAATTGGGAATTCCTGGTAAATTCTCAATCTAAGTTCTAGTTTTGATACTTAACTAGAAGTTACTTTGAAACTTTACGGGGGAATAGTAGCGAATGAGTATGAAATCGGGCAGTAGACAAATTCCTAAAAATGCTATAATATTAAGTGAAATAGATAAATAAATTAAGATTAAGAGAGGTTTTTCAGCGAATGTTAGGATATGAAAAAAATCAAAAGTTAGAATTTAATTATAAAAAATCTGGCGGTTTATGGTTAATTGCGGTTGCCATAGTTATCGCTGTTGCTACCTTAATAGGTGGACAACAAATTATAAATATGCAAGTGTTTAGTATAGGTTATGTAGTTTGTTTTTTTTCAATTAATATGAATAAAAACTTACTAAAAAAACTATCCACTGGATCATCGACTAAATTTCAAAATAAGGTTTCTCAATACTCAATAATATTACTGTTTATATTAATGTTTTTTTTAGGAGGTCCATTTTTTGCTACGGAGAATTGGAGATTGATATGGTTGGGAGCATTATTAGCCACAGCATTGCATTTTTTTCCATTCTATTTTGTACATGGAAAATCAATGGTTTTATTAGGAATTATGTGCACTATTAATATTATCATGGGGTATATTTTTTCTGATGTTTCTTTGGTACTATTTGCCTATATTGATGCAATAATTAAATTTATATTTGGAGTTTATTTGTTATTTTTTTCTAATGTAACAAAGCAATAAATTCCAATTGTTTGTTGAACTAGCAACTTAATAAAAATAACAGAGAAACAGTAAATCGAAAAAAGGTTTACTGTTTTTTTCTTTGCTCAAAATAAGAAAGAGAGGAAAAGACAAAATGAAAAACATAGAAGAAAAAATCTTAATGGTAGATGAAGAAATAAAGCAATTACAAAACAAAAGAAAAAAACTCACCAGTCAGCAGAAACAGGAAGAAAGAAAAAAGAGAGATAAAAGAATATATGAAAAAGGAGCAGTCTTTGAAAATAGCTTTACAGAAAGTAAGAACTTAAGCAAAGATGAATTTTATCAGCTAATCATATCTCTAATTCTTAAAGAGGAAGCCGATATCAAAATATAAAAAATCATAGAGAAAGAGAAGAAACAGAAGTAAAAATTACAGAAAACCAAGAGGCAGAAATAGACATCGAATAATAGTTTCTTGTTTACAAAGGCGCACATATACACCTTAATAGGTGTAGTGACCCCAAAAAGTTAGATTTTTGGTCTAACTTTTTTGGGGGTGGTACTCGCAAAGCGAGGCTTATTGCTGCTACGGGGAAATTCCTTTTTTGTTTCTCTTACATAGTTTTTTATTGCATGAATCTTTATTTTCATCTAACATAGAACAAAAGAGCTATAAGGAGGAATTTTATGAAAATTGTTGGATTAACAGGCGGGATTTCTTCTGGGAAATCTACGGTATCTTCTTATTTTAAACAATTGAAAATTCCTGTCATTGATGCAGATGAAGTTGCTCGTAAAGTAGTTGAACCCAATAGTCAAGGTGCTATAGAAATTAGAAAAGTTTTTGGTAGTGATGTATTTGAAGAAGATGGAAGCTTAAATCGTCAAAAATTAGGCGCATTAATTTTTTCAAATGCAGAAAACCGTCAAAAACTAGATAACCTATTACAGCCTCTCATTAAAATTATGATTTTAGAGAAAATCGAGGAGTATCGTCAAAAAGGTGAGACAATGATTGTTTTAGATTTGCCCCTATTATTTGAAAAGCAGTATGAGGAATTATGCGAAGAAATTATCGTTGTTTACGTTCCTAAAGAACTACAATTAGAACGATTAATGAAGAGAAATCAATATACAAAACAAGAAGCGCTGTCTCGAGTCGATTCTCAATTATCCATTGAAGAAAAACGGAAAAGAGCAACCGTATTATTCGATAATCAAGGCACGATTCAACAGTTATATCATCAAGTTGAACAGTGGCTAGTAGAAACGAAAAATGATATACTACAATAAGAAAAAACTTGAAGAAAGGGGACATCGTCATGCAATGTCCAAGATGTAAATTTAATGGTTCACGAGTGATTGATAGCCGTCCAGCAGACGATGGTCGTTCAATTCGAAGAAGAAGAGAATGTGATGAATGTGGTTATCGGTTCACAACTTTTGAAAGATTAGAAAAAGCTCCGATTTTAGTCATTAAAAGAAATGGAAATCGCGAGGCGTTTAATCGTGAAAAATTATTAAATGGATTAGTTCGTTCTGCTGAAAAACGTCCGATTCCATTAAGTCAATTAGAGCAAATTGTTAATGAAGTAGAACATACGATTAATCAAGAAGGAGAAAATGAAATCTCAAGTATGTTAATTGGAGAGATGGTCATGGACTACCTCGCTAAAATTGATGATATTGCATATATTCGTTTTGCAAGTGTATACCGTCAATTTACCGATCGAAAAATGTTCTTAAAAGAATTAGAAAGAATGTCTTTTGAAATGGATCGTAAAGATACGAAATCATAATAGGAGGATCAAATGGACGAGAAATCAATAAAGTGGAGTCAGTTGAATCCACGTGATTGTATTCAAGTAACACAGCAAGTTTGGCTGACACAACGTGAATTACAATTTGTGACGCAATTATATGTACCATTTTTAGGGGTTCAAGCCTCAACTTTATATTTAGTCTTATTTAGTGAGCTTTCTCCGAATTCCTATCAAAGTGATGTCATTCGATTGGCAGATTTATTAGCCTTAGTGAATATGGGAATTCCAGATTTTTATCAAGCAAGAATTCGTTTAGAATCGGTAGGTTTATTAAAAACGTATCGTTATGAAGATGAAGATTCGATTAGTGATCAATATACATTTGAATTACAAGCGCCAGCAAGTCCGAAGTTATTTTTCAAAGATGCTTTATTATCGACACTTTTAGTGAATCAAGTTGGGCATCAACGTTTTGAAAACTTACAAAAACGTTTTAGTGTGAAAGAAAAGGCTATTTATGGGGAAGATGTCACTAGTACTTTCCAAGAAGGATTCCAATTGCCTTTTAATATGTCACAGTATAAGAGAAATGTTGCTCAAGAAAAACAAATGATTAAAGATGTGAAGCAACAAGAATCATTAGTATTGAACTCAAATATTGATTGGGAATTATTAACAGATTTATTAAAGAGTCAATTTGTTCATGAACATGCTTTAACAGATGAAGTGAAGCAAATGTTGAATAGTTTCCAATTATATTATGGATTAACGGAAAGAGAAATTGCGCAATATGTGATTTATGCGGCGGATTTATCAACGGGTGAAATCGATGAAAAGGAATTATATTCGATTATTATTAATGCTAATCAACATTTAGCAGCTCCTAAACAAGAGGAATCTATTGTAACTTCAGTTGTTCGGAAAGAAGAAAGTATGCCTGTAGATTCAGAAGTTGTTGTAGAAGAACAACAAGAAACAACTCCAGCGACTACTCATTTACCTCAAGCCATTCAACGATTAATTACATTAGCAAAAGAAATGACGCCATTTGACTTTATGACAAGTATTAAGCAACAAAGAAATGGCTATGTTTCAAATGGTGAACAAAGAATTATTTTAGATTTAGTTCAAGTAGGAACGATTCCATCTGAAGTGATAAATATTTTAATTCATTATGTATTAGTTGTTAAAAATAATCCGACGATTAATAAAAATTTAATGGATACGATTGCGAATGATTGGAGTCAAAAAGGAATTCAGACTGCTGAACAAGCCATTGAAGCGGTTCGTCAAAGAGATAAAGAGTTTAAAGCGAGTCGTAAAGAAAAAATTGAAAATCGACAAGTACAATCATACTCAGGTAAAAAGTATTATGGAAATGCTCCAAAAGGAAGAGTGGCTTCTGTTCCTGACTGGGCGATGAAACCAAATGAAACAAAAGAAAGTCCATTAGATGATGAAAATCTTCAATTATTAAAAGCTCAGCTTTCTCAATTGAAAACGAGTGGGAATTCTGAACAAGTGAAGGGAGAATAGTGATGGAAGGAATGCAAGATTTATTTGGCAATAAAACAGCTACTACAGCCTTTCAACAACAATATCAAAAAATTGTAGCAGAAGTTTTACAAGATAAAGAAGTTCAACAGTTTTTACAAGAGCATCAAGATGAAATTCCGCAAGAAAATTTAGTGAAAAGCTATTCAGCCCTTTTGGAATATATTCAACAACGTGATGCTCGTATCCAAGGAGTAGAAACATACATTAAAGGGATGGAACCACTATTAAGGGTCAACCAAGGGTTTGTGGAAGTCGTGTATCGTCCAACTCAAGAGTTTATTCAAAAACAACAGGAACAAGTGTTGACGAATCGAATTCATGCGATTAATATGCCTAAAAATTTATTACATGTAACCTTAAATTCTTTAGATATTACAAAAGAGCGTCAAGAAACATTTCAAGCTTCATTGCAATTTATTAATGAATTATCTGCGAAACCAAATGAGTTTCATCGTGCGATTTATTTAGTGGGTTCATTTGGAGTTGGAAAAACGTATTTCTTAGCAGCTATCGCAAATGAATTAGCTCAGCTTGGATTTGAAACAACTTTAGTGCATGTTCCAAGTTTGTCGAGTGAATTGAAAAGTGCGATTGGTGCTAATCGATTAGAAGAAAAGGTTGAATTTTTAAAAACTTCACCAATCTTAATGCTAGATGATATTGGAGCTGAATCAAATTCTGCATGGTTTAGAGATGAAATTTTAATGATTGTATTAGAATATCGTATGATGCAACAATTACCAACATTCTTTTCATCGAATTTAACAATTGAAGAATTACAAGAACATTTAAGTGTCTCTAATCGTGGAGATGTAGAATTATTAAAAGCAAAACGTTTGATTGAACGTGTACGTTTCCTATCGAAAGAAATTTTCTTAGCAGGAGAAAACCGCCGCTATTCATAACTTTCAAAAAATTTGACTTGATTTTTATAAAAATAGTGGTAGAATAACTAATGAATTAAATATTTTGAAAATGATGAAAAAGACAAGAAACTGTTATCTGGTTATCTAATAGAGAGAAGTGGGTTGGTGGAACACTTCATCCGAGATAGTTTTACCACTTTTGAATCCTTGTTTGAAGTTTAGTAAGGCAAGGCGTAACGGAGCGTTAGTCCGTTTAAGAGATTCGTTTAAAACGAATGAATTTGGGTGGAACCACGTAGAAATAACGTCCCATAGTTTGTATGAGTATGCAAACTATGGTTTTTTTGTTTTTTAAAACATTTTTGAAAGGAAAGAAGGAGAACAATGTCAATGATTAAAGTTACATTTCCAGATGGAGCTGTAAAAGAATTTGAACAAGGAATTTCAGTGAAAGATATTGCTGAAAGTATTAGTAAGAGCTTAGCAAAAAAAGCACTTGCAGGTAAAGTAAATGGAGAATTAGTCGATTTAGAGCATGCATTAACTGAAGATGCTAGTATTGAAATCGTAACACCAGACCATGAAGATGCATTAGGAATTTTACGTCACTCAACTGCGCACTTATTAGCGCATGCGTTAACTCGTTTATACCCAGGAATTCACTTTGGGGTAGGGCCAGCAATTGAATCTGGATTTTACTATGATACAGATATGCCAAACCAATTAACAGAAGACGCTCTTCCAGAAGTGGAAGCTGAAATGATGAAAATTGTAAAAGAAAACTATCCAATCGTACGTCGTGAAGTAAGTCGTGCAGAAGCGTTAGAAATCTTTGCAAAAGATCCATATAAAGTAGAATTAATTAATGGTTTACCAGAAGATGAAACAATTTCTATTTATCAACAAGAAGATTTCGTAGACTTATGTCGTGGAATTCACGTACCTTCAACAGGACGTATTCAAGTCTTCAAATTATTATCTCTTGCAGGAGCATATTGGAGAGGGAATTCTGATAACAAGATGATGCAACGTGTATACGGAACAGCATTCTTTGATAAAGCAGACTTAAAAGAATTCTTGAAAATGCGTGAAGAAGCTAAAGAACGTGACCACCGTAAATTAGGAAAAGAATTAGACTTATTTATGATTAGCCAAGAAGTTGGTTCAGGATTACCATTCTGGTTACCAAAAGGTGCTACAATTCGTCGTACCATTGATCGTTATATTGTTGATAAAGAAATTAGCCTTGGATACGAACACGTATATACACCAATTATGGCAGATGTTGAATTATATAAAACTTCTGGTCACTGGGCTCATTATCAAGAAGATATGTTCCCACCAATGGACATGGGAGATGGTGAATTATTAGTATTACGTCCAATGAACTGTCCTCACCACATGATGGTTTATAAAAATCATATTCACAGCTATCGTGAATTACCAATTCGTATTGCTGAATTAGGAATGATGCACCGTTATGAAAAATCAGGAGCCTTATCTGGTTTACAACGTGTACGTGAAATGACATTAAATGATGCGCATATCTTTGTTCGTCCAGATCAAATCAAAGATGAATTTAAACGTATTTTAGAATTAATTCGTGAAGTGTATAAAGACTTCAATATTAAAGATTATCGTTTCCGTTTAAGTTATCGTGATCCTGAAGATAAAGAAAAATACTTCGATGATGATGAAATGTGGAATAAAGCTGAAACAATGTTAAAAGAGGCAATGGATGAAATGGGCTTAGATTACTTTGAAGCGATTGGTGAAGCTGCATTCTATGGTCCAAAATTAGATATCCAATTCAAAACAGCAATGGGCTTAGAAGAAACAATGTCTACAATCCAATTAGACTTCTTATTACCAGAACGTTTCGACTTAACTTATGTGGGTGAAGATGGAGATAACACTCACCGTCCAGTAGTTATCCACCGTGGGGTAGTATCAACTGCAGAACGTTTTGTAGCTTACTTAATCGAAGAATATAAAGGAGCATTCCCAACTTGGTTAGCTCCAGTTCAAGCAACTATTATTCCAGTAAGTGTAGAACATCATTATGATGCAGCTCGTGCATTAAAAGAAAAAATGATGAGCTTAGGATTACGTGTTGAATTAGATGACCGTAATGAAAAAATGGGTTACAAGATTCGTGCTTCTCAAACACAAAAAATCCCTTATCAATTAGTAATTGGGGATAAAGAAGTAGAAGAAGGAACAGTAACAGTTCGTCGCTATGGTTCAAAAGAAACTGTTACAATGACAGTTGAAGCATACTTAGAACGTGTTCAACGTGAAATTGCGAACTTCTCTCGTCCATTAGAAGATTAATTTAATGGTTGTTCAGCAAATCCTGTTGGTGAGAAATCACCGACAGGATTTTTTACATGCAAAAAAGACAACTTCTGAACGAGAAATTGTCTTTAGGGTGATTAATAATATTTTTGAAGTTGTTCTTGGTTCTCCATTAATTTTTGAACATTCGTTAATTTAGCAGGTTTATTTAATGAAATGACATATTCGTGAGTAGGGCTATGTTTTTGGACAGCATATTTTAAACTTACTTTTTGAAAATGAGTAAGTTCTTCGGAGTTTAATAATTTCTCGACATCTTCGTCTGTTAAATAAGAATGGTCTTCAAAAATAACTTTGCGTAAATATCGAAACCAGTGACTAGCATTAAAACGTGACTGTTTGGATGCGTTTATCATATAATCGTACCATTCCATAATTTTCCTCCTATAAGAAATTGACTCAATCTTTGTAGTTTATTATAGCTGAAGCACTTATGAGTGTAAAGTTTGGGGAGCTTCTTCAATAATATCACTCACAATGTGCTATTCATTGTTTATTAATAAATGGTATTATAATAAGGTATCTGATAAACAGAAGGGAATAACATTTATGGAAGTAGAAGATTTAGTATTTAATGCAATTGAGCAAAATCCAGAACGGTTTGATAAATTGTTA
The DNA here is from genome assembly GCF_963516875.1 of uncultured Granulicatella sp. Taxonomy (GTDB): domain Bacteria; phylum Bacillota; class Bacilli; order Lactobacillales; family Aerococcaceae; genus Granulicatella. Next base: position 5,957 of record NZ_CAUQCL010000021.1, on the reverse strand, counting down.
CAAAAATTGGGATATCAAAAAATGACAATGTGCAAGGAAAACTTAACAACAAAAGAAATGTGTGAACAATTAGGGATTAATTACAGTTCTTGGACAAAAAGTGATGTGAGAAATCATCCAGAGATTGTTAGATTACGAGATACGACTATTTCAAGGAACCATATTTACAAATCGAGTAGTTTAAGTATCATAGAAAGAGTTTGGAAAAATAGAAAAAGATAACTACTATTCATATAAAAAATATTTCATTGACATATCATTTTAATCACCCTTACAATATTTTTGTTCGAAGTTACAAAAAAGGAGTTTATTCATGACAACTATTGAAAATCCGATGGGAACGCAGCCCATCAAAAAATTATTGATGCAATTAGCGATTCCTGCAATGATTGCTAATGTCGTCAATGCCTTATATAACATCGTTGATCAAATTTTTATTGGACAAGGAGTTGGGTATTTAGGAAATGCTGCGACAAATATTGCTTTTCCAATTACGACGATTTGTTTAGCTTTAGGATTAATGACAGGAGTAGGGGCTGCGTCGAATTTTAATTTAGAATTAGGTCGCAAAGAAGTCGAGAAAGCAAGAAGAATTGCAGGAACAGCGGTCGTTCAATTAATCGTGATGGGAATTGCAGTTTGCGTGCTTGTTCAAATCTTTTTAGCACCTTTAATGCAACTATTTGGAGCAACAGATCAAATTTTTAATTATGCCATGGAGTATTCTCGCATTACGGCATATGGGATTCCGTTTTTCTTATTTTCAACAGGATTTAATCCTCTTGTCCGTTCAGATGGAAGAGCGACTTTTTCAATGATGGCGATTATTGTTGGAGCAGTTATGAATATGATTTTAAATCCTATTTTTATCTTTATATTTCATATGGGAATTGCGGGTTCTGCTTGGGCAACCGTGTTAAGTCAGATATTGTCCGCATTACTGTTATTTGCGTATATTCCAAAGTTTCGTTCAGTAAAATTTCAATGGGAAGACTTTATTCCGCATTTTAAACAGGTTCAAGCAATTGCCTTTTTAGGATTAACTTCTTTTATTTTTCAAATTTCTGCTTTAATTGTACAAATTGTTTCCAATAATTTATTAAAAACTTATGGAGCGATGTCTATTTATGGAAGTGAGATTCCAATTGCAGTTGGAGGCATTGTAGCAAAAGTATTTGTTATTTTTATTGCGTTAATTATTGGAATGACTCAAGGAGTTCAACCGATTGTCGGATATAATTATGGAGCAAAATATTACGAGCGAGTACGTCAAACTATCTTTTTAGCATTAAAAATAGGATTTGGATTGTCATTTGTCACTTGGGCAGTGTTTGAAATTTTCCCGTTGCAAATTATTCAACTATTTGGGAATGGAAATGATTTGTATTTTGAATTTGGAATTCGTTATTTACGATATTTCATGTTATTTACAATCATAAATGGGATAACGATTTTAATTACAACATTTTTCCCAGCTATTGGAAAAGCAAAAACGGGAGCATTTTTATCATTAGCAAGACAATTATTGATTTTATTACCGATGATGCTATTGATGACGTATCTTTTTGGAGTAGAGGGGATGATGTTTGCAACTCCAGTATCAGATGTCATTTCTTTAGTTCTTTGTCTATTTTTCTTTAAACGAGAATTACACGATATTCATATGAAAGAAGAATTGATTTTGGAAAAATAATGATTGAGAGAGTGAAGTAGTCGAATACTTTGCTCTTTTTTCTTTCTAAGATGGAAATGTTTCGTAAATTGGTTTAAGATAGAGGAAAGGAGTGATGACATGGAATGGAAAACGTTATTGGCGACTACTCGTCTTTCAGACAAAGATTCAAACCATCGTAACGAGTTTGATGATGATTATAAAAGAATTGTAACAAGTCCCGCTTTTAGGCGATTACAAGATAAGACGCAAGTATTTCCATTAGAAAGATTAGACTTTATTCATACAAGGTTAACACATTCTTTAGAAGTAGCAATGATTGCAAGAACATTAGTGAGTGAAATTGTACGATTGTTGCAACAAGATTCATTGACCGAAATAGATTCCAGCAAACAAGAAATGATTGAGCATCAAAGTGATATTGCTCGAATTGTGGAATGTGCAAGTTTATTACATGATATTGGCAATCCTCCGTATGGACATTTTGGAGAAGATATTATTCGTCAATGGTTTAAAAAAAATTTACCTCATATTTTAGCAGAACATTCTGATGTAGCAGAAGAATTTTTAGCAAGTCCCTATGTACATGATTTTTATCATTTTGAAGGGAATGCACAATCCCTAAGAATTGTAACGAAGTTACATGATTTTAAGGGGAATTTTGATGGATTAGATTTAACGCCTGCAACGATTAATACCATTTTAAAATATACAAGAGCTTCTAATCAGCCAAAAACAGAGAAAATTACTTCTAAAAAAGTAGGATTTTTCAGAGCTGAAGAAGATATTTTTCGACAAATTACTGCAATCACTGAAACTGGTGAAAATCGTCATCCATTGACATTTATTTTAGAAGCAGCTGATGATATTGCTTATTTAATTGCAGACTTAGAAGATGCCATTGGAAAAGGTGTTTTAAGATTTGCCGTTGTAAAAGAATATTTACATACTGTATTAAAAGAAGATAAAATTTCTCCACATTCTAAAAAAATCGTAAAAATATTAGAAACAATTGATGAAGAGATATTTAGTATTAATCAGTTTTTTGTAGATTTAAGAACGATGTTAATTGATGCAGCAACAGAATCTTTTGTGATGCATTATGAGAAAATTATGAATGGAGATTATCAACAAGATTTATTAACAGACTCAAGTGCACATGAGTTATACACGCATTTAAGAAAAATTTCTGAAGATAAAATATATGATCATAAGAGTATTTTACGTTTAGAAATTTCTGGTTATTCTACTTTAACGTATTTGTTAGATAGTTTTGTTCCACCATTAGTCGCTTATGATACAAATCGTCGATTAGATTATGTTGATTTGAAGAAAATTGGCATCATTTCAGAAAGTCAAAAACGTTCCTATCATTATTTTGCAGAAGGTAAATCTGAAGTGGAAAAATTATATTTACGCTTATTATTGGCAACCGATTTTATCTCAGGAATGACGGATAGTTATGCGCATCAACTTTACCGAGATATGGTAGGAATTTAGAAGTTATTCGAAAGGAATTTATAGATGAATCAAACATTAGAATATTTACAAGAATTATTAGCAGTTCCTTCTCCAACAGGATATACAGTAGGAGTACAAGAGTATTTAATGAAAACTCTTGACAAATTATGTTATCCTTACAAAAGAATACCAAAAGGGAAATATTATCGTAACGGTAGAGGGGAAGGACAACACGAATAGTCGTGTTGTAACGGCCCACGTTGAGATGGTAGCACTTTTGTCCAAACTCGATGTCGATAAGCATATAGACGTTGAAATTAAGCTGGATGAGCTGGATTTGACAAGTGCGGAGAGTAAAGCAACATATGCTCAAATCAAAGAATATGTTTGGAATAAATTTCAATTAAAAGTTTCAACATTATATATTGCACAGATAAAAAGGAAATGTGGAATAGAATTACGAGAACATTACAACAAGTCAAAAAAGGAGAAAGATCTTATGGATCAAAAAAACCTGACAGCAAAGCTCCTAGACCTGGTCGAAGGCCGGGAAACACCGGAAAGTTGGCGGAACTGGTGGGACGAGCATGAGCCGGAACTGGAAGCCCTGCTGAGTCGGGGCGAATTCCTGAAACTAAAGCCCTGCCGACACGGCTTTCAGTGGGTCCCGGTGTTTGGCAGCCAAAAGGGAGCCATCGCCATTCTGGAAAAGAGCGGCATAGCATTTGAAGCCAGCAATCTCTACCAGGAGCGGTATCTGGCCGATCTGGATGCTTTCTGCAAGGAACAGGAGCGGGTGCAGCGGGAAAAGCAAAAGGAATTCAAGGCCAGCCACCCAGAACTATTTGGCCAATACCCCAAGTTTTGCGAGGCATTAGCAAAGGTGCTGGACCCCACGGATATAATCCAGCCTGCCGCCGCGGAGGAACAGATCAGGGATCAAGAAAGCGTGCTGGACTTCACGCTCCCGTTCCAGGTGCGGGAGTTTTTCCTGCTGACCGCAGGCATTAATGTATCCACTGGCGTGATTCTTACCCTTTCCGGGATGTTTGATCTGACCATTCATGGAGAGCGGTATTGTGTGCTGGGCGAGTTCTGGAAAGAAGCGGACGGCGACCAGCTCCTGCTCCGCCCTGGAGAGGATACCATCTGGTACTACGCCCATGAGCAGGACAATGTAAGGCGCCTCTGCAATGATATGATAGATCTGCTGGAGAAGAAACTGGCGAGGTATCTCAATGAACACTGAAAACATCGCCCATGAAAAATGCTATCGGGACTGGTGTGCGTAGTATGATGCTATGTTTGCGCCGGAGAACCGATCTCCTCAGCAAGACGAGCAGTTTCCGTTTACGGATGGGTATTCCATCCGCTCCAAAGCCTACCTTTATAACGGCACTCTACATCTCTGCGGCAGTGAAAGCGAACTGCTGGACAATGAGGGCAAGGTGCGGTATGCTTGGCGCAATCTGGACATGGATGGTGAATTCTGCTCTCTGTTTCGCCACCGCAACGGAAAGTACTATCTAATCTTCCGCACAGAACTGTATGGATACAGCGTTATGGAGGTGGAGATCGGACAGGAGATGCACTATGTCCCTTCCTGTGTCCACCCAGAGGAGGGGCAGAAAGTCGAAGAAGTATTCATCTGGACCAGAGCGGACTATGACCCCGGCACAGATCTGCTGGCTGTCACCGGCTGCATTTGGGCCTGTCCCTACTCCACTATCGTATTGGACTTTTCCTGCCCGTTCCAGCCCCACCCCCCGGAGCGTTGGCTGGATCTGCGGTACATCGTTGACCCGGACGACACCCGATTTGACGATATTGAGTTTGTCCGCTGGGACAACGACGGACTGCTTCTTCGGGGCTGCGACACAGAGGATGATCGGTGGAAAGAAGTTCGAGTGTCGATGGAACAGCTGAAAGCAGAAATGTTGTAGATGGAAAAGGTATCAGATAGTAAAGGTGAAATGATGATGGATCTGTCCATAAAGGAAATAAGCATAGAAAATGAAAGAATCAACAGAGATAAATTTTTTTCTGTAGGGTTTTGCCCAGAAATGGAGCGGTATCTACTTTGCGTTCATATTTCGTGGGTTGTGGGATATGACCGGTATTATGCTATAGATGCGGAAGATATAATGCTCTGTGAAGAAAGTCCAGATGAATTTTGTCAAAAATATGCAAAGGAAATTAACGCTTACAGAACAGAGAGACTGCTTGGCGCAGGAGCATTAAGAGATTATGATTTTAGATGTTTACCGGATGAGATATTAAAGAATTTGGATGGATACCCATCATTCAAGGGATATTGTTATACAAACGAAATGCTTTATGCCCAAATAAAGATAGATGATAGTTCCTTTACTATTCCACCAATTTGTGATGAAAAACAGATGGATTGCTAAAATAAAGAAATTGAGGGCTATGGGATTGGAAATCTTTTGCTTGATAATATGAAATTCCAAAGCAAATTCAGAGAGGTGTATTATGGGACTATTTTTGAAGAAAAGGGTCGAAATGCCGGATAAAATCATTTTGAGGAATACGGAATTTGTATTATGCAAGCATGAAAGTAGTTGCTGAAAATATAAAGAATTTCAAAGAAGAGAAAGACTTGATTTTAATAATATCTCATGACTATGAATTTTTAGAAGAGGTATTCGATGAGGTTATATATTTTTCGTAATTGATAATTTGGTTTTGCTCGTTTAGGTGGTAGAACAAAACTTTTTAGGAAGGAACAATTATAGAACTAATAAAAACGGCTCTTTGTCAAATAGGGTTGATGAAACAATTTTAGTGAAGGAATTAAGCAGCG
>NZ_CAUQCL010000020.1:0-31559 GCF_963516875.1 uncultured Granulicatella sp. | reverse complement strand
TACGAGCATTTAAGAAAATATAAAAAGATAATTAGAAATTTATACTTTGTTTATACAAAAAAGAGACGACTTCAGTCGTCTCAAAAAAGTCTAACTTTTTAGGGTCACTACAGCAAAGCTGATGGCGTCCATTGCTACTTCAGAAAAGTCAATTTCTATTCTATTTCACTTGTTGGATGTGCCAAATTCTATCTGCATATTCTTTTACAGCACGATCTGCTGAGAAAATACCCGCTTTTGCAGTATTCACTAAACTCATCTTTTGCCATTGTTTTTCATCATTATATGCCTCTTCAATTTGTTGTTGCGCATAAATATAAGATTCAAAATCTGCTAAACACATAAATGGATCATCATTTAATAAATAATCTACTAAGAAATTAAAGTTCATACCTCCAACAGTCATCGTACGAATGAAATCAAGTGTTTGTTTCACTCGTTCAGAACGATTATACCATTCCCAAGGTTTATACCCTTCTGCAACTAATTGATTAACTTCTTCTGTTTTTAATCCGAAAATAACAATATTTTCTTCACCAACTGCTTCTAAAATTTCAACATTGGCACCGTCTAATGTTCCTAGTGTAATGGCTCCATTTAACATCAATTTCATATTACCAGTACCACTTGCCTCTTTACCAGCTTGAGAAATTTGTTCACTAACATCTGCTGCTGGTAAAATAATTTCTGCTAAACTTACTTTGTAATCTGGAATAAAGACTACTTTAATGTATTCTCTTACTAATTCATCACTTTCAATTAATTGAGAGATAGAATGGATAAATTTAATAATATTTTTTGCCATATCATAACCTGATGAAGCTTTTGCAGCAAAAATAAAGGTTCTTGGTGTTGGTCTTAATCCTTGATATTTAATCGCTTGATATAAATAAACAATATGCAAAGCATTTAATAATTGACGTTTATATTCATGAAGTCGTTTCACTTGTACATCAAAAATGGAATTTGGATTTACCGTAATTCCTAATGTATCTTGAATATAAGCTGCTAATTGTTGTTTCTTCTGATGTTTAATATCCTTTAATGCATGTAAAACTTTTTCATCATCTTTATACTCTAATAACTTAGAAATTTTAGATAAATCTTTTACAAAATCAATACCGATTAATGATTCTAAATAATTCGTTAACTCAGGATTGGCTTGTCCTAACCATCTTCTATGTGCAATACCATTTGTCACATTACCAAATTTATCCGGATATAAAGCATAAAATGAACGGAATGTAGAATCGACTAAAATATCACTATGCAATTTTGATACACCATTGACATAATGGCTACCAACAATTGATAAGTTCGCCATTTTAATCATACCATCATAAATAATAGCTGTTTCTGGTAATGTCATTTCATAACCCATATCAATCACCCATTGACAGAAGCGACGATTAATTTCTTCTATAATAGAATAAATTCTTGGAAGAATTGGTTGGAATAAATCCACAGCCCATTTTTCTAACGCTTCAGACATAATCGTATGGTTCGTATAAGCAAATGTTTTCGTAGTAATTTCCCATGATTTTTCCCAAGAATAATGGTATTCATCAATTAATAATCTCATAAATTCTGCTACTGCCATCGCTGGGTGAGTATCATTAATATGAAGTGCTGCGTATTCATGGAAGTTTTCTAATGTTCCAAATTCACGGTAATGATTTTTCACTAGTTGTTGTAGTGATGCACTAATGAAGAAATATTGTTGTTTAATTCGTAATTCTTTTCCTTCTCTTGTGCTATCTGCTGGATATAATAATTTAGAAATAGAAGATGCAATCGCTTCTGCTTCTGAAGAACGAGAATATTCTCCACGTTCAAATAATTTCATATTAAATCCTGTTTTCGCCTTTGCTTCCCATAAGCGTAAAGTATTAACAGTATCTGTATCATATCCTGAAATTAATAAATCATACGGTTCAGCTTGAATAGCCGTATAATTTTCATGAGTCACACGGAATCCTTCTGGTGTCATTTCTTCTTTAATATTTCCATAGAAACGAACTTCCACTTCTTCATCACTACGATAAACTAAACCGTATTTTCCTAAATCTAACCAGTGATCCGGAAATTCTTGTTGCCAACCATTATTAATCACTTGCTTGAAAATTCCATATTCATATAAAATTGAAAATCCTGTTACTGGATAATCTTGACTTGTTAGTGCATCTAAATAACAAGAAGCTAGACGTCCTAAACCGCCATTTCCAAGCCCTGGATCAGGTTCAATTTGATAAATTTCATCCAAAGAAATATGATGTTTACTTAAATATGTTTGAATTTCTTGTTCAATTCCTAAATTAAATAAATTATTTCTTAACGTTCTTCCCACTAAAAATTCCATGGACATATAATACGCACGTTTCACTCTGCGTTTTTTTAATTCTTGTTCATATCCAAATTTCTTTTGAGATAAAATATCACGAACACTTCTCATCATCGCTTCATAAACTTGACGTTTACTGGTATGATCAATCGTTACACCAAATTGAATTTGTAATGTTTGCTCCATACGTTGTTGAAAATTTAATGAATTCACAAAAATCACCTTAACCCTTTTTATAAAATTGATTGATATAATGAAACATATTGCTTCGCAGATTGATTCCAACTAACATCTTTACTCATTGCTTGAGAAACAATGGATGTCCAATTTCCCTTTTGAAAATCATAGACTTCTTTTGTTCGTCTTACTGCATCTAATAAATCTCCAGAATTAAAACTTTCAAATGTAAATCCTGTTCCATGAACCCCATCAAATGGTTGAACAGTATCATATAATCCTCCTACACGATGAACAATTGGAACTGTTCCATAACGCATAGAAATTAATTGTGATAAGCCACATGGTTCAGTTTTAGAAGGCATTAAAAATGCATCACATGAAGCGTATACTTTTGAAGACATTTCACTTGAGAACATAATTAAACTTCTAACAACATCATGTCTACGATATTCTAATGAGCGTAAGGCTGATTCATAATGAGCATCACCCGTTCCTAAAATCACTAATTGGATTCCTAAATCTAACAATTGATCTGCTACGTCTAAAACTAAATCAATTCCTTTTTGATGCGTTAATCTTGTAACCATTCCTACCATCATCTTATGAGGATTTTCTTCTAAGGCCATTTGTCTTTGAAATGCTAATTTATTTTCCACTTTTTTTGTGATTGAGGATAAAGAATAATTTTTTTCTAAATGAGCATCTGTTTCTGGATTAAATGTATCTGTATCTAGTCCATTCACAATTCCTACTAATTTTCCTTGCTCTACTTGCAATATTTTATCTAGTCCATAAGAAAAATACGGATTTAAAATTTCTTTTGCATAAGTTTGACTGACTGTATTCACACGATTTGCTAATTGAATCGCTCCTTTTAATAAGTTCAAATCACCATTATAAATCAATGCATCAAAATACTTATTATCTAATCCAAATAAATCTCCCATACTATACGGATTAAACTTTCCTTGGAATTCAATATTATGAATAGACAATACAGTTTGCATTCCTTTATAAAATTCCATTTCTCTTGATTTGAAGTCATCTAAATAAATAATGGATAATGCTGTATGCCAATCATTCGCATTAATAATATTAGGTTGATAATCAATATGAGGTAAAATTTCTAATGCAGCTTTTGAAAAGAATGCAAAACGCTCACCATCATCTTCTTGTCCATAAACAGTTGAGCGATTAAAATACTGTTCATTATCAATAAAATAATACGTAATTCCATCGATATTACACTCAAAAATACCACAATAAGCTTGTCTCCAGCCTAATTGCACAAAAATATGTTTTTTATATACTAAAGGAAATTTTTCACGATTGATACTTGAGTAAAGTGGTAATACTACTCTTGCTTCTACTCCTTCGGCTTGTAACGCTTTGGGAAGTGATCCAATCACATCTCCTAGTCCACCAATTTTTACAAAAGGGGATGCTTCTGCAGCGATAAATAGAACTTTCATCATCATTCTCCTTTTTAGGTTAATAGGAACTTGCTTCTAATCAGTTTGAAATAAAATTCACTGATTATTTCCTATTATACTCTTATTTATCACAAATTAAACTATAATATTGTTTTGTTTTTAACTTTTTAATGAACTTTACAGGAACGATAAAAACGACAGTCCTTACGACTGCCGTTTTTTAATTTTTCTATTCTTTCATTGTTTTTTGAATTAATTTTCTAAAAGTTTGAGAATAAATCTTTGCTCGATTTGGAATACATTCCATCACTCGATTTGCATAAGGAGAATTGATAGAACGTGTATCTAAAATCCATATTTCTGCTTTTTCTTGATGCGGACGATTCATTCTTCCTAATCCTTGATAAAATTGTTGTAACATTTTTTCCAAAGCATAATCTTGGAAATAATGACGATTTTGTAATTTCATTTCCTCAGCAATGACTCTTTGCTGTAATTGTGTTGGATTTGGGAAAGGTAATTTTGGAATAATTAATTGATCAATGGATACCTCTCCGCTATCAAAACCTTCCCAAAAACTATACACGCCTAATAATAAGACAGATTCTTGTTGTTGAAATTTCCGCTGAACCTTTCTGCTCGACTGATTCGTTCGTTGGACTAATAACGGAATATCTGGATGTTCTAATAACACTTGCTCCAATTCCTCTAGCATTTCAATGGAATGAACCAATACTAGACATCTTCCTTGTTTTCTTTGATAAATATCTAGTAATTGTCTCGCTAATAATTCCACTCTTTCAGGTGTCACAATGATGGAAGGAGTCGGTAAATCTGTCGGTATAAATACAGTATGTTCAAAATTTTGATACGTTTTTGGTAAAAATAATCCATCTTCTTGTTTTACGATTGAATGAAATAGTGGTGTAAAGATTGGAATAGTTGCAGAAATACCTATAAATTGATACATATATCCATATATTTCTCTCCACATTTTCAATGCAGATTTCATACTTTCTAGTTGTAAACTATATTGCCCTTTTTTCAACACATAAGAAACGGCAACATATCCCTCTTCTTGTTTTAATAAAAGAACCATTTCTTGTACTAACTTTTGTAAACAAGTATGAGTTTTTTGAACCAGTTCATCATTGCATTTAAAATCAAATGTTAGTTTTAATAGATCAATACAAGCTGATTTTACCGCTGCTAATGTTTGATGATGAATACTCTTCTCCCATTCTTCTGCAGATAGCAATATAACCGAAGTAGGATAACTTTCTTTTCGAATCATTTGCATCCATTCTTCATATAAGTCACAAATCTCAAGTAATCGACGATTAATTTGTCTAGATTGATGTTCTTGAGTACTCGACATTTCTAAATAACTTTCTAAATGGTATTCGTTCCACTCCATTTGTATTTGCCATAATGCATCAAATTCCAATAATTTTTGTTCTTGGCTTTCTAAAACATGCTCCAATTGTTGTACTTCATCCATGATCACAATTGGTTTATCAAAATGGTCTCTTTGAGGAGCTTGTTTTAAATATTGGACTAAAAATGCTTGGTTCGTAATGACCATTTTAGACTTTCTCGCATGTCGTATCGCTCTACGATAGAAATCCATTTTAGAGAATTGTCTTTCTTTTCTAGTAATTTTCTCCCATATTTCACGATGATAAAATAACGAATTACATTCAGATAAATCTCCTGAAGTTGTATGTGCTAGCCATTTTAATAATCCAATGACTGTTAAAGCACTTTTCTGATTTTGATATTGTTCATATTTTTCTAAAACTTCAGCTAGTCCTGACAATGAAAGATAATGCTCTTGTCCTTTGACAGTTGCAATTGGAAGTGAGATTCCTAATGCTTCTTCCAACGGTTTGATTTCCTGCTCTACTAATTGCTGTTGTAGTAAAATCGTCGAAGTGGCAATCCATATTGGATGATTTTGCGACTGAACTTGTAAAGAGACTAGTAAATACGCTAACGTTTTTCCAAGTCCAGGTTCCGCTTCTACCCAATTAATAGAATGACCAAAATTCAATCTTTCCAACATAAATTCAATTAATTGAACTTGTAAGGGGTGATATTCAATGACCTTTTTCTCCACTAATTGATGATATAGTTCCAATGCATTCCATTTTTGTGTCTGTTCATCATCTTCATCTTTTTCAACAATGGGATTCAATGCAAATCCCTCTATAAAAATAAATTCTTTTTCTTTTTGAGATACTGAAGCGTTTTGACAACAGTCATGAATCACTTTCCCTGTTTCAGCCATTAAACTATCTGCAAATAATGACATTTGTTGTAAAGTAGGTGGAGGTAATTGTTCTAATTCCTCTAAACAGTTCAAAAATAATTGAGCAGTTGCATACGCATCACTTCCTGCTGAATGAATTTGTTGATGTGGAATCTCTAATAATTGCGTTAAATCTTGCAGACGATAACTCTCAATCGTTGGATAACAAATTTGCGCTAATTGAACAGTATCCACACAAGGAGCACTCCATTCAATTCCTGCTAATTCTCTAAAACTTTCTACTAAGTAGGAATAATCAAAACTGATATTATGAGCTACAAATGTTTTTCCTTCTAATAATTGAAAAATAGTTGAGGCAATTTCATCAAAATAAGGGGCTTGCTTCACTTCTTTCTTGTCGACTCCTGTTAATTGTTGAATCTCATGAGGAATCGTTGTTTCTGGATTTATATACAAATCTACTTGAGTAACAATTTCTCCCTGTTCGATAATGGAACAACCGAATTGGAAAATTCTTCCACCTTCTTCAAATTTAGGCCCTGTCGTTTCTAAATCCACTACTGCATAACTCGTTTTCATTCTCTCACCTACTTTTCTCATAAAATTAGTTTACTAACTCTTTTAGGGAAACGCAACTATTCTCATAAAAAAGAAGTACACTTCCTTATAGTTAGAAATGTACTTCTATTTCTATTCTTCATTTTTTGGGAACTCTATTGTTACCGTAACAAGTTTTGTATCTTTTTCTAAATGATATTTAAAACCATAATGTTCTAATAAATTTTGAACGACTAATAAGCCAATACCTGTTTTCTTCTGTTCCTCTTCTAATAAATCATTCATTTCTTCTATTCTATCATTCACTTCATTTTGAATGATGAGGCAATTTTCATCTGAAATAATTCGAATAATTGAACCTTTTTTAGCATATTGATAGGCATTACTAAAAATATTAGCGAGTACAATTTTAAAAGCTTCCTGACCAATTAATAATTGCTTTGAAACAATATGACTATGAATCGTTAAATTTCTCTTCATCGCAATCCAATGATGGTCCTGAGAAACTTTTTGAATTTCTTCTTCGAGGGAAATCCATTTTGCTTTTTCTCCTAGGGCTTCCTTCGATTCCTTCAATAGTGCCACCACTTTAACGGTCAGTCCATCAACAATTTGAATACATTCATCAATATAATAATCACGATTTTTATATTTTCCAACATGATATTTCATATTTTCTAAAATGATTTTTAAACTCGCTAAAGGAGTTTTTAAGTCATGCGAACGTCCACGGAAGAATTCATATTTAATTTTTTCTAATTGAAGAATCATTTCATTCTTTTCTTCTACATCATCAATCACTTGTAATAAATTAATATACAGTTGATTAATTTGTGATTTTAATTCACCAATCTCATCAGTCGTCTGAACTTCTAACAATGCATGACGATCCAATTGTTTCATTTTTCTCATTGTCTTTTTCATCTGTTGTACTTGTTTCGTTAACATTCTCGCATAAATCCAAGCTATCATCAGTGACATCAGAAATGATAGGAACAATGTATACGGTAAAAATTTCCAACTTAAAGAAATCGCTTCTTTTTGTAAATCAGCAGTTGCTATAAATTGTAAGTTTAAATTTTCTCCGCTTTTCGTTTGAATTTGTCGCTCTTCAATGACTAAAGAATTAGTATGACTTGAAAAATCAGCTGGTATCCCTTGACTAATTTCAAATTCATTAGAGCCAGTTTCAGCACCTGTCATCAAAGTAATATCGTTACCTTTCGAATATAGATTTACAAAATCCAAAATTTGACTTTCTTCTTTTAAATTTAAACTGGAAGAAATTTGATTTGCTTTGATACTTAGCTCCTGCTGTTTCGTTTCTAGATAAGTTTTAGGAAAAATAAAATAAATTGAAACATGAATACCAATCACCAACATACTTAAAATGAAAAAAGTAGTCGCTAAAATTTTTGGAAATATTTTTAATGATTTCATAGTCTCTCCAATTTATATCCCACATTACGAATTGTAATAATACAATCTAATGCTAATTTTTTACGTAATTCTTTCATATAGACATCAATCACTCGATCAAAAGGAATTTCATCAGTTTCTTTCCAAACTTGATCAATAATTTGCTGCCTACTTAACGCTTGCCCTTCATGATCGACTAAACATTTTAAAATTTCAATTTCTTTCGCATTCATATCTACTTTTTCGCCAGAAAGACTTGCTGTATAACTAGAGAAATTCACACTCGTATTTTGATAAGTAAACACTTCTGTATCCGGATAATATCGTTTCATCAAAGCATCAATTCTCGCTTTTAAAACAGGTAAAGAAAAAGGCTTTTCAATATAGCCATCTGCTAATTGACTAAAAGCTTTTAATTGGTATTCTTCATCGCTAAAAGCCGTTAACATTAATGCAGGTATGGAACTTTTTCTTCGAATATATTCTAAAACTTCTAATCCATTCTTTTTCGGCAATTGAATATCTAATAATACTAAATGAACTTCATTTGAATCGAATAAATCGATGGCTTCTTGTCCATCACTTGCCGCAATCATCTCATAATTACATTCACTTAAATAATCACAGACTCCTTCACGAATCATTGCTTCATCTTCAACCATTAAAATTCTCACAGCTTCATCTCCTCTCAATCTTATTATAAATGATTTTCTTATTTCTGTTCTTCTCATTTCATAAAAAGTGAGCAGACTAAGAATCTACTTTGAATTCTTTGTCTGCCCTTTTATCCATCTATTTCATTTTTAATTACAGTATATTATTCCTAGAGGTTCATCTTTTCTCCCCGTGATTTTAACCTTCTATTCAACATCCATTAATAATTCTTTAGGATTTTTACTAAATGTTTTCACACTAGCGATGGTTAATGCAACGCCTAATACCACAATCATAAATCCAACAACATAAAGTATATTTGTTGGTTGAATCACCATTTCTAACGAAGTTAATGTCTTATTAAAGCCATCTACCTCTGCTCCACCACCTAATCCCGTAGATGCTGCTTGTTTTCCCATTTGTTTTGCAATACTTGAAGTAACACTAGCAAGCAATTGATTTCCAACTGTTTTTCCTGTAAGAGTGGCTACTAAAACAGCACCTATAAATGCTGGCAAACTAATGAACAATAACTCCCATACGAATTGTCCAAAGATTTCCATTTTCGATAAACCAATCGATAATAGAACTCCAATTTCTCTTTGTCGAGCATTCATCCATAAGAATAGTAATAATGCTACTGTAATTCCTGCAAATGCAATCGATCCAATAAATAATTTATTTGCGATAGCATACATCCCCGAAATTGATTGTTGTAGGGCCGGGAAGTTAGAAGAACTTTTAACTAAGTTATAGTTTTTCCAATTAATCGCTAGTTTCCCTAAATCTTTAATCACTGTATCTAGATTTTTATTTCCTTTAACAAAAAATGTGGCATCTTGATACACTGCTGTATCTTCAGTATTTCCATATACTTTAGCGGCAGTATGAATATCCGTTACTAAAGTATTTTCATATAATTCTTGTGCAGCTGTAACTTTTGTTTTATTATGTCCATCAAACAGACCTTTAATTTCAACTTCTACCGTTTCATTTGCACCTTTTTCATTATCCGCATCATACACATTTGATTTTAATGTAATTTTATCGCCCACTTTTAAGTGATTCTTTTCAGCTAAATCTTTATGCATTAAAATTTTATGTTTATCTGATTCTACTAATGGACTCCCTTCCACTAATTGATAAGCACCAGAAACAAATTTATTTTCTTTTGCTGAATCATTAACTCCTGTTAACATCACGGCACGTTTAAATTTCTTAATACGATCAGGTGTTAATACTCCTTGAGTTTCTTTTGTTTCAATAATATCGTAGTCTGCTAAATCAGCTACACTATTAATTCGTTTAACTGTTCCTTCGATATCTGGAGATTCAGAGATTTTTTTAATATCCTCTCCTTTAATGTTTCCTCCTCCACGAGGTGTTCCTTGATTCACACGACGATTAATTTCCATTGAAAAACTATTTGTAATATTTTTAAACACTTCTTTTGAAGCTTGATTTGTTGCATCTTTCATCGATAATCCAATCATACTTAATGTCGCCATAGATAATACAACAGCAAATAATACGAACGATTTAAAGATTTTTCTTGAAATATAAGCAAATGCGTTTTTTATCATAATCTTTCTCCCTTAACTTATTTCACTTCGTGAAGTTTTGTTTCACGCAATTCTAATATCGTATCTGCAGCATTTGCTACTTCTTTACTATGTGTGACAACAATGACACATTTTTGTCTTTCTTTTGCTAATGCTTTTAGTACATCAATAATTTCTCCTGCAGTTTGTTCATCTAAATTTCCCGTTGGTTCGTCCGCTAAAATAATCGGAGCCTCTGAAACTAATGCACGAGCAATGGCTACCCTTTGTTGTTGTCCACCTGATAATTTTAGAACATTACGATTCACATGACTTTCTTCTAATCCTAATTGTAATAAAATTACCTTTGTAGCTGTAGGATTAACTAAGCGAATATTTTCTAAAGGAGTTAAATAATCAATTAAATTATAATTTTGGAATACTAAGGAAATATGATGTTTACGATGATAACTATCTCCTTTTTCTTGAATATCTTCTCCTTCAAATAAAATCTTTCCACTTGTTGGATTATCTAGTGCTGCTAATAAGGATAATAATGTTGATTTTCCAGAACCCGATTTTCCAATAATTGCGTAAAATTTTCCTGCTTCAAATTCTTGTTCAATTTGGGATAAAACAGGTTGACGTGCTTCCTTATATTGATAACTTACTTTATTCATTGATAATACACTCATATTCATTCTCCTAACTCATTTTTGATAATATTTCTTTTGGTTTTTTCATTAAAAAGATTCCTAATGTTACAGCAAGTGAGAATACAATCACTATTGCTAATAATGCATAACTTTGACTAAACACGCTCATTACTGCCTGTTGTCCTCCTTTTGAAATAAAGTTTCCTAAAGGAGATTGTTCCTGTTCCATCGATATAAATCCATTCATTAATTGATGAACCATTATAGGTCCTAATGCAAGCGAAACAAGAATAGCTGGAATCGTCAATAAAAATAATTCAACAAAGAATTTTCCAATAATCCAAGCTTTATGAATTCCAATCGATAATAAAATACCTATTTCATAAATTCTTTCTCGGACACTTAACATTAGCATTAGAGATAAAACAACTGCTCCAGCAATTAATATCCCTACTGTCATCCACTGAACCATACTTTGAAGACCTGTAATACTTTCTAATATATCATCGAAATCTTGCTTTTGATCCTCGATTACAAACTCTTCCCAATTGAATGGTAAAGCTTCTATTGCTTGTTTCATTTTTAGTAATTCTTCACTTGATGAAGCATAGATATTTAATCCTGTCACAACTTCCCCTAATTCACTAGCAAAGAGTTGATGAATGGATTGATAATCCGTAAACACTGTATTTTCACTATAATCAGAAGTTAATCCTGTATAAGTTTCTTGCTTTTTTCCAGAAAAAATTCCAACAATTTTATAGTTCACTTTTTTCTTTTCACCAGTTTCTTGTTGGATTACATCAAGAGTTATCGTATCTCCAATATTCAATTGATTTTTAGAAGCTAATTCTTCATGAATCATGATTTTATGAACATCCGTTGCTTCTATTATTTTTCCCTTTAACAATGAGAAAACTCCACTTGAGAATAGTTTTTCTCGATTCACTTGACTACTAGAATTGAGAGAAACAACATTTTTCATTTCTTCGTCAATATTATCTCGTTGAATTTTTTCTTCCCCAGTTACCACTGAGTGATTTTCTAATTTAGCAATGGTTTGATAATGTTTTTCTAAAGATTCATTATCTGCAACTTTCTTTATCTCTTCCACTTGTTTAAATGAAAAACTTGTTCCATCTTTTTTTCTAAATTCAAACGAAGAAGTTGTCGTTTGTTTTAATTGTTGTTGCACTGTGGAAGTCGTAGATAATAACCTCATACAAGCAAATATACAAGATAGAATAACGCTAAATATCATTAATAATATTAGACTTTTCTTTTTCTTTCTTAAAATATAGAGTACTGCATTTATTATCAAAGGAATAACTCCTCTCTCACATTTCTTATCTGTAATTTATTATAGAGAGCGTTTATGAAATGTATATGAAATGAAAACAAAAAAGGGAATTAAGTTATCTTTCGAACTTAATTCCTTTTTTTCATCAATATAAATATCGTCGTCTTTTACACCATTGTTTGTTGACTCAACAATTCTACTTACTTATTCCGCTAATCTAGTTGTTGTTGTCCATTAAAAAAAATTATAATTATTAAATTCATTTACAATCAATACAGATAAATGATTTTCTTATATTCAACAGATATATAATCTTCATATCTTCAATTATATAGATAGTATTCTCAGCATTTTTCCCTTTATTATTTTTTTCTTTTATAGTATTCTACAGCTAATAAGTCATAAATATCTGGGAGGATTTATGAAAAATTTATTATCATCAAAAGAAAAAAGACAGTTAGAATTAATGGAATTTTTAGTGACATCTCACGAATGGATTCATTTAAAAAATCTAGCTGAGAAATTTTTATGCACAGAAAGAATTTTAAAGCAAGATTTAGCTGAATTAAGAGAGATTTTTCCTCAAGTAGCCATTCATTCTTCGACAAATGGTATAAAAGCACATTTTTCAAAAGAAATGAGTATTGAAGATATTTATCGTTATTTTTTTATAAATTCACAAAATTTCTCACTACTTGAATATATTTTTTTTCATGAAGGTGAAAATATTTCAGAAGTTAGTACTGCATTTTACACAACTTCTGCAAATCTATATAGAATTGTGAGTAAAATTGTTAAAGAAATTAATCCTCATTATCAAATTTCAATACAATTAACTCCTGTAACTGTTATAGGTAATGAAATTGATGTACGGTATTTTTATGCTCAATATTTCTCTGAAAGATACTACTTTTTAGATTGGCCTTTTTTCGATATTGATGAAGATATTTTAATAGAGTTTGCAAATTATTTTTATAAACCCACAAATTATCCGATGAGATTCGCAACTTATCGAATGTATAAATATATGATTGCAATTGGAATTTATCGAGTGAAAGGAAAGCACTTTGCTCTATTACCAAATAACTTTATGGAAAAAATTTATCCAATTTATGAGCAATTACCAGATTTCAAAGAAAAAATTACATACTTCTCTGAAAAACTTCATATAGATTTAACGCCTGAAAACTTAGCACAAATTTTTATTTCATTCAAGAAAGTATTTTTTTAAATCCAGATGAATTTTATAATACGTTAGAAAAAAATGATTATAGTAAAAATTCTTATCAACTCTTAAGCGATATGTTAATGAGAATTACTAGTCGAATTCATATACAATTTAAAAATTTTGAAGAATTAATTTGGTATATGCATAATACTGTTCACTTAGAAAGACAGGAAACTTTTACTGATCCATTACTATTCAGGCAGAAAGAAAAAACCATCGATAATTTAGAACAATATTTCCCAGAAGTGTTTAAAGTTTTAAATGAGGAAATTTTAATCTATTTAAAAAATATGAATCGAAATCATACAAGTGAACATATTAAACATTTAGTTTATACTCTTTTTACTCATTCGGAAGAAATTGTACCTCAATTACTATACAATCGACCACAAATAAAAGTTTTAGTTATTAGTAATTTTGATCATGCCCATTCCATAACTTTAATTGATATTTTAAGATACTATTGTAATAAAAGTTTTATATTTGAAAATTGGTGCGAACTAGAAACAACAACTGAAATTTTAAACCAAACTGATTATGATATCATTATTGCGAATTTTTACATTCCAGGTTTGAAGAAACAATTTATTTGTAATAATAATATTACAATTATGGAGTTAGTGAATCACTTAAATACTCTATCAAATCAGATTCTTTAATACAAAAGCCCTCATTAGAATACTCCAATGAGGGCTTAAAATGATTTATAGTGGAAATACCGCTACACCAAGAATTGTTTTATCAAAATTATGTAATTCTTGTAATTTCTTTTCAAAATCAACATAGCGAGTCTTACCAAATTCTTCTACAAACAAGTAAGCATCAAATTGACAAATTCTTTCGAAATTAGAAGCTTCTACATATTCAATTGTTACATCTTGAATTTTTTGTTCCCATTGTTTTGCGATAGTTTTACTTGAAGTAACAACGGCAAAATCTCCATGAGTTTCTTTTTTATAACGAATTAATTGACGTAATACTTCTGAATTTTCAACTTCAAAAATTTGTTGCATATCATATTTTTTGAAATCACCTGCACGGTTCATAGTTGGATTAAATAAATACCAAACAAAGTTGATAAAAATAACAATGAATCCTGCTAGGACAAAGACAATAACCATTCTTAATACTAATTGTTTCATATTAAAGTTTGAAATCGTAGTTTCACTACCACCAACTTCTTGAGAATTTACTGTATTTAATTTTTGAATTGTTACATCTTTAAAAATATCTTTATAATTATTCATTAATGCATCCACTTTTTTCTCAATTAATTGATTTAAAGTTGGACTTGTTGTTAATGCTTTTACAGAAACTCCAGTATAATCCCCTAATGAAGTAACAATGATTTTCTTTTCCCAGAAATCAACATCTGAATTTCTTAATTGAGTGGCATTACTTGCGATTTCACCTGCAAATGTTGCAACTTCTTGATCGGTTGAATCATTAAATAAATATGCACCATTCATATTAGAACTAATTAGTTTAGAATAAAAGAAACTAAATTGATCATTCTTAATATTAGCTTCTGTTTTAAATTCTTTTTCTGGTGCATTAATTTTATAAATAATATAACTTGAGTAACTTGTATTATTTTTTACAACTGATTTTGACGTAATAGCTTTATAACTCATCGGTACAGCCATTAAAATAAATAAAATGAATACTGCAATAGCATTCCACTTTTTCTTTTTCTTTAAATTAGCTAATAAATCAGCTAATGAATAATTTTCAAACATTTATATAACCATCCTTTGCTAATGTTGTATGATAAATTGGTTTCTTCATTGAATAGGACATTAAGAAAATCACAATAACGACTGTCCAAAATTGCATTGTGAATAAACTAAAGAAACTTTCTGAGAAACTACTTCTCGCCATAAAGAATAAATTTCCAAGAACTAATAACGAGACCGTAAATCCAAGTAGATTTTTACGATAAGCTGAATTTAGTAAAGCTATTAAAATAAATCCTAAAATACAGCTTGCTAACATTAATCCAATAAAACCATAGTCCGTATAAATTTCCATCATGTAACTACTTCCAATACCATGTCCATCTAAATATTGTTGTTTTAATACAAGATACGAAATATTATGAGCATAACTATTACTTTCTAAGGCTAATTCAATACTATTCGTTGTTGCTTTAAAAGCTTTAGTTCCTAATACATTCATACCAATACTACCACGATAGAAATAATCGATAATAGGTCCAAATGTAAAGTTTCTCATTTCTCGAATTGGTAAACTACTACGATAGAGGTAACCTCTGGCTAAAACTCCAAAACTAGTTCCTTGTTTATAAATAAAATCAACTAATAAAGCAAAAATGCTGTCGAATTTTAATTTTGCTCCATCACGAACATAGTTCATCGCCCCCATGGCAAGCATTAAGACTGGAGTTCCTATTCCTAGAGCAATTTTTTCTCTACGTCCAAGCCAAACTTCTTTTTTATCAGAGTAATGACGCATGAAGAAATATACAAAGGCAAATAATAAACTTAAAATGAATGGATTTCTCGTTCCAATCACTAAATGAATCATATTTGCTGCAACATATAAACCTAGCATAAATATCGATACTTTTTTAGAAGGTTTTGTAGCTAGATAAACACATAATGCATAGAACATAAATGCTGATAATAAATAAGTAAAGTACGGTAATTTACTAGTAAAATTTGCATAATAACCATAATAGGTTGTCTGTAATCTAAAAATTAAACGTTCGACTAATCTTAATACATAAAAAGGATATGTAAATAAGAAAACCGTTAGTGATACTCTTCTAACTTGTAAAATCAAACGTGCATAGGAATTTTCATCGACTGCCTTTTCCTTTTTACGAGTAAAATATCTAACACCAATGATTCCACCAAGCCACAAGCCTATTAAAGAGACAAGTATGACATTAAAAGTAAATACATAGGCATCCTGTTGATATGTTTCAAAGCTTCCAGTTCTTAAATAATCAATTAATGGTCTTGAAAATAAAAACACAAAAATCGTCATATAAAACAACACATGAATTAATTGATATTTTAAATGATGAAAACTAAATAATGTATGTGCAATAAAAACCATCACAACAGTATATAATAATGTTTCTAAATGATTATTATTTAAATAAACCAAATAAAAAGCAATTGCTAAACCATAGCAGAAAGTTGTGAGTACTGCATGAATTTTTCTTAAAGAATCCGGCATCTATCTAACTCCTTTCTTCTTTTGATGATTGAAATAACTCCTCTATTTGTTGTAGTTGTTTTTCAATTGTAAATTGTTGGATAAATTCTGAATAATTCTCAGAAATCTTTCTTTCTCCAGTAATATATTTTTTAAGAGAATCAATCGCTTCTTGATTTGTCTCTATCACTTCTCCAAATTGACCATCATTCGATAATTCTAAGGCTCCACCAACATTTGTGGAAACAAAAGGAATTCCTAATGTCACTGCTTCTACAACTGCTCCTGAAAATCCTTCTTGCTTCGATAAAGATAATAAAAGTTTCGCTTGTTTTAAAATAGAATAAGGATTCTTCTGATAACCTAAGAAATGAACTTTATCCTGTAATTGAAGACGTTCTACTTCTTCTTTCAAGAAGTTCTCTTGTTCACCACTACCAATATAGTATAAATGAACGTCATTTATATCAGTTTGTAATTCTTTAAAGACTTCTAATACACGATCCGTTCCTTTTAACTCTTCTAGACGTCCAATCACACAAATGCTATTTTTTTCTAATGTAACTGGAGCAATTTCTGCTGATTTTTCAAATAGAGTGGAAAAATCATAGCCATTATAGATAGTTTGAATTTTATTTTGAAACATTGGATATACTGTTTCAATCGATTCCCTTGTTTTTTTAGAAATGGCAATAATCTTATCTACATGACTTAATTGTTCAAAGTGATTGTTACGATAATGAGCTTGTTCTTCTTTCAAAAAGGCTTCAATACTTCCATGTATCCAAGCAATTTTTTTCACTTCTTTTCTTTTAGAAAAAGGGAATGCTGGATTCATAATGGTAAAGGAAACTTCAATATCATACTCATCTTTAATGAGCCAATTTCTTACTAAAGTTGGAAAATAAATTCTTAAACGCCATAAAATAGAATCTAACACTCGTCCATAACTTTTCTTCTTATACGGTTTTAATATGTTAACTCCTTTAGGAACAGCTTCATAGCCTTTATCAAAATGTTCCATCTCTAAAATATCAATCTGATATTTTTCTGAGTCTAAATTGGATACAATTGTGGATAAAATTTTTTCAGCTCCTCCTCCTAACGAGAAAGACCATAAGAAGAAAAGGACTTTTTTCTTATTTTCCATAATATTCACCTTTATAATGCGTATAGCTCTTTTCTAAATCAATGAGTACTGCATCATGATGAGCTACTTGTTTTTCTACTGGTGGAGGTGTCATATAATCTCCAAAAGCTGTTTTTAAATAAGCATCATACCCAACCGGAATTGGTAATTCCGTTTCTTCAAAAGGAAGCCACAATGCATCCTCGAAACTAGAAATAGGATATTTCTTCTTCATATAGTATGGACCAGAACACAGTTCAGTAATGCCATCACTTTCTTCTTTTGTATATTTCGTCATTTCAGCTTCAGCTTTTTTCCAAATTTTATAACGCAATTTTTTAGATGGAACAAGTGCTAATAAAGCTTGACTTCCCCACTTCATAATTCCACCATGTTTTTCTGGAATAGTTTGCGCACAAAATAGTGAATAGACTAAAGCAGCTATCACTTGTTTTTTTCGTGATAGCTCATTAGTTGGATAATAATCCAATGGAAGTACATCTAAGGCTAATCCATGTGGAATATCCAAATCTTGTTGATAAGGTTTGATACATGTCGTTTGTGTATCTCTTATTGTAATAAATAAATTACGGTCAATATAATTTTCATTACTTTTTGATAATTGATAACGACTATCTGCCTTTTGTGGCCACAGTTGTGCTAATTTTTCATAATCTTTTCTTGGCATAAAGAAATCTAAGTCATCATCCCAAGGAATAAATCCTTTATGTCGTAGAGTCCCAATTGCTCCTCCACCACATAAGTAGCATAGTAAATCATTTTCCTTACAAAATTGAACGAAATACTCTGCCATTTCTAAACACTTCGCTTGAAGTGGTTCCATGATTTCACCTCATTATTAAATATCCCATTTCGCAACTGTCTTAAATGGTGTAACAGTATCTTCTTCGAAGAAATGATAAATGTCTTGGATATCTTGAATTTTATTTGATTCATGAATAATTAAATTCAATCTTGAATGTACTTGAGGACGTTCCATCATTTCAACGGCTCCTTCAAAATCTTCACGTCCTGAACGTGAACTACCCACCCAAGTTAAACCTTTTTCTAATATATCTCGTGTATTTAATGGAACTTCAAACTCACTTACTCCCATCATAACAACTGTACCTTGAGGTCTAATATGTTTAATAATATCTCGATAAGCTTCTTGTGTTCCCGTTCCACCAACGCATTCAAAAGCATGATCAAACGTGAAGTCATCTTCAATTTCACTCACATCATACACTTCATCTGCAAAAGAGAATAAACGTAATTTATCATGATTTTTTCCAACTACAATAATCGTTGAGTCAGGGAACTTTTCTTTTGCTAGTGTTGCAACAACATAGGCTAGACTTCCTGATCCCCAAACCACAATACGATCTCTTCTTGAATGTGCTACTTGTTTCATTCTTGTAATACCATGAATCCCAACAGATACAAATTCTGTAATTGCAGCTACTTTTGATGGAATTGTTTCATATTTAACCACACGATTTTTAGGAATTGTGACAAATTCTCTCATAAATCCATCATGACCACTTGAACGGAAATATCCACCAGTTACATAGTTTTCATAAAATTCTGTTCCCTCTTCAAATTCTTTTGGAGGTTGGTTTGGAATCATAACGACTTTATCTCCAGGTTTATAAGTTCCTGAAGCGTCACTTACAACAATACCACAACATTCATGAATTAATGCCATCGGTAATTTTTTTTGCAAAATTTTCGGTGGTCTTGTTCCTTGGAAATAACGTTGGTCTGCATGGCATAGTGCAATATAATTTGGTCTAACAACTATTGTATCTTCTTGCTCCATTTCAACGTCTTCATATTTCACAGAAAAATAATGCGGACGAATCAATTGATAAACTCGATTAATCACTTAGATCTCTCCCAACATCGCTTCAGCAATTTTTAAATCCGTTACTGTAGTGATTTTAATATTTGAATATTCTCCTTGAACTAGTCCAACAGGTGTATGATTTAATACAAACACTTTACAGGCATCTGTTAAAATTTGTTTTACTTCTTCTTCCATTGATTCGTAAATATCTACAAATGCACGAATTTTAAAAGTTTGTGGTGTTTGTCCTTGATACATATGTGTACGATTTGGAATAGAAGAAATAACTTTTCCATCGACAGATTCAACAATTGTATCATTTGCAAGAACGACTGTATCTGCTACATCATACTCTTTCATAGCAGCAATATTTTCTTGAATCATACGATAAGATACAAATGGACGAACCGCATCATGAGTAATTAAAATATCATCTATCGTTTCATCAGATTTTTCTTGAATATCATGAATAATATTCATAATACTATCATTTCTATCTTTACCACCTGAAACAACACGAATTTTTTCTTTTTGCGTTGGAACATATTTTTGAAGCAAATCTTCAAAATAAGTCATCCAATTGGGATGAACCGCTACATAAATAATATCAATTTCAGGAACAAATAAGAATTTTTCAACAGTATGCATAATAATTGGTTTTTGACCTAATGTTAAAAACTGTTTAGGCATATCTTGAATTCCCATACGAGTTCCCGTTCCACCAGCAAGTATTCCAGCGTAAATCATTTGATTTCCTTCTTTCTATGGTGTAGTTAAATAAAATAGGTTTTCTCTTTGTTGTAATAATGGATACGTTTTAACAGGTTTTTGACCTAAATATTCCCGAATTAAATTTGATTTTTCTAATAATTCTTCATCTGTAGCATAGGAATAATAAATTTGTTCTCCTATTGAATTCGTTAATAATAATGAACGTTCTTCGATGAATGCTTGCTCCAAATGATCAAATGAAGGTCCATAAGTGTTTTTCAATGCCATAATTTTTCCAATTGGAATATCCGTTTTAACATTTTTACTAACAGCATTCATAATTTTTTCAAAATTCGTAATCGAATTAAAGGACATCATTTTTTTCACTAATTGTTCAATAACAATTCTTTGACGTTTTTGACGACCATAATCTCCTTCTGGATCATCATAACGCATTCTAGCAAAGCGCAAAGCACTTTCACCATCTAATAATTCCTTTTTCCCTTCTTCAAATGAACGCCCTTCATATGTAAAAGTTAAAGGACTTGTCACTTCAATGCCACCAACTGCATCAACAAACTCCATTAATCCTGACATATTAATTTCCATATAAAAATCAATGCTTGTATCAAATAATTTTTCTACAGAATTAATTGCCATTTTTGCTTGTCCATATGCATAAGCATGATTAATTTTATCATAGTAATTCATTCCAACAATTTCTGTATAAGTGTCACGTGGAATACTTAATAACTGTGCTTTTTTCTCAGTCGGATTCGATGTTAATAATAACATCGTATCACTTCTACCATCTTCAGTTGGTCTACCGTATGCACCATTATCAATCCCTAATAATAAAATATTAATTGGCTTGGCATTTTCAATAATTTCTTGTGCTTCTTCTTCAGTTCTATTCCCCACATCTTGAGTAATCGTACTAATTGTTTGGTGGAATAAATTTAATTTATCAGCAAATACGATTGAAGTGCCTACTAATAATGCTGTTATTAAAATAAATATAAATAAAAGTTTTCCTTTTTTCTTCTTTTGTCTTCTTTTGGATCGAAGACCAAAATCATGATGTTCTACCATTTACTTTCCTCAAATTCTATTATTTATTATGGTTGATTATTTGATGTAGATTTTTCTACTGCAGCAGGTTTTGGTGCAATAGTTGTATTTGTTGGTGCTGGTGCAACTTCAACCGTTGAAGATTCAACTTTAGTCGGAGCTACTGTTGTTGGTTGAACTTTTTGAGCACTAGTTGTTGTCTCAACTTTTTTATCATCCGTTTTTTGAATTGTTGTTGTATTCTGAACACTTGTAGTCTGTTGTGTTGTTGGAACAGTTGGTGTTACAGGAGCAGGTTGCACTGGCTCTACATACTCATCAGCAGCCTCTTCTTGATAAAATGGTTGACTAACTGGTTGATGTTTTTCAACATCTGGTACTATTTGTGTCTCATTTGTTTCAATATGTTTTAATGATTCAACTTTTGATAAATCTAAAGACTCTCTTAAAACATTTGAGATACGTAATCTTTCTTCTTCAGGGACAACAAAATAGTAAACTCCGCCAATCATTGTTCCAGATCCACTAATTTTATCACTTTCAAAATTTTTCAAAGCTTTTGGATAATTATTTTTTATCGATAATAATTTATCAAGTGTAAAATTCGTACGAACAGAATTTTCTAAAGTTTTTAAAATTTCTTCATAACGAGTTACAGAAGTAATATTTAATAGTTTTTCCAGTAATTTCTGAATCACATATTGTTGACGTTTTTGGCGTCCCATATCTCCTTCTGGATCATCATATCGCATTCTGGCATATCTTAAGGCAGCTTCACCATCAACGTGTCGGTCCTCTCCTTCAGTAAAGGATTCTCCTTCATATGTGAATGTTAATACTGGTGTAATATCTAAACCACCAACTGCATCAACTAAGCCCATTAAACCACCCATATCCACTGTTACATAATAGTCAATTGGAAGATTTAACATATTTTGTACACTATTAATTGACATTTTTTCTTGTCCAAATGCATAAGCATGGTTAATTTTATCATTTGTTCCATAACCGATAATTTCTGTATAAGAATCACGAGGAATACTTACAATGGTTGTCTTTCCTAATTTTTCATTTACAGTTACGACTAACATCGTATCACTACGACCTACTTCAGTACCACGTCCATATGCCCCATTATCAATTCCTAATAATAATACTGAAAAACTATCATTATCTTTTATTTCTTTTTCACGAAGATTGACCGTTTCAACTTCTTGGTGAATGACATTTTCTACTTTAGCTAGTCTCGCACGAATATAAACTCCAGCAAGTGTAATAAATGTAGCAGCTAGAACAACAAAAAATATTGCCCATTTTCTTCTTTTATTTTTCAAAATTTTGTTACGAACATGATTTTCTAATCTACTCAAATTTTTCAACCTCTCTTTTATCTACAATCAATTCATTATACCATAATTCCGCTATTTCATGAGAAGAGATTTACTACTTTTTAATAAATTTATTCCTCAAAATTTGAAAAATAGCTTTTTTTCCACCAAAACCCTTCAATCCATCCTCTTAACGTTCCAATTCCGTATGAAAGATGGATAGAAATCATCATTAATGGAATCAATAAACGAGTGAGATGGAAAGGATGTGTCGTAATTTCAAATAGCGACAATCCAATAATCGCTAATAAATATACACTAACTAATAATAAGAGTGGTAATGTTGAAATTCCCACAACTAAAATCGATGCTAATAATGTACTCACAAAAATCCCAGGTACAAAATGAAATAAAGATAAACATTCACGACATACATGACTTGTTAATCCAATCCAATAACCATTCCCGTATTTTTGGTTTAACATTTTTGAGTAAGTTGGACGAATATATTGGAAAGACTCAATAGAAGTATCATACCAAATCTTAAATCCATTTTTACGGATACGATAATGAAACTCATTATCTTCTGTACGAACTAACTTTTCGTCAAAATATCCAACTTTATCTATAACATCTTTATGATACATTCCTTGGAAGACAGAATTGACATAACGACTTTCATCACCTTTTCGATAATTAGCAATGCTACTTCCTAATGCAGATTCTTCAACGATGTGTAATGTTTTTGCTAATTCATCATCCGTTTCAACAATTGTTGGTCTTCTTCCACCACAAACTCGTTCTCCCGTTTGGATAACTGCTACATTTCTTTCAATAAAGTTTTCTGGAATATGGGAATGTGCATCAATTTTTAAATAACACTCTCCATCGGAATGTTTAAAGCCTAAATTCAATCCTGTATTCAATGTCTTTTTAGGATTGTCAAAAATCTTAATTGCATAAAATTCATGTTGATATTTTTCTTGAAATTCATTCATTAAACTTCTTGTACGATCTGTTGACATCGCATTAATTAAAACAATTTCAATTTGTTTATGAGGGTAAGTTTGATGGATTAAACTTTCAAAAATTGCTGGTAAATAATTTTCTTCGTTATAAGCGCTAATTGATACTGAAACTAACATAATTTCTCCTTAATCTGTGTTTATGAAAAGAAGGCTGGAGCATTGTCCAGCCTTCTCTATTTTATTTCTTTTTATTCGCAATATCAATCAATTCATCATGTAATTCTTGTTCTGAATAATCTTCAAATTTTTCAATAAAGTCATATACACGATCAATTTTTGAATTGTCTGCAATTCCGATATGAATTTTAGGGAAAATTTGTTTTGGATTAATTTCTCCCTCATTCAATAACTCTTCATACATTTTTTCACCAGGTCGTAAACCAGTAAATTTAATTTCAATATCATCTTCACTGTAACCTGATAAACGGATTAGATTTTTCGCTAAATCAACAATACGAACTGGTTTGCCCATATCTAATACGAAAATTTCTCCTCCACGTGCTAGAGAACCAGCCTGAATGACTAATTGTGCTGCTTCTGGAATCGTCATAAAGTAACGAACGATATCTGGGTGAGTTACTGTAATTGGTCCACCTTTAGCAATTTGTTTCTTAAATAATGGAATCACAGAACCTCTTGATCCTAATACATTCCCAAAACGTACAGCTACATATTTCGTTGAATCACTCTTCGTTGCCATATCTTGAACAATCATTTCACATAGGCGTTTTGTTGCTCCCATAATATTCGGTGGGTTAACAGCTTTATCCGTTGAAATCATTACAAAAGTTTTTACTTTTGCATGATTAGCAGCTTCAGCAACATTTCTAGTTCCTAAAATATTATTTTTTACTGCTTCTCTTGGATTAATCTCCATTAGAGGTACATGTTTATGTGCTGCAGCATGGTACACAACATCTGGACGATATTTTTCCATTACTTCAAAAATACGTTTTCTATCTTGAACATCTGCAATGACAGGCGTAATTCTAAAATGTTCAGCATATTTTCCAAGTAATTCCATGTTTAATTGATAAATACTATTTTCTCCATGTCCTAAAATGATTAATTCTTTTGGACGGAATGAAGAAACTTGTCGACAAATTTCAGAACCAATTGAGCCACCCGCTCCAGTTACTAAAATTCGTTTCCCGCGTAATTGTTTTTCAATTAATGTTTGATCCAATTCAACGGGATCACGTCCAAGTAAATCTTCAATTTCAACATTTCTTAATTGTTGTACATGTAAGTTTCCAGACATTACTTCATCAATATTTGGAAGAATCACACATTCTGCTCCAGTTTTACGAGCAACATCATATACTTCGTTTAATTTTTTATTTGGTAACGAAGGCATTGCAATAACAACTTTTGCAATTCCCATTTGTTGAACAATTTTTTCGATATCTTTTGTTGTTCCTAAAATACGAACGCCATAAATATCTTTTCTTTGTTTTTCTGGATCATCATCGACAAAGGCTACTGGCATCATTCTCATTTTTGGATGCATTAACATTTGGCGTACTAATAAAGTTCCTGCTGCTCCTGCCCCAACAATTAAAGTTGGTTTTGCATTTTCCATGACAACACTATCTACAAAGTACTCTCTAAAAATACGCATTGAAAGACGAACGCCACCTACTGCGCAGACAAGTAATAGCCATAAGACTACTACAAATTGCCAAGTTACTAATGTTTTAAACCAAACAATTCCTGCAATGGTTGAAACAATGACTGCAGCACTGACACATTTTACTACCGTAATTACTTCATATACACTGGCATATTCCCAATCTCTCCAATATAAATTTAGAAAATATGAAAATACATAATAAGCTATTAATGATAATAATGCAGTAACTGTTAATGCATGGATATTACGAATTAACCCTTCTGTTACAAGTCTAAAACTTAAAAATACAGAACCTAGCACGATGATCGAGTCTAATACAAATAATAATAATATTTTTAATCGATTATTCATCTACACTTCTCCTTATTCCATCACTATGCTTCTAATACTTCTTGAACAACTTCTTTATAGTTTTGCACAATATATTGAATATCTTCATCCGTTAGTAAAGTATGTAATGGTAATGTCACTTCATTTTCGAAATAACGATAAGCTTGAGGATAATCTTTAATATCAAATCCTAAGTTTTTATAGGCTGTCAATAATGGTAATGGCTTATAGTGAACATTACATGAAATACCACGTTCTGCCATTTTTTCAATAATTTGTCCTCTTTGTTCGTAAGAAGCGCCATTTACTCTAGTAATATATAAATGTCTTGAAGATTCATAATGATCTGTTTGATGTGGTAAAACTTGAATCACATCAGATTTTAACCCTTCATCTAATTGATTTACGATTTCTTTTCTACGATTTAAAATTCCTTCATAACGCTCTAATTGAGCTAATCCAACGGCCGCCATAATATCTGCCATATTGCATTTATATCCTGGAATTTCAATATCATATTCCCATGAACCTGGTTTTGTCTTCGCTAAGGCATCTTTTGTTTGTCCATGTAAAGAATAAATTTGGAATGCACGATAAATTTCTTCATCGTCTAAACCATTTTTAGGATTCCAAGTAATACAGCCACCTTCAGCAGTCGTTAAATTCTTAACAGCATGGAATGAATAAGAAGCAAAGTCAGCCACTTGAGCAACTGATAAGCCATTAATCGTAGTTCCCATTGCATGAGCTGAATCTGAAACTACAATGATTCGATTAAAATGAGCTTGCAGTGCATTATTGGCAGAGAATAAGTCTTTTTTCTTCTCTACTACTTCAAAAATACGAGTATAATCACAAGGAACTCCACCTAATTCAACTGGAATAATCACTTTAGTTGCTGGAGTAATCGCTTGTTCTAATAAATCATAATTCATTTCATAATGGTTTTCTTGAATATCCACTAAGACTGGTGTTGCTCCAACATGTTCGATTACGCTACAAGAAGCAGTATACGTATAGGCAGGAACGATGACTTCATCTCCTTCACCGATTCCTAATACTCTTAATGTTAGTTCTAAAGCAGCAGTTGCTGAATTTAAACAAACCGTTTTTCCAGTTCCTAAATATTCTGCTAATTTTCTTTCAAATTCTTTTGTCTTTGGTCCTGTTGTAATCCAACCCGATTTAAGCACTTCTGTTACTAACTCAATTTCTCGATTGCTAATATCTGGTGGTGAAAATGGTATATTTCTAATCATGTCTTTTAACCTCCGAATGTTTATTTACTATCTTAAAACAGCAAATACAGTTTGTAGCATTACTTTTATATCTTGAGCAATACTTAATTCTGAAATGTAATCAATATTATATTTCATTTTTTCTGGAAGAATTTTTTGAATATAAGCTTCATCCGCTGTTAATCCTTGTTCCATCCATTTAGAAATTTTATCCGCTTCATTTCTAAACTCAATACTTGATTTTGAAGTGATTCCTGCTGGTAATAATAACGTAACCATCATTTCATCAGAATAGGCATCTACATATTTTTGTACTTCTGGACGAGTACCTACAAATGTCATATCTCCAATCAAAACATTGATTAACTGTGCTATTTCATCCAATCTAAAATCTCTAATTTTCTTACCAATTTTAGTAATTCTTGAATCATTATCTTGAGTCACAAGTGGCCCCATTTTATCAGCATTCAGTACCATTGTACGGAATTTAAAAATTCTAAAGACTCTTCCATATGTTGTAATTCTTTGCTGTCGATAAAAGATTGGTCCACCATCTTCTAGCTTAATACAAATTGCTAAAACTAAAAATACTGGCGACAATAGTACTAAAAGAATTAACGACAAACAGATATCAAAAAGACGCTTAAAAATCAACGTTCCTTTTTTCTGTTGTAATACCTTTATTGCTTCTAAAGTATAATGATTTTTCATAAACTCTGGCATTTGATGTTCTGTTCTCATATCTACTCCTCTCATGCCTAATAAACCTTCATCATTATAGCACAAATTCCACCACTGGAATAGCTTTCGCATAGTTTTTTAATAAAACAAGGAAAGTTTTCTGAGTTTTTCTTATAAATATACCCAAACTTCTAACTTATTCTTTTTAAGCATTCAAAAAAGACTTCTCAAAGTAGCCCTTACAACTTCGTTACTACATTTGAAAAGTCTATTTTATTCAAATTTATAAATTAGGAACTAAATGATTCCAAATTTCTTTTGCTAATAAATGTTTAGAAACTTTTGGCAATAAAATTTCTTCCCCATTTTTTGAAAGGATTGTCACTTGATGCAGATCCGAACCAAATCCAATACTTTGATCTGAAACATCATTGGCAATAATAAAGTCTGCATTTTTCTTTACTAATTTTTGTTTTGCAAATTCTATTACTTGATGCGTTTCTGCTGCAAATCCGATAACTGTTTGTCCTTCTTTTTTCAAACTTCCTAATTGTTTTAAAATATCTGGATTTTTGACTAGAGTTAAAGTAATTTCATCTTCATCATCTGTTTTTTTCATTTTTTGAGTTGCTGGTTCTTTTACTCGATAATCCGATACAGCAGCTACCATAATGGCAATGTCTACTGATGAAAAATAATTCAACACTTTTTCTTGCATTTCTCGAGCAGATTCCACATACTCCATTTTCAATCCATTAGGAACAGGTAAAGCAGTTGTTGTAGAAATTAAAATAACTTCTGCTCCTTTTTTGACAGCATCTTCTGCTAAGGCATAACCCATTTTCCCAGAAGAATCATTCGAAATATAACGAACTGGATCAATTCTTTCTTTTGTTCCACCAGCTGTAATTAATACTTTTTTTCCAAATAGTAACTTGTCTTCTTCCTCAAATAAATTCAATTCTTTTATTTGTTGAAGAACTTCCTCAGGTTCGGGTAATCTTCCTTTTCCTGAATATCCTTCTGCTAAAAATCCCTCTGATGGTTCTATCATAATAACATCATCTTTTTGTAATTGAACACAATTTCTTAGAGTAGCCGGATTTTCCCACATATGTTCATTCATAGCAGGAACGATTACTTTAGGAGCAGTTGTAGCAAGGAATGCACTTGTTACAAAATTATCTGCTATTCCATGAGCTATCTTAGCAATAGTATTAGCTGTAGCTGGAATGACAATTGCCAATTCCGTCCAGTCTGCAAAATGAATATGTTGAACAACAGATGGATCATTTTCGTCAAATGTATCCACCATTACTTTTTCTTTTGTTAAAACTTGAAATGTTAAAGGTGAAACAAATTGACAAGCTGATTGAGTCATTGCAACTTTTACTTGTGCACCTTCTTTTATTAATAATCTTACAAATAAAAGAGCTTTATATGCTGCAATTCCTCCTGTAACATACACAGCTACTTTCTTTTGATTAAGCATTCTTCATTCTCCGTTTTTCCATTAATTTTAAAAGAACTCCACCTACAACTGGTACAATAATAGCAGAGGCAATAGCTTCCGGAACACCATTTGTTCCAACAATAGTCATTAAAAATACTGGTAATTCACCAAGAGTTTTTTGTAATTTTTCAGCATATTGATTTCCAACTAAGAAATAAATCAACGATAATACTAAAGTTGTATTTAATAAGCTACCAAAAGCACCAACAATACTCATTCTCAAATGACTAGATGAAATAATTTTTTGTAAAGCAACAAATAGTAATCCAGAAAGTAAGCCAACTAATGCTCGTGGCACAATTGCAATTAAAGGATTCGTAAAGACTAATAAACTAATAGCACTTCCTGAAGTAAATGCTCGAATAAATGAACACACACCCCAAACTGTTCCTAATAATAGTCCCGTTTGCCACCCCATTAGGCATGCTCCAATAATTACAGTAATATGAATAATCGTAATATCAATCACTAACAAAGGTAAATTCCCTAAAAATGGAACAAAACTTTGTAAAATAATAATAGCAATTAAAATAGCTGTAAAGACTAACCTAAATATTTGATTTTTTTTCATTTGAACACCCCTATTTACACATTTTCTCTCATTATACTCTTTGAAAAACTGACATGCAACGACAAAATAAATAATAAACAGCTATTCTTTAATCCCCTTCATCACTTAAACATTAAGATGAAGTATATGTTTCTATTTATTTTTAAAATATTCTCTAACTCTTGGAGCTACCTCTCTTCCAAATAATTCAATAGATTTCAAAATATCTTCATGCTGCATAGACCCTAATGGTAAATGTAACATAAAACGGTCTAATCCCAACACTTCTATCATTTTAATCAATTTATTTGCTACGGTTTCTGGGCTACCAACAAGCATTGCACCTTCTGGGCTTACACTTGATAAATATTGCTCAAATGATAATGGTTGCCAAAATGGACGATCTTTTGAAATCGCATCAACGACTTGTTTCGTAGGATGGAAATATTTTTGAATCGCTTCTTCATCTGTTTCAGCAATAAATCCCCAAGAATGCGATGCAACTTTTAATTGTTTTTTCGAATGTCCAGACGCGATTCCTATTTTTCTATAATACTCAATTAATCCCTTAAAATTTTCATACTTTCCACCAATAATAGCATATGCAATCGGCAATCCTTTTTGCGCAATTTTCACTGTAGATTCTGCATTTCCACCAGTCGCTACCCATATTGGAAAATCTTCTTGGACAGCACGTGGATATACTCCTTTTTTATTAACTGTTTGAGTAAATTCCCCTTTCCACTCTAATATTTCATGTTTTTTAATATTCTCAAGCATTGCTAATTTTTCATCAAATAGTTCTTCATAGTTAGATAAACTATAACCAAACAGCGGGAATGATTCTGTAAACGAACCACGTCCTACCATGATTTCACTTCGTCCATTTGAAATGGCATCAATGGTTGCATATTGTTGATAGACTCGTATCGGATCAGCAGATGACAATACAGTTACCGCAGAACTTAGTCGAATATTTTTAGTAACTGCTGCTCCTGCCGCTAATATAATTTCTGGTGCAGAAACTGCAAAATCTTTTCGATGATGCTCACCAATTGCATAAATATTTAAGCCTACTTCATCAGCTAATTTCATTTCTTCTACTAATTCACGAATGCGTTCATCATGTGTAGGAGCAATTCCTGTCCCTTCAATTTCTGTTGTTTCTCCAAATGTACTAATTCCTAATTCAATCATGATACTCCTCATATTTTCTATTATTTTTTATTTCTTATTCACTTTAACAATTAAAAAGGAATTAAGCAACCTAATGCTGCTTAATTTCTTCACTAAAATTGTTTCATCAGCTCTATTTGACAAAGAACCTATCTTTCACAACAAAAAAGGGTTGTTCGACAAATCCTGTTGGTGAGAAATCACCGACAGGATTTTTTACATGCAAAAAAGAGAAATCCGAGTTATGATTAAGTCGACCAAAACCAATCAAAGGAGGATTTCTCTCATGGACTATTGTATACGAAAATTACTAGGATTAACAGAAGAAAATTTTATTACGGATGAAAATTGGTTAGAAATTGTGACAAAAAATAATGAAATAGTTTATAAAATTAATGGAACTTGGACAAGTACTTGTACTTCTTGTCTATATTGTTCTAGCGAAAATGTGATTAAACATTCTCCTATGGAACATAAAATTAGAATTCCACACCTATACGGGAATAAAACTATTTTAGATTTGAAGGTACAACGATTCATCTGTAAAGATTGTC
>NZ_CAUQCL010000019.1:0-32473 GCF_963516875.1 uncultured Granulicatella sp. | reverse complement strand
ATTTGGGACATTTTTACTTGTGTTTAATTGAGACATTATCACTTGTGTTTGACACGTAAATGATTCTCACAAAAAAGATGTTGCAAAAAAATAGGAAATAGAGTATAATAGTATCTGCCGTTAGGCCATATGGCAATAGCGAACATATGAATCGAGTCAGGTCCGGAAGGAAGCAGCTATAAGTATTGTTCGTTATGTGCTGTATGTACATAGAAGAATTTACAGGCTGGGGCTAGCGTTCCAGCCTGTTTTTATAAGCAAGTATTTTGGGATAGATGGAGGAGCTCTCTAGTGAAAAACAAAGGATTCAAAGAGGAAGAAAAGCACTTAGTAGAAGTTCAATCGAAATTTGATGCAAAAATACAATCTGAAAAATTAAGATTAACAGAGGAACACTTAGATCAACAACGTCAAGATTTCATTGACTTTTCAATTCATCAATTAGAAGAACAAAAAGAATCTCCTTATTTTGGAAGAATTGATGTGCAATTTGAAGGTGAACCAGAAGTGGAAAAAATGTATATCGGTTCATCTACATTTTTTGATGAAGAAAAACAAGTACAAGTTTATGATTGGCGAGCGCCGATTGCAAGTTTATTTTATGAGGGAACTTTGGGCGATTTAACGTATCAAACACCTTCAGGAATTCAACATGGTCAAGCCTTTTTAAAACGTGATATTGTGATTAAAAAAGGGAAAATTCAATCGGTTTATGATGTAGAAAATGAAGAATCATTATTAATGGAAACATTAAGTGCGCCTACGAATCGTGATGGACATTTAGAAGGAATTACAGCAACGATTCAAAAGGAACAAAATGAAATTATTCGTCATAAACAAAAAGACTGGTTAATCGTTAATGGTTGTGCAGGTAGTGGAAAAACAACGATTTTATTACAACGTATTGCATATTTGATGTATCAATCAAAAGATCAAAATCATAATGATATGTTGTTATTATCACGTAATCAATTATTTGCCAAATATATTTCACACGTTATTCCAAGTTTGACTGGAAGTGAATTATATCAGCAAACATTAGCGCAGCATACAATAGAATTGTTTAAGAAATTTTTCTTAAACAAAACAACTACTTTAGTACCAACAAAAATTAGAAAAGCCTATTTAACAGATAGTGAGTGGGCGGCTCTTATCGCAGAACAATTGCCTGCTTTATCAGTAGCGAATTTACATTTTCGTCCGATTTCAATTAAAGGATTTAGAATTTTTGGTGAAAAAGATTATCAAAAAATCATTGAACAAGTGAATTCTAAATTGACATTATATCAACAATTAGTACAAATTCAGGAAGTGTTAGAAAAGAACTTAAAACGTCGTTTAAATCGTTTCTATGTTTCTGATGTTGCTAAACGTGTCTATGAAGATATGTCACCAATGCAAATTGAAGTGTTGATGAAAAATGAAGAATTTAATAGTGAAACAGAATATTATCAAATGCTTGGACAACGAGTGTTTGAAAAACAAGCATTCGAAGCAGAACAACAAGTAGAAATGTTTGCTTTTGTAAATATTGCGAAACATTTACAAGACTGGATGCCGCTAGCTAAACAACGTAGAGAAGAATTAGGGAAAGTAGATAATGCTCAATTGCCTTTAAAAGATACAGGTGAAGGACGTCTTCAAGTAACAGCTGAAGGAGTAAGGGTGTTACTTTATGTAGCAACAATGATTGCTCCAATTCGTGATTATCAAGGTTATACTCACTTATTTATTGATGAAGTTCAAGATGTGTCATTATTATTTATGGCAGCTTTATCAAATTATTATTTCCGTGCGAAATTCACTGTAGTAGGAGATACATTCCAATCATTTTCAACAGCTACAACGATTTTCTCATTAGAAGAACGTCATCCAGAATTAGTAGCAGCCTTCTTCAAAGAACGTGTATTAGAGCATCGTTCATTAGAAATTAGTTACCGTTGTACGGCGCAAATTACTCGTTTTGCCAATGGTATCTTAGGTTGGGAATTAGACAAAAATGTCTTCCCTCGTACGGGTGAAGAAGTTGGAGTATTTGTCGATGAAGAACCTTCCATTGAACGCTTGAAGAAATTAGTCGAAGAAACTCCTGAATGTTATCATACAAATGCTATTTTCTGTCGTACAATGGATGAAGCAAAAGCTTTACAAAAAGAGTTAGTCGAGTATGATGCTGAATTATTAGAAGATACAAGTGAATCATTAGGTAGTCGATTAGTAGTGACGACGATTGAAGTTGCTAAAGGACTGGAGTTTGACCAAGTGTTTGTTTGGCAAGCTACGAAAGAACGCTATGCAACGATGAAAGAACGTTTTATGTTCTATACAACTTGTACTCGTGCAAAACATCGCTTGAATATTTTAACGACTCCAGAGGTGACAAGTTTTATTGCAAACTCTAAAGCACCAATGTCTGTTTTTGGAACATTCCGGTAGTCAAATCGCATAAAAAAATGTAAAATAGTAAAGGATAGAAAACATAACCTACAATTGTAGCGTTGTGTTTTCTTAGTATAAAGTCAAAAGGAGAAGACCGATGGCTTATCAAGCGTTATACCGAAAATGGCGACCACAAAAATTTGAAGATATGGTAGGACAAACTGCAGTTACGAAAACATTGAAAAATGCAATTATCCATCATAAAACAAGTCATGCGTATTTATTTACAGGTCCAAGAGGAACTGGGAAGACAAGTGCTGCGAAAATATTTGCGAAAGCAATTAACTGTTTAAATCCTCACGATGGAGAACCTTGTAACGACTGTTTATTATGTAAAGGCATTACAGAAGGAACCATTGGGGACGTTATTGAAATCGATGCGGCGAGTAATAATGGGGTAGAAGAAATTCGTGATATTCGAGATAAAGCTCGTTATGCTCCAACTCAAGCAATGTATAAAGTTTATATAATCGATGAAGTGCATATGTTATCGACGGGAGCATTCAATGCTTTATTAAAAACATTGGAGGAACCACCTAAAAATGTCATCTTTATACTAGCAACAACTGAACCGCATAAAATTCCAGCAACGATTATTTCAAGAACACAGCGATTTGATTTTAGAAGAATTACGAATGATGAAATTATTCAAAGACTTCGTTATATTTTAGAACAAGAAGAGATTGCGTATGAAGAAGAAGCGCTAAGTGTTATTGCTCGTTGTGCCAATGGTGGAATGCGTGATGCGTTAAGTTTATTAGATCAAGTCATTTCATTTAGTGATGACAAAGTGAGTTTTGAGCAAGCGATTCAAGTTTCTGGAAGTTTAACAGATGATTTAATGATTGAATTTGTTCGATTATTGACTCAGCAACAAGCACAAGCAGCTTTATTACAGTTGCAAGACTTATTATTGCTAGGAAAAGAAGCGTCTCGTTTAATTGAAGAATGGCTAGAATTTTCTAGAGACTTATTAGTAGCGAAACAAATAGGAGATATGATTGGTAGAAGTGAAACTTTTATAGCATTTGCAAAAGAAGTCGAAGAAGCCTTTTTATATCGCTTTATGGATGCTTTAAATCAAACGCAACAAGAAATGAGATTTACGACAAAACCAACGATTAGCCTAGAAGTCTTTACGATTAAAATGGCGCAACCAGTAGTAGCGGTAGCCGGGCAAGCAGCCCCAGCTAATCAGGAATATGTCTCACATTTAGAACAACAATTACAAAGTTTACAACAACAGATGTCTCAATTATTACAAGGACAAGGTGTAGTAACCCCTAAAAAAGTATCAACTCCACAAGCAAAAGCAAGTACGTATAAACCAAATATTGGTGAAGTTTATAAAGTGCTTGATGCTGCAACTCGTAAAGATTTAATTTTTATTCGAGAATTGTGGGGAGATTTATTACAAATGCTTTCGACTACTCAAAGGGCGTTATTGAAAGCAAGCGAACCTGTAGCTGCCAGTCCAAATGGCTTTGTCTTAAAATTTGATTATGAAATTTTATGCCAAAGAGCACAGGAAAGTGTAGAACTTCATGAAGATATTGCTCGTCATTGCCAAACACTAGCGCAGTATCCAGGAAATTTTGTCAGTGTAACAGGTGAACAATGGGCACAAATTCGACAAGATTATTTACGAGATAAGAAAGAAAAACAAGAAGCAGAAGGTGTGACTCATGCCACAGAAATGGAAGAGCAACCGACTGATGAAGAAGAAAAAAACGAAGTGGAACAATTAGTTCAAAATACAATTGATTTGTTTGGAGAAGAAATTGTTCATATTTCAGAAGAAACAGAAAACCATTAAGGAGGAATCAACATGCGTGGAATGGGAAATATGCAAGGCATGATGAAACAAATGCAAAAATTACAAAAACAAATGGCACAAGCTCAAGAGGAGTTAAACCAAACAGAATATGTAGGGAGCTCTCAAAGTGATTTAGTGCAAGTGACAGTGAATGGAAAACGTCAAGTACTTTCTGTATCAATTAAACCAGAAGCTGTTGATGGAGATGATGTTGAATTATTACAAGACTTAGTATTAATGGCAACCAATCGTGCGTTAGAACAAGCTGAAAAAGCAAATGAACAAACAATGGGACAATTTACTAGAGGATTAAATATCCCTGGATTTTAATGAGTTGAGGTGAGAGGATGCAATATCCAGAACCAATTGCTCGATTAATGGATAGTTATATGAAACTGCCTGGAATCGGGGCAAAAACAGCAGCTCGTCTTGCTTTTTTTAGCATGGAAATGCCGGAAGAAGAAGTAATGAATTTTGCCAATGCACTCATTAGTTGTAAACGAGATTTAACGATGTGTTCTGTTTGTGGAAATATTACGCAAGAAGATCCATGTGAGATTTGCCAAGATGCTTCTAGAGATAGAACGAAAATATTAGTCGTTGAAGATAGTCGAGATGTGATGAGTTTAGAGAGAATGAAGGAATATAAAGGTTTGTACCATGTTCTTCATGGTGTTCTTTCTCCGATGGAAGGAACTGGACCTGATGATATTAATGTGGCTTCTCTCATTCAGCGTCTTCAAAATCCTACTGTAGAAGAAGTAATTATTGCGACGAATGCTACTGCAGAAGGTGAAGCAACAGCGATGTATTTATCTCGTTTAATTAAACCAGCTGGAATTAAAGTGACGCGTTTAGCGCATGGTCTTGCAGTTGGTAGTGATATTGAATATGCAGATGAAATGACTTTATTCAAA
Organism: uncultured Granulicatella sp.; assembly: GCF_963516875.1. Classification (GTDB taxonomy): domain Bacteria; phylum Bacillota; class Bacilli; order Lactobacillales; family Aerococcaceae; genus Granulicatella. The sequence continues at coordinate 27,301 of NZ_CAUQCL010000019.1, read as the reverse complement.
GCAATTGAAGGACGAAGAGAGCTGTAAAAATGTTATATAGATACGAATAGACTTCCCTATTATAGTAGCAGGAGGACGCAAGCAGCCTCGCAAAAGCGAGTCTCATTGCTAAAATTCGAGCCTAAGGTCTCGAATTTCCCTATCTCATAAGCAGCATTTGCTGCTTATGGGGCTAGTGCTACTATGGGAAGTCTTTTTTTGATTGTAACTAAAAAATCCTTTTCTGTAGTTGAAGAGCAACATACAAAAAAGGTCTATGTTTATAACTTATATATAATAGAAATTAGCAAAGAATTTCGCATTGTTCGTTTACTGTATCTTGGAATGAATCGATAGGGATGTCATTTGTAATAATATAATCAATCACATTGTAATTGGCTAATTTAAAATAGTGACTTGTATTAAATTTTGACGAATCAGCTAATAATACAGTGAGATCTGAATTAGCGATCATTTGCTGTTTCAGTAAAGCTTGATTATGGTTTGCTTCATAGGCGCCAAATCGATCGAGTCCTCTACAACTAATGAAACAAATATCCGCGTGAAAATTATTGATAAAATGGTTGGCAAAATCTCCCAATGCAGAATTTGTACCGTAATCAATATGACCGCCACAGAAAAATAAAGTGATATTATCATAATTATTCAGTTGCCGTGCGATTTCTAAGCCATTAGTAATTACCCGTAAATTTTGTAAATTCGCTAAATAAGGTACGAGCATTGAAGCTGTTGATGAGCTATCAATAAAAATAGACTGATTATCTGTTAAAAAAGTAGAAGCTGTTTCAGCAATATATTTTTTCCCCGAAGTTTCTTCTTGTTTACGACTCTCATAAGTATATTCAACATTGGTTGTTGTTACTAGTCTTACCTCTCCATGAGTCCGAATAATTTTCCCATCTTTTTCTAATTGGATTAAGTCTCTTCTTAAAGTTGAAGTAGAACAGAACATAAGCGACTCCAACTGTACTGTAGACATTATTTTTCTTTTCGATAAAATATCTAATATTTTGGACATTCGTTCGTAAGAAACCATAATAAACCCTCCTGATATAGTACACTTTGAATAATTTTGAATACTTTTGAACAAATTATAACATATATTTTGGCGAAATATCAATAGCGCTTTCATGTATTGTATACGCTTTCTATTGTTGGTATTATTAACTCAAGGAATAAATGATACTATTATGACATTTGATGACCAAGTAGTTTGAAATCGAATTTGTGATATTTCCTATAAGAAAAACAACTAATAATAGTTGTTATATAATTGGATTTATTATTTTCGAATCGATGATATTACCATGATCGTAACGCCAACAGGTATCAATAAAATGTGAAGGGGGAAATACTTGAAGCAAATGTTTTAATTGATAGGAAGTTATTAAAGTTAGTGACTCGCTCTAAATTTATCTAGAAGGGAAACTAATAAAAGGTAAAAACAAGGAGGAAGCAAAAATGATACAACATCCACGTATTGGGATTCGCCCAACGATTGATGGCCGTCGTCAAGGTGTACGCGAATCTTTAGAAGTTCAAACAATGAATATGGCTAAAAGTGTAGCAGCTTTATTAGAGTCAACATTGAAATATCCTGACGGACAACCAGTTGAATGTGTAATTTCACCATCAACGATTGGTCGTGTACCAGAAGCAGCAGCTTCACATGAATTATTCAAAAAATCAAATGTTTGTGCAACTATTACAGTAACTCCATGTTGGTGTTATGGTAGTGAAACAATGGATATGTCACCAGATATTCCACATGCTATTTGGGGATTCAACGGAACAGAAAGACCAGGAGCTGTGTATTTAGCAGCTGTACTTGCTTCTCATGCACAAAAAGGAATTCCAGCATTTGGTATTTATGGTAAAGATGTTCAAGAAGCATCAACTACAGAAATTCCAGAAGATGTAAAAGAAAAACTTTTACGTTATGCACGCGCAGCTCTTGCTACAGGATTGATGAGAGACACAGCTTACTTATCAATGGGTAGTGTTTCAATGGGGATTGGTGGTTCAATCGTAGACCCTGATTTCTTCCAAGAATATTTAGGAATGCGTAATGAATCAGTAGATATGACAGAATTTACTCGTCGTATCGACCGTGGAATTTATGATCATGAAGAATTTGAACGTGCCCTAGCTTGGGTAAAAGAAAATGTTAAAGAAGGTTTTGACCGTAACCGTGAAGACTTAGTATTAAGTCGTGAAGAAAAAGATAAACAATGGGAATTTGTTATCAAAATGTTCATGATTGGTCGTGACTTAATGGTTGGTAACCCACGTTTAGCTGAACTAGGCTTTGAAGAAGAAGCTGTTGGTCATTATGCTTTAGTAGGTGGTTTCCAAGGTCAACGTCAATGGACAGACCACTTCCCTAATGGGGACTTTATGGAAACATTCTTAAATACACAATTTGACTGGAATGGTATCCGTCGTCCATACATTTTCGCTACAGAAAATGATGCATTAAATGGTGTATCAATGTTATTCAACTACTTATTAACAAATACACCTCAAATTTTCGCAGACGTTCGTACTTACTGGAGTCCAGATGCAGTTGAACGTGTAACAGGACATAAATTAGAAGGTCATGCAGAAAATGGATTCTTACACTTAATTAACTCAGGCTCTTGTACTTTAGATGGAACAGGTCAAGCAACTCGTGATGGAGAAGCTGTTATGAAACCATTCTGGGAATTAACACAAGATGAAGTGGACGCAATGCTTGAAAATACTGACTTCCCAGCAGCAAACAGAGAATACTTCCGTGGTGGCGGTTACTCAACTCGCTTCTTAACAAAAGGAAATATGCCTGTAACAATGGTTCGCTTAAACTTACTAAAAGGTGTAGGACCAGTATTACAAATTGCTGAAGGTTACACATTAGAATTACCTGAAGAAGTTCACCATACATTAGATAACCGTACAGATCCAGGCTGGCCAACAACATGGTTTGCTCCTCGCTTAACAGGAAAAGGTGCATTCAAGTCTGTATATGATGTAATGAACAACTGGGGTGCTAACCACGGAGCAATTTCTTACGGACATATCGGTGCAGATTTAATTACATTAGCTTCTATGTTACGTATTCCAGTAAATATGCACAATGTGGATGAAGAAGATATTTTCAGACCGAAAAATTGGTCACTATTCGGAACAGAAGATTTAGAATCAGCTGATTACCGTACTTGTCAATTATTAGGTCCAATTCATAAATAAAAGAGGTGACTAGAATGACAAAGACAATTATTTTAGCCTGTGTTGGCGGATTAACAACAAGTATGTTAGTAGAAAGAATTCATGAAGTAATTTATCGAGATAAATTAGATTATTCATTCTACTCTGTAGGAATTACAGGGGTTGATAATTTAAAAAATGTAGATGTTTTACTATTATCACCACAATTAGCATATCTTGAAGCAAAAGCAAAAGCTAATCTTGATATTCCAGTTGCAGTTATTTCAGATGAAGATTTTGAAAATATGCGCGGAGAAGAAGTTCTTAAACAAGGTATTGAGTTATTAGGATAAGCTTATGAGTGATACTAAAAAAGCAGATACACAACGATTGATGCAACTCATAGTAAAAAGTAGTAAAGTGACATCTTTAGCGATGCAATCAATGAAGAGTGCTCTTGCAGGTGATTTATCATCTGCAAGAGAATTACTCGATGAAGCAAAGGCTAAAGGAGTGGAAGCACATAATGTTCAAACAGAAATGATTCAATTAGAGATTAAAGGAGAAGCAAGTTCTCCAACATTATTAGCAGTTCATGCTCAAGATCATTTTATGAATAGTCATCTACTTTTGGAAATGGTAGGAATCGTCGTTGAACAACAAACACAAATGAAAGCGCTCCAAGAGCGTGTTATAAAACTGGAACAGGTAGGTGAAACGCATGAGTAATCCAGTTATTCTTGAAATGAAGGGAATCGTTAAAAGCTTTGGCCCCGTTAAAGCTTTAAAAGGTGTAGATTTTGATTTAAGAGCTGGAGAAGTACACGCCCTAATGGGTGAAAACGGTGCAGGGAAATCCACATTAATGAAAGTACTAACAGGAATTCATAAACCAAACGAAGGATCGATTCACTATAACGGAAAACAAGTGGAATATTCAAAACCAAAAGAAGCGATGGATGATGGTATTGTTATCGTTCACCAAGAGTTAAATATGATGAATGACTTAACGGTAGCACAAAATATTTTCATCGGTCGTGAAGAAATTAGTCAAGGTTTATTTATTGATGATAATGCTGCGAATAAAAAGGCAAAAGAATTATTCAACTTGTTAAAACTGGATATTAATCCACAAGAAAAAGTGGGTCATTTAACAGTTGGGAAACAACAAATGGTTGAAATTGCAAAAGCGTTATCGATGGATGCGAAAGTAATCGTATTCGATGAACCAACAGCAGCTTTAACAGAATCAGAAATCAATGAATTATTCGTAATTATTGATGATTTACGTAAAAAAGGTGTAGGAATTACTTATATTTCTCACCGTATGGACGAAATTGCTCGTATCACTGACCGAGTAACGGTTATGCGTGACGGTGAATATGTTGGTACGGTAAATACAAAAGATACAACTAAAGACGAAATTATTGCGATGATGGTTGGACGTACAATTTACGAAGATCCAAAAGCAGCATCAGCAGTACCAGAAGATGCACCAGTAGTCTTAGAAGTTGAACATTTAAATGCAGGAAGTTCTGTAAAAGATGTAAGCTTTGTATTAAGAAAAGGTGAAATCTTAGGCTTCTCTGGTTTAATGGGTGCAGGTCGTACAGAAGTAGCGCGTTTATTATTCGGTGCGGATAAAAAAGATAGCGGTACCATCAAGATTAATGGCAAAGAAGTTGATATTAAAAATCCTCAAGATGCTATTCGTGAAGGTATTGGATACTTATCAGAAGACCGTAAACGTTATGGATGTATTGTTGATATGACAATTGCAAACAATACAGTAATGACAAACTTAGATAAGTATGTACATGGTGGTTTAATCAATGATGCAGAAATTGTTACAGCAAGTGATAAATTTGTTAAATCATTAAGAACAAAAACGCCATCCTCAAAACAATTAGTTCGAAACTTGTCAGGTGGTAACCAACAAAAAGTTGTTATTGCGAAATGGCTAGAACAAGACAGTGATATCTTAATCTTTGATGAACCAACTCGAGGAATTGACGTTGGTGCGAAAAGTGAGATTTATACATTGATGAACGAGCTAGTTGCTCAAGGAAAATCAATCATTATGATTTCTTCAGAATTAACAGAAATACTACGTATGAGTGACCGTATTGTTGTTATGTGTGAAGGACGTAAAACAGGAGAACTTGACATTAGTCAAGCAACACAAGAACGTATCTTAGCATTAGCTACAGATCGATAATTGAAGAGGGGTATAAATATGGAAGAGAGAAACTCCATCTGGACTAAACTAGTAAAAACAGTTGGGCTACAAAAATTAATCGCAATAATCGCATTGATTGTAATTTTCGCATTTTTTGCAATCTCAAGTGAATCATTCCGTTCATTTGATACAGCAGTGAGCATCTTAGATGCATCTTATTACATTGGATTCTTAGCTATTGGGGTAACATTTGTTATTATTACTGGTGGGATTGACTTATCTATTGGTACTGTAATGATGTGTGCTGCTATTACTGGTGGTGTGCTCCATACAAAAATGGGTTGGCCATTATGGTTAGCACTTTTAGCAATTTTAGTGATTGGAGGTGTATTCGGATTATTCAACGGAGTATTAATTGCGAAATTTGGTTTACCACCATTTATTGCAACACTTGGTACAATGATGATTTCACGTGGTTTAAGTTCAATCGTATCTAATGTACAAAGTATTACTTTCCCATTACGTGGAACTGGTGAAGGTTGGTATAAAGATTTATTCAGAACGCAAGATAATCTTCCAACAGGTTTAATTGTACTGATTGTGGTAGCACTTTTAGCAGCAGTTGTATTAAATAAAACAAAAGTTGGTCGTTATATTTTTGCAATTGGTTCTAACAAAGAAGCAACAAGACTTTCTGGGGTAAATGTTATCAAATGGGAAGGTACAGCTTATGTTATTAGTGGATTATTAGCAGGTTTAGCTGGTATCGCATATGCAGCAACATATTCAACAATTCTTCCTGGTACTGGTAACGGTATGGAACTTGATGCAATCGCAGGGGTAGTAGTCGGTGGTACTTCATTAGCCGGTGGTGTTGGTTCAGTAATTGGTACAATTATTGGGGTATTCATCATGTCTGTATTGAAGATTGGTTTACCATATATCGACCTACAACCACACTATCAATTATTCATTACAGGATTTGTAGTAATTGTAGCGGTTTACTCTGATATCTTAATCCGTCAAAACAAGAAAAAATAAGCGTTATAAAGTATTGAGTGTTTCAAAATTTTAGTATAAATCCTATAAAGGATAAATAAAAGGAGAGAAATCTTATGAAAAAATCATTGAAATTTGCAATTGCCACTTTTGCTTGTGCTTCTGCAATTTTAGCAGGCTGTTCATCTAAATCAGGTGGTGGATCAGCATCAGGATCAAAAGGTGGAGATTTTAAAGTTGAAGTAATTGCGAAAGGTTTCCAACATGACTTTTGGAAAGCAGTTAATAAAGGTGCTTCAAAAGCAGCAGATGAATTAGGTGCTAAAATTACATTCGTAGGACCACAAAATGAAACAGCAATTGCTGAACAATTAGAACAATTAAATAACGCAATCAACAAAAATCCAAAAGCTATTGCATTAGCAGCTTTAGATACAGAAGCAGAATTAGATGCAATTAAACAAGCTCAAAGTAAAAATATTCCAATTATCGGGTTTGACTCAGGGGTACCAGGTGCACCAGAAGGAGCTATTAAAGCAACAGCTTCAACAGACAACCATGCTGCCGGAGGAAATGCTGCAGAAAACTTATTCAAATTATTAGAAAGCAAAGTTGGAGATAAAAAAGCTCGTATTGGGGTAGTTTCTCAAGAAGTTAACTCTCTATCAATCACTCAAAGAACAAGTGGTTTCATTGATAAAATGGTTGAATTATTAGAGAAAAAAGGTATTAAAACAGCTGTAGTTGGACATGACAAATTCAAAAACAATGTTTCAGAATCAGATGCTAAAGTTGTCATTGAAGTTCGTGTTCCTGCACAAGTAGACGATGCTGCTGGTAAAACAGAAGCTTCAACAGTATTAGAAAAAGAAGATACTATCGCAGTTTATGGTTCAAATGAATTTGCTGCTAAAGCAATCATCAACGCAAACGGTGGTTTCAAAGAATCTAAATTAGGTAAAGATAAAATCTTAGCTGTTGGTTTTGACTCAGGTGCATTACAACAAGATGCTATCCGTAAAGGTGTATTTGTAGGTTCTGTTACTCAAGACCCAGTTCAAATTGGTTACCAAGCTGTTAAATTAGCTATTGCTTCAGCAAAAGGTGAAACAGTTAAAGACGTAGATACAGGTTCTAAATGGTATGATGCTTCAAACATCGACAAAGAAGAAATCAAAGCATTATTATATGAATAAAATTTAAATTTATGGAGGAATTAGCATGGACTCAATGAAAGTGTTAGCTATTGATTTAGGTGCAAGTTCAGGTCGTGTCATGCAAGCCATTTATAATGGTAGCTCCCTCCAGTTATCAGAGGTTCATCGGTTCAAAAATGAGCCGGTGAATCTTAACGATGGATTGTATTGGAATTTGTTACACTTATTTGGTGAAATCAAACAAGGAATTAAAAAAGCTTCAAATGATTCTATTCCGATTCGTTCCATTTCTGTTGATACATGGGGAGTGGACTATGCATACTTAGATCACAATGGAGATTTACTTTATCAACCACATTGTTACAGAGATAATCGAATGGGACGTTATGAAGAATCGTTCTATCAATTAATTTCTAAAAATGAATTATTTAAAAAAACAGGGGTTCAACCTGCAACGTATAATACAATTTTACAAATTTATTCAGATTTACAAGAAAAACCACAGCTAAAAGAAGTCGTACAAAGAGTTTTGTTTATCCCAGATTTAATTAATTACTTATTAGCGGGTGTTCTTGCAAACGAATATACAATCGCAAGTACGAGTGGTTTGTTAGATGTATTTACACAAGATTTTTCAGAAGAAATTTTTGAAAAGCTAGAAATTCCAACCAAATGGTTCTCAAAACCAGTTAAAAATGGATCTGTATTAAGAGATTTATCACCAAGAATTGTTCAAGAATTGAAAGTTGAACCATTTAAAGTGATTGCAGGTGCTGGACATGATACAGCAGCCGCTGTATTAGCAATTCCTTATGAAAATGAAAAAGGTACTGTATTTATTTCATGTGGTACTTGGTCATTAGTAGGAATTGAATCAGATCAACCAGTAATTACAGATGAAGCATTTGAATCAGGCTTAACAAATGAAGGATGCTTCGATGGTAAATACAGATTACTTCAAAATACAACTGGAATGTGGATTATCCAAGAATTACAACGTGACTGGAGAAGTCAAGGTGAAGAAGTAAGCTTTACTGAAATGGTACAATTAGCTGAAAAAGTAACGGATAATCAAACATGGATTTATCCAAATGATCCAGTATTTGCTTCTCCAGGAGATATGGAAAGCAAAATTAAAGAGTTTTGTAAAGTGACTGGTCAATCTGTTCCACAATCAAAAGGACATATTGTTCGAGTAGTGATTGAAAGTTTAGCATTAACTTATTTAGAAACAATTGAGCAGTTAGAAGACTTGACAAAACAAGAAATGACAACTGTACAAATGGTAGGCGGAGGAATCCAAAATAAACTATTGTGTCAAATTACTGCTAACTTCACAAATCGTCTTGTTATTACAGGACCAGTGGAAGCAAGTGCATTAGGAAATATTCTTTCCCAATTATTGACACTAGAAGTAATTCATTCACGCCAAGAAGCTGAAAATCTTATTAAAGCTTCTGAAGTTGTGACTCGATATGAACCACAACCAGTTGAGCAGTTTGCCAATATTCAACAAAAATTCAAACAAATTAAGAAAGGAATTTCATCATGTTAAAACAAATTCCTAAAATTTTGAGTCCTGATTTAGTGGCATATTTAATGGAAATGGGTCATGGTGATGAGCTGGTAATCGCAGATGCAAATTTTCCAGCTCACCGCATTGGGCAACGTGTTGTTCGTATGGATGGACATGGGGTACCAGTAGCGCTAGAAGCGATTCTACAATTATTACCTTTAGACACATATAGTTCATATCAAGCAGGACTAATGCAAGTAGTGCCGGGAGATACAACAGTTCCAGTAATTTGGGACGAATATAAAAAAATATTAGAAGAAAGTCATCCAGGTGCAGCGATTAAAGAATTTGAACGTTTTGAATTTTATGATCAAGCTGAAAAAGCTTATCTAGTGATTCAAACGGGAGAAAGTGCTCTATATGGCAATATCATTCTAAAAAAAGGTGTTTTATAAGCACTATTATATTAAAAATAAATTTAAACAAATTTTAAGGGGAGAAACATTATGTCAACATTTTATGTACCAGCAATTAACTTAATCGGAAGAGGAGTAGTAAACGAAATTGGTTCTTATGTAAAAGACCTAGGTTATAATAAAGCTTTATTAGTAACGGATAAATTTATCGAATCAAGTGAAATTCTTCCTAAAGTTACAAAACCTTTAGATGAAGCAGGAATTGATTATGTTGTATTCTCAGATGTAGAACCTAACCCAACTTGTAAAAACGTAACAGACGGTGTTAGCGCATTAAAAGAAAACAACTGTGACTTCATTATTAGTTTAGGTGGTGGATCTCCACAAGATGCTGCAAGCTGTATTTCAGTTATCGCAACAAATGGTGGACAACCTCAAGATTATGAAGGATTACACAAATCAGCTAAAAAAGGTTTACCAGTAGTAGCAATCAACACTACAGCAGGTACTTCAGCAGAAATTACAATTAACTACGTTATCACTGATGAAGAACGTAAAGTTAAAATGGTAATGGTTGATAAAAATAGTTTAGCATTAATTTCAGTTAATGACCCAGAATTAATGGTTTCTAAACCAGCTCCATTAACTGCAGCAACAGGTATGGATGCTTTAACTCACGCAGTTGAAGCATTAGTAACACCAGGTGCTTATGGAGTAACTAAAAAATTATCAATTGGTGCAATTGAATTAATTAAAGAATATTTACCACGTGCAGTAAAAGACGGTCACGATATCGAAGCTCGTGAAGGCATGGTAAATGCAATCTTCTTAGGTGGTATGTCATTCAACAACGCTGGTTTAGGTTATGTTCACTCAATGGCTCACCAATTAGGTGCTGTTTACAAATTACCACACGGTGTATGTTGTGCAATGTTATTACCAGTTATTGAACGTGAAAATGCAAAACGTGTTCCTGCAGCATTCCGTGATGTAGCTAAAGCTTTAGGATTAGATCCAGCAGGTAAATCAGATGAAGAATGTGCAGCTTATGCAATTAAAGAAATCGAAACATTATCTGAAACTGTAGGTATTCCTAAGAAATTAACTGAATTAGGCATTGAAGAAAAAGACTTTGATTTCGAATATCTATCTAAGAATGCGTTAATTGATGCTTGTGCACCTGGTAACCCATTCATGCCAACATTAGAAGAAACAATTGCTTTCTATAAAGAATTATTCTAATGATTAATAAGTTTTAAATTTTGATGTCCCTTATCATAGGGGCATTTTTTAGTAGAAATAAATCCCGTCAGTTTTTGATTCTGACGGGATTTTATGATGCGTATTTAGTTAGTCATCAATTCGATAATGGAATTCACTTGCGAAACGAGGAAATTGTTGTCCAGCAAAAATACGATCCTTATCTGTTTGAATAGGGTCTACGAAAGTACCACTTCTATCGTCTGTCATTGGAACGCCACCTGGGATGATATAAACAGCTGCACCACCAACCGGTAAATTTTTAGGGCCGTATCCTCCAATTAATGTGCCTTTATGTTCTTTGAAAGAAGATAATTTCATCTCATAATTTTCATCTACAAGACCTTTGTCGTCAAAAATGAATGTATGTCCAGTACCATCTACCCAAGTACCTTTCAGGCTAGAATAATCTCCATTTTGAATCGCTTGAATATCTAATTTTTTCTTAGCGACTTCTTTTTGTTTTTCCGGAGAAGTGATGTACCATTGTGTTGGTTTCCATTCTTTTTGTTTTAAATCAATTTTTGGAGGGAGATTTTTAATAATGTCTTCAGTCGTACCTTCTGTTACGATTTCAAAGGCATCTCCTTTTTGATTCAGGCGATAGTGTGCATAATTTGCTGTATCCGTACTACTATAAGAAAACGTACCATCTTCTAATGGATATAAATTAGATTTATCTACAATTTTATCTAATTTATTATCTTTATTTGTAAGTCGAATGACTTTTCCATCTGAGATAGTATAAATATCTAAAGTGGCATGATCTTCTCTTGTAGGGCCCATTGTAATTACTAATTCATCCACCCCATTTTTATCAAAATCTTCTAAGGTATAGCTAATACCAGGGGCATCATAAACTCTTTTTACAGAATAAGCAGTTGAGTTAACATTAGGATTATTGGAATTTGATTTTTTTTGCCCGTTATTGTTAGTAACATTTTCAACAACTTCTTTATAATCCTTAAGAACTGAATTATACAGTGTATAATCTGTCACAGGTTTTGGTGCAACGGTTGTTTGAGTTGTTGTTTCTGCTTCTTTTGTAGCAGTGTTAGAACTTGAGTTTTGACAAGCAGTTAATAAACTAATAGAGATTCCCAACCCTACTAGTAAATGAGATTTTTTCATAAATTGAACTCCTTTTTTTCTTAGTTTGAATCTAGTATAACAAAGGAATTATTTGTTTTTCAAAAGATATCTTAAAATACGATTATTATAAGGTTTACGAATAGAAAATAGGTGTGTACAATAAAGAAGAATGAATGGAAGGAGAGAAATAAACATGCAAGAGTTCAAAGATGCTACAGCGATGGCACAAGCTGTTCGAAATGGTGAAGTTTCATCTGTTGAATTAGTTCAAGATGCCCTGTTTAAAGTAAAGCAATTGAATCCAAGTTTAAATGCAGTTGTACATTTGCAAGAAGAGAGAGCATTAAGAGAAGCTCAGTCTCGCAATTTTAGTGATCAGCCATTTGCAGGTGTGCCTTTATTATTAAAAGATATAGGGCAATGTCAAAAGGGAGAACCTTCTACGGCTGGATCACGTTTATTTAAAAATATCCTTCAAACACATCAAGATACATTAGTCAATAAACTAGAAGAAGCAGGATTTGTGATTATTGGTCGTACGAACACACCTGAATTTGGATTTAAAAACATGACAGAACCAAGCTTGTGGGGAGTTACTTCAAATCCTTATGATATTAGTCGTAATGCCGGTGGCTCAAGTGGCGGTGCTGCAAGTGCAGTCTCTAGTGGAATGGTTCCGATTGCGATGGCGAGTGATGGTGGAGGCTCTATTCGAATTCCAGCTAGTTTTACAGGATTAATTGGATTAAAACCAAGTCGTGGTAGAATCCCTGTTGGTCCAAATGGCTATCGTGGCTGGCAAGGTGCTTCTGTAAATTTTGCCTTAACCAAAACAGTTCGTGATACCAGAAGATTACTGGAAGTCTTACAAGCAGAACAAATGGAAAGCCCGTTTATCATGCCAAAATTATCAAAACATCAGCTCTATGCCGTAATTGAACGACCTATGAAAATTGCAGTCATAGAAGATTCGCCAATTGGAAACAAGGTCGAAAACTCCGCAAAAAATGCTTTGAATCGAGCTGTGAAATTTTTACAAGAAAAAGGTCATTATATCGAAAAAATCAAATGGCCAGTAGATGGCATCGAAGTGATGAAAAATTACTATATGATGAATAGTGTGGAAACAGCTGCAATGATGGATGGAATTGAAAAAATGCTACAACGTCCACTAAAAAAAGAAGATATGGAACTAATGACATGGGGAATTTATCAATCGGGGCAACATATTTTAGCGAAAGATTATAGTGCAGCATTGAACCAGTGGGATTATTGGACAAAACAAATGCAAGAGTGTCATGAAGACTATGATTTGATTTTAACTCCATGTGTGAATGATGTTGCTCCAAAACATGATCAGTATCCAATGAAGGAATCTGTTCGAGTAGCACTAGAGTCCATTGAACAATTTTCCGTTAAGGAACAACAAGAAATTATTTGGAAAATGTTTGAAAAAACATTGGAGTTAACTCCATTTACTCAATTAGCCAACATTACTGGACAACCAGCGATTAGCCTACCGATTTATTGTACACAAGAAGGACTACCAATTGGAGTACAAGTGATGGCTGCAAAAGGACGAGAAGATTTATTATTACAAATTGCAGAAGTTTTTGAACAAGAACATCAATGGAATCGAAAAGATTAAGGAGGAGTTAGGATGAGAATTGCAATTATTGGAGCAGGAATTGTAGGAGCAACAGCAGCTTATCAATTATCGAAAAATTCAGAAGTAGAATTAGTTGTTTATGATGATGGATTGGGACAAGCTACGAAAGCTGCAGCGGGCATTATTTGCCCATGGCTATCTCAAAGAAGAAATAAAGATTGGTATCGATTAACAGCAAGAGGAGCTTCTTACTATCCAGAATTAATGGCACAACTAGAAGCAGATGGTGTGACTCAATTGCCGTATGAACAAGTAGGAGTGCTAGTATTTAAAAAGACTCCAGAATTATTAGAAAAGTTAGAAAAAATTGCTGCTGATAGAAGAAAAGAAGAACCTAGAATTGGTGAATTAACAAAAATTGAAGTAGAAGATATCTCCTCTTACGTTCCAGGATGGAACGGAACTCATGGAGCGATTCATTGTTCTGGTGGTGGAAGAGTTGATGGGAAACTATTAGTTGAACAGCAATTATATTTAGCACAGCAAAATGGTGCAAGCATCAAACAAGAAAAAGTGAACTTGACACGAGATGAAGAAGGAAAAGTAGTCGTTAAGACAACTAGCGGACTAGAAGAGTTCGACAAAATCATCGTAGCAAGTGGAGCATGGGTTAAAGAGTTAATCGAACCGTTAGGCTATTATGTAGATGTACGACCGCAAAAAGGACAATTAATTGAATTAGAATTACAGACAACCGAAGCAACAGATGACTGGCCCGTTTGTATGTTGCATGGGGAGATTGATATATTACCATTTGAAGATGGGAAAATTATTGTGGGTGCGACACATGAGAATGATCAAGGGTTTGATTTAACAGATAATCAAGAATTACAACAAAAAATGTATGAAGAAGCGTGTGAAGTATTTCCACCATTAAAAGAAGCTAAATGGTTAGGAAGTAGAATTGGAACAAGAGCATATACCTCTGACTTTTTACCATTTTTCGGGAATATTCCTGGTGAAGAAACACTATTTGTCGCTAGTGGTTTAGGATCTTCAGGATTAACTTCAGGGGTATGGATTGGAGCATTATTAGCACAGTTGTCAGCTGGTGATACACCTTTATTTAACGTTGATTCTTATACTCCTGGGAATTATATACAAAAAATAATATAACAGAAATCATAATTGTTGCATTATCCGAAAAATTCCTGTAATATATTCAAGGTCAATATTGAAATATAGGAGGAATCATAATGTTAAAAGAATTTAAAGCGTTTTTAATGCGTGGGAATGTTGTTGATTTAGCAGTTGCAGTAATCATCGGGGCAGCTTTCAAAGCGATCGTTGATTCATTAGTAAAAGACATTTTCGAACCAGTTATTGCGATGGTATTCAAAGCAGACTCAATTGCAGGAGTATCTGTTCAAATCGGTTCAGCTACACTTGGTGTAGGTGCTTTTGCAGCTGCAGTTATTAACTTCGTAATCGTAGGTTTTGTTCTTTTCATGGTAGTTAAAGGTATGAACGCTGTTCAAGATTTAGCTAAAGGCGGAAAAGAAGAAGTGAAAGAAGTAGCTCCAGAACCAAAAGCTGAAGATTACTTACGTGAAATCCGTGATTTATTAGCGAACAAATAATAAAATGAAATTTGATGAAGGGTGAGTTTTCTCATCCTTTTTTTATTTTTAAAAGAATTTTGTTTGAAACTTTAAGAAATATTTTACAAGCACTATGCAAATGTGTAAGCGTTTGCTATAATGATGTATCAAACTATGAAATGGGAGGTTTAAATATGAAAGTCGTTGTTGCCATTGACTCGTTCAAAGGAAGTTTATCGTCTATGGAAGCTGGTCAAGCGATAGCAGAAGGCGTAAAACGAGTATATCAGAGTGCAGAGGTTGTGGTTCGTCCATTAGCAGATGGTGGGGAAGGAACCGTTGAAGCATTAGTCGAAGGAATGGGAGGAATCTTTGTTACAAAAGAAGTAACAGGACCATTAGGAAAAAAAGTAGAAGCAGTCTACGGAGTGATTGAATCTAAAGAAGATTCGAGTAAAACAGCCATTATTGAAATGTCTGCTGCAGCAGGCATTACGTTAGTTCCTGAAGAAAGTCGCAATCCAATGAAAACAACTACTTATGGAGTGGGTGAATTAATTTTAGATGCAATTGAAAGAGGATGTCGACATTTTATTGTTGGAATTGGCGGAAGTGCTACAAATGATGGTGGAGTTGGAATGTTACAAGCATTAGGATATGATTTTGTAACACGAGAAGGAACAGCTATCTCTTACGGAGGAAATGGACTTAGAGAATTAGCGAGTATTGAAGAGAGCAATGTACATCCTAAATTAAAAGAATGTACGTTCAAAGTAGCTTGTGATGTTACGAATCCACTATGTGGCGAAAATGGCTCCAGTACAATTTTTGGCCCACAAAAAGGTGCAACTCCTGAAATGGTTCAAGAATTGGATCAATTATTATTACACTATGCTGAGTTATCTAAGGAAATTAATGCAAATGCGAATCGATTTTATCCAGGAACTGGAGCGGCAGGAGGGATGGGATTTGCCTTTTTAACGTATACGAATGCTACATTAGAATCTGGCATTCAAATTGTATTAACAGAAACAAAATTAGAAGAACTCATAGCAAGTGCTGATTTTGTTGTAACAGGTGAGGGAAGACTGGACGGTCAAACAGCATTAGGTAAAGCTCCAATAGGAGTAGCAGCCTTAGCTAAAAAGCATCAAAAGAAAGTGCTAGCTTTTGCAGGAGCCGTTACACCAGATGCAAAAGAATGTAATCAACAAGGAATTGATGCATTTTTCCCAATTTTAAGAGGAATTGTAACACTTAAAGAAGCGATGGATAAAGAGAACGCTCATCGAAATATGGTTGATACAGTAGAACAAGTATTTAGAGTTGTAGAAATTATGAAAGAAGGAAAATAAAATGGTTAGTCAAATTAGTACATTAGGAGCCTTAGTTGGATTGATTCTCGCAATTATACTGATTATTAAAAAAGTTCATCCAGCTTATAGTTTAATTTTAGGAGCTTTAGTAGGAGGCGTAATTGGCGGAGCAGGGTTAGCAGGTTCCGTTAGTGCGATGGTAACAGGAGCACAAGGAATGATGTCTCCAGTATTAAGAATTATGACTTCAGGTATTTTAGCAGGAGCTTTAATTAAAACAGGTTCTGCAGAAACGATTGCTGAAACAATTGTGAAGAAGTTAGGGGAGAAAAGAGCTGTTGCAGCGATTGCGATTGCAACAATGATTATTTGTGCAGTGGGAGTATTTATTGATATTGCTGTTATTACAGTAGCACCGATTGCTATTGCGATTGCAAAAAAAGCAAATTTATCAAAAACAGGTATTTTATTAGCGATGATTGGTGGAGGAAAAGCAGGAAATATTATTTCTCCAAATCCAAATACGATTGCTGCTTCAGAAGCATTTCAATTAGATTTAACAGCATTAATGGCTAAAAATATTATTCCAGCATTAGTGGCATTAGTTGTGAGTATTGTATTAGCAGGATTTTTAGCAAAGAAAGTCGATCATGCTTTTGACGATATGGAAGAGGAAGCAGAACATCACAATTCTGTACCATTTTTCCAAGCAATTCTTGGACCGGTTGTGGTCATTGCGTTATTAGCTTTACGTTCATTAGTCGGAGTAAGCGTGGATCCTTTAATTGCATTACCAATTGGTGGATTAGTAACCATTTTAGTAACAGGGCATTCAAAACATACCGTAGAATATACTGAATTTGGATTGAGTAAAGTAATCGGTGTATCGATCTTATTAATTGGAACAGGAACGATTGCGGGAATTATTAAAGCTTCTTCTCTACAAGTAGATATGATTCATGTGTTGGAAGCTTTAAATATGCCTTCCTTTGTCTTAGCACCATTATCAGGTATTTTAATGGGAGCAGCTACAGCCTCTACAACAGCTGGTTCAACGATTGCTTCTCAAACATTTGCAGCTTCTTTAGTTTCTTCTGGAGTTCCTGCAGTGGCAGCAGCGGCAATGATTCATGCTGGGGCAACAGTGTTAGACTCTCTTCCTCATGGCTCATTCTTCCACGCTACAGGTGGTTCAGTCTTTATGAGTATTGAAGATCGTATGAAATTAATTCCTTACGAAGCATTGGTAGGTTTGACAAGTACTATTGTTGCGGTGATTTTGTATTTGTTAGGGTAAAGTAAAAAAGAGTGAAATCGATGAAAGTTGATTTCACTCTTTTATTTGTCTTATTCTTCTGAACGGGAAACGATTAATGTTAGATTTCCTTTTACAGTAATTTCGTGAATTGGTGTTGGTAAAATAAATGAATCTGCTTTTTTAAGAGCGAATGATTCGCCATTTACTTCTATTGTTCCTTCACCCTCGATAACAGTTGCTAAGTAGTAGTTGTCATCTAGTGTAGTAGCGTAAGTACCATCAATTTCCCACTTCCAAACAGAGAAATAATGATTTGTAATAAAATGAGTAATCGTCGCATCATCCGTTTTTTCAATTGTTTGTTCAAAACTTGGTAATTGATGCGGAATTGTAGTGACATCAATCGTTTGTGGAATATGTAATGGACGAGGATTTCCTGCATCATCTTTTCGGTCATAATCATAAACACGGTAAGTAGTATCAGAGTTTTGTTGTGTTTCTAAAATGACAATTCCTTTACCGATAGCATGAATGGTTCCACTTGGAACATTGAAGAAATCTCCTGCTTTGACAGGAACTTCTGTAAATAATTCGCTCCATTTTTCTTCTTGGATTAATTGGACAAATTCTTCTTTTGTTTGTGCGGTATGTCCGTAAACAATTTTTGCACCCGGTTCAGCAGAAATAACATACCAACATTCATTTTTCCCTAACTCGTGTTCATGTTCTAATCCATAAGCATCGTCTGGGTGTACTTGAATAGATAAATCATCACTTGCATCTAAAATTTTAATTAATAGAGGGAATGTTGGCAATGTTTGTTGATGGAATAATTCTGCATGCTCAGCATATAGTTCTGCTAATGTCATCCCTTGAAATTCAGCAGGTGAAAGAATAGTTGATTGTCCATTTGGATGAGCGCTAATCGACCAAGATTCACCAACTTTATCACTTGGCAATGTTAAGTTAAATTCTGTTTGTAATTTTTTACCGCCCCAAATTTTTTCTTGTAGGACTGGTTTTAAAAAGATAGGTTGCATGATGTCAGCTCCTTTATGATTTTTTTAATCCATATGAACTAAATTCAAATAAATCGTATCTATGTCTTGAGATAGAGTATTCAAATGGTGTTCCATTGTCTAAATAGGCGATTTGTTCCACTTCAAAAATAGGTTCAGTAGGAGATAAGTGTAAATGTTTTTGATCTGATTCCGTACTAATAGATGCTCGTAAAATTTTCATAGCACTAGCAATACGTAATTTTAAAGTATCTTCGATATAAGAATAAATAGATCGATGAAGAATTTCTTCAGTGATACCACTTATCAAATTAGTACTCATATAAGTTTGTTCTAAAACGTATGGCTTATCATCGATAATTCTTAATCGAAAAATATTGTATATAGGAGAAGATTCAGGAATTTGTAATTTTTCTGAGATGCTTTTAGTAGCGAACTCTAATTTAAAATGAATAATTTCTGAACGCACTTGTGCATGTGATTGTTTAGAAATTTTTGTTAAGCCTTGAATATCTCTTTCTGGGACAATAATTTTATGCTTTTGTTCTACTTGAGGCATGATGAAAGTCCCTTGCCCACGTTTGCGATAAATTAATCCTTCATCTACTAACATATCTAAAGCTTTTTTTACGGTCATACGACTACAATGGAATTTTTTTGTTAATGAAATTTCATCTGGTAATTGCGTACTAGAGGGAGTATCTTGATGTAATATCTCTTCACGTAGTTGTTGATATATTTTTAAATATTTTGTACTCATGTTTATTTTCCTTCAATTTTAATAAGGAAATTATAGCAAACACATAATCAACAATCAACAAATAATGTTATATGACTATAGTAATTTTAAAATATGTCTAGACAAATAAAAATAAAGTGATATACTAATGGTGTAAATATTTAAGGAAGGAGGATAAATATGGATAAAAATATTGTATTTCCAGAAGATTTTTGGTGGGGAGCAGCTACAAGTGGCCCTCAAACAGAAGGTAGTACAGATAAAATTCATGAAAATGTAATGGATTATTGGTATAGAAAATCTCCAGAAGCATTTTTTAATCAAGTTGGTCCAGGAGTAGCGAGTGACTTTTATCATCACTACCAAGAAGATTTTGAAAGAATGACGCAAATAGGATTTAATTCTTTTAGAACTTCCATTCAATGGAGTCGATTGATTAAAGATTTCGAAACTGGAGAAGCAGATGAAAGAGCAGTAGAGTTTTATCGTAATGTGATTCAAGAAGCTAAGAAGTACGGGATTACTTTAGTGCTTAACTTACACCACTTTGATATGCCAATTGATTTGTTGAAAAAATATGGTGGATGGGAAAGTAAGCATGTCGTCGATTTGTTTGTAAAATTTGCTCGAACTTGTTTTGAACGATTCGGAGATATAGTAGAGTATTGGACTACTTTTAATGAACCGATGGTAATCCCAGAAGCAGGATATTTATACGCATTTCATTATCCTAATAAAAAATATTATGGAAAAGAAGCAGTGCAAATTATTTATAATTTAAATTTAGCGAGTGCGAAAGTGATTCAATTATATCGTAGTTTAAATTTAAAGGGGAAAATTGGTATTATTTTAAATTTAACGCCTGCTTATCCAAAAAGTTCATCAAAAGAAGATGTTTCTGCAGGTCATTTTGCGGATGACTTTTTCAATCGTTCATTTTTAGAACCAGCTGTGAATGGATCGTTTCCAGAAAGTTTAGTAGAAATGCTAGAACGAGATGGAGTACTTTGGGAACATACAGAAGATGAACTCAATATTTTAAAAGAGAACACGGTTGATTTTCTAGGAGTGAATTACTATCATCCAAAAAGAGTTCAAGCTCCTGAATCTTCTGAGAACTTTGATGGTAAATGGATGCCGGATAAATATTTCTCAGATTATGAGTGGAAAGAACGGAGAGTAAATCCTTATCGAGGATGGGAAATTTATCCTAAAGCAATCTATGATATAGCCAAAAATATTCAAGATAATTATCACAATATCCCATGGTTTATTAGTGAAAATGGAATGGGTGTTGAAGGTGAAGAACGTTTTATGGATAGTCAAGGAATGATTCAGGATGATTATCGTATTGAGTTCTATGAAGAGCATTTATTGTGGTTGCATAAAGCGATAGAAGAAGGAAGTAACTGCTTCGGTTATCATACATGGACAGCTTTTGATTGTTGGTCTTGGAATAATGCCTACAAAAATCGTTATGGATTTATTTCGGTAGATTTAGTAACACAAAAAAGAACGATTAAAAAATCGGGATATTGGTATAAAGAAGTAAGTAATAAAAATGGATTTACGATTGATGTAGATAAATATTTATAATGGAGGAATAAACATGGAAAATTCAAAATTTGTAGATAAATTTGTTGTATTTGCTGGAAAACTAGGAAACCAAATTCATCTAAAAACATTAAGAGATGCATTTGCAACAGTAATGCCACTTTATATTCTTGCAGGGTTGGTTGTTTTATTAAATAATACTGTGTTTAAATGGATTATTTCAGATCCGGCTACATTATCAAATGTTCAATATTGGGGAATTACTGTAGCAAATGGAACATTGAATATTTCAAGTCTTTTAATTGCAGTAATGGTTGGTTATTATTTAGCACAAAACCGTGAATATGAAAATCCTTTAGCAGCAGCTATGATTTCAGCAGTTTCATTAATTGCGATGATGCCAAATGCCGTTCAAGTTGTGGCAAACGGAGCAAAAGATCCTGTTTCAGTATCTGGAGTATTAACATTTTCTAACTTAGGTACAGGAGCAATGTTTGCTGGGGTTATTGTTGCGTTATTAGCTTCAGAATTATTTATTAAAATTACACGTGTTAAAGCATTGAAAATTCATTTAGGGGATAATGTTCCACCTGCAGTTGAAAAATCATTTAATGTTTTAGTACCAGTTATTTTAGTAGTTGCAGTCTTTGGGTTAGTTTCAACATTATTGTTCAATATTTGGGGAACTAACTTAATTACATTAATTACTACATTTATTCAAGAACCATTACGTCACGTAAGTACAGGTCTATGGGGAGCAATCATTCTTTACTCATTAGGAAATATGTTATGGTTATTTGGGGTTCACCAAGCTGTTATTTATAGTTCAATTTTAGAACCATTATTAATCATCAACATTCTTGAAAATACAGCAGCTTATAACGCTGGAGAAGCAATTCCACATATTATTAATGTATCACAAGTTCAAACATATGCATTAATGGGTGGTAGTGGTTCAACAATCTGTTTATTAATTGCTACATTCTTAGTAAGTAAAAATGCTGCAAGTAGAAATGTTGCAAAATTAGCATTTGCTCCAGGATTATTTAACATTAATGAACCAGTATTATTTGGTTATCCAATTGTTTATAACGTATCTATGGCAATTCCATTTATCGGAGTTCCTGCTTTAGGTATTTTAATTAGTTACGTTGCTACAAGTCTTGGATTAATGAGTCCTAGTGTGGTACAAGTTCCATGGACTACACCAATTTTTGCTAGCTCATTCTTATCAACTGGTGGTGACTGGAGAGCGGTAGTTGTTCAAGCAATTATCCTAGTTTTAGGAGTTCTAATTTATATTCCATTTATCAAAGTTCATGATCGTGTCATGGAAAATCAATACGAAGGTTAGTGATTAATATGAAAAATATATTATTAGTTTGTAATGCAGGAATGTCTACAAGTATGTTAGTAAAAAAGATGCAATCAAGTGCTGAAGAACGTTCTATTGAAGTACATATCGAAGCCAAGTCACTAACAGAAGCTAAGAAAAATTTACAAGAGGCCGATGTTATTTTAATTGGTCCTCAAATTCGATATGAACTTGAAAATGTGAAATCATTAGCAGGAGATGTTCCAGTTGCTGCAATTGATATGAGAGATTATGGCATGATGAATGGACCAAAAGTTTTAGATCAAGCATTAGCATTAGTGGAGGGTTAATATGTCTGAAGATATGGAATTAGTATGTTTTCAGTTAATTGCGAATAGTGGGTCAGCAAAATCTTCTTATATGGAAGCTGTGGAATTAGCGAAAAAAGGAGATTTCAAAGGTGCCGATGAAAAAGTAAATGAAGCAGAAGAATGCTTTGTTCAAGCGCATAAAATTCATGCAGATTTAATTCAAAAAGAAGCTGCAGGAGAAAAGACTGAACTTTCTCTACTCTTTATTCATGCTGAAGACCAAATGGCGATGACTGAAATGGTTCAACTATTCTCAAAAGAATTAATTCAGTTATATAAAGAACGTTAAAATAGTAAAGGTTCGAATGATAGAAAAAGTCGTTCGAACTTTTTTCTATAAATTCACCCATATTCAAGACACTTTCTTGCAAAAAACATCATAGTTTACTATTATAAAGAAGTAAAAATAGAACTTGCGAGGGATAATATGAATCAAAAATACGGAATTATTTTAGCAGCTGGAAAAGGTACACGAATGAAATCTGAACTTTATAAAGTGATGCATCCAGTTTGTGGCAAACCAATGGTAGAACATGTCGTAGATCAAGTAGAACGTGCGGGAGCAGAAACGATTGTAGCGATTGTTGGACATGGTGCAGAAATGGTACAACAACAATTAGGAGAACGTGTTTCTTATGCTCTACAAGCAGAACAATTAGGAACAGGTCATGCTGTTTTACAAGCAGAAGAGTTGTTGAAAGATAAAGAAGGAACAACTTTAGTTGTTTGTGGAGATACACCGCTATTAACAGCAGAAACATTTGAACAATTAATGAAAGTTCATGAAGATACAAAAGCTAAAGCAACTATTTTAACAGCTTGGGTAGAAGATCCAACTGGATATGGACATGTGATTCGTGAGGAAGATGGAACAGTTCTAAAAAATGTAGAACACAAAGATGCTACTCCAGAAGAAGCAGCCATTCAAGAAATTAATACAGGAACTTATTGCTTTGATAATCAATCCTTATTCAGCGCATTAAGCGAAGTGGGCAATGATAATGCTCAAGGAGAATATTACTTACCAGATGTATTAGAAATTTTGAAAAAACGTGGAGAAATCATTTCTGCGTATCAAATGCCAAATGTGGATGAAGGAATGGGCGTTAATGACCGAGTTGCTTTATCAAAAGCAGAAAAAGCAATGCGCCAACGTATTAATGAACAACATATGAGAAATGGTGTTACATTAATTGACCCTGAACAAACGTATATTGACTCAGAAGTAGTGATTGGTTCAGATACAGTGATTGAACCAGGAGTTTATTTAAAAGGAGATACAATGATTGGTCAACACTGCCATATTACTTCAGGAAGTGTGATTCGTGATTCTGTATTAGAAGATTATGTAACAGTGACAAGTTCAAATATTGAAGAGTCATTAATGAAAGCTTATAGTAATGCTGGTCCGTTTGCACATCTTCGTCCAAAATCAGTTATCGGAAATTCTGTTCACATTGGAAACTTCGTAGAAGTGAAAAATGCAACATTAGGAAAAGGTACAAAAGTTGGTCACTTAACATATGTTGGAGACGCTGATTTAGGAAGAGATATTAATGTTGGTTGTGGAACAATCTTTGTAAACTATGACGGTAAAAATAAACATAGAGCCACTGTAGGTGACCGTGTGTTTGTGGGATGTAATGCGAATTTAGTAGCACCTGTTACAATTGGAGATGATGTCTTTATTGCAGCAGGTTCTACAATTACAAGAGATGTTCCAAATGGAGCGTTAGCCATTGCTCGTTCTCGTCAAGAAAATAAAGAAAACTATGCTGAAAAATTACCTTCAGCTCAAAAAAATTCATAGAAATATACATTTAGTTCTTTAAAAACGAATCAAAAACGTTTATTATTATAGTAGTGAAAAAACAAAAATAAAATTCTTCGGGGGTTATCATTGTGGAACATTATTCCGATCCAAATTTAAAGATTTTTGCACTAAGCTCAAATCGTCCATTAGCTCAAAAAATTGCAGATCAAGTCGGGGTAGAATTAGGAAAAGTATCCGTTACTCATTTTAGTGATGGAGAGATTAAAATTAACATTGATGAAAGTATTCGTGGAGACCATGTTTATATTGTTCAATCAACATCGTATCCAGTAAATGATAACTTAATGGAGTTATTAATTATGATCGATGCATTACGTCGTGCAAGTGCGAAAACAATTAACGTTGTATTACCGTACTATGGATATGCACGTCAAGATCGTAAAGCACAATCACGTGAACCAATTACAGCAAAATTAGTTGCAAATATGATTACACAAGCAGGTGCAGACCGTGTGTTAACATTAGACTTACATGCTGCTCAAATTCAAGGTTTCTTTGATATTCCAGTGGATCACTTATTAGGAGCTCCATTATTAGCCAATTATTTCTTAGAAAATAATTTCAAAGATAAAGATATCGTCGTTGTTTCACCAGACCATGGTGGGGTAACTCGTGCACGTAAATTAGCAGAATTCTTACATGCTCCAATTGCGATTATTGATAAACGTCGTCCAAAAGCAAATGTTGCAGAAGTGATGAATATTATTGGGGATGTTAAAGGGAAAGTTGCCGTATTAATCGATGATATGATTGATACAGCTGGAACTATTACATTAGCAGCTCAAGCTTTACAAGATGCGGGGGCATTAGAAGTTTATGCTTGTTGTACTCACCCTGTATTATCGGGTCCAGCATTAGATCGTTTAAATGCTTCTGTAATTAAAGAAGTAGTTGTAACGGACTCCATTCAAGTTCCTGAAGAAAAAACAGGTGGAAAAATTGTACAAGTTAGCGTGGATCAATTAATGGCTGAAGCGATTAGACGTATTCATGAAAACCGTTCAGTAAGTCCATTATTTATTGAAAAGTTCACAATTTTAGATTAAAAAGTTGAAGGTTAATTAGGAGGCTGGAGAGATTTCTCCAGCCTTTTTTATTCAAGGAGGTTATGTGGTGAATTCATGTAAAATTAAGGAAAAAGTTTTACTAGGAATCGTTAGTATTATTGTCGGAGTAATTACTGGAGTTTTAACGTCCTTTTTTGGGCAAGTGTTATTAAAAGTATCAGAATTGCGAGTAGAGTATTTTTGGTATTTGATTCCGTTTTTAGCAGTAGTAGGATTTTTATTTCATACAGTGTATTTAAAATATGGGAAAAATGCAGTAGAAGGAATGAATATTGTCTTTCGAATTGGACAAGGAGAGGACAATCGCATTTCAAAATGGCTTATTCCTTTCATGATGATTGGAACATGGTTAGCTCATTTATTTGGGGCAAGTGTGGGTCGTGAAGGTGTTGCAGTTCAATTAGGAGCAACGGTTGCGAATCAGTTTCAACAATGGTTTTCTTCTAAAAGAAATCGTCAAATTTTATTAATGATTGGGATGGCAAGTGGTTTTGCTGGATTATTTGGGACACCTTTAGCAGCAACTTTCTTTGCGATTGAAGTAATGATTGTCGGGCAATTACAAATTGACGCCTTATTTTATGCGTTGCTCTCCAGTTTTATTTCGATGAATGTAGCCCAACGTTTAGGGTTAGAGAAATTCATGGTTGGTATTCCTGTAGCAATTCAATTTGATGAAACATTATTGAAGATGGTAGTATTAGGAATTGCATTTGGATTAACAGGAAGACTATTTAGTGTGAGTTTAGCGTATTTGAAAAAATATTGGAGTACTAAAATTTCAAGTCCTACTCTAAGAATATTTTTATTAGGGATTGCTGTCAGTATTTTAATCGCAGCTTTTGATAGTGGTCGTTATGCAGGATTAGGGACGAATTTAATTCATGCTAGTTTTTATAGTGAGACAATTTTTGTACAAGATTGGTTGTTAAAATTAGGATTAACAGTATTCTCCCTTAGTGCAGGATTTTTAGGCGGGGAAGTAACGCCTCTCTTTTCAATTGGTTCTTCATTAGGAATCGTGATGAGTTCGTGGTTAGGAATTTCACCAATGGTAGCTGCAGCACTTGGTTACGGCGCTGTATTTGGAAGTGCAACAAACACTTGGCTAGCTCCTATTTTTATTATCGGTGAAGTATTCGGATATAGTATGATGCCATATGCAGCAATTGTATGTATTGTCGCATTTGTTGTAAATGGAAATGCTAGCATTTATGGACAACAGAAAATTTTTGAATTAGAAGGTATAGAAAGATAAAAAACAGGGGCAATTATATTTTGTCCCTGTTTTTTATACGCACTCCAAGTGGCGAAAAACTTACTGTATAACTGTCTCACTTATGGCTGAGATACACCATCTTTCAGAATTATTTATTATAACGAAATTCAATCATCAATACACCTAAAACTATAAAAACAGAGGAAATTACTGCGCTCATTACTAGTGATACATTCATATAATTTTTTAGAAAAGATAATAAGGCTACTCCTAAAACGGTTATCAAGCTAGTCAATAATCTCTTTTTCATATATTCACCCTTTTTCATTTAAATTAATTAAGTCTAAAAATAGATATTAAATACTTGGAAATTAAATAATATAAACATGAAAGAGTTGTTTAGAAATCGCTTCCTGTTTATGGTTGTAGTGTAATACATTTTTATACAAATTACAATTAATATTAAAAGAGATATTTTTGGTGTAAAGGTACATTAAAACTTTACATTTGACAAATTTTTAAATAAACGAAAAAACTACTGTCAAGCGCAAGTTAAAATGTCCCGAAAAAAATTAGTTTAGTACAGGTGTGCGA
>NZ_CAUQCL010000018.1:0-33848 GCF_963516875.1 uncultured Granulicatella sp. | reverse complement strand
ATTTGGGACATTTTTACTTGTGTTTAATTGAGACATTATCACTTGTGTTTGACAATCGAAAATTATTCGATTAGTTTCTAATTTTAAATTTATTTGTATTGTGTTATAATAGAGACAGAAAAAGGAGCTGAGCTACCAACTCAACTCCAATGTAGAACCGTTAAAAAGACGGTGGCTCGTATAACAGATTTAATCCGTCCTACTCGCGCAAAAGTGGGGACGGATTATTTTTTGTTCTTGTCTTTGAAGATTTTATAGCACAAGCCAATTAAAACCTAGAATCGTCTGCACTACTTCAAAAGCGGTCAAAAAAATGCCCCTCCTTTCCGTTAGATTTTGATGCACTACCCATAGGCATCACCTCTCTTTCGGTACAAGGAGCCACCGTCTTCACTTTTCTACAATTATAATTATATCACAAAATAGGCAGTATAAAACCACCTTCTTTTTCTTTTTATCTAACTTCTTATATCTTAGGAAAATCAGTATATGTCAAATGAGCATTAAAACATCATCTCTTATAACCTTATCTTTAGTTTCACAATATTATGCTTTCCTTTGACGTTTCAAATGCTTAAAACTAAAAGTGGCAGAACGTATGCTCTACCACTTTCCTACTATAATTCAACTTCGCTATTTTCAGGTGTTACAATTGAACTTACTCCAGTAACATTGAAGTATTCTTCGCAACGTTTTTTTAATGCTTCCATTGCAACTGTTGCTCTTTCAGCTTGATCTTTTGTAACAGATTCCATTATAAGAACGGCATTCGTTGTTTCTTCTTGCAACATTGTTCTCTTTGCTTCTCTCCAATTCAAGCAACGACATACGGCTCCCTCATTATCGAAGTGGCAAATTTCGCCTTCTAATGCAGGAGCATCTTCCTCAGCTCCTAACGGGAAGAAACTTTCTCCTCCTTTAGCTTTACCTAAGCGTAAATCTCCTTGGATTTTATCTAAATCTTCTCCTCCTAATGGAACAGCATATTCAATAGAAATACTATTATAAATATCTACTAATGGAGTAATTAAACGGAATGTATGTCCTTGAGAAACACGTTTTAATAGAGCTTCAATAGAAGAACGAGCCCCTTTTTTAGTTTTGAACTTAGAATAGGCTTGTCTCCATTGTTGAATTACTGTATTATCACTAAACACTTCTTCTGTAAAATGCTCTTGAGCCTTTTTACACGCTTCTGCTAAAATGCCTTCAAAATAAGGATCTTCTGTTTCATCTACAGTATTATTAATTCCTTTTAAGACTAATACATTTACTTGACCTTCTGGAAATAATTCCCAAAATTCTGGTTCTACGATAAATTTTGCCATGTTCCATTCCCCTATTCTAATTCTTCGAATCGCTGTTTCATTGTTGCATTATTTTTGACAAGTTTTTTAACGGTCAAATCTGTCGCCTTATTATTTGCTAATCTTAAATTGTTTTCTGATGATAACAACGCATCTTTTGTTTTTTGTAAATGAGAAATTGTTTTATCAATTTCATCAATTGCTGTTTTAAATCTCTTACTTGCCAATTCATAGTTTTTAGAAAAGGCTGTTTTAAACGCTAGTAAGTCTTCTTCGAAATGCGTAATATCTAATTGTTGCTCTTTCATTTGCGCTAATTCTTGTTTATATTTTAGAGAATTTAACGCAGCGTTTCTTAATAACGTAATGATTGGAATAAAGAACTGAGGTCTTACAACATACATCTTCTCATAAACATAGCTGACATCCACAATTCCGTTATTATAGAGTTCATTATCTGCTTCTAATAAAGAAACTAAAATGGCATATTCGCAAATTTTTTCACATCTATCTTTATCTAATTCTTTAAAGAAATGTTCATTTTTCTTTTTAGTAGCTGTTTGATCATTTTCATTTTTCATTTCAAACATAATCGATAAAATTTCATTTCCAAAATCATCGTATTCACGGTAAATATAATCGCCCTTACTTCCTGTTTTTGCATCATTATCTTTACCAAATTCAGCTCTTGGAAAAGCCGTCATTCTTAATTGATTAAATTGTATCTCACAATGTTGTTCTAAACTTTCACCGACCATTTTTGTCGATTGTTTTGCTTTAAAATCTTTATAGAAGGCAATCGTTTCGTCTTTTTGACGTAATTCCAATTCATATTTTTCTTTTAAAGCAGCCGCTTGAACTTCTTGTTCCTTTTCTTGCAAATGATTTTTCGCTTCTAAGTCTGCAATCACACGATCTTTTTCTGCAGACAACTGTGAAACTCGTAAGGCTTCTTTTGTTTCTTGTGCATCGATTTTTGCTTGAAGTGACTGAATCAATTGTTCTTGCTGAGACACTTTTTCCTGATATTGCTGCGTCAATTCTTGCTTTGAAATCACTTGTTCTTGTTGGATTTTTGATAATTCTATTTCCAATTTATGTTTTTCTTTTTCAACTTGAACTTCTATTTGCTGACTAGCCTGTTTTAGCTCTTGTTCTAATAGAGCAATTTGTTGTGTATATTGTGCTAATTTCTCTTCAAAATGAGATTGAGCTTGTTGAGATTTTAACTGTTGTTCTGTTTCAAATTGTTTTTTTGCCAATTCTAATTGTTGATGAATTTCTTGTGTAAATTCTTGAGTACGAACTTGACGCACAATATCTGCATAAGAATGTTCATCAATCGTAAAAACTTTTTGACAGTGTGGACATTTAATTTCGTTCATACAAGTCTCCCCCTCTTTTCAATAGAAATACTAATTAACGATTTACAAACTCAACAATTTCTTCTACGCTAATGGATGAATCACAGACTACTCGAACTTCTCCACCCTTAGCTACTAATAAACCTGGTACTGTTGGAATACCATATTTTTGACGGAATGATTGAATCTCCTTTAATTGAGTCACATCTTCACTATTAACGAAGATAGCTGGTTTATTTAACGCTTGACGTGCTTCATTCATTTTTGGAGCGAAACGACGGCAATATGGACAAGTTGGACGTCCAATAAATAAAATAACTTCTTCACCATTTGAGATGAAACTTTCTACTTCTTTAATAGATTTTTTTTCAAATTTTTCTACTGCTTCTAAAAATTCTTGTGACATAGTTTTTTCTCCTTATTTTGGATTAATATCCTTATATTTTTTTCTTAAATAAATTAATCGAGTAATAAATCCTCCGAGCATTCCGATTGCTACTCCACCGATTAATTCTTGAATGATAATGCCTATTCCAATACCAATTAAAATGGCTACTAACATGATGGCATTCAGGACATTTAATTCTTTAATTTTATCTTTAGAATCCATTCTTTCACCTACACTTATTGTAACACATTAATTTGGCACATTTTCATAGCTTCTAATGCTTGTTGATGCGTTTGAGGGGTTACCCCTGCACATGAAGTTGAACTTACATTAATCGGGATTTCTGGGAAATTTGCTTTCGCTAATAAGACATTACTAATAACGCAAATATCCGTACACAATCCTAAAAATGTAATGGAGCTAATGGAAGGTACTTCCTTTAATAATTCCATTAATGCTGTTGATCCAAAAGTAGGTTTTTCAACCCCAACGGCATCTTTTTCTAAAAGAGCTTCTTGAACAGTGACATCTAAATGCCATCCTGGAGTTCCTTTTACACAGTGAACAACCGGTAATTTTTTCCCTTCTTCTGTTTCTAAATAATTTTCGTGGTGAGTATCCAATGTATAAAATACCTTCCCTGAAAAATCTCGAATATATTTTGCAACAGTTGGTACTATAGCTACCGCTTCTTTACTCCCCAATACTCCATCTACAAAATCTTTTTGCATATCCACTACAACTAAAATATCTGTCATGATTGATCCTCCAATAAATGATAGTATTCATATAAATGACGGAATATAAAGTAATATCCGCCCGCTAAAACATAACTGATACTAATACAAAATAGCAATAATTCTTTTGATAAACTTGCCATTTCATATGCAATTGTTCCTCCTCCTAAAAAGAAGAGCATACTTAAACTATAAAACATAATTTTGACTTTGTCCTTTCGATGACCTCTTAACCATCTTCCAATCGCAAAACCTGTATCTGTTAAATAGCCCGTAAAGTGTGACGTTCTAACAATCATCCCTCGATAATAAATAAACATTCCATTTTGAACACCGACTGTAAAAGCTAATTGATAAATCCATAAGGATTCTAACTTCAACCAATAACTAAGACCTAATAATAGACCTAACACAATTAGTAAGATGCCATAGCGGTTTGCAAAACGAAATACTTTTTCTGAAAAAATCACTCCACAACAAACGCCACCAAGTAAAAAACTCATCACAATCAAAAATAAAGTGATTGCTTTTTCTCTTTCTCCAGCCATCGAGTGAATTAAAACTCCCGAAACATTCCCTGTCATATGTGTAGTAGGTGTTTCATATAATAATAATGTTGTAATATTTACAAATCCTGATAAAGCACTAAGTAGTCCTATCCATATTGCAAATAAAATTCCTTTTTGTTGCTTCATCTCTTCCCCCTTACCATTGTTGTATATAGTATTGAAAAGCTAATCCCCAACAAATAAAATTCACTACATAACAAATTATAAAATAAAGTCGATGAGTTTTATGGTGGAACACTAGCATTCCAAGTATTCCGCCAATTCCCCCACCGATTAATCCTAGAGTTAATAATCTTCTTTCAGGTATTCGCCACTTTTTTCTTTTTGCAGCTCTTTTATCTATTCCCATTAGAATAAATAATAAGAGATTAAGCCCTAGAAAATAACTTAAAAGTAATAACGAAGTATTACTCAACCGGAACAGCCTCACAACTTGTTCCATTTAATTGACCAATTTCAAAAATGTACTGACCTGTTTTAGTCACTAAACAAGGAATCCCTACCATTCCCCATTGTTTACGACCTTCAAATTGTGGTTTATCATCTCTTAAACGAATAAATTCTTTTAAGTTAGCCATACTTGCAGTAATATCTACCTCACGATAGCTAATATTTTGTCTTTGTAACTCCTCTACAAAAGCTTTTGTATCTGGACATAAGCTACTAAAATATAATACGTGTTCTTGCATTCTAAAAACTCCCTATCTACTTATAATTTGTTGTAAAGCTTGTCTTGCTAATTGATCAGCACCTCGATTTTCCTTTTCAGGAATCCATTCTAAAAATAATTGTGGGAAAAATTGAAGTTCTTCCTGAACTTTTTTTAGAATCTCTTGGTAAGCTACTTGTTTGGTATAATTTTTTTCAATCGCCATCATGGCAAATTTCGAATCAGAATTCAAAAAAACTACTTCATGATGCCATTCTTTTTCTTGAAGAATGATTAAGGCACGATAAATCGCCCATAATTCTGCTTGATGATTATCCATTAATTGGTCAGCATTTTCCTTAAATAAAAATTGTTGTTTTTCGTATAAAATTTCAATTCCAATTCCAACTTTTCCTGGATTTCCATTTACAGCTGCATCTGTTCTTACTCGAATCATTCAGAAACTACTACACTTACATGAGTAGCTTGAAGTCCATGAGCACCTTGTGCAATTTCAAATTCTACTCTTTGTCCTTCCTTTAAAGTCTTAAATCCTTCAGATATAATGCCAGTAAAGTGAACAAAAATATCTTCATCTGTATCAGTGACCGAAATAAAACCATAGCCTTTTTCATTGCTAAACCATTTTACGATTCCTTTTTTCATTATGAAAACCTCCAGCCTTTTCTATCATTAGACAGCTTTTATCTCATTATATACGTTCTAATTCTATTTTTAAAATGATTTGTTTCAAGTCTATTTTCAGTATTTATTTTCTCTAAAATCATCATATTGTTTAATAAAAGTAGCGTCATCATAAAATAAACTTTGCAATAGTTCTTCTTTCTTTGAAAAATATTTTATCCATTCCTCAAAAGAAGAAATATATTCTTCTTGAAACGGATATAATCGAATCGTATCTTGCATCCATTTTTGAGCTAACATCGTAGCCTCTTCCATTGGAAAATGATTGATTAACTCCTTTAACAACACGGATTCCTCTTTATAGAATCGAGATTTAGAAATCGAAAACAGTTTATTTCGTTTAATTTGTTTCATTTCTCCATTCCATAATAATTGAATCGCTTCAAGTGTTCCAGATTCCAACCATTCATCTAATAAAATAGCTTTATCAAACATTGGAATCTGTGGATGAAGTAAAAATAATTGAATCACGTATTCTTTTTGGGCTAATGTTGAATCAATTAATACTTGAGTTATATAATGCTTTTCTTCAACAGAAAAAATTTTATTCTGTGCTTGTAATGCTTCCCCAATTTCTTGTAACTGCTGAACTTTCTCTTGTTCATTTTTCAATTTTTGATTCATCATTTTCAACTGAAGCGATGCTATCCATGGAGACTCTAATTGTTGATACTCTTTCAGAAAAGCTTCCACTTGTTCAAACCGATTCATATGGATTAATGCTTCTAAATAAACCGATAAGTACTTTTCTTCCTTTAGTTCAAACTCTTCTACTAGCCATATTATTTCATTCCAGTCTTGAGTCCGATATAATAGAGTCCATAATTTCTCCAATAGTTGTTCTGAATTCGTCTTGATATAGCCTTTTTCTAACCAATCAATGGCGCCAATTAAATCTTCTTCTTTTTGACATTGATTCGCTTTTTGGATATAAAAATCTTCTTTATTTGGAAATTCAATTGTATTCCCCATCTTTTTCCTCCTCTTTAAAAGAAAAACAGACTAACATGATTAGTCTGTCTTAGCATCATTCGGTAAAAATTCAATAATATCTTTAAAATTTACAATGGTGCGATCTTCACAAATATCTTTCATAACAGTCGTTGAAGCTCCCCAATCAATGACAACTACCGCACTATTGGATAGGAGCTTATGAATAACACCATACATTTGTTGCCCTCGAAAAGTAAAATGAATACGATCTCCTACATCTGGACGAATCGAATCCTTTACTTTCTTAATCACAATCAAAACTTCTTCATAAGTTATACCCAATATATGCGCAATACGAGATTTAGTGGTGCCTTTACGAAGTTCCGTTTCAACAATTGCTTGAACTTTCTTTGTAACTTTTACGGTCATCTTCATCGCCTCTTCCCATGGGCCTTCCAATTCCAACACATCTACTATATTACTAATTTAAGTATAGCACAGATACCATTTTTTGTCAGTTAAAAACTCTCAAAAACATTGATATTATAACATTTCTAAGTAATATTTTCGAAAAAATTAGGAATTTTCGTCTAGAAAGATTACACTTCTCTTTGACCAAAGACACACATTTCTAATAAGGGACATTCATGACACTTTGGTTTTCGAGCAATGCAATGATATCGTCCAAAGAAAATCATCCAATGATGCGCTCTCGACCATAATTCTTTTGGGATTTTACGACATAAAGTTTCCTCTACTTCTAATACGGAATCTTTTTGTCTACAAATTTGAAGACGTTTTGAAATTCTCTCAACGTGCGTATCTACTGCAAATGCTGGGATATTAAAAGCAACACTCATGACTACATTGGCAGTTTTTCTACCAACTCCTGCTAAACTCACTAATTCTTCTCTAGTACAGGGAACTTCACCATTAAATCGTTCTAGCAGTTGTTGCGCACAAAGGCGAATGTTTTTTGCCTTACTTCGATACAATCCTAATGATTGAATACATTCAATCACTGACTCCTCACTAGCAACAGCCAAATGAGCTGGAGACGGAAATCTCTCAAATAATTTTGGCGTTACTTTATTCACACCTACATCGGTTGCTTGAGCACTTAAAATCGTAGCAATCAGTAATTCAAAAGCATTGCGATGGTTTAGCTCACAATGAGCATCTGGAAATAAATCTCCCATTGTTTGAACTGCTTCAATTGTTTTTGTTTTTGATAACATTATCTTCCTCCATTAATCCAACCAATTATCTAATGGAACTAGAGGAATCGGTGTTGTTTCTTTTGGTTTTGCTGCGAAATTTCCATTTCTCGTGCGATTCTTATCTTGAATCACTTGTTGCACTGTTTTGAATCCTTTTCTTTGCCATGTTAGCAAAATTTTATCCATATATTTTAACGTAAACACTTGATTTAATACCGCTTCTTTTAAAGCCGCTAAAATTAAATCATAAGAATATTCATCTTTATCAATCCAACTTTTAATCATTTGAATTTCGTATGAACTAATCGGTCTTCCAAACTCTTTTTCAATGACAAAAATTAAATTTGGCTTATCATTTTCTTCTTTTTTAGCGACTTCTTGGCGATGTAATATTTCCAATTGTTGAAATAACGGCGCTAGACTATAATATTCTTCTTTTTTGCCTTGTTCATTTTCTTTTTGGGTCACAGATACCACTTGTCGATCCAATAAATGCTGAATGATTTGGAATAATGTATTTTCACTAATTGAAAATACCTCGCAGACTTCATCTACATTCAATGGAAAATATTCTGAAGTGGAATGTTGTAACCACCAAGAAAGCATTAAGCATTCTTGCGCCGTCAATTGTAATTGTTGATAATAACGGATGAATGGATTTGGAACGGTTGTTCCTCCTTGATACATCCAAAATTGTTGAAATGTTTGTTCCAAAATTTTCACCTCTTTTTCTGACATAAAAACCGATTTCTAGAAACTCTAAAAATCGGTTTGAAATTGTCTGTTTTATGGGAAAATACGGTTTAATAAACGTGGGAATGGAATTGCTTCACGAATATGTTTCGTTCCTGCAACGAATGTTACCATTCTTTCCAAACCTAGTCCGAATCCTGCGTGAGGAACTGAACCATATTTTCTTAAATCTAAGTAGAATGCATAATCATCTGGATTTAAGCCATTCTCTTTAATTTTTGCATATAATTTATCATAGTCTACTTCACGCTGCGAACCACCGATAATTTCTCCATATCCTTCTGGAGCTAATAGGTCCGCACAAAGTACACGGCTTTCATTACCAGGTACTGGTTTCATGTAGAATGCTTTAATATCTGCTGGATAGTTCATCACGAATGTTGGAACTCCAAAATGATTAGAAATCCAAGTTTCATGTGGAGAACCAAAGTCATCTCCATGTTCTAAATGTTCATAATCTGTATCTTCATCTGCTTCATGAGCTTGTAATAAATCAATCGCTTCATCATAAGAAATACGTTTAAATGGTTCACTCACATATTTCTTCAATAATTCTACATCTCTTTCTAATGTTTCAAGAGCATGAGGAGCACGGTCTAACACTCCTTGAATTAATGCTTTTACATAAGCTTCTTGTAAATCTAATGATTCGTCATGAGTTACAAATGGATATTCCGCATCCATCATCCAGAATTCTGTTAAGTGACGACGAGTTTTTGATTTTTCAGCACGGAATACTGGACCAAAGTCAAATACTGGACCGAATGCCATTGCTCCAGCTTCTAAGTATAATTGACCTGATTGAGATAAGAAAGCTGGATCTCCAAAATAATCTGTTTCAAATAATTCAGTTGTATTTTCTGCTGCATTTCCAGATAAAATTGGACTATCAAATTTAATAAATCCATTTTGATCAAAGAATTCATATGAAGCATAAATAATCGCATTACGAATTTGCATAATCGCATGTTGTTTACTTGAACGTAACCATAAATGACGGTGGTCCATTAAGAAGTCTGTACCGTGTTCTTTTGGAGTAATTGGATATTCATGACTTTCACCAATCACTTCTAATCCTGTTACTAATAATTCAAATCCTAATTTTGAACGAGTATCTTCTTGTACAACCCCTGTTACATAAACTGCTGTTTCTTGTGTTAATGATTTAGCAATTTCAAACACTTCTTCCGGAACATCGCTTTTTACAACAATCCCTTGGAAATAAGCTGCTCCATCACGTAATTGTAAGAAAGCAATTTTCCCACTTGAACGTTTATTAGCTACCCAAGCTCCAATTAAGACAGTTTGTCCAACATAATCTTTAGCTTGGTTCATTCTGATTTTTTTCAAAATAATCCCTCTTTCTACAAATAATTTCTAACAAATTGATTCATTCTTTGAGCGGCATTTTTTAGTTCTTCTTCACTACTTGCACAACTTAATCGCAAGTAACCAGTACAACCGAAGTTTTCACCTGACACAGTCGCCACTCCAACTTCCTCTAATAATTTTAATGCAAATGCATCTGAAGTTTCAACTCCAACTATTTTCATTGCTTCTTGAATATTCACAAATAGATAAAAGGCTCCTCCTGGTTTCACGCATGACATGCCAGGAATTTCCTGAATTAATGAGTGGAATAATTCAATCCTCTTTTGGAATTGACGACGCATCGCTTCTTTATCTTCTTGTAAATCTTCCTTAAACGCCCGAATTGCAGCATATTGAACGACTGCAGCAGGATTACTCGTTGTATGACTGGTTAAATCATTCAATGCTCGTATCACTTCCACTGGACCAAAGGCATATCCTAATCGCCAACCCGTCATCGCAACAGATTTCGACAATCCATTAATGACTAATGTATTATTTTGGATTTCTTCGGATAAACTTGCCACACTAATACTTGGCACATCATGCACTAATTCATAATAAATCTCATCAGCGATAACAAACACTTGATGGTTTAATGCCCACTGACTAATTTCATATAATTCTTCTCTGGAATACGTTAATCCTGTTGGATTTGATGGAGAATTCAAAATTAATAGCTTCGTTTTATTTGTTAAAGCTCTTTCTAACAAATCTACGGTTAATTTAAAGGCATTCTCTTCAATCGTTTCTATAAAGACCGGAACACCTTGAGCTAACGTAATTTGTTCTGCATAACTCACCCAATATGGAACAGGCACTAAAACTTCTTCACCTGGGTCAATTAATGTTTGAAATGCAGAATATAAAGCAAACTTTGCTCCAGCAAAAACAGCTACTTGTTGTTTTGAAACTTTCACACCATCTTTTCTTAAATGAAAATCGCTAATCGCTTGTTTTAATGCATCTAATCCTAAAGTAGGTGTGTAATGGTCCGTTTCATGTTTCAATAGTGATTCAATTGCTGCTTTTGTTATTTTTTCAGGTGTATTAAAATCCGGCTCACCAATTGATAAGCTAATAATATCTTTTCCGGACGCTTTTAATTCTCTTGCTTTTTGTGTCATCGCTAAAGTTCCAGAAGGAAGTATTTTAGAGACACGTGCTGAAATTTTTACCATAATAACTCACCTTTAAATATTCTCAATATCTTTTATCCATTGACCATTTTTAGCGGAAATATAATAATATCCAATTCGTTTATTGCTTGTTCGATAATTGACTTCCCAAACGGGTTCATCTTTTATCATTCCCAATCTTGCTTCTAAAATCTCATCTGTATGTTTCGCTTGTTTTGTGATTGATCGTGCTTCTTGTTCATTAATGACAGCATCCTGTTGTAATATGGTCACTTCTCTCTTATCTGGAGAAACAATCGCATATAATTGTTGACCTTCTGTCGTAATTCCAGCTAGTGAATAATACGTTTCTTCCGTATTAAACCAATAGAAATCTGTAATTTTTGTAAATTGAACTTTTGGAGCTGCAATCTCTACTGCCAAATCTTTTGCACGTAATCGTTCCGATTGACTGAGATAAAATATTCGAGCTGCTCCAAAAAAAATCACTAAAAACGTGCAGACGAAAAGCAACATCGTACGTCTTCTCATGGATGCACAACCTTTTCTAATTTTTAAATTCAGATAAATTTATTATACGATAAGCTAGTAAAAAGCACCAGTATTTTATAATTTCTTGAATAAGAATTTAGCAATAAAAAAGATAGTTCCCATGGTTGAGAACTATCTTTCAGTGGTTAGACACATTTATTTTTTTCTACAATCACTTGACATTCGCTTGTTCCTATTAATGTTTTATTTTCAGGAACTTCAATGCTTTTATCTGTAATAACATAATCAAGATGAGCACCTTTACGAATAATAGAATTCGCCATAATGACACTATTTTTTACAACAGCTCCTTCTTCGATGATAACATCCCTGAAAATAATACTATTTTCAACAGTACCATTAATACAAGAACCATCTCCTAATAAGGAACTTTTAACTTGTGAGGTATCTCCATAACGTGTTGGTACACTATCTTGTACTCTCGTTAAAATATCCGTTCCACTATCAAACACAGCTGTTAATGTCTCAGGTTTTAATAAGTCTTGGTTGAAATCAAAATAATCTTTTACCGTATTAATAATTTTAGAATATCCTTTAATTTCATAGGCATAAACATTTAGCGTATCTAGATTTTTAGAAACATAATCTCTTAAAATATCTTCCCATCCAAGAGTCATACCTTTTTTAATAATGGCATTTAATAATTCTTTTGTCATAATATAAATTTTGACTTGTGTAGCACATTTTTCTTTTCCACCGTTAAAATGGTATAAACTTTCATATACTTTATGATCTTTATCAAAAATAATTTGAGACTCTCCGATTTCAGGTTTACGATAATGATAGGCTACAGTAATATCTGATGCTGTATCCACATGGTATTGGAACATCTCTTTAAAATCAATTGTTCCAATAATATTAGCATCTGCTAAAATACAATATTCTTCCGTTAAATTTTCCGTATAAACCATTGTATTCCCTAATGCTTCAATTTTATTTTGAGGAATTCGAGTAGACAAATAATTAGATAATGGAGTTAATAACGTTAACCCTCTATTTTTTCTATTTAAATCCCAATCTTTCCCCCAACCAACATGGTCACGTAAAGATTTATAATTATGGTTGGTCACAATTCCAATATTATCAATATCTGCCTTCACTAGGGAAGATAACATAAAGTCCACTAGACGATATCTCGAAGCTACTGGTAAAGAAGCTAATGTTCTTGAACGGACTAATCCTTGTAAGTCATCTTGTCTATAATTATCTGCAAATAAAATCGCAAAAGCTTTTATCATATTAACATCCTCCCGCTTTCATTGGTTCATTGACAACTTCATTGCGCCCAATTACCGTAATCATATCTTTTCCTAATTCAATTTCTTGATGACCGATAGATACACCAGCTTTAATAACTGCACCTTCTGCAACGATGGAATGATAAACAGATGCACCTTTTTCAATTGTAGCATTTTGCATAATAATACTATCTTTAACGACTGCACCTTCTGCAATCACAACTCCGGAAGAAATAATTGAATCTTTTACTTCTCCAAATACTAAAGTACCGTCTGAAATCATAGAAGACTGAACATCTGAATGTTCTCCCAAAAATTGTGGCAAGCGACCTTCATGACGATAGTAAATTCTCCAACTTGTATCATCAATATCAAATGCTTCACGACTCTTAATTAAGTCCATATTAGCTTCCCATAAACTTTCAATTGTACCAACATCTTTCCAATATCCTTCAAATGGGAAGGCGAAAATCTTTTTATCTTCTTCTAATAACATTGGAATAATATTTTTCCCAAAATCCTTCTCACTTTCCGGATTTGCTTCATCTCGAATTAAATACTCACGTAATACTCTCCAATTGAAAATATAAATTCCCATAGAAGCTTTTGTAGATACTGGTTTTTCAGGTTTTTCTAAAAACTCAACAATACGAAGGTCTTCATCTGTATTTAAAATTCCAAAGCGATGTGCTTCTTCCATCGGTACATTAATATGAGCAATCGTTAAATCAGCTTCTTTTTCCTTATGGAACTCTAACATTTTATTGTAATTCATTTTATAAATATGGTCCCCAGATAAAATCAAGACATAATCAGGCTCATATTGTTCAATATATTTAATATTTTGATAGATGGCATGAGCTGTTCCTTTATACCATTCTCCCGTTTTCCCTGCGGTATACGGTGGTAAAATTGATAATCCACCATCCATTCTATCTAAATCCCATGGTTGACCATTTCCCATATATGAATTTAATTCCAATGGTTTAAATTGTGTTAAAACACCAACTGTTGAAATACCTGAGTTGGCACAATTGGATAATGGGAAATCAATAATACGATACTTTCCACCATACGGTACGGCAGGTTTTGCCATATCTTGTGTTAATACTTGTAAGCGAGTCCCTTGTCCTCCTGCTAATAACATTGCGACCATTTCTTTTTTTCTTGCCATTTGTGTCTCTCCTTATCTAGTTTAATCTATTCTTTCAAGATAGAGTGTTGAAAAAGCTGGTATGTTTATTTTTAAAGTAAACGGGAATTCTCCGCATATTTGCTGAACAGTTTTTAAGTTTCGATTTAATACACCTTGCCCACCAAATTTTTTAGCATCTGAATTAAGTGCCATTTTATAATGACGTTCTGTTTCAAAACCAATGTGATAAGAATCCCAATTTTGACCAGAAAAATTCGAAATTACTAATACTTCCTGTTGTTCAGCTTTTCTTGAAAAAGCAAATACATTGTGGGAAGCATCTTCTACGACATGCCATTCGAATCCTGCCCAACCACCATCGTGTTCCCACAATGCTGGACTGACTTTATAAAATTGATTTAATTCTTGTACAAATCGATGAGTACTCTGATGAAGAGGGTAATCTAATAAGAACCAATCTAATTCCCGTTTTTCATCCCATTCTATAAACTGGGGAATTTCACTTCCCATAAATGTTAGCTTTTTACCTGGGTGTCCAAACATATAGCCTAAAAAAGCTTTATAATGCGAAAACTTTTCTTCGTAATTCACAGGCGCTTTATCTAATAAGGATTTTTTCCCATGAACGACTTCATCGTGAGAAATTGGTAATATAAAATTCTCAACAAATGCATAACACATTGAAAAGGTTAATCGATGATGACATCCTTGACGAAAATATGGATCTACCTCAACATAATCTAAACTGTCATTCATCCAACCCATATTCCATTTATAATGAAATCCTAAACCACCTTCATCAATTGGAGCAGTTATTTTTGGATATGCAGTCGCTTCTTCAGCAATCATCATCACTCCTGGATAATGTTGGCGAACATATTGATTCAATGTTTTAAAGAACTCTAACACTTCTAAGTTTTCATTTCCACCATAAATATTTTTTGCAGCTAAATGCTCAGGACGATCATAGTTTAAAAATAACATCGAACTGACTGCATCCACTCTTAGACCATCTAAGTGAAATTCTTCAATCCAGTAACAAGTGCTGGAATATAAGAAGGAGCAAACTTCACCACGACCATAATCAAATACTCTTGTCCCCCATGACAAATGTTCTTTCTTTCTTTCATCAGAATATTCATAACAACATTGACCATCAAATTCATAAAGACCGAATGCATCTTTTGTAAAATGCCCGGGAACCCAATCTAAAATAACTCCAATACCATTTTGATGTGCCTTATCGATTAAATATTTAAAATCCTCCGGTATTCCATATCTTGAAGTAACTGCAAAATATCCTGTTACTTGATATCCCCAAGATGGATCATAAGGATATTCTGTAATCGGAAGAAGTTCAAGATGTGTATAATGCATCTTCTTTGCATAGGGAATTAAAGTATCTGCTAATTCTCGATAACTATAAAAATCACCATTTTCTTTATTTTTCCAGGAACCTAAATGTACTTCATAAATATTCATTGGTTTTTGATAAGGAACTTCTCTTTGTTTCATCCACTTATCATCATTCCACTCATAATTTGAATCTGTATAAACTTTTGAAGCTGTTAATGGACGAGTTTCAGCATGTCTAGCATATGGATCTGCTTTCCAGAGCATCCGACCATCATTTGTTTTGATAACATATTTATAGGCATCATAAGAATGAAGTCCCTCAACAACCCCTTCATAAATCCCTTGATCATTGATTTTATTTAATGGATAAGCTGTTGGATTCCAGTTACAAAAATCTCCTGAAACATAAACTTCTTCTGCATGAGGTGCCCACACTCGAAAGGTACAATGATTTCCTTCTAAAAAAGATCCCAAATACTCATAGGTACGAAAATTTTTCCCTTCATGGAATAAATATTCTGCTAAAGAATTACTCATACGCACTCCTCCTTTATCCTTCTTCAATCCGTTTTACGAATTTTTACAAGCGTTTACATTTTTTGTTGCATAAAAACCTATAGATTCTTTTTTTCCGTTTATTTACAATTTGATTATAACATATCTTTGCCTATTTTCGTATATTTTTTTCAAAAAAATAAAGCGTTTTATTTATTGTCATATTCGTTATTCTATCAAACTATTTCTTTTTTCTTCAATTTATACTACAATTGCAGTAATACAAGTTTTTTAGAAAGGAAGATATTTTTTGATATTATTTAATCCGATAAAAAATAAATATCCAAAAGGAGCTGTCTCTTCTTCTCAAGAGATTCTCTTTGAAGTATGGATTCATCAAGATTTTTATTTTAGAACACTTTCTCTTACTTTATTAAATGATTTTACACATCAAAAAAATATTTATCTATTACATAAAACGGACATTTTAGAAAAACATTATAGAAAATATACTGTTACCGTTCCAGCATTAGAAACAGGA
Organism: uncultured Granulicatella sp.; assembly: GCF_963516875.1. Lineage (GTDB taxonomy): Bacteria > Bacillota > Bacilli > Lactobacillales > Aerococcaceae > Granulicatella. Next base: position 17,375 of record NZ_CAUQCL010000018.1, on the reverse strand, counting down.
CTTTATTTTTATGATTTTGAAGTTACATTTGATGATTCAATTGGTTACTTGAAAAAACATGAATTTGATGCTGTTCTTACAATGGAAGAACAATCTTATGCTTCTTGGCAATTAACGGTTTATGATGCAGACTTCCAAACTCCAGATTGGATGAAAGGCAGTATTATGTATCAAATTTTCCCAGATCGCTTTAAAAAGAGTCCTCATTATCAAGCAACTGTTGCTGCTAATGAAGAAACAAGAGTTCGTCATGACGACTGGAATGCCATTCCATATTCTTCTATTACCCATGACAATTATCGAGCACAAGATTTCTTTATGGGAAATCTAAAAGGAATTCATGAAGAATTACCTTACTTTAAACAACTAAAGATTGATAGTATTTACTTGAATCCAATTGTTGAAAGTCCTGAAAATCATCGCTATTCTACTTCGGATTACTTTAATGTAGATCCTTATTTAGGTACGGTGCAAGACTTTAAAGATTTATGTAAAGACTTTAAAGAACATGATATTCGTATTACATTAGATGGAGTATTTAGCCATACGGGTGCAGATAGTATTTATTTCAACCGTTATGGTCATTATGACAGTGTGGGAGCTTACCAATCTCAAGATTCCCCATACTATCCATGGTTTACTTTTAATGAATTTCCAAATGTGTATCAATCATGGTGGGGATTCACGAATTTACCAACGGTTATTAAAGAAAATAAGGAATATCAAGAATTTATGTTTGATGCTCAAAATGGTGTCATTCCTTATTGGCAACGATTAGGAATTGGTGGATGGCGAATTGATGTTGCAGATGAATTTCCTGATTGTTTCATTGATCAATTAAGAAAGTCTGCTAAACAAGAAGATCCAGATTGCTTCTTATTAGGGGAAGTTTGGGAAGATGCAACAACTAAATTCTCTTACAACACAAGAAGAAGATATTTCTTAGGAAAACAATTTGATAGCGTCATGAATTATCCATGGAGAGATGCGATTATCCGCTTTGTTAAACATAAAAATGCACATCAATTTTCTCTAGCTCTATTAGAATTACTAGAAAACTATCCAAAACCTGCCTTGGATGTTTTAATGAATTTATTATCTACTCATGATACAGAAAGAATTTTAACAGTTTTAGCTTTCGAAAATCCTGAGGAATTTCCTGTTGAAAAACGACCAGATTACAAGCTAACGGAGAGTGAATATCAATTAGCAAAAGAAAGATTCTTTAGTGCCTCCTTTATTCAATTTACCCTTCCTGGTGTACCTAGTATTTACTATGGAGATGAAATTGGTATGTATGGCTTTAGAGATCCTTATAATCGTATGCCTTTCAAATTCAATGAGAAAGATGATGAAGTTTTAGCATTCTATCAAGAATTAACAAACTTTAGACATCAACACCAAGAAGATTTTAAATCAGACTGTGATATCATTAAAGTAGCCGATGGCTGTATTGCTTATAAACGTGGCAAACTATTATGTATCATCAATTTAGATGATTCTGCTCATTTTATTGGAAACTATTCAGGAGAAATCCATTACCAAAAAGGAGAATTTTACCCAACTCCTCATGGAACTGTAGTAGGACCAAATAGTTTCGGAGCCATTCAATTAAATTAAATTTTTCATATTAAAAGAGAGTGAACAGAAATACAGCTTGTATCCTATTCACTCTCTCATTTTTATCTTATCCACGAATGAGACTAAATAATGGAATTAACACAATCGGTAAAAACATTGCTGGTAAAAAGTTCATTACCTTAATTTTCGTTAATTCTAATAGATTCAATCCTAATGCAACAAGTAATAAAGAACCCACTGCAGACATTGCATAGACAATCGATTCACTTAAATACGGTGCTACAAATTGAGCGAGAACTATCATTCCCCCTTCATACAAGAGAATGGCTAATGCGGATAACATGACTCCTGCTCCTTTTGTCGTCGTCAAAATAATCGAAGCAAATCCATCAATTAAAGCTTTCGTTATTAAAATACCGTGATTATTTCTCAATCCTGCTTCAAGAGACCCCATTACCGCCATTGCTCCAACACAAAAAATTAATACAGCTGACACAAAACCTTCTGCCAATTGATTTTGAGCCCCTTCTTTGGAAAGTTTATCTTGAACCCACTCTGCAAATTTTCGAATATTCTCTTCTAATTGCATCATTTCCCCAAGATATCCTCCCAGCGAAATCGAAACAATTAACAAAATCATATCTTGATCTACTAAAGCTCCTTTTAATCCAATGATAAACGTGATTAATGCAAGACCTTGCATAATATGAGAAGACATCTTTTCAGACATTCCTCGTTTTAAGAATAATCCAATCATTGTACCAATCACAATCGCAATAACATTTATGATTACACCCATTTAATTCTAGCTCCTTTTAGCAATACTGCTACAAGTATACTGCTATTAAACTAGAAAATCCATTAGAATTTAGCAATTCTAATGGATTCCTTATTTACTTTAAAGAATTAAACCCATTCTCCATTTTCGTTTACATAGTATCCATCAGGAGTTTTCGTATTGACTAATAATTCACCTGATTCATCAACATAGTACCATTTTCCATTGACTTCAAACCATTGGTTTTCTTTCATTGCTCCACTTTCTTCTAAATAGAACCATTTTCCATTTAAGAATACCCAATCACTTTCCATCTTACCTGATCCATTATAGTAATACCATTTATTATCAATTTTTTCCCAAGTATTTCTTAAGTATTTTCCTTCAGAATTTACAAAATACCAAGTATTAGATTTTTGATCATGAATCCATTCTGACTTCGCCATGTATCCGCCAGGTTTTACATAGTAATCTCCAACCCATTGATTTTCAACATATTCTCCATTTGAATCAATAAAGAACCAGCTTTGATAAGTTACATCATAAACCCATTGATTACTTACCTTTTGTCCTTCTTCATTGATATAATGTTTACCATCAAAACCTTTCTTTTGAACAGGTGTTGTTTGAGTTGTATTAGAAGAGGTTGAAGATTGATTATTTGAAGCAATATAAGTATTCGTATTTGTCGTTGCTGCAGCTGTTGTTGTTTCAGCAGGTTGTAGACGATCTAATACTTCTTTCAATGGTGTCACATCGATAAATGGACTTGCTAGTGGTGTTTTTGTTTCAACAGCTTTTTCCATCTTAGCTTCTATATCTTTCATTAATTGGAAGACAGATTTTGCAACTGCAATTGATTTAGCAGTATATTCATCAGCATGTTCTTTTACATAATCATCAGATTTACCTGTATATTCATCAATTAATTGATTTTGGTAATCTATTAATAATGCTTCCATTTTTTCCCAATTTGAACGAATAGTCTTTCCAAATAAATCTGGATGATCCATCACCATTGTATCAATATTAGTAGCTACCCAATACCAAGAATTAGCATCATATTTATTTCCTCTTACTTTATAAGCTTCAAATGTATCTTTAATACTACCAAAATAAGGAACATATGGTGTATTACGTGAACGACCTAAACTTAACCACATTACCCCACCTAATGATTGTGGTAATTTTTGGTTAATTTGATAAACGTGTGGATCAATCACATTTTCGTTTCCTGGAGCATAAGCATATTTTCCATAGTTTGGATCAGATGGATCTGCTTGTTTTCTATAAGCATCTGTCTTAGTATCATAACCTGGCACTTGATCATCAGGTACTAATTCTCCGTTTAATGTTTCAAAACGATTTCTTTGAACATTTAAGCCATCGATTACAGTGAAATCTCTTCTTGGGCTATCTTGTAAAAATTCATAACGTTTATCTTGATAAGTTACGTTAGAAGATGGGTTTAATAACTTAATTCCTGCATACACACGTGAACGGTCACCACGTTCTAAAGGTGGCGCATAAGTAGCCGCTAAATCAATTTCCCCTTTACTTTCCTCCCCTACAAATACTCCTGCTTTTTTAGCAGTTTCAATAATTCCTTTTGAAGCAATAATATTTTCTTTATCATTAATATTCACTTTACCTAAGAAATACGTATTTGGAAATACAGAATATTTATCGTCTGGATATTTAAATGCTACATACTCATGACCTGAATAAATTTCCATATACCATAATTCGTTTTTATCAGCAAAAACAATAATATTTCCTTCTGCAGACCCTTTTTCATCAATTTCTTTTGCTAATAATTGAGCTGCTTCTTTAGCTGTTTTTACACGTGGTAAAATTAAATCTGTTACAATTGCTTCAGTAACTCCTGCTTTAACTAGTGGATCAATCGCCGGATATTCAACTTCATTTTCTGGTCCTTCCAAAACTCGTCCATCTGCTGCAACTTTTGGAGCTTTTCCTCCTACAACTTCACTACGTGGTGTTGCTGTTACTGTTGCAGTCATTGAAACCCCATGTTCATTAAAACCATGTTCAGAGAAAATACCTTCATTTGAATCTCTTGAATCATCCGCTACTACTGTATATTTATATTCATGTTTTAAATGAGGATAAACTGTTCCAGTTGATTTATCCAAGAGAATATCTCCTTCTTTATAATCCTTAGCAGGATTTACAAAGAAATTTTTATTATGAGTATGTTCTTGAGTTCCATCTTCGTGTGGATATGGATAATCTTCCGTACGTCCATATAAGAACGAACCATCTTTTGTTAGTCCCTTACCAATAATAAATGCAGAACAAGCTTCAACAGCTTGTTGAGATAACACAAGTCCAATAAGGACAGTAGATAATAATGTCTTACTAACTTTTTTATTCATAGCTATCCCCTCTTTTTAAAAGAATCTATTATGGTTAAACGATTATTTTAACCAATTGTAGAATACGCTTTCTTTGTTATAAAATCAATACTTTTCATTGATTTATAATAATTATAATGATTATATAAAAAAAGAACCGAATATAATTCGGTTCTTTTTCGATTGCCACTATATGTATGCTCTACAAGTAGTTTGGCTATCAGTTTATCGACAAATTAAGCGTGTAGTTTTTCACTAGCTGACGTTGCAGGTTGTGAAGCAGTTGTTGCTGTAGTAGGTGCTACATTTTCTTCTACTTTATCATTGGCTACAGGTTTTTCCTTTTCAGTTGGAGTACTTGTAACATTTGTAGATGTTTCCTCAGCTTTTGGAGTTGTTGTATTTTCAGAAGTTGCTTGATCTTTAGATTTTGGTGTTGCTAAATCTTTCTTCACTTCTTCAGATAGTTCTTCAGTGAAATCTGAAGTTGGGATTGAATTATCTTTATCTTCTTGATCCAACGCAATTTCAGCCATTTCTTTCATCTCAGCTAATTTACTCATAGATTCTTCATCATCTGGTTTTGCAATTGCCTTGTATTTTTCACCAACACGTGTATCCACTTTTTCAGATGGATTTTCATAAACTTTCTTAAGTTCATTTTTTGTAAGGTATGATGGACTAATTACAGCTTCAGTTGTTCCTGTTTCACCTGGAATGAATTTTGCTTTTGAAATTTTTGAAATTAACTCTGAAACTTTTTCTCTTAATTCAAAAGGTAATGGTTTGTCTTGTACATGTTGTGTAAAGAAATATAAATATTTCATCGCTTCAACTCCAAGACGTTTATTTGCATCTTGTAAAGCTTGTACATAATCTCTTACTGCTTCTAAAGCTTTCATATCTTTGGCTTCGATAGCTTTATTTGCTGCAGCTCTTAATTCATCTTTTGTAACATTATAATCTTTTAATTCCAATTCATTGATCATACGAATAACACTTTCGTGTAATGCGTTTAGAGCTTTCTCTTCTTTAGAAAGTTCTGGTGTTGTTACTGTTGATGCTTTTTCAATATATTTTTCATCAAATTGTTTTAATAACTCTAAATATCCTTGAGTTGAATTTCCTTTTTCATCTAAACGTTCTTTAATTTCACGTAAACTTGTAAGGATACGACTTAATTCAACAGGTTGAGTTTTATATTTTTCAGCTGCTTTATTTGCTAAAGATTCAATTTGATTTTCAACTGCTTTAGTATCTAAATCTCCAGCAATATAAGTTGGTGTAATTTCTTTCAATTTATTCGCAACATATTTTTTAGCACCTTCAATATTTTGAATTTTTAGAGAGTGACTATGGTCTCCATGTGGTACTTCAAATTTATCGCCTAAAATTCGAATATCTTTTACAGAAATTCCCATACGTTTTGCTAAAGAAGCAATTTCTTGTGCAAATCTTAATTCAGGGTCAATTGATTCATCTGAACTTGGAACTTCAAAATTACGTAGTGGAATCGCCCAAGGATGGATATGTGTTTTATCTTGACCTTGTTCCATATTTTGGAAAGCAAATACTTTTCCTACATATTTTCCATCTTTATAAGCAGATTCTAATTTAATTGAATCTCTTTCAACACCATATGCATAAGCAATGTAGTCCAAATATTTTTGAACTTCCGGAGATTTTTCATTTAAATCTTTTTCATTTGGAATTGTAGAATCATGGTTATCTGAAGTTACTTCACCGTCATGGTCGTGGTGCTCACCTTCATGTTCATGTTTGTCGCCATCATGGTCATGATGCTCACCTTCGTGGTCATGTTTATCTCCTTCATGCTCATGGTGGTGATTATCTAAAATTGGTTTTCCATTTTTGTCTTTATAAACAAAATGGAAATGATTGCCATGACGTACTACATATCCAGATTCAGTTTCACTTACAATATCTTCTTTTCTAAAGACAAAGCCATCATGGTCATGTTTGTCACCTTCGTGGTCGTGGTGCTCACCTTCATGGTCATGTTTGTCACCTTCGTGGTCATGGTGATCTAAAATTGGATTTCCTTGTTTATCTTTATAAATAAAGTGGAAATGATCTCCATGACGTACTACATAACCTTCTGCTGTTTCACTAACAATATCTTTTTTATCAAATACATACCCATCATGGTCATGGTGCTCGCCTTCATGATCATGTTTGTCACCTTCATGGTCGTGGTGCTCACCTTCGTGTTCATGGTGTTCAGCACTAGCTGCTGGTTTCCCATCTTTATCCTTGTAAATAAAGTGGAAGTGATCTCCATGACGTACTACATAACCTTCTGCTGTTTCACTAACAATATCTTTTTTATCAAATACATACCCATCATGGTCATGGTGTTCACCTTCGTGGTCGTGATGTTCTCCATCGTGTTCATGGTGCTCACCTTCGTGTTCATGGTGCTCTGTAGTTACTACTGGATTTCCTTGTTTATCTTTATATATAAAATGGAAATGGTCCCCGTGTCTTACGACATATCCTGTTTCTGTCTCACTAACAACATCTTTTTTATCAAATACATACCCATCTTCTTCATGATGTTCATGTGCTACTGAATTTGTAGCCAATGTTGTTGCAATTGTTTGTTGGGCATTGTTTTTATAAATAAAGTGGAAGTGATCTCCGTGACGAACAACATATCCCATTTCATTTTCTTCTACAATATCATTTGGATTAAAAACATATCCATCATCTGCAGAACTAATTGCTGTTGCAGAACTCTTTTGTTCATAAATAGCATCTGCTGGAGGAGCTCCGTATACAAAATGGTAGTGATCTCCATGTTTTTTTAAATATCCATTTTCGAATACTTCTCCAACAATAGTTTTCGGTTTATTATTTTTAATCTCTTCTGCAAGTTTTTCAAATTTAGTCATTTGAGCATTAGAAACTGTTGTTTCTTCAACTTGCTGTTGAGAATTATTATCTGTTTGTCCTTGAAATAGTCCACAAGCTGCTGTGCTAAGTGCAATAACACTACTTAAGCTTGCCATCCAAAGTTGTTTTCTAGTTGGCTTCATATTTATCTCCTTTTAAATCGTAAATATTACGTTTTATAAAATAACCCTTTTTTCATCTTTTGTCAAGACTTATCTCCTATTTTTTATTATAAAAATAGCATAAAAATCTAGTTATCCGCATAAAAACTGGACTTATCACACTTTATCAAGGTCAAAACCACTCAATTTACTACTAATTTACTACTTATGAATGAGCTTTGATACGACGATTTATCCTTGAAAAGTGAAGATATAAAGATACTTCCAATAAAATTTGAATATTTAATAGGTAGACACTTCAAAAAATGAGGTGTCTATTTTTTTACCCGATTTTGAAAGGAAGTGAACTTATGAAAACAAAAAATCAAGAATCAAAAGGTCGTTCCCCACTCTTTAAGACCATCAAACATTCATTCAGCCAATAAAAAAGAAAGGATAGGTAAAAATATGGAACTTAAATTTGTGATTCCCAACATGGAAAAAACATTCGGCAATTTAGAATTTGCTGGCGAGGATAAAGTCGTTCAGCGAAGAATCAACGGACGGCTAACTGTCTTATCAAGAAGCTATAATCTCTATTCTGATGTTCAAAGAGCAGATGATATTGTGGTGGTGCTTCCTGCTGAAGCTGGCGAAAAACATTTCGGCTTTGAGGAACGTGTGAAGTTAGTCAATCCACGTATTACCGCAGAGGGCTACAAAATCGGCACTCGTGGTTTTACAAATTACCTTTTACATGCTGACGACATGATAAAAGAATAAAGAAAGAGAGGAAAAATGATGAGATTAGCAAATGGCATTGTATTAGATAAAGACACGACTTTTGGAGAATTGAAATTCTCTGCTCTACGTCGTGAAGTGAGAATCCAAAATGAAGACGGGTCGGTTTCAGATGAAATCAAGGAACGTACCTATGACTTAAAATCCAAAGGACAAGGACGCATGATTCAAGTAAGTATTCCTGCCAGCGTGCCTTTGAAAGAGTTTGATTATAACGCACGGGTGGAACTTATCAATCCCATTGCGGACACCGTTGCTACTGCCACCTATCAAGGAGCAGATGTTGACTGGTATATCAAGGCAGACGATATTGTGCTGACAAAGGATTCTAGTTCATTCAAAGCTCAACCACAAGCAAAGAAAGAACCGACACAAGACAAATAGTCGCTAGGTAGAAAGGAGACTTTTTCGCATGAAACAGCGTGGTAAAAGGATTCGCCCATCTGGTAAAGATTTAGTCTTTCATTTTACGATAGCGTCACTCCTGCCTGTTTTCCTGCTGGTTGTCGGACTGTTTCATGTGAAGACAATCCAGCAGATCAACTGGCAGGATTTTAACCTATCACAAGCAGATAAGATTGACATTCCCTATTTAATTATCAGTTTCAGTGTCGCAATTCTTATCTGCTTGCTGGTAGCGTTTGTATTCAAACGGGTTCGCTATGATACGGTTAAACAACTTTACCACCGTCAAAAACTGGCAAAGATGATACTTGAAAACAAGTGGTATGAATCTGAACAGGTCAAAACAGAGGGTTTCTTTAAAGATAGTGCTGGTCGTACAAAGGAAAAGATAACCTACTTCCCTAAAATGTATTATCGACTTAAAAATGGCTTGATACAGATACGGGTGGAAATCACGCTGGGAAAATATCAAGACCAACTCTTACACTTGGAAAAGAAATTAGAGAGTGGCTTGTACTGTGAGCTGACGGATAAAGAGTTAAAGGATTCCTATGTGGAATATACTTTGCTCTATGACACCATAGCCAGTCGTATTTCTATTGATGAAGTAGAAGCTAAAGATGGTAAACTTCGCTTAATGAAAAACGTATGGTGGGAATATGATAAGCTCCCTCATATGTTGATTGCTGGTGGTACAGGTGGCGGTAAAACTTACTTTATACTGACACTGATTGAAGCCTTGCTTCATACAGATTCAAAACTGTATATTCTTGACCCGAAAAATGCTGATCTTGCGGACTTAGGTTCTGTGATGGCAAATGTCTACTATAGAAAAGAAGACTTGCTTTCTTGCATTGAAACATTCTATGAAGAAATGATGAAACGTAGTGAGGAAATGAAGCAGATGAAGAACTATAAGACTGGCAAAAATTATGCTTACTTAGGTCTCCCGGCACACTTCTTAATCTTTGATGAATACGTCGCTTTCATGGAAATGCTGGGAACAAAAGAAAACACCGCAGTTATGAATAAGCTGAAACAGATTGTCATGTTAGGTCGTCAAGCTGGCTTCTTTCTAATACTGGCTTGTCAACGTCCAGACGCAAAATATTTAGGCGACGGAATCCGTGATCAGTTTAATTTCAGAGTGGCTTTAGGTCGTATGTCTGAAATGGGCTATGGCATGATGTTTGGCAGTGACGTACAAAAGGATTTCTTCTTAAAGCGAATCAAAGGTCGTGGCTATGTTGATGTAGGAACAAGTGTCATATCAGAGTTTTATACTCCCCTTGTACCAAAAGGATATGATTTCTTGGAGGAAATTAAAAAGTTATCCAACAGCAGACAGTCCACGCAGGCGACGTGCGAAGCGGAAGTCGCAGGTGTGGACTGATCTTGCTGGCTGGTGTGGCAATAGCCACGCCAGCACTTAACCCCCCGTATCTAACAGGGGGGTACAAATCGACAGGAAACAGTCAAAAAAACATTAGAAAATCCTTTGGTTACAAGGGATTTACAAAATTTCAGCGTATGTCAAATGGGCTTTAAAAGTTGACATACGCCTTTTTGATTGGAGGGATTTTTACTGAATGAACAAACTTGGTTACAGCATTTAAAAGAAAAACGCTTGGCTTATGGACTATCTCAAAACCGTTTAGCTGTTGCGACTGGTATTACAAGGCAGTATCTAAGCGATATTGAAACAGGAAAAGTCAAGCCATCAGAGGATTTACAGCAGTCCCTTTGGGAAGCTCTGGAACGCTTCAATCCCGACGCTCCCCTTGAAATGCTGTTTGATTATGTAAGAATTCGCTTTCCGACAACAGACGTACAGCAGGTGGTCGAAAACATCTTACAACTGAAACTGTCCTATTTTCTTCATGAGGACTATGGTTTCTATTCTTATTCAGAGCATTATGCTTTAGGCGACATATTCGTCCTTTGCTCCCATGAACTGGACAAAGGAGTTCTGGTGGAATTGAAAGGTCGTGGGTGCAGACAATTTGAAAGCTATCTTCTGGCACAACAAAGAAGCTGGTATGAGTTCTTTATGGACGTTTTGGTGGCTGGCGGTGTGATGAAACGCCTTGACCTTGCCATTAACGATAAGACAGGGATTTTAAATATCCCTGTACTCACTGAAAAGTGCCAACAGGAAGAATGTATCTCCGTCTTCCGCAGTTTTAAAAGCTATCGCAGTGGCGAACTGGTACGCAAAGAGGAAAAGGAATGTATGGGAAACACCCTCTATATCGGTTCATTACAAAGTGAAGTTTATTTCTGTATCTATGAAAAGGACTACGAGCAGTACAAGAAAAATGATATTCCCATTGAAGACGCAGAAGTAAAAAACCGTTTTGAGATTCGATTGAAAAATGAGCGTGCCTATTATGCAGTCCGTGATTTACTCGTCTATGACAATCCAGAGCATACCGCCTTTAAAATTATCAATCGGTATATCCGTTTTGTAGATAAAGACGATTCCAAACCTCGTTCTGATTGGAAACTGAATGAAGAATGGGCTTGGTTTATTGGGAACAATCGTGAACGATTAAAACTAACCACAAAACCAGAGCCTTACTCCTTCCAAAGGACGCTGAACTGGCTATCTCATCAAGTTGCCCCGACCTTAAAGGTTGCGATTAAACTTGATGAAATCAACCAGACGCAGGTTGTAAAAGACATTCTCGACCATGCGAAACTGACAGACCGACACAAGCAGATTTTGAAGCAACAGTCAGTAAAAGAACAGGACGTGATAACAACAAAAAAATAACTCAAATACAAATTCATTGAATATAGAGAGGAGAACATTTTTATGAATTTTGGACAAAACCTTTATAACTGGTTTCTATCAAACGCTCAATCACTGGTGCTTTTAGCAATCGTTGTGATTGGCTTGTATCTTGGCTTCAAGCGTGAGTTTAGCAAACTGATTGGCTTTTTAATTATTGCGATTATTGCGGTTGGCTTAGTCTTCAACGCTGCTGGAGTAAAAGACATTTTACTAGAGCTATTCAATCGCATTATTGGTGCTTAAATAAAACCGTTCTTTTGTGGAATATAAGTGGTTTTCTTATGTTCCGCAAAGGAATGGTACACCAAACGAAGTGCGGTAGGGATTTTTGAATCTCTACAAAGAAAGGACGTGAATATATGGACGATATGCAAGTCTATATTGCGAATTTAGGCAAATACAATGAGGGCGAATTGGTCGGTGCGTGGTTTACCTTTCCCATTGACTTTGAGGAAGTCAAAGAGAAAATCGGCTTGAATGATGAATATGAGGAATACGCCATTCATGACTACGAGTTACCCTTTACGGTTGACGAATACACTTCCATTGGCGAACTCAATCGACTATGGGAAATGGTATCGGAATTACCCGAAGAATTACAATCGGAGCTATCTGCTCTGCTCACTCATTTTTCAAGCATTGAAGAACTAAGCGAACATCAAGAGGATATTATCATTCATTCCGATTGTGATGATATGTATGACGTGGCACGCTACTACATTGAAGAAACGGGTGCTTTAGGCGAAGTACCAGCTAGTCTTCAAAACTATATTGATTATCAAGCCTATGGTCGGGATTTAGACCTTTCAGGAACGTTTATCTCAACCAATCATGGGATTTTTGAAATCGTCTATTAAATCTGTCGGTACATTACTACTGGCAGATTTTCTATTTTACGGGGTGGCTCAATCAGCTACCCCTATTTTTTATGAAAGGATTGATTACATGAAGAAAATACGAAGCTATACCAGTATCTGGTCTGTGGAAAAGGTACTGTATTCTATCAATGATTTTAGACTTCCGTTTCCCATAACCTTTACGCAAATGACATGGTTTGTCGTGTCACTCTTTGCAGTGATGATACTTGGCAACTTGCCCCCTCTTTCCATGATAGAGGGAGCATTTCTCAAATACTTTGGGATTCCTGTGGCTTTCACATGGTTTATGTCTACAAAAACTTTTGATGGTAAAAAGCCTTATGGATTTTTGAAGTCTGTCATTGCTTATGCACTGCGACCAAAGCTGACCTATGCAGGAAAAAAAGTAACGCTTGGCAGAAACCAGCCACAAGAAGCCATTACAGCAGTTAGGAGTGAATTTTATGGCATATCCAATTAAATACATTGAAAACAATCTCGTCTGGAATAAAGACGGGGAATGTTATGCTTACTATGAGCTTGTTCCTTACAATTACTCATTTCTAAGTCCAGAACAGAAAATACAAGTGCATGATTCTTTCAGACAGCTTATCGCACAAAATCGTGATAGCAAAATTCATGCTTTACAAATCAGTACAGAATCCAGCATACGTTCTGCACAAGAGCGTTCCAAAAATGAAGTCACTGGCAAGCTCAAAGCGGTTGCCTATGACAAAATCGACCAACAGACAGACGCTTTAATATCCATGATTGGCGAAAATCAAGTGAACTACCGTTTCTTTATCGGCTTTAAGTTGCTTCTCAACGATCAGGAGTTTTCTATGAAAAGTCTTACCGTTGAAGCAAAAAATGCTTTGTCTGATTTTGTCTATGATGTGAACCATAAGCTGATGGGCGATTTTGTTAGTATGAGTAATGATGAAATCCTGCGTTTTCAGAAGATGGAAAAGCTCTTAGAAAATAAAATCTCTCGTCGTTTCAAAATCCGCAGGTTAGATAAGGACGACTTCGGCTATCTGATTGAACACCTTTACGGACAGACAGGCACTGCCTATGAAGAGTATGAGTACCATCTATCAAAGAAAAAGCTGGATAATGAAACGCTGATTAAATACTATGACTTGATTAAGCCTACTCGCTGTTTGGTGGAAGAAAAACAGCGATATTTGAAAATCCAGCAGGAAGATGAAACCGTCTATGTAGCTTACTTTACCATTAACAGCATTGTCGGAGAACTGGACTTCCCGTCCTCTGAAATCTTCTACTACCAGCAACAGCAATTTACATTCCCGATTGATACGTCAATGAATGTGGAAATTGTAGCGAATCGTAAAGCCCTATCTACTGTCCGCAATAAAAAGAAAGAACTGAAAGACTTGGATAACCACGCTTGGCAAAGTGATAATGAAACCAGCTCCAATGTGGCGGAAGCTCTGGAAAGTGTGAATGAGCTGGAAACCAATTTAGACCAAAGCAAGGAATCTATGTACAAGCTGTCTTATGTGGTAAGGGTATCAGCAAATGATCTTGACGAACTCAAACGTCGTTGTAATGAAGTGAAAGATTTTTATGACGATTTAAGCGTAAAACTGGTACGACCATTTGGGGATATGCTCGGCTTACATGAAGAATTTTTACCTGCCAGCAAGCGTTATATGAATGATTATATTCAATACGTGACCTCTGATTTCCTCGCTGGTTTAGGTTTTGGTGCTACTCAAATGCTGGGGGAAAATGAGGGGATTTATGTTGGCTACAGCTTAGATACTGGACGCAATGTCTATCTGAAACCTGCTCTTGCCAGTCAAGGGGTTAAGGGTTCAGTAACCAATGCGTTAGCGTCGGCTTTTGTTGGTTCGCTGGGTGGTGGTAAATCCTTTGCGAATAACCTTATCGTCTATTATGCGGTGCTTTATGGGGCACAAGCAGTGATTGTAGACCCAAAAGCAGAACGTGGCAGATGGAAAGAAACCTTGCCAGAGATTTCCCATGAAATCAATATCGTCACTCTGACTTCTGATGAGAAAAACAAAGGCTTACTTGACCCTTATGTGATTATGAAAAATCCCAAAGATTCTGAATCACTGGCTATTGATATTCTGACATTCCTTACGGGGATTTCCTCTCGTGATGGGGAACGCTTCCCAATCCTTAGAAAAGCCATTCGTGCAGTAACCAATAGTGAAGTACGAGGGTTGATGAAAGTGATTGAGGAATTACGGGTTGAGAATACGCCACTAAGTACCAGTATAGCCGACCATATCGAAAGTTTTACAGACTATGACTTTGCACATTTATTATTCAGTAATGGTTATGTGGAGCAGTCTATCAGCTTAGAAAAACAACTGAACATTATACAGGTTGCGGACTTGGTACTTCCCGACAAGGAAACTTCCTTTGAGGAATATACCACTATGGAGCTTTTATCCGTTGCTATGCTGATTGTCATTAGTACCTTTGCTTTAGACTTTATCCATACAGACCGAAGCATTTTCAAGATTGTAGATTTAGACGAAGCATGGAGCTTTTTACAGGTAGCACAAGGAAAAACACTATCTATGAAGCTGGTTCGGGCTGGTCGTGCTATGAACGCTGGGGTATATTTCGTGACCCAAAATACAGACGACCTCTTAGATGAAAAACTGAAAAATAACCTCGGCTTAAAATTTGCATTTCGTTCCACTGACCTTAACGAGATTAAAAAGACCTTAGCCTTTTTTGGTGTAGACCCAGAGGACGAAAACAATCAGAAGCGATTGCGTGATTTGGAAAACGGGCAATGCCTTATCAGTGATTTATATGGTCGTGTCGGTGTGATACAGTTCCACCCTGTATTTGAAGAACTGCTCCATGCCTTTGATACCAGACCACCTGTGCGAAAAGAGGTGTAAATGTGAAACCATCAATAGTAAACAGAATAAAATCAAACTGGACGCTGAAACGTCTAGGTAAAGTGGCAATGACAGTGGCTTTCACACTTGTGATTGCCATTTTTCTTTTAGCCATGCTGGGAACGGTGGTTCAAGCTGCGGGCTTGGTAGATGATACGGTCAATGTGGCAAATGAATACAGCCGATACCCACTTGAAAACTATCAACTGGATTTTTATGTGGATAATAGCTGGGGCTGGCTTCCGTGGAACTGGTCGGACGGGATTGGAAAACAGGTCATGTATGGACTATATGCCATTACCAATTTTATTTGGACAATCAGTTTGTATGTTTCCAATGCGACAGGTTACTTAGTACAGGAAGCCTATTCCTTAGACTTCATTTCCGCTACAGCAGATTCCATTGGTAAGAATATGCAGACCTTAGCTGGTGTGAGTGCAAACGGATTTTCAACAGAGGGTTTCTATGTTGGATTCCTCTTACTCTTGATTTTGGTTCTTGGGGTTTATGTTGCCTATACGGGACTGATAAAGAGAGAAACCACAAAGGCAATTCATGCCATTATGAATTTTGTGCTGGTGTTTATCCTATCGGCTTCCTTTATTGCCTACGCTCCCGACTACATTAAAAAAATCAATGACTTTTCATCAGACATCAGTAATGCCAGTTTATCACTTGGCACGAAGATTGTCATGCCCCATTCCGATAGTCAAGGCAAGGACAGCGTGGACTTAATCAGAGATAGCCTGTTTTCCATACAGGTTCAGCAACCGTGGCTACTGCTTCAATACAACAGTTCAGACATTGAAAGTATCGGTATTGACCGTGTGGAAAGCCTGCTCTCCACCAGCCCAGATTCCAACAATGGCGAAGACAGAGAAAAAATTGTTGCGGAAGAAATTGAAGACAGAAGCAATACCAATCTAACCATTACAAAGACCATTAACCGTTTAGGTACAGTCTTCTTCCTATTTGTCTTCAATATTGGGATTTCCATATTTGTATTCCTATTAACAGGAATCATGATTTTCTCGCAGGTACTTTTTATCATCTATGCTATGTTTCTGCCTGTGAGCTTTATTTTAAGCATGATTCCATCATTTGATGGTATGTCAAAACGAGCCATAACAAAGCTCTTTAATACCATTTTGACACGAGCTGGAATCACATTGATTATTACGACAGCATTTAGTATTTCAACCATGCTCTATACCTTATCGGCTGGTTATCCGTTCTTTTTGATTGCTTTTCTACAGATTGTGACCTTTGCAGGAATCTACTTCAAGCTGGGCGATTTAATGAGTATGTTTTCTCTACAGAGTAACGATTCTCAAAGTGTGGGAAGTCGTGTGATGAGAAAACCTCGTATGCTTATGCACGCTCACATGCACCGTCTACAGCGGAAACTTGGACGTTCCATGACTACTCTAGGGGCTGGGTCTGCCATTGTTACAGGTAAAAAAGGACAGTCGGGTTCGGGGAGTTCTGCAAGGACACAAGCAGATCACTCCCGACCAGACGGAAAGGAAAAATCAACACTTGGAAAACGTATCGGTCAAACCATCGGTACAGTAGCTGATACCAAAGACAGAATGGTAGACACTGCTAGTGGTTTGAAAGAACAGGTTAAAGATTTGCCGACCAATGCAAGATATGCAGTATATCAAGGAAAATCCAAAGTAAAAGAGAATGTCCGTGATTTAACCAGTAGTATTTCTCAAACCAAAGCGGACAGAGCCAGTGGACGCAAGGAACAGCAGGAACAAAGGCGAAAAACCATTGCGAAGCGTCGCTCTGAAATGGAACAGGTCAAACAGAAAAAACAGCCTGCTTCTTCTGTTCATGAAAG
>NZ_CAUQCL010000017.1:0-35394 GCF_963516875.1 uncultured Granulicatella sp. | reverse complement strand
TTTGGGACATTTTTACTTGTGTTTAATTGAGACATTATCACTTGTGTTTGACAAATTTTTAAATAAACGAAAAAACTACTTGTTATTTTGTGAAAAGTCTAGTATACTTTCGCATAGCGAGGGCTTTTAAATTCATCCCGTGAGGTGAAAAAGGCGATCATAGTTCAAGTTTATATTTCTAGGAAAATTTTTTATGCATAGAAAAAATTTTCCTATATGAAAGCAGCCCTTTTGCAAACAAAATTTGATAGGGTTGCTTTTTTGTATGCACAAAAAGGCCCGGAAAAGAGGGAATGATGGAGTTACAAACTTCAAAAGTCAACTTATTACTTGATGTGGATCAAAATCCACCTTTAGCCAAAGGCTTATTACTAAGCTTGCAACATGTGTTTGCAATGTTTGGGGCAACAATTTTAGTGCCATTAATTTTAGGAATGCCTGTTTCTGTAGCATTATTTGCGTCAGGTTTAGGAACTCTGATTTATATGGTAGCAACTCAATTTAAAGTACCAGTGTACTTAGGTTCTTCATTTGCATTTATTTCAGCGATGGCATTTGCGATGAAGCAAATGAATGGAGATGTTTCAGCCGCTCAGTCAGGGGTTGTTCTTGTAGGTCTTGTTTATGTAGTAGTAGCATTAGCGGTTAAATTAATTGGAACAAAATGGATTGATCGTTTATTACCACCGATTGTGATTGGACCAATGATTATGGTAATTGGTTTAGGATTAGCAAATTCTGCAGTGACAAATGCAGGCTTTATTAAAGATGGGACTATTCAACAAATTACCGTAGCAGTCATTACATTCTTAATTACAGCATTTATTAATACAAAAGCAAAAGGATTTTTTAAAATTATTCCATTCCTATTTGGGATTATTGGAGGTTATATTGCTGCTGTACTGCTTGGTTTGGTTGATTTTACTCCAGTGCTAAAAGCGGATTGGATTGCGATTCCACAGTTATATTTACCATTTTCAACAAATGGATTTTTCAAAGAATACCATTGGTATTTTGGTCCTGAAACTTGGGTGATTTTACCAGTAGCTGTTGTAACCATTGCAGAACATATTGGAGACCATACTGTTTTAAGTCAAATTTGTGGTAGACAATTTTTGAAAAATCCTGGTTTACATCGTACATTAATTGGAGATGGAATTGCTACTTCAGTTTCAGCATTTATGGGTGGACCAGCAAATACGACTTATGGTGAAAATACTGGGGTTGTAGGGATGACAAGAATTGCGAGTGTTTCAGTTATTCGTAATGCAGCATTATTTGCGATTGGATTGAGTTTCCTTGGAAAATTCACAGCGTTAATTTCTACTATTCCAAATGCAGTGCTTGGTGGAATGTCCATTATGTTGTATGGGGTTATTGCAAGTAATGGTTTGAAAGTGTTAATTGAAAAGCAAGTGGATTTTAGAGAAGTGCGTAATTTGATTATTGCGAGTTCGATGCTAGTGTTAGGATTAGGTGGAGCAATTTTAGAATTAGGTCCTGTGACATTATCAGGTACAGCATTATGTGCATTAGCAGGGGTCATTTTGAACCTAGTATTGCCGTATGAAAACAGAAAATAATTTTTCTGTTTTTTACTTTTTTGATGAGGGATGTATACAAGGATGATTTTCGTGATGTGGCAAGGGGCTTTGATGTTTCATTCGTAAAAAAATTGTTTGACCGTTAGTCTATGAGAGAATATAAAAAGGCTTTTCTGTATGGAAAAGTCTTTTTTTAGTTTCTTAATTTGAGAAAGCGAAAAAAAGGTAGAAAATATGCTATAATAAAAAAATAGTACGAGTAAAGGAGAGTGAGGAGATGGGACGTTTTCAAGAGGATATGGAAACCTATAAAAAGAACGATCCAGCGGCACGAAGTAGTTTAGAAATTATTTTAACGTATCCAGGCTATCATGCGACTGTGATGCATCGACTAGCACATTGGTTACATACTACTTGCCGATGTAGACTTCTTGCTCGCATGCTGAGTACATTTAGTCGATTTTTTACTGGAATTGAAATTCACCCGGCAGCGCAAATTGGTCGTCGATTTTTTATTGATCACGGCATGGGAATTGTCATTGGTGAAACTGCGATTATTGGAGATGATGTAAAGATGTTCCATGGTGTTACATTAGGTGGAACAGGAAAGCAAACAGGAAAGCGTCACCCAACCATTGAAGATGGAGTATTATTGTCTGCCCATGTTCAAGTCATAGGACCAGTTACGATTGGAAAAGGTGCCAAAGTTGGTGCAGCAGCAGTAGTGCTAACGGATATTCCAGCTCATACAACAGCGGTAGGATTGCCTGCTAAAGTTGTTCGAATTCATACAAAAGAAGAACGAGAAATCACAGAATTATATGGAGGAAATTATGATTCAAGTATATAACACTTTAACACGTCAAAAAGAAGAATTTAAACCACTAGAAGCAGGCAAAGTAAAAATGTATGTTTGCGGACCAACAGTTTACAATTATATCCATATTGGAAATGCAAGAAGTACGGTTGCATTTGATACTATCCGTCGTTATTTTGAATACCGTGGCTACGATGTGAACTATGTTTCTAATTTTACAGATGTGGATGATAAAATTATTAAAGCAGCAAATGAAACAGGAATGACCCCTGAAGAAGTTTCTAAAAAATATATTGCAGCTTTTTATGAAGATACAGCTGCTTTAAATGTTAAAAAAGCAACTTTAAATCCAACCGTTATGAATACAATGGATGATATTATTGCCTTTGTAAAAGAATTAGTCGAAAAAGAAGCAGCCTATGAATCTGGTGGAGATGTATATTTCATCACTGAAAAGTTCAAAGATTATGGAAAATTAAGTGATCAAAGTATTCAAGATTTACAAGTAGGAGCTAGCCAAAGAACGGAAAGTGCAGATGATGCTAAAAAGAGAAATCCATTAGACTTTGCGTTATGGAAAAGTGCTAAACCAGGTGAAATTAGTTGGGATTCTCCTTGGGGCAAAGGACGCCCAGGTTGGCATATTGAATGCTCCGTAATGGCGACAAAACATTTAGGAGATACGATTGATATTCATGGTGGCGGACAAGACTTAGCCTTCCCACACCATGAAAATGAAATTGCGCAAAGTGAATCAAAAACAGGTCATCCGTTTGCTCGTTATTGGATGCATAATGCCTTTGTAACAATGGGGGAAGATGGAGAAAAAATGAGTAAATCTCTTGGTAATTTCGTATTAGTTCACGATATTATTAAAGAAATTGATCCTCAAATTTTACGTTTCTTCCTAGCAAGTGCCCACTATCGTAGACCATTGAAATTCAGTGAGTCTTCACTACAAGAAGCAACAGCTAATGTGTCAAAAATTCAAACAACTTTTAGTAATACACGTTACCGTTTAGAACAGGCAGTTGAATTATTAGAAGATGACCAAGATGTATGGGCTAGTTTTGAAGCGTTAGAAGGTAAATTCCAAGAAGAAATGGATGATGATTTTAATGCAGCTAATGGGATGACAGTGTTATATCAATTCGTAAAAGAATGGAATGTTTATTTAGAACGTGAAGCAGTATCACGTGTTATTTTAGAAAAATTATTAGAAAAAGCTGAACAATTATTTGCGATTTTTGGAATGAAAGAAGTTCAAGAAGAATTAGTAGATGATGAAATTCAAGCATTAATTGACGAACGTTTAGAAGCAAGAAAAGCGAAAAACTTTGCACGAAGCGATGAAATTAGAGAATTATTGAAAGCTCAAGGAATCGTGTTAGAAGATACAGCTCAAGGAACAAGATGGAGAAGAGTATAATGGAAATCATTAAAGATTGGCATTTATTAAATGGCTTAACATTAGCTTATATGGGTGATGGAATTTATGAATTATATATTCGTCAACATGTATTGAGAACAGGAAAGACGAAGCCAAATATCTTGCATCGTGAAGCTACTCGTTATGTTTCTGCCAAGGCTCAAGCAAATTTAATTCAACAAATGTTAGACAGCGAGTCATTTTTAACAGAAGAAGAATTAGAATACTTCAAACGTGGGAGAAATGCGAAAAGTCATACTAAGGCAAAAAATGCAGATGTTATTACGTATCGTATGTCTACAGGATTTGAAGCGATGATTGGCTATTTATATTTAAGTGGACAAAAAGATCGATTAGAGGAAGTCATCGCATGGTGTATTCAACAAGTGGAGGAAAAATATGGCTAGACAAGAAAAAAATTCGAATAGAAGAAAAGGAAGTCAACCAAAGGGCTTTAAAAAAGAGGCTAAAGCACCTCGTCCAAAATATACACCGGAAAGTTCTTCGAATGAGCAAGAGTCTACAGATTTTGTATATGGACGTCATGCAGTAAGAGAAGCATTACAACAACCAGAACGTGTGAATAAATTATGGATTCAAGAAGCGTTATCTGGAAAAGAAATTACACCGATTATTGATTTAGCAAAAGAACATCGTATTCAAATTCAAAATGTTCCAAAAGCTAAATTACAAGATCTTGTTGGTGAAGTTGTCCATCAAGGAGTTGTTGCTTCCATTGCAGCATATGAATATGCGACTTTAGAAGATGTTTTTGAAAAGGCTCAAGGGAAAAATGAAGATTTATTTATTTTAATTTTAGATGGAATTGAAGATCCATATAATTTAGGAAGTATTTTACGTACTGCAGATGCTACGGGAGTTCACGGTATTATTATTCCAAAGAGAAGAAGTGTTTCTTTAACTTCTACTGTAGCGAAAGCTTCTACGGGGGCTATCGAGCATGTTCCCGTTGTTCGTGTGACGAATTTAACTCAAACAATTGAACAATTAAAAGAACATGGTGTTTGGGTGTTTGGAACAGATATGAAAGGGACGGATTATCGTCACTGGAATACAAAAGGTCCAATCGCGATTGTCATGGGGAATGAAGGAAAAGGTGTATCTCGTATTGTTAAAGATGCCGTAGATGAGATGATTACGATTCCGATGACAGGACATGTTCAAAGTTTGAATGCGAGTGTCGCAAGTGCTTTAATGATGTATGAAGTTTTCCGTTCTCGTCATTAATAGGTGAGTTATGAAGAAACAATTATATATCATTGATGGGTATAATATGATTGGTGCATGGCCTGAATTAGTGAGTTTAAAAAAACAAGGTGATTTAGAAAGTGCTCGTGATTTACTCATCCATCATTGCGCCAATTTTAGAAAATTTGAACACGTTGAAGTGTGGATTGTTTTTGATGCACAATTTGTTCCAGGAATTACTCAGTCGTTTGAATCTTCTCAAGTGAAAGTTATTTTTACAGCAGAAGATGAAACGGCAGATGAATATATTGAGAGAACAGTTAGCGAAATGAATACGCAAGTCATTCAAGTGTCTGTAGCAACGAGTGATTTGGCGGAACAATGGGTCATTTTTCAAAAGGGTGCTTTAAGAAAATCTGCAAGAGAATTTTTTAAAGAAATTCAAAGAAGTAAGAAGAAACAAGATCAATTATCGAGACAATATCAAGAAATTTCCAGACGACGTTCGCCATGGAGCGATGAACAGATGGAAAAATTGAATAGTTTACGATTCAAATTACAAGAATAAGATTGATTGCTTTATATGAGAAAGAGCTAAGTGGATGAACTCAGCTCTTTTTTTAGTTTTTGAAAAGTAATCGTTTACACATCGGTGGTTGTTCTAGTACAATAATACTTAGAAATTAAAAGTATTATAACAAGAGTTGTAAGTTATGTTGCTAATTTTATGAGGATGATGAAGGAAAATTCAATTGCTAAAAGTTGATGATTTATAGAGTTTGTAAAATAGGGTGTTTCATTAAGAATGGGGGAAATAACATGAAAAAGACGCTTACTTTACTATTTGGTTTATTAGTATTTACTTTAGGAAGTTCGACTGCGTTGGCAATGGAAAGTGAGAATATGGCTTCTGATATTGGTCAAAGTGAATTTGAAACCTTAGCAACTAAATCAGAGGAGAGGTTGAATCAATTATTTCTATCTTCAGATATTCAATGGGATAAAGCGGTGAAAGTGTATGAAGAAGCATCATTTTTGGAAACTGTTTCTAAGATGGATGATGCAAGTTTAGCAGAAGAATTGAAAAAGACAGAGTATTATTGGCTTGTTCCAACTACTCATCGTCAACCCAAAATAGAGATTCGATTTGATATTGTAAAGGATTTTGATAGAGAAGAAGCAAAAAAAGCTGTAGCAAATGGATTGACAAGTGCAGAGAGCGTTGCCGAACAAGAAAAACAAATTGGAAAATGGGATATTACTTCCGTCGGTGAATACGAAGAAGGAGAAGAACCGTTTGAACAAAAAATAGAAAAGGTGCTAAAAGAGCAATCAATCTCTCCTCAAGCTATTTACTATATCCAACCAACAAAAGTGATGATGGATCCAATTGTTTTAGTGAAGTTAGCAGATAATGAGTATCGCATGCTTATTCACTCACTACCATTTGAAGACACTCAGATGAAGAGTAAGGCAGGAACATTAAAATTTGATACGCTTTATCCATACGAAACAGCTCAAAAGGTTTTAGCTACTTACTTAAATGAAAAATATATAGAACGGACGGGTGGAATTTCAGCTCCAGAGCCATGTGGGGTAATTTCGGTCGAACATAATAGAGCGATGATGATTGTGGGAGTCGTGTTCGTTATTATTGTTGGGGTCATTTGTTGGAACTTCTTCAAAAAATCATAATACAAACGAAATAAATTGAAAAATTCTGAGGCGACTTCGGTTGTCTCTTTTTTCATCTTCATAAAATCTTCATACTTTCTAGTTAACGGATTCATAAAATTACGGTATACTAATGATGAGATAATCAAAAAGGAGGAAGTAAGATGCATATTTTAATGATTGAAGATACAGAAGCAGTTTGTGAAATGATGGAAATGTTTTTTGAAAAAGAAGGTTGGACAGCAGAGTTTTATCATGATGGAAAAGAAGGTTATGATGCCTTTATGAATCAGCAAGAAAAATGGAATTTAGTCATTTTAGATTTAAATTTACCATCAATGGATGGCATGCAAATTTGTCGTCAAATTCGACAAGTCAATGAGCAAGTACCTATTGTGATGTTAACAGCAAGAGATTCAGAAAGTGATCAAGTGATTGGCTTAGAAATTGGAGCCGATGATTATGTAGCAAAACCATTTAGTCCATTAACAATGATGGCTCGTATTAAAGCATTACATCGACGTATTGGACGTAGTACTTCTAGTGAAGCCCCAATTAGTTCAGGTCAATTTGATATTGAAACAACTCATGTATCCATTAATACAAAAACTCATGAAGCTTTTATTGATGGGGTAGAAATTGAAGGATTAACTCCAAAAGAATTTGACTTATTAGTTTTAATGGCACAACATCCCCGTCAAGTTTTCTCAAGAGAGCATTTATTAACGAAGATTTGGGAAGATCCATTTTTTGGAGATGAACGTACGATTGATGCACATATTAAAAAATTACGTCAAAAAATTGAAGCAGTAGGACCTCACGTTATTCAAACAGTATGGGGTGTAGGATATAAATTTGATGATAGTGGGATTTAGAAGATGAAATATTTTTACCAACAATTAGTAGGTTTCTTATCCGTTGTATTAGTATCCGTTGTTGTTTGTGGGCTATTATTTTATAATGTTATGACCAATAAAATTTTCTTACAACGGTCGCAACAATTATTTGGATATGCAAAAGCAATTTTAGTGCATGACTTAACAGCGGATGAAATTAGCAGTAGCTTATCCTTATTGAAAGATGAACATTTAGGTGTTGCGATTTTTGATAAAGAGAATAAAATGACTTATCCAGCAACGGTATTAAATGTAAAAAGCTCATTAACGGATGATGAATTACAACATTTACAAGATGGTTCTGCCATTAATATGAAACAAACGAAACATAACTTTGTGGGCGAAGCGGCTGATTTAGTGACGATTTATTATCCAATTTTTAAAAATCAAACTTATAATGGCTTTCTTGCGATTTCTAGCCCATTAAGTAGAATTGAAACGGAAATGGCAGAATTAAGAAATTCAATTTTAGTAGGATTTTCATCAGCAGCAGTGGCAGGAGTTATTCTGAGTGTCTTATTTGCCAACTATCAAACGAGAAGAATTAATCGCTTAAGAAAAGCGACACACGAAATTGCTGAAGGAAATTATGATATTTCACTACCGACTCAAAAACGAGATGAATTTGATGATTTAGTAATGGACTTTAATAAGATGGCAGAGTCATTACAGAAATCTGAACAAGAAATTGAACGACAAGAAAATTTAAGACGACAATTAATGATGGATGTAGCCCATGAAATGAGAACGCCACTTACAACGATGAATGGACTATTGGAAGGCTTAATTCACCATATGATTCCAGAGTCTCGTCGTGAGAGAAGCTTGGAATTAATTACGAATGAAACGCAACGCTTAATTCGCTTAGTCAATGAAAATCTAGACTATGAAAAAATTCGTTCGGATCAAATTGTATTAGTGAAACAAAATTTCAATGGAGCAGAAGCATTAAGAAATGTTGTAGATCAACTTCAAGAGCTTGCATCGAATAAAGAAAATGAATTGAAATATGAATGTCCAGATAATTTTACAGTGTATGCAGATTATGATCGTTTTATTCAAATTTTAGTAAATATGACAAAGAATGCAAATCAATTTACAGATAAGGGTCATATTTTGATTAAAGGTTGGAATGAAGATAATCATGCAATCGTTCAAATTATTGATGATGGAATTGGAATTAATGAAAAAGAGGTCGAAGCTATCTGGGAAAGATTTTATAAGGCGGATGTTTCTAGAAAGAGTACGAAATATGGAGAATCCGGCATTGGATTAGCCATTGTTCATTCATTAATGAAGAGTCATCATGGTACGATTCAAACAGAAAGTGAAGTTGGAAAAGGGACAACCTTTACGCTAACATTCCCAGGAAAAGAAGAAACAGAATAGAACTAGTAAGATTTCTCTTAAATAGCAAGAATTACCACTTAAATAGTTGAATGATGGTTTTGCTACACGGGAGAAATCTTTTTTGATGAATTTGTAATCTAGTGAAAACTGTTTTAAGATAGTAAAGGAATGAAATTAAAAAGGATGATCAATAGATGAAAGAAATTATTTTAAAAACAAAAGCTGCAAAATTAGTGAAAAAGGGTTCGCCTTTATTAAATCAAGAAGATTTAGCAAAACCACTGGAAGCAAAAGAAGGCGAATGTGTCCGTGTTTGTGATGAGAAAAAAGAATTTTTAGCAATGGCTTATGTAGGATTTCAACATAAAGGAATCGGCTGGGTTTATTCTAAAAAAGAAGGCGAAAAATTAACTCCTCAATTTGTAAAAGGCTTATTCCAAAAAGCAGCACAAAAACGTTCTTCTTTATTGATGGATGATAGTACAACAGCTTTTCGATTGTTTAATGGGGAAGGAGATGGACTTGGTGGAATTACGATTGATTGGTACGATGGCTTTGTCGTTGTTTCATGGTATAGTGCAGGAATCTATCAATGGAAAGAGTTGATAGTCGAACAATTGCAAGAGGCAATCCCAAGTATCCAAGGTATTTATGAAAAGATTCGTTATGCTTCGAAAGAAAAACTACCAGAAAGTCAATTTGTAAGAGGAGTTAAGGCGAGTGAGCCATTAATTGTTCAAGAAGAAGGAGTTCGTTATGCAACGTATCTTGATGAAGGATTGATGACTGGAATCTTTTTAGATCAACGGGAAGTTCGTACAATATTAAGAGATGACTACAGTGCAGGAAAAACGATTTTGAATTTATTTAGTTATACGGGTGCGTTTTCTGTTGCTGCAGCAATGGGTGGTGCAATTCAAACAACGAGTGTGGATGTTGCTAATCGCAGTTTAGAAAAGACTCGAGAACAATTTGAAGTGAATGGGATAGATGTATCTGAGCAGAAGATTTATGTGATGGATGTATTTGATTATATTAAATATGCTGCGAAGAAAGATTTAACGTTTGATACGATTGTGTTAGATCCACCTAGTTTTGCTCGTACAAAGAAAAGAACTTTTTCGGTTGCGAAAGATTATTCTGGTTTAGTGGAGCAGTTAGTTCCGTTAACGGCAAAAAATGGGAATTTAATTTTGTCGACGAATGCGGCAAATGTTTCAGAGAAGCAATTTTTAGAAATGATTCATAAGGGACTTTGTTCTTCTGGTAGAAGATATCGTTTAGCACATCAGAAGAAATTGCCGATGGATTTTCCAGTGGCACCATATACACCGTTGAGTGATTATTTGAAGGTTGTTTTTATAGAAATGGACTTTTCTTAAGTAGTAAGGGTCGGCAGCAGCCACCGAAGGTGTCTCATGCCTAAAATCCGAGCCTAGGTCTCGAATTTCCCTTAGTAATGGTAGCCAGAGTGGCTACCATTACTCTTACTACAGCGAAAAGTCCTTTTTAAATGATATGAGGTTATGATTTGGCAGAGAAGAAGTCTATTCCTACTTTTTTGTATGGGGGAGTGCGTAAAGAAAAGGAACTAACACAGATCAAGAGTAAAGATTTAGGACTGTGATAAAAGATAAAAATGGTATAACATTAATTAATGTAGACAAAAAAATCCGTGTTTTAGGGGGATAAAAATGGAAAGAATATTTTGGTTATTCCCTATTATTTTCATGATTCATGAAATGGAAGAAATAATAGGTTTTAGACTATGGTTTGAAAAGAATTTTGATGTAGTAAAAAAATATAGTATGCTTCAAAGATTATACAATAGTTTTAGCAGTGAAGGTTTTGCAATAGCTGTACTTGAAGAATATATAATATGTATTATAGTAACAGGTATGAGTATATTTTGGGAAATTTATATACTTTGGATAGGGGTATTTATTGCTTTTGTAATGCATTTAGTAATTCATATAATACAAAGTCCTGTGATAAGAAGATATATACCGGCATTGATTTCAAGTATTGCACTTTTACCAATTAGTATTTTTTTGATATCTAAATCTATTCATTATTTTGGGTATCATTTTACAGATATAGTTATGATTTCTATTTTGTCTGTAATTTTAATGGTGCTAAATTTAATTTTAGTTCATTGGATAATGAGAATAGTAACCCAAAGAATCAACAAATAATAATTTGCAAAAATTTATAGTTTGATAAACATTGGAGCAGTAAATCAAAAAAGGTTTACTGTTTTTTCTTTGTTATTTTTCAAAAGAAACAGTATCAACAAATCAAACAAGGTGTTTGACAAAATCTTATTTGTAGTAGTAAATGGTACGCCGGCAGCTTCGCTAAAGCGAATCTCATGGTGCATTACTACTTTAAGGAGATCTATCTTTCATCAAAATTATCTATTTCACAAAATGTAAGCGCTAAGTTGTCATGGATTAAAAAACAATTAAAAAATTTCAAAAAAATTTAAAAAAAACAATTGCATGAATTGTCAGAATATTATATAATCTTCTCATCACTAAAAAACAGATTATGAAATGAGGGATTATGATGAATTTAAAAAAATTTGGATTAGGATTGGTATCAGCAGCAATTTTAGCAGGATGTAGCGCAGGTGGCGCTTCAAATGGTAACACAGTAAAACTTGGAGGTAACTTTGAGTTAACAGGTAACGTTGCCGCTTATGGTTCAGCTATGGATAACGCTGTTAAATTAGCCGTTGAACAAAAAGGAAAGTTATTAGATAAAGAATTAAAATATGTTTCTTATGATAA
This sequence comes from uncultured Granulicatella sp., assembly GCF_963516875.1. Taxonomy (GTDB): domain Bacteria; phylum Bacillota; class Bacilli; order Lactobacillales; family Aerococcaceae; genus Granulicatella. The sequence continues at coordinate 23,683 of NZ_CAUQCL010000017.1, read as the reverse complement.
TAAATCAGAAAAAACAGAAGTAGCTTCTGTAGCTAAAAAATTAGCTTCTGAAAAAGTTGTTGGGGTTGTAGGACCTGCAACAACTGGGGATGCTCAAGTTTCAATTCCAATCATGGAACAAGCAAAAATTCCAGCTGTATTCCCAGCAACAACAGGGGACGGCATTACATTAAAAGATGCAAAAAATCCAGAATCAGTATACGACTATATCTTCCGTGTATGTTTCTCTGATAATTATCAAGGTGTTGTAGGTGCAGGATTTGTAAGCCAAAAATTCCCAAATGCTAAAGTGGCAATTTTACAAGACTCAGCTAGTGATTACTCAAAAGGTTTATCAGAAGCATTCGAAAAAACTTATACAGATACTAAAATCGGTGGACAAATTGTTGCGAAAGAAACTTATCAATCAAAAGATACAGATTTCCAAGCAGTATTAACTTCATTAAAATCAAAATCATTTGATGTATTATACATCCCAGGATATTATGAAGAAGTTGGTTTAATCATCAAACAAGCTCGTGAATTAGGAATCACTCAACCAATCGTTGGTGGAGATGGATTATCAAGTGAAAAATTAGCAGAATTAGCTGGTAACAAAGCAAACTTAACAAATGTCTTCTATACAGCTCACTTCTCAGCTAAAAGTACAGATGCAGATGTTCAAGCATTCATCAAAGCGTACAAAGAAAAATATGGTACAACACCAGATTCATTTGCAGCTTTAGCATATGATGCAGCTGAATTATTAATGAAAGCTATTGAAACAGCAGGTTCAACTGATGCGCAAGCAATCAAAAAAGCTTTAGCAGAATCTAAAGACTTCGATGGTGTAACTGGTACATTCACAATGGGTAAAGATCACACTCCTGTTAAATCAGCAGTTGTTATCGAATTCCAAAATGGTGAAGAAGTAAGTGCCAAAGAATATGCAGCACAATAATCAATAAAATTTTAGAAAAGAGAGGCAGTCAGCCTCTTTTTTCACATGATAGGCAAATATTAAAAACGTTTTTTTATAAGGAAGGAGCTTAAAATGGAGCTATTGATTCAACAATTAGTCAATGGGATTGCGCTAGGAAGTATTTATGCTTTAGTGGCACTTGGCTATACAATGGTTTATGGAACAATTAAATTAATCAACTTCGCTCATGGTGATGTTTATATGATGGGTGCATTTGTTGGTTTTTATGCAATGAATGGATTGGGGTTAAATATTTTCTTATCTCTTCTATTAGCAATGGTTACCTGTGCAGTTTTAGGAGTACTGATTGAAAGAGTAGCGTATAAACCTTTAAGACGTTCGACTCGTGTTGCTGCTTTGATTACAGCAATTGGGGTTTCATTTTTACTTGAAAATGTGATGAGTTATCTTTTCGGAGCAGAAATTCGTCCATTCCCATCTGATTTTGGAACTACAAACTATACTTTATTCGGTAATATTACGATTAATGGAAAGCAAATCTTAATTTTTGCTACAACAGTTATTTTAATGGCATTATTACAATTCATCGTTCGTTATACAAAAATGGGGAAAGCGATGCGTGCCGTTGCGGTGGATGAAGATGCAGCTCAATTAATGGGGATTGATGTGGATCAAGTGATTTCATTTACATTCGCATTAGGTTCAAGTCTTGCCGGGATTGCCGGAGTATTAGTTGCTTTATACTATAATACGTATTCTGCAACAATGGGGATTGTACCAGGATTGAAAGCATTCGTAGCTGCGGTATTAGGTGGAATTGGTAGTATTCCAGGTGCCATGGTTGGTGGCTATGTCATTGGTTTATTAGAAACACTCGTTAGCTATTTAGGATTCTCTCCATATAAAGATGGAGTAGTTTACTTCCTATTATTTGTTATTTTATTAGTATTACCAGCAGGTTTGTTTGGTAAAAATGTTAAAGAGAAAGTGTAGGTGAGAAACATGCAACGATTTCATCAGAAAAATCTTATTTGGTTAGCTTCTGCAGTATTAGTCTATTTATTACTTCAAGTGTTAGTTCAAGTAGGAGTGATTAATTTCTATTATGAAAGTACTTTTATTAATATCATGATTAATATTATTTTCGCAGTTGGATTAAATTTAATTTTGGGGGTTGCTGGTCAATTCTCACTTGGTCATGCTGGATTTATTGCGATTGGTGCTTATAGTGCTGCTATTATCGGGAAAGCGGTTAGTGGTTTAGCGGGTTTATTTGCTGGAATGGCAGTGGGTGTGGTCATTTCAATCGTGATTGCTTATTTAGTTGGTTTACCAACGCTTCGTTTAAAAGGGGACTATTTAGCAATTGCAACATTAGGGGTTGCTGAAATTATTCGTGTAGCCTTAAATAATATGAAAATTACAAATGGTGCTGCAGGGATTAGTGGTGTTCCATTAACAACAACATGGACAATTGTTTATATTGCATTAGTTTTAACAACAATTTTAGTATTAAACTATGCCAATAGTAGTGCAGGTCGTGCGACTTATGCAGTATTACAAGATGAAATTGCAGCAGAGTCAATGGGGGTAAATGTTACTCGCTATAAAATGTTAGCTTTCATTATTGGAGCAGCTACAGCAAGTATTGGTGGAACATTAACAGCGACTTATTTAGGAACTGTAACACCAAGTGACTTTACATTTATGAAATCAATCGATGTATTAATCATTGTTGTATTTGGAGGAATCGGTAGTTTTACTGGTTCATTTGTTGCAGCAATTTTACTTGGAATTATTAATACATTCTTACAACCATTTGGACAATTACGTATGATTATTTATGCAGTAGCGTTAATTTTAATTATGATCTTCCGTCCAGGTGGATTATTAGGAACTTGGGAATTCCGTTTTGGAACACTCTTAAGTAATAAATTGAAGAAAAAAGAGAAAGGAGAAACAGAATGAGTTTATTAGAAGTAAAAGGTTTAACAAAAAATTTCGGTGGATTATCAGCTGTTTCGAACGTTTCTCTTAAAGCAGAAAAAGGAGAATTAATTGGATTAATTGGTCCAAATGGTGCCGGTAAAACAACATTCTTCAACCTTTTAACAGGGGTATATGTTCCAACAGAAGGAACCATCGAATTAGAAACTGAAAATGGTAAGACATTATTAAATGGAATTGCACCAAATAAAATTACTGAATTAGGGCTAGCACGTACCTTCCAAAATATTCGTTTATTTAAAGATTTAACAGTATTAGAAAATGTAATGGTAGCGATGCATGCGCATAAAGGGAATTCATTATTCTCAAGTTTATTCAGAACAAAGGCGTATTATGAAACAGAAAAAATGATGAAAGAAGAAGCATTAGAGTTATTAAAAATCTTCAACTTAGAATCGTTTGCTCAAGATAAAGCGAAAAATTTAGCATACGGACAACAACGTGAATTAGAAATCGTTCGTGCTTTAGCTACGAAACCAAAAATTTTATTTTTAGATGAACCTGCTGCAGGGATGAACCCACAAGAAACAGCAAATCTAACAAAATTAATTGCGCAAATCCAAGAACAATTCGGATTAACCGTTGTACTAATTGAACACGATATGTCATTGGTTATGGAAATTTGCCAACGTCTATATGTATTAGAATATGGAAGATTATTAGCACATGGAACACCAGAAGAAATTAAGAAAAATCCTGATGTTATTCGTGCTTACTTAGGAGGAGAGTAATCATGTTAGAAGTAAAAGATTTAAGTGTACATTATGGCATGATTCAAGCCGTTAAAGATGTAAGCTTCACAGTTAACGAAGGAGAAATTGTTTCTCTAATCGGTGCTAACGGTGCAGGAAAATCAACCATTTTAAAAACATTATCTGGATTAGTACGTCCAAGTGCTGGAACAATTGAATATTTAGGTCAAGATATTACGAAATTACCTGCTAAAAAAATTGTTTCACTTGGCTTAGCACAAGTTCCAGAAGGTCGTCACGTATTTAGAGGACTTTCAGTAAAAGAAAACCTTGATTTAGGAGCATTTTTAAGAAATGATAAAGAGGAAATTCAAAAAGATATGAAAGCTATCTTTGAGAGATTCCCAATTTTAGAAGAACGTAAAAATCAAGATGCTGCAACATTATCAGGTGGGGAACAACAAATGTTAGCGATGGGACGTGCGTTAATGACTCGTCCGAAACTATTGTTATTAGATGAACCATCAATGGGATTAGCACCAATTTTCATTAAAGAAATCTTTAATATTATTCAAGAAATTCAAAAACAAGGAACGACTGTATTACTAATTGAGCAAAATGCGAAAATGGCATTATCGATTGCATCAAGAGGGTATGTATTAGAAACAGGATCTGTGGTATTATCAGGTACAGGTAAGGAATTACTTGAAAGTGAAGATGTTCAAAAAGCATATTTAGGGGGATAATCATGGAAGTAAAAGATTATATGTCAACAAACTTAATAACCGTTGAACCAACAACAACTGTTATGAAAGCATTAGATTTAATGAAAGAACATGATGTGCATCGTCTTCCAGTCGTTGAAGGAGACAAATTAGTAGGATTATTAACAGCTGAATTGGTCGCTCAAAATTCACCTTCAATGGCAACAAGTTTAAGTGTGCATGAATTAAATTACTTATTAAATAAAACAACTGCTAAAGATATTATGTTGAAACAAGTCATTACTGTAAAACCAACGGCTGTCTTAGAAGAAGCTGCTTCAATTATGAGACAACAAGGAATTGGCGTTTTACCAGTTCTTGAATCAAGAGGAAACTTAGTAGGAATTATTACTGATAAAGATATTATGGATGCGTTCATTGATATTTCAGGGTATAACACTCCAGGTTCTCGTTTATTTATTGAAATTAATGAAGATAAACCTGGTCCATTAGAAGATATCTCAAATGTTTTACGTGATCATAATGTCAATGTAGATACAATTTCTGTGTATCACCGTGAAGGAAAAGTACAAGTAGTACTTCACGTGGATTCTGAAAATCCAGATGAAGTAGCAGACTTTATCGCACAAAGAGGATATAGAATCTTATCTTCAATGAAAAAATAGATTATAAATGATAGACTTTTCTCAAAGTAGCAACAAATAGCTTTGTTACTGGAAAAGTCTTTTTCTTTGTTTATTAGAAGATGGTAGCTTTTCTTTGTTCGTTGGAAGATTTCTGCTATACTAGTACTACTACACAAGAGGGGAAAGGAGAAATATGATGAAATATGATTTTACAACAGAAATAAACCGTCATGGAAAAGATGCGATGGCAGTGGATGGCTTAGGTTTAATTCCAGGGAAAGCCCCTAACCGACCTAAGGAAGGATTCGATGTGATTCCGATGTGGATAGCAGATATGAATTTTGCAACAGTTCCAACTGCGATTCAAGCGATGAAAGAACGGTTAGAACATCCAGTTTTTGGTTATTTTATGCAACCAAAAGAATATTATAATGCCATCATTCGTTGGCACCAATTTCACCATCAAGTGGAAGGATTAACAGCTAAACATATTGGTTATCATAATAGTGTACTAGGAGGAGTAGTTTCAGCATTAACTTCTTTTGCGTCACCGGGAGATGCTATTTTAGTTCATAGTCCAACTTATGGAGGATTTACCGAAGTTTTAAAAAATAATGGCTTTAATATTGTACTCAGTCCATTAGTGAAAGATGAAGACGGTGTTTACCGTATCGATTATAAAGATATGGAAGCAAAGATTCGTAAACATCATATCCATGTATCCATTTTATGTTCGCCACATAATCCGACAGGTCGTGTTTGGAATCAGGAAGAATTAGAAAAAGTAATGGCGATTTATCAAAAATATGATGTAACGGTTATTTCTGATGAAATTTGGTCAGACTTAGTGATGCCAGGAGTGAAACATATTCCAACACAAAGTGTCTCGGAAGATGCTAAGAGTCGTACAATTGCATTTTATGCACCAAGTAAGACTTTTAATTTAGCTGGTTTAGTAGCTGCCTATCATATTATTTATAGTGATTTATTAAGAGATAGAGTGAATGCAAAAGGAAGTAAATCTCATTATAATGTGATGAATGTACTATCGATGCATGCTTTAATGGGGGCGTATCAACCAGAAGGGTATGAGTGGTTGGAAGAATTAAGACAAGTATTGTATCAAAATATGACGTATGTTTGTGACTATATTCGTGATCATTTTGAAGGAGTATCTGTGACAAATACAGAAGGTACCTATGTTATTTTTATTGATTGTAAAGAATATCTAGAAAAAAATGGTATTACGATTGATGAATTACAAAAACGAGGAACAGATGTAGGTGTCGCTTGGCTAGATGGAAGAGTCTTTCATGGACCAACTCATATTCGATTAAATGTAGCACTACCATTTACAAGAATTCAAGAAGCTTGTGAGCGAATGAAAAAATATGTATTTATTTAAAGGAGAGAAATATGAAAAAAATAATTCATACAGATAAAGCACCAGCAGCAATTGGACCTTATTCGCAAGGAGTATTATGTTCAGGAAATTTCTTGTACGTTTCAGGACAATTACCAATCGTACCAGAAACAGGAGAATTTGCAGGGGAAGATATTGTTAGCCAAACACATCAATCATTGAAAAATATTCAAGCGATTTTAGAACAAGCTGGAATGACTTTAGAAAATGTTGTGAGTACGACGATTTATTTAAGTGATATTGCTCATTTCCAACAAATGAATGAAGTTTATGCAACTTATTTTAAAGAAAATTGCCCAGCACGTGCCGCTTTCCAAGTAGCAGCATTGCCAAAAAATGCACTAGTAGAAATCCAAGCAGTAGCTTGTCAATAAAAGGGAAAAAACAGCCAGCAGAATTTTCTGCTGGCTGTTTTAGTGATGATACAATATTTAAAATGATTGTAGAAGGAGATTTTATTAAATACGAGCGAAAAGAGAAAAGTCATTTTATAGTAGTATGGGTAATAGAACCGAGAGCTTCTATTACAGGGACTGGCGTCCTAATACTACAATAAAATACCTTTTCGACTGTTATTTAAGGAAAAACGAACTAGCTAATACGATAATCCCTAGAATAATACGATACCAACCAAATGCTTGGAAATCGTTTCGTTTTAAATAGCTCAATAAGAACTTGATAACAATTAGTGAAACGAAGAATGATACAACAGATCCCACTAATAAAATCAATAATTCTGCACTTGTATAGTGGAATCCAAATTTTAATAATTTTAACCCACTAGCTCCAAACATAATTGGAATACTCATGAAGAAAGAAAATTCTGTTGCTATAAAACGATTTGTTCCAACTAATAGTCCCCCTAAAATAGTAGAACCTGAACGAGAAGTTCCAGGAATTAATGCTAAAGTTTGGAATAAACCAATTTTAATCGCTGTTATATAATCCAATTCTTCAAATGAATGAATACGAGGCTCCACTATTTTATGACGGCGTTCAATCACAATAAATGCAATCCCGTAAACAATTAAAGTTGTCGCAATAACGATTGCTTTATTAAAATATTCATCCATAAAATCATTTAATAATAATCCTCCTACGATGGCAGGGATACAACCGATAATCACTTTTTTCCATAATTCAATAGTCGCTAAAAATTCTTTACGAGTTTTCTTTCCTTCAAATGGATTTAGTTTGTTAAAGTATAAAATTACAACGGCAAAAATGGCACCAAGTTGGATAACTACATTAAACATATCTTGAAACTTTGGACTAACATCCAATTGTAAAATTTCGTTTGCTAAAATTAAATGTCCAGTACTACTAATCGGTAACCACTCTGTTACCCCTTCAATAATTCCTAAAATTATTGTTTTAATAATTTCAATCATTGTAATCAAAATATCACTCCTTTATTATGTCTGAATGTAAGTATAAAGGTTTACGAGAAAAATTTCTATAAAAATCTTAAAAAATATAAAAGGAATAAGGTTTTTATTTAAAAATATGCTATACTATGGTTAAAGAATTGAAAGGATGATTAGATGTTTGGATTTTTTAAAAAGAAAGTAACAAAAGAAGTTACTCCTGAATTAGAATTATTTGCTGTAGCAGAAGGGGAAGTAGTGGCTATTACAGAAATTAATGACCCAGTATTCTCTCAAAAATTCATGGGGGATGGATATGCTGTATTACCAACAAATGGTGTGATTACTTCACCAGTAGCAGGGGAAGTGATAAATGTATTCCCAACGAAACATGCTGTAGGAATTAAAACAGATAATGGTGTAGAAGTATTATTGCATATGGGAATTGATACAGTGGAATTACAAGGAGCGCCTTTTGATACAGTTGTAACTGTGGGACAACGTGTCGATCAAACTACTGTGATTTCTACTGTAGATTTAGAAGCAGTAAAAGCAGCTGGAAAAGATACTCCCATGATTGTAGCTTTAACAAATATGGATAAAATTGCAAACTTATCAATTACAACAGGAAATGCATTAGCATCTTCTAAAATTGGTGAAGCAACAGTTACCTTATAATGTGAATTCGAAAGACTTTTCTGATGTTGCAAAGGACGGCAGAAAAGTCTTTTTCAAAAGTTTATAAGAAACTCCCCTGAGATTTTCAGGGGAGTTATATTTTTGTCTAAAACGGAATGACGCAGACAACTTCTGGTGCGAAAAAGTCTTTTTGACAAAGTGTTAAGGTTCCTGTTTCACTGTCTCGTTCATAAAGAGTTAAATTATTAGATTCTTGATGTCCAATGACGACAAATCGTTCATCCTTACTTAAGTGGAAATCACGTGGGACGCTTCCAAACGTATCGTAATCAGCTACAAGTGTTAATGAACCTGTGTCTTCTTGAATTTGAAAGACATAAATACGGTCATAGCCACGATTACTAGCGTATAAGAATTTCCCATTTTTTGTTAAATGAATCGCTCCACCCCATGCTTGTTGTTCTGCTGTTGTTAACAAGTGTTGCTCGATAAAAGTAAAGCTTCCAGTTTCAGCATCATAGGCTAATACTTCAATACTAGCGTGGAGTTCGCAAATTAAATACGCAATTGGAAGAGTAGGGTGGAAAGCTAAATGACGAGGGCCTGCTCCTTTTCTACTATTATAGGTAGAAACACGTTGAAGTTTTTCGACATCTTGTTGATAAGTAGCTACAATGTCACTTCCTAAATCACAAACTACAATCCATTTTTCATCAGGCGTATAGTCCGTATAGTGAACGTGAGGTTGTTTCTCTTCAAGTGAAGGATGAATAACTCGATCCACTAATGTTACTGCTGCATCAAATTTGTAAGAAGAAACATGACCTTCGTGATAATTAGCCGCTAATAAATGATTGGATTCTTTATTAAATGCAATATAACATGGAACAGCTGTTGTATCATGATAGTGAGAAACTTTTGTTAAAGTCTCTGCTTGCGCTGTATCGAATATAGTAATTCCACCCGTTTCTTCTTTTGAAACAGCTGCTAGTAGTGAATGGTCAGCGTTTAAAGCAAGATAAGTTGGATTTTCAATTTCTGCTTCTAAAGTTAAATTTGAAAATTGTTTTTTTTCAGTATCTAATTGAACAGAATAAATTCCTTTACTCATACGTTTAGTATAAGTACCTAAATAGAACTTTTCAGTCATATGAATCAACTCCTTAATGTATCGTTGAGAATATAGTAGCACGGTTCTTAAAAAAAATAAAAAATTCCTTCTCAAAAATGTTTATTTAGATAAAAATATGATACACTAGAACTAAATTTTAGAAAACGAGGTGCCTTTAATGGAAGAAATCGAACACACAACTTCATCAAAATCATGGTTTTGGAAATGGTTTTTAAATAATCAACTAGTGAGTACATTATTGATTATTTTACTTCTACTTATTAACATTTTTGTCTTCACTAAAATCTCGTATATTTTTTCTCCATTAAAAGGATTTTTCTCCATTATTGGGTTTCCAATGGTAGGTGCCGGAATTTTATTTTATATGGTTAAACCGATTCAAGATTTTCTAGTGAAAAAAGGAGTTCATAAATCGATTGCTATTTTATTAAACTTTATTTTACTGATTGTCTTGTTATTGGCAGCAATTTTTAGCTTTATTCCAATTGTAGAAAAACAATTAAGAGAATTAGTGACTCAATTACCAATATATTACAGAATTATTAGTGAACAAGTGGAACGAGTTGTACAAAGTAATACATTTTCAGCAGTGCAAGAACAGTTGAACGGAATTAATATGGATTTCATACAATCACTAGGAACAAGAGTGAATGGTCTGTTGAATGTTACGTTTAGCGGAATTGGAAATGTTGTCGGAGCAGTTGGGGAATTTATGATTGGAATTATTACAATGCCAATTCTTCTGTTTTATTTACTACAAGATGGGGAGAAAATTTTACCAGGAATACTTAAAGTATTTCCAACTCGAACTCGCAAACGTATGAGTATTGTGTTAACAGAAATGAATCAACAAATTAGTTCCTATATTCGAGGTCAATTAACGGTTGCGATTGCGGTAGCAATTATGTTTTCAATTGGATATGCCATTATCGGTTTACCTTATGGTGTAACCATTGCGATTTTAGCAGGTGCATTAAATGTGATTCCATATGTTGGATCATTTTTCGGGATTTTACCTGCGTTAATCGTTGGCTTTGTTATTTCACCATGGATGTTTGTCCAAGTATTTATCGTCTTTGTTATTGAGCAAACTTTAGAAGGAAGAATTGTCTCTCCATTAATTTTAGGAAATTCATTACAAATTCACCCAGTGACTATTTTAGTAGTATTACTATCAACGGGTAAAATATTTGGATTAGTGGGGCTCTTATTAGGAGTTCCTGGTTATGCAGTCTTGAAAGTGATTGTTACTCATATATTTGATTGGTATAAAGAATATTCAGGCTTATATAAAGAAGGCATTGTAGAAGAAATTAAAATAGAAAATTAAAAATAAAAAGCATTTTTTTCGAAAAAAAGCATAGTTATAGATAGAAGGAAAATAACGAAAGCTTAAATCGAAAGGAGTGCTTTTTTGTGTGGATATTGAGTTTTGTAGTTGGGTGTTGTATGGGGAGTTTTTTGAATGTAGTTGCTTTAAGATTGGAAAAGGAAGAAGATTTTATAAGGGGACATTCTCATTGTGTCGAGTGCTTGCATGAACTAAGTTGGAAAGATTTGATACCAGTTCTTTCATGGATGTGGTTAAGAGGGAAATGTCGTTATTGTGGAAGAAAGATTTCACCTCGTTACTGGATTGTGGAAGTTGCATCAGGATTGATGTTTATGCTCATGACGGGAATAGGGGATGGAAGAGAATGGATGGGTTTAGTGGATCTATGGTTATTAGCTAGTTTAGCTATTTTTTGTAGTTTAACGGATTTACAAGAGCAAGTGATTTATCCGAAAGGGTTAGTGATAGTTGGATTGTTTCATATAGTATTTAATTTGAGTAGTTCATTAGGGAATGTATACATTCTATCAATGTTAGTAGCAGTTGTATTCTATGGAGGAATTTATGCTGTAGGTTATTTACTACGGAAGGAAGAAGTATTTGGACTGGGTGATTGTTATTACTTAGCGACAGTTGCCTTGTGGTATCCCGTAAAAGAAATTGTTCTCATTGCTTTACTATCCTTTGTTGTTGGCGGAGGGATATTAGGGGTGATGTTGATTTTGAAAAAAGAGGGAATAGAAAGAGTAGCATTTGTTCCATTTATTGTGATAGCACAGTTACTAGTGATGTGTTTAGGTGTAGAATGGTTTGGTTGGTGAAGGCGAAAGATATTTTAATAGGGGTGAGATTTATGAAATAGATTTAATTGAAAAATGTTTTTGTGATGATAAGAGGATGATTATTACTTTAAAATAGAAAGAAGTAATAAAAATGATAGTTAAGAATAATAAAAAACTTTAAATTAATAAAAAGGTTAGAAAAGTTAAAAATGAATTAAATAAAATAAGATTTTTCAAAAATAAATAAGATGAAAAATAAAATGAAAGAAATATTCACAAAATGAAAGTATTTTCTTGTGAAACTATATCCCTGAAAATTTATAGATTAAAAGAATTGTTAGCTTCATAATAAGGAGCTAGAGAAATCTAAAATGAAAAAAATAAGAAAAAGAAAGTGAAAAATTTCATATAAAATACAAAGTGAAAAATAAAATAGAATCAGAGATTTTAACTAAAAACTAACTTGAAAACGAATTCATTTAGAGGTAAGATAGTCGCGTAAGGAAATTACATCAAAAATAAGTCTGATCAACTTATTGGTTGTTTCCTAAGCTATGAATTCATAACTGTTCAAATTTTTAATTAGGATGGTGGCTATTATGTCAAACCCAATTCACGTATTTTCTGAAATTGGACGCTTAAAGAAAGTTTGTTTGCATCGCCCAGGTAAAGAGTTAGAAAATTTGATGCCAGACTATCTAGAACGTTTATTATTCGATGATATTCCATATTTAGAAGATGCTCAAAAAGAACATGATGCATTTGCAGAAACTCTTCGTAACGCTGGAGTAGAAGTTTTATACTTAGAACAATTAGCAGCTGAAGCAATTGATGCTGCAGGCGTTCGTGAAGAATTCGTAGATGAATGGTTAGCAGAAGCTGGTGTAGCAAGTGTTGCTTCTCAAAAAGCAATTAAAGATCACTTACTATCATTACCAACATTTGACTTGGTATTAAAAACAATGGAAGGTTTCCGTAAAACTGAAGTTCAGGCAGAAGCCACAACTTTAGCAGGTATGTATGAAACAGATTATCCATTTGTAGTAGACCCAATGCCAAACTTATACTTCACTCGTGATCCATTCGCTACAATGGCAAACGGAGTTTCATTAAACCACATGTATGCAGATACACGTAACCGTGAAACAATTTATGGTAAATATATTTTCACATATCACCCAGTATACGGAAATGGAAAAGTTCCATTCTTCTATGACCGTACTGAAGATACTCGTATCGAAGGTGGAGATGAGTTAGTTCTTTCTAAAGAAGTATTAGCTGTAGGTATTTCTCAACGTACAGATGCTCGTTCAATTGAAAAAATTGCTCAAAAATTATTTGCTGAAACTGATTTCAAACAAGTATTAGCATTCGTAATTGGTGAAAACCGTAAATTCATGCATTTAGATACTGTATTTACACATATCGATTATGATAAATTTACTATCCATCCAGAAATTCAAGGCGGATTAAAAGTATTCTCTATTACAAAAGGAGAAAATGGTGCGCTTAATATTGAATTAACTGAAGATAAATTAGAAAACGTATTAGCGAAAGCATTAGGATTACCTTCTGTAACATTAATCCCATGTGGTGGCGGAGACCCAGTAGAAGCTGCTCGTGAGCAATGGAACGATGGTTCTAATACATTAACAATTGCACCAGGGGAAGTAGTTGTATACGACCGTAACGTTGTAACAAATGCAATCCTTGAACAATATGGTATTAAATTACATAAAATTCGTGGAAGTGAATTAGTTCGTGGTCGTGGTGGTCCACGTTGTATGTCAATGCCATTTGAACGTGAAAATTTATAATCTTCAATCAGAAAAAATAGAATTACAATTTTGAAAGGAGTCATTCCACATATGACACAAGTATTCCAAGGCCGTAGCTTTTTAAAAGAAAAAGATTTCACTCGTGGAGAAATCGAATATTTAATCGACTTCTCAGCACACGTTAAAGATTTGAAAAAACGTGGTGTACCACATAAATTCTTAGAAGGCAAAAACATTGCTTTATTATTCGAAAAAACATCTACTCGTACTCGTGCAGCTTTCACTACTGCAGCAATCGACTTAGGTGCTCACCCAGAATATTTAGGTAAAAATGATATTCAATTAGGTAAAAAAGAATCAGTAGAAGATACAGCAAAAGTTTTAGGCCGTATGTTTGATGGAATCGAATTCCGTGGATTCAGCCAACAAGTCTGTGAAGATTTAGCAAAATATGCTGGCGTTCCTGTATGGAATGGTTTAACAGATGCATGGCATCCAACACAAATGATTGCTGACTACTTAACTGTTAAAGAAAACTTCGGTAAATTAGAAGGATTAACATTAGTTTACTGTGGTGACGGACGTAACAACGTTGCAAACAGTTTATTAGTAACAGGTGCAATCTTAGGTGTGAACGTTCATATCTTCTCACCAAAAGAATTATTCCCAGAAGAAGAAGTAGTTGCATTAGCAGAAGGATATGCTAAAGAAAGCGGAGCTCGTGTATTAATTACAGATGATGCTGAAAAGGCTGTTAAAGGTGCAGATGTATTATACACTGACGTTTGGGTATCAATGGGTGAAGAAGACAAATTCACTGAACGTGTAAACTTATTACAACCTTACCAAATTAATATGGACTTAGTACGTAAAGCTGAAAACGAAGATTTAATCGTATTACACTGCTTACCTGCTTTCCATGACACTGAAACAGAATACGGTAAGAAAATTGCTGAAGAATTCGGCATTAAAGAAATGGAAATTACTGATGAAGTATTCCGTAGCAAATATGCTCGTCAATTCGATCAAGCTGAAAACCGTATGCACTCAATTAAAGCAATCATGGCTTTAACTGCAGGTAACTTATTTGTAAACAAAGTTTAATAACAAAAAGTAACATAGAAAGCCATTCTGGTTCTGATGTTGAATCAGAACTAGAATGGTCTTTTTTATAGATAGATGGAGGATATTATTATGGCTGAACAAGTAGCTGAGAAAAAAGGTTTTAAAATGCCTTCTTCATATACTGTTTTATTCATTATTATTGCAATTATGGCTTTATTTACTTGGATTATTCCAGCTGGACAATATGATAAAACAGAAGATGGTAACTTAATTGCTGGTACTTACCAACAAGTTGATTCAAACCCTCAAGGGTTTTATGATGTGGTAATGTCTCCAGTTTATGGTATGTTAGGTCGTGATCATAAAATTAATGAAGGAAAACCTAATGAAATTGCATTAAAAACAGAAGGTGCAATTCAAGTTTCATTCTTTATTTTAATGGTTGGTGGATTTTTAGGAGTTGTTACTGAAACAGGAGCTCTTGACGTAGGGATTGCTTCAATCGTTCGTAAATATAAAGGACGTGAAAAAGCGTTAATTCCTGTATTAATGTTCTTATTCGCATTAGGTGGAACAACTTATGGTATGGGTGAAGAAACAATGGCTTTCTACCCATTAATCGTACCAGTTATGTTAGCGGTAGGTTTCGATACAATTACTGGGGTAGCCATTGTATTAGTTGGTTCTCAAATTGGATGTTTAGCTTCAACAGTTAATCCATTTGCTACAGGGGTTGCTTCAGATGCAGCAGGTATCAGTGTTGCTGAAGGTATCGGATTACGTTTAATCTTCTTCGTAGTAATGTGGGCAATTTCAGCATTCTATGTATATAATTATGCTAGCAAAATTGAAAAAGATGCTTCTAAATCATATACATTTGCTACACGTGAAGCTGACTTAACATACTTCAATGTTGAACAAACAGAAGCAGAATTAAGTGGAAAACAAAAAGCTGTATTAACAGTATTTGTATTAACATTTGTTGTTATGATTTTAAGTTTAATTCCATGGGCTAAATTCAATATTCATGTATTCGAAGATGTGAATAAATTTATTGTTGGCCTACCATTAGTGGGTCAAGTGTTTGGTCAATCAGCACCTTTAGGTGAATGGTACTTCCCAGAAATTACAATGTTATTCTTAATGATGGCTGTATTAGTTGGTATCACTTATAGAATGAAAGAAGAAAAATTCATTCAAGTATTTATGACTGGTGCTGCAGATTTATTAGGCGTTGCTTTAATCTGTGCATTAGCTCGTGGTATTCAAGTAATTATGAACGATGGTATGATTACAGCTACAATCTTGAACTTTGGTGAAAATGCATTATCAGGTTTATCAGCGCAAGTATTTATTGTATTAACATACATCTTCTACTTACCATTATCATTCTTAATTCCTTCTTCTTCAGGTTTAGCAGGTGCTACAATTGGTATCTTAGCTCCTTTAGGAGAATTCGTAAATGTATCTCAATCATTAGTAATTACTGCTTTCCAATCAGCAAATGGGGTACTAAACTTACTATCACCAACTTCAGGTATCGTAATGGGTGCTTTAGCATTAGGACGTATTGAAATTACAACTTGGTGGAAATTTGTTGCTAAATTAGTAGGTATTGTAATGGGCGTTTCAATCCTATTATTAATCTTAGGAACATTCATTAATATTTAATTAGTCAAATAATTTTAAAAGAACTCCCCTCGATTTTAGGGGGGATTTCTTATTCTTAAGGAGGATACGATGAGCACATTTATTACAGAAAAACACAAAGAAGAATGTATTGAATCGATTAAACGATTGGTTCGTATTCCTTCTGTCCTAAATGAAGGTGAAGGAGACACTCCTTTTGGAAAAGATATTCAGTTCGCATTAGAAGATGCGTTGGCTCTATGTCGTGAACTTGGCTTTAGTACTTACATTGATCCTAAAGGATATTATGGATATGCTGAAGTAGGAAGTGGCGAAGAGTCTTTAGCAATTTTATGTCACTTGGATGTTGTTCCGGCAGGGGATTTGAATAATTGGGACACGCCACCGTTTGAAGCTTTTTTAAAAGATGGTTTCTTATATGGAAGAGGGACTCAAGATGATAAAGGTCCTTCAATGGCAGCTTTATATGCCGTAAAAGCATTAATGGATGCTGGAGTGGAATTTGACAAACGTATCCGATTCATTTTTGGGACTGACGAAGAAACATTATGGCGCTGTTTAGCTCGTTATGGCGAGTTAGAAGAAGTAGCGACAATGGGATTTGCACCAGATGCAGAATTCCCATTAACATATGCTGAAAAAGGTTTATTACAAGTGAAATTGCATGGATCAGGAAGCGACGCTTTAGACTTTCATTCAGGAGATGCTTTCAATGTAGTTCCAGGTAAAGCATCTTATAAGGGAGAGTATTTCTCTCAAGTAGTAGAGAAATTATCTTCGTTAAAATTTGAATATAAAACACAAGAGGATGAAGTAACTGTTTTAGGAGTTTCTAAACATGCAAAAGATGCACCTCTTGGTGTGAATGCATTAGTGCGCTTAGTAAAAGGACTTCATTCAGTTGTGAATCATCCAGCCTTAGCATTTATCTCTGAAGGAGTTGGGGAAGATGCTACAGGAAGTAGTATTTTAGGGAAAATTGAAGATGAGCCATCAGGTGGTTTAACATTCAATGTAGCAGGTGTGACGATTACACCAGAAAAATCAGAAATTCGTATTGATATTCGTATTCCAGTATTAGCAGATAAAGATGCAATTGTCAAAACTCTATCTGAAAAAGCAAAAGAATTTGGATTAGAGTATGAAGAATATGATTATTTAGGACCATTGTATGTTCCATTGGATAGTGTTTTAGTAGATACATTAATGGCTGTCTATCAAGAAAAAACTGGAGATACAACTCATTTACCACAATCTTCAGGTGGCGCAACATTTGCTCGTACAATGAAAAATTGTGTCGCTTATGGAGCAGTATTCCCAGATTCACCAATTACATTCCATATGGAAAATGAAAAAATGTCGCTAAGAGATATATTTGATTCAATGGATATTTATGCAGAAGCAGTATATCGACTAGCAGGTAAAAAATAGTATAAGATTTAGTTTTAATCATAAAGGAGTTTATAAATATGTCACGTAAAATCGTAGTAGCGTTAGGCGGTAACGCAATTTTATCATCAGATGCTTCAGCAAAAGCACAACAAGAAGCATTAATTCAAACAGCAAAATACTTAGTACAATTCATTGAAAATGGCGATGAATTAGTTGTTACTCACGGTAATGGACCACAAGTTGGTAACTTATTATTACAACAAGCAGCAGCTGATTCAGAAAAAAATCCAGCAATGCCATTAGATACATGTGTTGCGATGACAGAAGGATCAATCGGATTCTGGTTACAAAATGCATTAGTCAATGAATTACAAGCACGTGGCATTAAAAAAGATGTAGCTGCAGTAGTAACACAAGTAATCGTTTCTAAAGACGATCCAGCATTCTCAAATCCAACTAAACCAATTGGACCATTCTTAACTGAAGAAGAAGCTAAAGAACAAGCAGCAGCTACTGGTGCTACATTTAAAGAAGATTCTGGTCGTGGTTACCGTAAAGTAGTTCCATCACCAAAACCAGTTGGAATTAAAGAGGTAAACACAGTTAAAAACTTAATTGCTACAGGTACTGTTGTCATTACAGCAGGTGGGGGAGGTATCCCAGTTGTTGAAGATCCAGAAACTAAATTCTTAACAGGTGTTGAAGCAGTTATCGATAAAGACTTTGCAAGTCAAACATTATCTGAATTAGTTGGAGCAGACTTATTCATCGTGTTAACAGGTGTTGACAATGTTTATGTAAACTTCAATAAACCAGATCAACAAAAACTAGAAACTGTAACAACTAGCGAATTGAAAAAATATATTGGAGAAAATCAATTTGCACCTGGTTCAATGTTACCAAAAGTGGAAGCAGCAATTGCATTCGTTGAAAACTATCCAGAAGGTAAAGCTATCATTACTTCATTAGAAAATATTGCTGAAGTATTAAAAGGTGATGGCGGTACTCAAGTTATTGCTGGTTAATGATATTAACAATTAATACTAAAGGGATTGATGGAAGTAACCGTTAATCCTTTTTTTATACAATTAATTTCATAAATACAATGATATTTCATTTAAACTATGGTAATATGAGTAGGAAATTTATGAAAGAGAGAAGGATTAGATGGCTTCATCAATGTATGAATTAGCCTTGCAATTAGAGCAAGAATTAAATAAGTTTTCATCAAAAAAAGGGCATGTTGTTTTTAGAACCTTAAAAGGTGAAACAAAATTCGTATTTCAATTTGAAAAGAATCATACTAAAGGTTTAATAATTCAACTATTAAAAAATGAAGAAGAATTAGCATTTGTAACAACTATTGAAAAGAAATGTCGCTTAGAAAGAGCAACTCGTCAATCAGAATTGGATTTACAATGGCTATTAAAAGGCATTCAAATTCGTTTTGAGAAGAAATCGATTATTTATGATACTGAGATTCAAAGAATGGAAAGATTAGGAATTGAAGTTAAGAAATTTGAAGTATTGCCGAATATTTTAAATTTTACAGAAGAAAATATTGGAAAAAGTACAGCTGTAACGAATCAAAATAGAAAATTTGTCGAACAAGTATTCACACTAGTTTTACAAGAAGGAAATCTTGAAAAATTAGAGGTAGTTTGGAATAAACAACAAAAAAACTATTATCAAACTTACCCAGTATTTACGTTTAATCAACGTACAAAAGAGGTCAATTATGTTCAACAAGAAAAAATGTTGGCATTAAAAGATATTCCAAAATATCAATATTATGTTTCAAATACACCAGCTGAATTACAAATTTCTGAATTTGAGTTTGCTAAATTTATGGAGAGAATTGAAGTAACAGTGAATGTTTCAATGCAAGTTAGAATTGGGGTACAAGAATTGGTGAGTTCAGATTTCTCTAAACAAAATATTCCTTTTATGATTGAAATGGCGGATAAAGATGCCGTTTCTTATACAAAGTTGATACATACGATTGATCCAAAAACAATTCAAGAAGAATTTTTAGAAATGTTTGCAGAATTTCAATTTAAACCAACAACAATTTTAGTTTCGGGATTATTTGGAGTTTACTTAAGTAATGTCTTAAGCCCATTAGCAAAAAGAATGTCGATTAAAATTAAACAGGTAGATAACTTACCAACATTTAATCGACTAACACCTGAGGAGAGAATTGTATCATTTTTAAATTTATATGGTATAACCGTGTAAAAATTCACTTGCAAAAAATCTCATTTGGGTGTACGATGAGTGTGTTAAGCAAAGTGTTTAACAAATAATATGAAGGAGGTAGTTGTAATGAACAACTTAAATGGAAAACATCAACAATTGAACAAAACAACTAAAATCTCCTTACAGAATATGACAATGTATTAATATACTCACTTTAATTATTTTTGGTTTTGCGAAATGAGGCTAACTGTCTGCTGTAGTAGGTAGTTAGCTTTTTTTCATAGATAAAAGTGGAGGGACTAGTTGTGTATATATGTATACGAAACTAGTCTTTTTTTGTCAAATTTCTGTGGGAGTAAGGAGGATATATGAAAGTCATTATGAAACACCTAGGGGTTTATTTTAAAAAGCACTGGGTGAGATATGTCGTTATTGTATGTAGTGCGATTTTAAATAGTTATTTATTAGTCGTTCCTGCAAAAATATTAGGACAAATTGTCAATGCGATTGTAGATCAATCATTGACACAATCACAACTTTTGGGATATATAGGATTCTTTTTCCTATCATTAGTAGGAGTCTACGTATTAGATTCTGCATTAATGTATTGGATATGGTTTGGACGTTTTGACTATATTACCAATTTAAGATTAGGGACGATGAAGCAATTATTATGGAAAAAAGCACCCTTTTATACAAAGTTTAGAGTTGGAGATATTGTAACTCGTTCAAGTGAAGACCTTGAGACAATTGGGACTTTAATAGGATTTGGAGTATATGCTTTTCTAAATGCATTCTTTATTACTTTATCTGTTTTGTCGAATATGGTGATGAATGTATGGTGGGAGTTGACGTTGATTTCAGTTTTACCAATGCCTGTATTAGCCTATGCACTTTATCGATTAACGGATAAAATTGAAATAGTGTATGGGGATGCTCAAAAAGCTATTTCTGATATGAATGCGGAAGTATTAGAAATGATTGATGGAACTTATGTTATTCGAGCTTATGGTCAAGAAGATAGAATGAGTCAAATTTTCCAAAATAAAACAGAAGATTCTCTTCAAAAAAATATTGAAGTAGCTAAATTGGGAATGTTATTTATTCCATTAGCACAAGTAGTTGTAGGAATTTGTATGCTGATTGGGTTGATTTATGGTGGAGGACTTGTTCAAGAAGGAAAAATTTTATTAGGGAGCTTAGTTTCGTTTCCAATTTATATCGGATTATTAGTCTTTCCATTGTATTTAATCGGAGACCTTGTCGTAATGGTTCAACAAGGGAAAGTTTCGTTTGAGAGAATTTTTGAATTATTCGAAACAAGCGATGATATAGAAAAAGATGGACAGGAAGAATTAGGACAATTCGAAGAAATTCGATTCGAAAATTTCTCCTTTACTTATCCTGGTGAAGAAAGTCCAACGTTGAAAAATATTTCAGTTAGTATAAAAAAAGGACAAACGATTGGAATTGTCGGAAAAACAGGTTCAGGGAAAACGACCTTTTTAAAACAGTTCTTGCATCAATATCCTTATCAAAATGAAACAGTTTTATTGAATCAGAAGGATTTGATTCATTGGAAACGTCAATCAGTGGATGCTTTAATGGCGTATGTACCACAAGAACATGTGTTATTTTCTAAAAGTATTTTAGAAAATTTGAAACTTGCTAATAAAGAAGTGACAGAAGCCGTTGTGTGGGATGTGCTGGAACAAGCTGCCATAGCGGAAGATATTCGTCGAATGCCAGAACAATTGGATACAATGATTGGCGAAAAAGGGATTACTTTAAGTGGTGGGCAAAAACAACGATTATCCATTGCCCGTGCATTACTAAGAAATGCTGAAATTTTATTACTTGATGATGCCCTGTCAGCTGTGGATGCTAAAACAGAAAAACAAATTGTAGATCATCTAAAATCAGAAAGACTTGCTCAAACAAATATTATTACAGCACATCGCTTATCTGCAATTCGACATGCAGATTGCATTTTAGTATTTGAAGAAGGTCAGATTGTGGCAAGAGGAACTCATGAAGAGTTGCTCGAACAAAAAGGCTGGTATTATGAACAATACTTGAAACAAGAATTAGAAGAAGGAGAGGTGAGCGAAGAATGCTAAAAACAATTTTTTGGTTATTAAGCTATATTCGTTATGAAAAACGTTCCTTTTTCATTGGACTTATTTTATTATTACTCGCTTCAGCTTCAGGAGTGTATGCTCCAATTGTTGCGAAGCAATTTATTGACTTAGTAATTACTCCATCAGAAAATTCAGGAGTCATTCATTGGGGGCAGATTACTCAATTTGCTGCAGTCTATTTTGGCTTATTACTCATTTCAGCGTTATCTGCTTATTTTGGACGATTTATTTTAAGTGTGATGTCCAATAGTTTAACAAAACGTTTAAGAGATGAATTATTTGATAAGATTCAACATTTACCGATTCGTTATTTTGATTCATTGCCAGCAGGGAAAGTTGTGTCAAAAATTACGAATGATACGGAAGTTGTTCGTCAAAACTTCTTTGTTGCAGCAACTGCTAATGTGTTAAATAGTATTATCATTATTGTTGGCATTTATGTCGTCATTTTTTCTTTGAATATTCGATTAGGAGCTGCTCTATTATTAGTCATTCCAGCCATTCTTTTATGGCAAGTAGTATTTAGTAAAAAGGCAGGAGCATTTACGGGACCTCTTCGAGAAAGCTTTAGTAATATGAATGGGAAACTAAATGAAATCATTCAAGGGATGTCCATTATTCAAGTATTTCAACAAGAAAAACTAGTGGATAAAGAGTATGAAGAGATTGTTCAAGAGTGGAAAGGAATTGGTCTTGAAGAATTAAAGGTAGAATCTTTCTTAGCTTGGAGTGTTGTCGGGTTTCTAAGAAATGTTACTTTAATGTTTGCCGTTTTATATTTAAGTGTGAAATATTTAGGAGGAACATTAGGATTAACGGCTGGATTTATTTATGCGATTGTGGACTATATTAATCGTCTTTATGATCCGATTGATAATTTAGTACAAATTTTTGCAGGATTGCAACATGCTTTTGCAGCAGGTGGTCGAGTAATTGAATTAATGGAAACACCAATCGAAAAATCAGGAGATGCTGATTTTGTCATGGAAGATGGAAAAGTCGAATTTAAAAATGTATCTTTCTCTTATGATGGAAAAACTCCTGTGTTGAAAAATATTTCCTTTACGATTGAAGCGGGTGAAACAGTTGCTTTTGTAGGGCATACGGGTTCTGGTAAGTCTACGATTATGAATTTGTTATTTAGATTTTATGACCCAACGGATGGAGAAATTTGGATTGACCATCAAAATATTGCTTTATCGAATCAGCGTAAAGTGCGTGAGAAGATGGGGATTGTGCTACAAGATCCGTATTTATTTGCTGGAACTTTAGGAAGTAATATTGGGTTGGAGAATCCTTCTATCACGACTGATGTAATGGAAAATTCGTTGATTCAAGTTGGGGGTCAGCATATTTTAGAGCGTTCTGAAGAAGGGTTGGATAAACTGATTCAAGATAAAGGGGCGGAGTATTCGTCTGGGGAACGTCAGTTGATTTCTTTTGCGAGAGCGTTAGCGTTTAATCCAACGATTTTAGTATTGGATGAAGCGACTTCTCATGTGGATACGCAAACGGAAGGGATGATTCAGCAGGCAATGGAAGTTCTGTCGAAGGATCGTACGACTGTTATGATTGCGCATCGTTTGTCTACAATTGTTCATGCAGATAAGATTTTTGTGTTGGATAAGGGTGAGATTATTGAACAGGGGAATCATGCTGAATTAGTTGAACAAGACGGAATGTACGCACAGATGTACCGCCTACAAGTGGAAAAGAATTAGACTTCTTATACTGTAGCAATGGACGGCAGCAGCTTCGCTGTTCCGACCCCAAAAAGTTAGACCAAAAATCTAACTTTTGGAGGTCGGTA
>NZ_CAUQCL010000016.1:0-39066 GCF_963516875.1 uncultured Granulicatella sp. | reverse complement strand
TGGCAATTTGTCAGTCCAAAGAACTGTCAAGTTTGGTTCTGGAGAGTTACCGATATTGTCTAGAGTATTCAAGAAACGGTAGTCCATCTTAGTAACACGGTGACGACCGTCATTACCCATACCAGCCATAGAAGTTGTGATGAATGTTGGGTCACCAGAATATAATTGATCATAAGCTTTTGTACGAGCAAATTTAACTGTACGTAATTTCATAACGAAATCATCAATGAATTCTTGGATTTCTGATTCTGTAAATGTACCACGAGCTAAGTCACGTTCAGCATAAACGTCTAAAACGATTGGCACACGTCCTAATGATGTAGCAGCACCATTGATAACACGACATACTGCCATGAAAGCAATGTTTACCCATTGGATAGCTTCTTTAGTATTCATCGCAGGTTTACGAACATCAACTCCGTATAAGTCACCTAAGCGAACAACTTGTTGTAATGCTTGGTATTGTAAGCTGATTTCTTCACGTAAACGAGTTGTTTCTTCATTGATTTCTTCAATTGAGTTCCAGTCGTTTAATTTTTCTTGCATTAAGTAGTCTGCACCGTATAAAGCAAGACGTGCATAAACACCGATGATACGTCCACGAGAGTATGCATCTGGAAGACCAGTTACAGTGTGAGCGTGACGAGCACGACGAATGTTTGAAGTATATGCACGGAAGATACCATCGTTAACTGTAGTCACGTATTTTGTAAAGATTTCGTGAACAGCTGGATCTGGTTCATATCCATTTTCTTTTAAAGTAGTTTCCGCCATACGGATACCACCTTTTGGCATGAAGTTCAATTTGAACAATTCATCATTTTGGATACCGTAGATTACTTCGTTTTCTTTGTCGATATATCCAGCAGGAATATCAGCAATAGAAGTTGGACGAGTGTCCATTGGGAAACGAGTTGCTTCATAGTGAGCTTTAGTTTCTTCAACTACTTTTTTGATGTGTAGTGAACGTTCTGTTGGCCCAGCAAGGAAGCTTTCATCTCCATCGTATGGTGTGTAGTTAGCTTGAACGAAGCGAGATACACTTGCTTTTTCTTTCCAATCTACACCCTTGAAGCCTTCCCAAGCTTTTTCAAAAAGTTCTTGGGATTCAACAACTGCTTTATTAACCATTTATTTTCCTCTTTTCTTTTATTTTTATTTTTTGTTTTTCTTTTAACAAGGTTATTATACATCTTTTCTCAAGAATTAGCAATGGAATAATCACAAAAATCTGTACTATTTTTTTATCTAAGTGATATTTATTACAAGTACTTTGTTCAAAAATTATAAAGAAAAGCTATTAAAAAACCTATTCTGAAAGCTTTCATCCTTAAAAATCAGTTAAAAGTTTAAATTGACACACCTCAAACTAACTGTATTAATACAGTTAAGTGAATATTACAACTCATAAAATAATTTAAATAATTCCGTCAATCATCTCTACATTAATGGTATACAATTCCTAAAACACTTGATTTTACTGTGTCCGCTTTCATTTTTAACGCATTCTTTTAACCATTTATCCTTCCATTATTCCAATAAAAACCTCTATATTCACACATATTTTAAATACTGTTCTAATACATCATTTAAAGATGTTTTTCTTCAAACAAAAAAGGTTGATGGAAAATCCATCAACCCTATTTCTATCTTTTAATTTTAAGCTTAGTCAATCACAACCGCAGTACCAGAGGCCATTACCATTAACATACCACCTGTTCCGACTGTTTCAGCATCAATTTTTACTCCCACAACTGCATTAGCTCCTAAATGAACGGCACGTTTTTCCAATTCACGAAGAGCATCTTCTCGAGCTTTTAATAATTCCTCTTCATACCCTTGAGAACGACCACCGAAGAAATCACGAAAACTTGCTCCAAGGTCTTTTAAAACATTCACCCCTGAAATAACTTCTCCAAAAGCAATTCCCTTATATTCTACAATTTTGTGTCCCTCAATTGTTGGTGTTGTTGTAATAATCATCCTAACCACTCCTTGTGATTTTTTTATTAAACTTATTATACACCTATTCTATTGACTTATCAATGGTAAAATCCAATGAACCCATCCCCAACTTATCGGCATAATAAAGACCATTGCCGGAAGCATATCCGCTACTGGGAACATTTTTACTTTTGCAATTCTCATTCCTGTTGCTAACATAATTACTCCTCCACAGGCTCTAAAATCTGCTAACATAACAGGATCTGTTAAAGGAAAAATCTGTGCCCCAATTAAAAACAATGAAAAGAAGATTGCAAATTGAGGTATCGCCACTAATGAAACAACATAACCAATATTACAAGCAAAAATAGCTGCCGTAAAAAAGTCTAATATTGATTTTGCAATTAAAACACTATGATCTCCCGTCATTCCTGAATCTAGTGAAGCATAAATACCCGTTCCACCAAAACAGAATAACACAATGACCGTTACTAACTGCGTTAAAAATTCTTCACGACTTAATCCATCATGATCTGAACCTATTAACTTTGTTACAGGTCGTTCTAATAATAGTCCCAACTGATTAATACGATGTCCTAGTTTGAAAGACACCCCAACAATCGTCCCTAAAATCATTGAAAATATTACGGTTGAAATATTTTGTACTAATCCCATTGAAGTGATTCCCAGCAACATAGATGATAATCCGAAAATTAAATTTAATTGAATTTTGATTTCAGACGGTACTTTATGTCCTGCAAATCCTCCAACAAATCCTCCTAATAAAATGGCAATTGAATCAACTATAATTCCTACTGGCATAAATTCTCCTTAGTTTCTAATTTTTGTCAATTCATCCTACCATTAATATAACTTCTATGCAATTGATATACTTTTTTATATTAATCGACATAAGTTTCTAAACGATAACTTCCTGCAGTAAAGAATACTAGTGCCATCACTAATACCATTGGAATACCCGGAAGTAATTCTTGACGATCAACGATTTGAACAAACCAGTAAACTGGACTAAAATGCGCTACCATATCGATAATCTCAGACTGAAATAGTTTTGGTGCCATTCCAAGTCCCGCAAGTAAGAGAGTACCGAAGACCCCTACTTGTTGAGCTATCATTGGATTTTTAAATATTCTAAATAAAAATAATCCTAGACTCAAACTATAAATAATCCCACTTGCCACTAATAAACAAACGTTAAACCAATTTGGAATACCTACATTCATCACTCTATCCATAAAGAAAATGATCAATAGATTCGCAACAAATATCACTATAAAGTATGCACCCAAAAAGCTCTTTGTAATCCACGCATTAGAACGTGGCGCTAATAATGAACGTTTTAATACATAATTTTTCTTAAAAGTAATTAAGTCAAATGAAATAGAAGATGTATTAAACAAAATATAAAACATCACTAACAATAGTAATAACACATAGCTTACAGTTGTTGAGTTTTCTTCTTCAAAATGAACGAGTTGATTTTCACTTTGCTTGAATAATTCTCCCTTTTCTAATATTCCTTCTTTTTGAAGAGTTGTATTGACTAATTGTTTTTGCAAGATTCCTTGCATATCTTGTTCTAATAAAACTTCTTTTTGTTTTTGACGACTATACACTTCCATCTGTATTTTTTGTCCATTTCCTAAAGATTGAACAAAATTTTTCGGAACAACATACACACTTCGAATATATCCTTTTTCCAAATCATTTAAGGCTTTTTCTTTATCCGTATAAAAAACATTTTCAGAATATAAACTTTCTAATTCTTTTTGAAACTCTTCATTTCCTTCTTTCAATACAATCGCTAATGAAGGAGTTGAGGAAGAAGTTGTTGTATTGTTTTTATTTGTAGTCGATAATTGAATGAATACCATAAAAAGTGTCACTATTGTTGGAAGAATTACCATTTGACCTATCAATGCTGGACTCTTTACGATTCTTTTAATATGAAATCCTATCCCTCTTAATAAATCCATTAGTATTCCTCCCTTCTTTGTAAACAACGAATTTGTAATTCCATAATCATTAAACTTACGATGATCATCACAATATAAATGATCATAAACTCTGCTATACCTTCTTGTTGCATCATACGAATGATTGGTTCAATCAATACTCTTCTAAATGGATTATCTCCAAACCAATGGAACATTGGACTCATTTTATCAAGTGGAATTGCCCCTGAAAAAAGAACAAATCCAAGTGAGATAATAGAAGAAACTAATCCTAACGTTTTCTCCGTAATAAATATACTTACAAATCCTGCTATCGATAGTATTGCAAATAATTGAATCGCTAAAATCCCTGCAATCCCCAATAGATTACCATTAAATGTTGATGGATTAATCACTTTCCAAATTCCTACATATAATAAAGTAAAAAGATAAAATTGGATAAAATTCGAAATCAATCCATACGTTTCTCTTTGGCGAACACTCAGTGGTAATAACTTCACTCGTTTATTTAGCCCACTTAATTCAGGCTTCACAGCACTTGCCACCACTGTTGAAAAAACCATAGCCAAAATCATCGTTAATTGCGCAGTAGAAAAGTATTGCTCACTTGTCAGCATTCGACTCGTTTGATAATCATTTCTTTGATAGAGTTCTGTACTAAGAACCTCATTTGTTCGTTGAAGAATTTGCGTAGATAATACAGCTGCTGTTGCATCATCGACTTGTTTTTTATCCTTCACCAATTCCTTCAACTCTACTTGCTCAAATAATTGACCAGTAATATTTTTCAAGATAATTTCATATGTCAATTGATCACTTGTCGAAACTTTTGATTTCTTTTGTACTTGAATTGGATTTGATTGCTGTCCCTCTGATACTATTTTGGAAAAATCTGTTGGAATAATAGCAATTAATTCTGCCTTTTCTTTATCAGTTATTACAGTGATGATTTTTTGTTCGTTTAATTGTTCAAGCGTTTTTTGAACAATATTTCCTAACACTTCTTGATCTTGATTTTCTACATATAATAATGTATCTACTTTATTCGGTTTACGTTCAATGACATTTTTACCTGAAAAATTAATAAACAGTCCTACTGCTAGCGGAGCTAATACAATCATAAAAAACAGCATATGAAACTGTTTGAACATCATCTGAATATTTGCTTTTAAAAAATACCAAAACTTCATAGTACTCTCCTTTAATCTCGTAATGCTTTTCCTGTTAATTTCAAGAAGGCTTCCTCTAATGTTGTTTCATTAACCGAAACTTTTTTAATAACTAAGTGATTTTCTTCGACTAAAGAGATAAATTTCATCATCGAGTAAATCGAACGATCCACGACTAAATTCATTTGACGATTTTCAACCGTTACTTCTTGAATACCATTCTCACTTTCTAAGACGACTTGCTCGAATCCTTGCGGAATACGATCCAGTACTACTTCAATAGAATACGTTAATCCTACTAATTCCTTCACATATTCTTTTGTTCCATATGCTACTTCTTCTCCAAGATCCATAATAAACACACGGTCACATAATGCTTCCACTTCTTCCATATAATGTGAAGTGTATAAAATAGTTGTACCTTGTTGATTTAAAGTTTCTAAAAAGTCAAAAATATGTTGTCTCGATTGTGGGTCAACCCCAACCGTTGGCTCATCTAAAATTAAAAATTCTGGTTGATGTAAGAGCGCAATCCCAATATTCAATCGTCTCTTCATCCCACCTGAAAAAGTTTTTACCTTTTCTTTTTTCTTTTCTTCTAATCCAGTTACTGCTAGAATTTCTGCAATTCTTTCTTTTAACGTATTCCCATATAAACCATATAGTCCACCAAAATATGTTAAATTATCGACAGCATTTAATTCTTCAATAATCGCCAATTCTTGTGGAACGACTCCTAATTTTTGTCGAATCGTTAATGCGTCTTCTTTAATCGAATGTCCGTCAATCAACACATCTCCTTGATCTGTTTTCTTTAATCCAGTAATGATATCAATCAGTGTTGATTTACCAGCTCCATTTGGTCCTAATAAACCAAAACATTCCCCTTTCATAATTTCAAAAGAAACTTGATTTAATACTTTTTTCTCATCAAATGATTTTGTAATAGATTGAATTTCAACGTATGCCATATTTGTTCTCCTTTATATTAATGTAAGAAAAATTTATAAAAAACAAAAGCTAAGAGTATTCCTAATAGAACCATTACGATTTTTTCTTTTCCTTTTTGATAGGTCATCATACTCTCTCTTCCCTTCGCTTTATTGTAATCTTATTATACAAATTATTCCCACACTCGCCTACTGACTTTAGTCACTAACAAGAATGACTTTAGTCATTTTTTTGTATCAAAAAAAGTGAGAAAAAACATTTTTGTTTCTTCTCACTATCTAAATTCTAGTCTTCTGGTTTATTCATTTTCTTCTGTGAATGAGCAGGTTTTGCGAAAATCATTCGACCCGCTGCAGTTTGTAATGCACTCGTTACAATAACATCGATTTCTTGATTCATGTAATATTGACCATCTTCAACAACAATCATTGTTCCATCATCCATATAAGCGACCCCTTGTTGCCTTTCAGTTCCCGCTTTAATGACTTGAATTTTCATCATTTCTCCAGGAATCACAACAGGTTTAATGGCATTTGCTAATGCATTAATATTGAAGACAGGAACATTTTGAAATTCACTAACTTTATTCAAATTATAATCATTTGTAATAATAACTCCATCAATCGCTTTAGCTAATCGAATTAACTTACGGTCTACTTCCGTAATATCATCATAGTCTCCATCATAGGTTTCAACTGGAACTTTCGATTCTTTTTGTAAAGCATTCAGAATATCTAATCCCCTACGTCCACGAACTCGTTTCACACTATCAGAACTATCCGCAATATATTGCAATTCATTCAGTACAAATACTGGAATGACTAATACCCCTTCTAAAAATCCAGTTTGCGCAATATCATAAATTCGTCCATCAATGATGACGCTCGTATCCAAAATTTTATATTTATGAAAGGCATCATCTACTTTTCTTTCCAACACTTGAGCCTCTTCTGCTTTTTTTCTCACTGAAATAATTTTCTGAAAATCAGCCCGACGACTCGTACCAATATAAAATCCCAAATAGCCAAATACAATACTCAATACTACAGGCGCAACTTGCGTAATAGCTGGAATCTGCAAATTCGTTAATGGTAAACTAATGAATGAAGCAACGACTAACCCTAGTAATGTTCCTAGTAAACCAAATATAATATAACTAACTGAAAATTGATTGACTACTTTTTCTAAACGTTTAAATCCTGCCATGATAGGTTTTGTTAATAATAAAGAAATAAAAAAGAAAATAATTGCACCAATCAATGCACTACACACAGCAGAATTTAACCATTCATTTGAGATTCCTATTAAATCCCAAAATGCTGGTAAATAGGTCACCCCTAAACTGCCTCCTAAAATCACAAATATGAGGATCATCATCCGTTTGGCAAAAAGCTGACCTTTTACAGATAAATCCATTTTACTCACCTTCCTTATCTAATGAATTTATTAAAATGCTTTTTGAATGGCTTCTTTCACAGAGGAAACTCCAACAACTTCAATTCCCTTTGGAAATTCCCATCCATCGATATTATTTTTCGGAATAAAAATTCGTTTAAATCCTAATTTTTGTGCTTCTTTCACACGATCACTAATACGATTTACACGACGAATTTCTCCCGTCAACCCAATTTCTCCTACAAAACAGTCATCTACAGCGGTTCCCTGTTCTTTATAACTTGAAACAATACTCATCGCAATTGCTAAATCAATCGCTGGTTCATTTAATTTCAAGCCCCCTGTAGATTTGAAATAAGCATCTTGATTTTGCAACAATAATCCGGCTCTTTTTTCTAATACTGCCATTAGTAGAGCGACTCGATTATAATCCAATCCACTCGTTGTTCTTCTAGCATTTCCAAAAATTGCTGGAGATAATAAACATTGAACTTCTGCTAAAATTGGACGGCTTCCTTCTAGAGACACAACAATTGCTGAACCTGTTGCTCCTTTTAAGCGTTCCTCCAAGAAAACTTCTGACGGATTTATCACTTCTTTTAATCCATCTTGCATCATCTCAAATACACCAATTTCATTTGTTGAGCCAAAACGATTTTTTACAGAACGTAAAATTCTAAAGCTATGATGTTTTTCTCCCTCAAAATATAATACAGTATCCACCATATGCTCCAACATTCTAGGTCCTGCCAAAGCTCCTTCTTTTGTCACATGGCCTACAATAAAAATTGCAATTTGATTTAACTTCGCTAATCTCATTAAAGTTGCAGTTGATTCTCTTACTTGAGAAACACTTCCTGCAATTCCTGTTGCTTGTGGATGTGCCATTGTTTGAATCGAATCGATAATGACATAGTCTGGCTTTATTTGTTCGACTTGTGTTACCACAGCTTGTAAATCTGTTTCCGGATAAATGTAAAACCCATCTGCTTGCATTCCTAAACGTTCTGCACGCATTTTTACTTGCGCAGCACTTTCCTCACCTGAAACGTATAAAACACTGCCTCCTGCTTTTTGTAACTGACTCGATACTTGTAATAACAAAGTAGACTTCCCAATTCCAGGGTCTCCTCCAATTAATACAAGAGAACCCGGAACTACTCCACCACCTAATACACGATCTAATTCTTGCATCGAAGTTTCTACACGTTTGACACGTTCATAAGCAACTTGATCAATACGAAGTGGTTTTGCTCGATTTTCTTCTTCAGAATGACTCACTAAAGATTGTTTTTTAGTACTACTTGTCGCAACTTCCTTATATTCTTCCATCGTACTCCATTGTCCACAGTTTGGACATTTCCCCAAATATCTAGGAGAAACATACCCACATTCTGAACAGAGATAACTAACGGTTGCTTTTGCCATAAAAACTCCTTTCTAGCGAACGCCTGATGAACCAAATCCACCTGTTCTTTCATTCGCTTCTTGTTCATCATCTTCATCTGCTTTCAAGAATGAATGGAAAATTCCTTGACCGATACGATCACCTTTTTGAATTTCCTTATCAAATAATCCAAAGTTCAATAATTGGAAATAAATATGTCCTTCATTTCCTTCATTATTATAGTAATCACTATCCACAACTCCTACCCCATTTGGTAATACTAAGAAGTGTTTTAATGGATTACTAGAGCGGTTTGCTAATTGTAAATATTCATCTTCTTGCATATACGCTTTAATTCCTGTAGGAACTAAAATTGGTTTTAATACTTTTTGTTCTTTTTCTAATTCAGCTTCCACTACTTCTCTATCAGTACGGTACACCCATTGTTTTAATTGAACGGCACAATATTTAAAAATCATCTTCCAAATACTTGGTAACACAATTGTTTCTGCTGCTTCAAAATCATATCCTGCTGAATGTTTTGTGGAACGTTTTGGGATATTAATCCCTTTATCTTGATAACTTGATATAATTTCAAATCCACGTTTTCTTTCCATTTTATCACCTTTTCTTATTATACTATTCTACTCTATCATAACATTGAAAGGGTAAAATTACACTAGAAGATTTCCTAATTTAAACAAATTTCAATATATCATCTATGTGTTATTCCCATTTCTATGCAACTTGCACAAAAATAGATTAAATTTTTAGTCATACAGACTGTAGGCTTTGAAAGCTTTTTCAAGTATAATTTAGTTATCCAATAAATAAAACAAAAGGGGATTATAAAATGGTACAAATGGAATTAAATCATATTCACAAAAAATATGACAATGCTGATTTTTATTCAGTAACAGACTTTAACTTACATATCAAAGATCGCGAATTTATCGTATTCGTAGGACCTTCTGGATGTGGTAAATCTACAACTTTACGTATGATTGCTGGTTTAGAAGATATTTCTGAAGGTGAATTAAAAATTGGCGATACTGTTATGAACGATGTTGCTCCTAAAGATCGTGATATTGCAATGGTATTCCAAAACTATGCGTTATATCCACATATGAGTGTTTATGATAACATGGCATTCGGATTAAAATTACGTAAATATGACAAAGCTGAAATCGACAAACGTGTTAAAAATGCAGCTGAAATCTTAGGATTAGCTCAATACTTAGATCGTAAACCAGCAGCTTTATCAGGTGGACAACGTCAACGTGTTGCTTTAGGTCGTGCAATCGTTCGTGATGCTAAAGTATTCTTAATGGACGAACCTCTATCAAACTTAGACGCTAAATTACGTGTTGCCATGCGTGCAGAAATCGCTAAATTACACCGTCGTTTAGAAACAACTACTATTTATGTAACACACGACCAAACTGAAGCGATGACAATGGCTGACCGTATCGTTATTATGAAAGACGGTATCGTTCAACAAATTGGTACTCCTCAAGAAGTTTACAACACTCCAAACAATGTATTCGTAGCTGGATTCATTGGATCACCAGCAATGAACTTCTTCAGAGTAACATTACAAGATGGCGTTATTTCAAACGGTAAAGGATTATCATTACAATTACCATTAGCGAAACAAAATCTATTAGAAGAAAAAGGATACAATGGTAAAGAATTAATCTTCGGTATCCGTCCAGAAGATATTAAAGGTTCACAAATCGTTCTTGAAACATATCCTTCATCTTCTGTAAAAGCTGAAGTTGTTGTATCAGAATTATTAGGTGCTGAAACAATGTTATATACTAAAGTAGATGACACTGAATTTGTATCTAAAGTAGATGCTCGTGACTTCCACAACCCAGGAGAAATGGTTGATTTAGCATTTGACTTAAATAAATCACACTTCTTCGATGCTGAAACTGAAACAGTTATCCGTTAATGCAAACGCAAAAAAGAAAGCTTCCTAAAAAGGGAGCTTTCTTTTATTAATCTTCATTCAAAAAATCAGCATTTTCTAGTCGCTTACTATCGATAATGGCTACTAGCATCACTTGTTCTTGAATCTCATAATCCGCACTTAATTGTGTATTTAAAGGAGAGTTTTCTTTTGTACGATATCCAATTAAGTTTAAGTCATATTGTTGACGTAAATGTAAATCTTTTAATGCTTTTCCTACCCATGATAATGGTGGATAAAATTCTACTAAGGAGATATTTTCATCTAATGCAATTACATCTGCTAATTTATGATGGAGGATATTTTTTGCAACACGTATTCCTGTTTCTTTTTCAGGATTGATAATTCTAGTTGCTCCCATTTTCATAAGGATTTCTGTTGAAGTTTTACTTTTTGCTTTTGCTACAATTTTTGGCACTCCTAATTTACTACAATGCATCACTGCTAAAATACTCGCTTCTAAATTACTTCCTGTAGCAACCACTACAACTTCACAGTCACTAATACCAATTTCTTCTAATACATGAATATCTGTAATATCTGCAACAACTCCTTTTGTCACATAAGGTTCTAATCGATTTACATTTTCTTCTTGACTATCTACTGCAATAATATCACAGTCATATTGGCTTAATTGTTTCGCAATTGTTGTACCAAATAATCCTAGCCCTAAGATTCCTACTGTTTTTGTCATATATATTCCTACTTTCTATCCAATTAATAATGGAGCTTTCGCATATTTTATCGATGAACTTTGTTTATTTCGATTTGAAAAACTTAATAAAACTGTTAATGGTCCAATTCTTCCTATAAACATTAATAACATAATAATAATTTGTCCAAACATCGATAGAGTCGGTGTTAAATTAGCCGTTACTCCTACTGTACACATAGCAGATATCGTTTCAAATAATGTATATAATAATGGAGCCTGTGGATCTGTAATACTTAATAAAAATACACTACTTAATGTTAATACGGTAAATATGATAAAAATCATTAATGATTTTCGAGCCATTTCATAGGAAATAGTATGATTTCTAAAATTAATCGATTTTTTCTCATAAATTTCAGAACGAATAAATAATAACACCACTAATACGGTTGTTGTTTTCACACCACCTGCTGTTCCTCCAGGAGAGCCTCCAATAAACATTTGAATACAATAGAGTAATAAAGTAGATGGATTTGCCTTTGTATAATCAATACTTGCAAATCCTGCTGTTCTCATTGTCACAGTTTGGAAAAAGCTCACTAATAATTTTTCTCCGAAATTCAAATTTCCAATTGTATCAGGATTACTCCACTCTGTTATCAATGTTAAGAAAGTTCCTGCTACCAAAATTCCGATCGTTAATAAAATAACTACTTTCGTATGATAATGTAATCGTTGATAAAATGATTTATGATATTTACTTTGAAGTGAACGACGATAACAAGAAAGAGAATTTTTCACATCAAACCATACTGCAAAACCAATTCCTCCTAATATAATCAACGCCGATATAACGATTGATAATAAAGGATCTGTTGCATAATCAATTAAACTATTACTTCCTAAATTATCAAATCCCGCATTACAAAAAGCTGAAATTGCAAAGAAAATCGCTGTAAATATTCCCTTACCAACTCCTAACATTGGAATAAAACGATAAGAAAGAACAATAGCCGCTATTCCCTCAATTAATATCGTATATTTAAAAATCGTTCTCAAATAATCTTTAAAATCCTTTGTATCATCACGATTTAAACTATCTTGCAATGCCAATCTATCTGTTAAAGATAATTTCTTACCAAAATCATATAAGAAAAAGGCAATCATACTCATTAAACCAAGTCCACCAATTTGCATTAAGAACATACAAATGATTTGACCAAATGTATTATAAGTAGAAGCGACCGGTTGAGTAAATAATCCTGTTACACAAACCATCGAAACAGTTGTAAACAAATGATCAAAATAAGTTGCCTGTGATGTCTCTAATTGTGAGATAGGTAAGTTTAGTAATAAAGAACCCACTAAAATGACAATAGCAAAACTAGCTGCTATTCTTTTAGGAATGGATTGTTGAAATAAAAAACGAATCATTTAATTCCTCCATTAATCATAAAAATCTATTCTTGAAAATTATAATGCTTTTCCAAAAAAAAATCGATAAAATAAATGAAATCTTATCTAAATGTTTAGTATAATACTAACGTAAACTTTTTAAAGGAGACTCTTATGAATATTACGATTATTAGTGTTGGAAAATTAAAAGAGAAATATTTAAAACAAGGAATTGACGAATATGCTAAGCGATTAGGAAATTATTGTAAACTTCAACTTATTGAAGTACCAGATGAAAAAGCTCCAGAAAATCTAAGTGAGAAAGAAATGGAACAAGTTAAAGATAAAGAAGGAGAAAAGATTCTTTCAAAAATAAAGGATTCTGATACCGTTATTGCTATGGCTATTGAAGGGGATTTAATTAGTTCAGAACAATTAGCTGAAAAGATTGAAAATTATGGAATTAATGGAAAAAGTTCTATTGCATTCATTATTGGAGGTTCATTAGGATTAAGTGATACTGTCAAAAAACGTGCGAATGCTAAAATTTCATTTGGAAGAATTACTCTTCCTCATCAACTAATGCGATTAGTATTAGTCGAACAAATTTATCGTTCTTTCCGAATTACAGCAGGACATGCGTATCATAAATAAGTTTTCATAAATTATAATAAAATCTATAAATATATTTCATAAATTCTTCATATTCTTCCACTATACTTTAGTCATTCCCAAATAAGATTATTTATCCTCCCAAAATAAATATTTCTAATCCTTTTTTCCACCGATGAGAAATCGGTGGTTTTTTATTTATAACAACTTGCGAATTAATTAACAAGTTATGTAAAAAAGCTGTGGAAAACATTTCCAGGCTCATCGACAAATTCTGTTGGTGGATAAAATTTAACACCAAATTAAGTCTTTAATTTTAACTGAACAAGGTGGAAGAAAATTAACGATTTAATCTATTTAACAATCAACCACAAACATAACTATGAACGAAATCTAGTTTTAACTTTATAATGAGTAGGGGCATGTTATCCGCGATTAGCGGTTTGGGGGCTGTGAAATTTGATATTATTTTTCGCTTCCCCCAAATCAACATGCCCATAGAGGCTCATTGTCAAGTTAAAACGACTCTATACAACCTTTCTTAAATCATAATGACTTTCTATTGACCGGGGTAAAGAAACACCCTTTGATAATCTTAATTCTTAATTTCATATTCTCAAAATTTCGATATCCATATGCTACACGTTTAATCACTTTGATTAAGTTATTCGTTCCTTCAATAGATCCATTAGAATATCCTTTCGTAAAGGCTTGATAAATTCCATCCTTAAAACGTTTAAACACTTCAAACTTCTTCTTAAATTCATAAGGTAATTGTCTTGGAATCTCCTTTATACATGTCATAAATGCCTCATAATCTTTCTTCTTGTAGGCTTTTCTAAGTTCTTGGATGAAATCATATGCATCTGATAACACTTCGTCAAAACTCAATAATTTATCTACTAATTGCGCTTGAGTAAGATAGGTTTTGAAGTGATAATTATACCTTAATTTTTCTTCATCTAATTCATCACTTGGTTTTAACAGCAGTTTCCAGTAGCGTTTCAATGTCTTCTGTTGTGTTGATTTAGCAGAGAATTGCTTCATAATTACAACTCGAAGTTGATTAAAATTACGATTCATATGTTGAACGATATGGAATCGATCTACTACGATAACAGCGTTTGGAAATACTGTTTTAATAAGGTTTTGATAAGAAGCATTCATATCCATCACTAAATATTTTACTTTTAAACGTTGTTTACGGGAGAACTTCATAAAGAAAGAAATCAATTCATGAAGTGTTCTACCAGGTAAAATATCAATTAATTGGCGATTTTCTCCATCTAAACAAATGAAATTCATTTTCCCTTGTTGAGTTTTAACGCCTCTAAATTCATCTAAACAAAGCACTTTAGGTAAATAGTTATATTGTTGCATTGTTTTTATTTTAAACTTCTTCATCACTCTTTCTACCGTTTTATCTGAAACAGAAAGAAGCTTCGCAATAGTTTTTCTAGAGAAATTTTCTTTTAAATATAACATGATTTGGCACTCTAAATCATAAGAAATATTACTGTTTTTAGGAACAAGAGGGCAATCTGCAACCCAAGTTTTACGACAATCTTTACAGATGAATCGTTGTACCTTCAAATCTAAAATAGTTTTATTCCCATATAGATGTGGAATTCTAATTTTATGTTCCATAGGAGAATGTTTAATCATATTTTCGCTAGAACAATATAGACAAGAAGTACAAGTATTTGTCCAAGTTCCTTTAACTTTATGAACAATTTCGTGGTTTTCTGTCACCGTTTCTAACCAATTTTCATCCGCAATAAAATTTTTTTCTGTTAATCCTAGTAATTTTCGTATACAATAGTCCATGAGAGAAATCCTCCTTTGATTGGTTTTGGTCGACTTAATCATAACTCGGATTTCTCTTTTTTGCATGTAAAAAATCCTGTCGGTGATTTCTCACCAACAGGATTTGTCGAACAACCCATTTCCACAGCCTTTACTCATTCAAAATTTATCCTCATCAGTGAAAAACTTAAAATTATTGAGCAACAATATTCACAGTCATTGTCGCTTGAACATCATGATGTAATTTAACAGGTACTCTAGCAAAACCTAATGCACGAATTGGAGCGGCTAATTCAAATTTACGACGATCTAATGATAAATTAAATGTTTTATTGAATTCTTCTGCAATTTGTTTTGCTGGAATTGCTCCGAATAAACGTCCATCTTCACCTGCTTTAGCTTTAATTGTTACAACTGTTTCTTCTTTTTCTAAGAATTCTTTTAATTCTTTTGCTTGCGCCAATAATTCAGCATTATGTTTTTCTTCAGCTTTCTTTTGACCTGCTAAAGTTGACAAGCTAGCATTTGTTGCTTCTTTTGCTAAACCATTTTTAATAAGGAAATTTTGTGCATAGCCATCTGCTACATTTTTTACATCTCCTTTTTTACCTTTACCTTTAACATCTTGTAGAAAAATAACTTTCATTTTTCTAACCTCCTATAAATCTATTTCATTTCCTAATTCAGAAATAACTTCTTTTAATTGTGTAACAGCCTCTTCAATTGTTGTATCACTTAATTGAGTAGCTGCATTTGAGAGATGTCCACCACCGCCCATTTTTTCCATTACACGTTGTACATTTTTATTTCCTAAACTTCTTCCACTAATACCAATTCGTCCATCTTCACGTTTTGTAACAACAAATGAAGCATCAATATTTTCCATTGAAAGCATCATATCTGCTGTTTGTGCAGCTACAACTGTAGGATAAGGATTATCTTCTTCTCCTTGTACAATTCCAATATTATTATCTAATAAAATTAATGAATTTAATAAATGACTTCTTAATAAATAAGTTTCTACATTTTCTTTCAATAATCTTTGAATGAGGATTGTATCTGCTCCTACTGATTTTAAGTAACTTGCTGCATCAAATGTTCTTGAACCTGTTCTTAATGTAAAGTTTCTTGTATCTACAATAATTCCACCTAACATAGCCGTTGCTTCAATTGGTTGAATACTTTCTGTATAGTTATTCTGATATTCAAATAATTCCGTAATTAGTTCCCCTGTAGAAGATGCGTATGGTTCGATATAAACTAACACAGGATTTTTTGGAAAATCTTGACTTCTTCTATGATGATCAATAACTACAATTTTATTTGCTTGTTCTAACACTTCTGGAGCAGCAGCAATAACCGGACGACTAACATCAACTAATATTACTAATGTATTCGGAGTTAGTTTTTCTAATGCTTCTTCTGGAGTAATAATATCCTCTCGTAAATCTTTTTGTTCTCGAATTACATCCATTAATTTATGAATATCGTGAGAAAACTGATTTTCATTCGTGACAATCCACGCTTTTTTCTGATTCATTTTAGCAATTCTTCTAATTCCTAAACATCCACCAATAGCATCCATATCTGGGAACTGATGTCCCATTATAATAATTTCAGATGCCTCTTCCATTAAGTCTTTCAATGCTTGAGAAACCATTCTTGCTCTCACTCTTGTACGTTTCTCCATTGGATTAGATTTTCCACCATAGAAACGTGCATCTTCATTTTGAGAACGAACAACAACTTGGTCTCCACCTCGTCCAAGAGCTAAATCTAAATTAGCTTGTGCATACGATGCAATTTCTGGGTATTTAACATCATTATTATTTTTATCAGCATAGGAGAAGCCCATACTAACTGTTAATGGAAAATTTTGTTTTGCTGTAGTTTCACGAATCTTATCCATAATATCAAACTTTTCTTTTTCCAAAGTTTCTAACGATTTGCGATTTAAAAATGCGATAAATCGATCATCGTCCACTCTTTTCATAAAGATATTATGATGGATTGCCCAACTGGATAATTGATTCGTTACAAAATTATTTAAATTAGACTTTCTTCTATCATTTAATGACTGGGAAACTTCCGAAAAATTATCTAAAAATATTTGCCCAAAAACGATTTGTTCCTCATAATATTTTTCCTCAATACTTGCATATTCAGTAATATCCGTTAAATAAATCATTCGAATATCTGGATGTACGATTACTTGATATTTTTTATTTTCGTGAGAAAAAATATCCTTTTCTTTGTGTTGTTGAATTTGTCTTTTCACTTGATAAAATAATCGTTCATTTAATTGTTTTAGTGGCACTCCAATAACATTTTGTTTTTGAAGTTTTTTCTGTAAATATGGATTTACCCATCTAATATTTTCTTTTTCATCATATAAAATCATACCAATTGGCATTTTTAAATAAGCATCCTGCTCACCTTTACGAATTTGATATGCTAAATCAGTTGCATAATCATTTATTCGTTTTGAAATAATATGAATTGAAAAATAGGTTAAAATGGCAAACAAACATAACCAAATAAGTACTATAAAACCTAACCAAGGATGAATCATAAAACTCATCATACACATAATACTTAAAAGAATTATAAATGAACCACCATAATATTTTACAGATGGAATTCTTAGATAAGACGGAAGTTTTTCATACCATTCTTTAAAATGATTTAACATATGTTTATCACCATCTTTCTATATACATTTTAACATATTTTAAAGCTAAGGAATACCCTTCATACTTTTTCAAAATGTTTCACGTGAAACATTTACTCCAACATCAGAGAAAAACTTCTAATGTTTCACGTGAAACATTTTGATAGAAAAAAGGACTGGAAAACCAGTCCTTTATCTTCATTAGTCTACTGTTGTAAATGGTAATAATCCCATAATACGAGCACGTTTAATAGCAACAGTTAAAAGACGTTGATATTTAGCACAAGTACCTGTTACACGACGTGGTAAGATTTTACCTTTTTCAGAAATGTAGCGTTTTAATAATTCTACATCTTTGTAATCGATATATGTAATGTGGTTTGCAGTGAAGTAGCAAACTTTTTTACGACGACGAGCGCCGCCACCTCTACGTTGTTGAGCCATTACGGTATCCTCCTTTTGATTAGAATGGTAAATCATCGTCAGAAATATTAATTGCTTCTCCATTCGCTAAGAATGGGTCTGCTGGAACATTTCCAAATGATGATGTAGGAGCACTTGGTGTGTTAAAACCACCTTGTGATTGATACTGATTTTGTTGTGAATAACCATTATATGAATCATTTACTGGACGTTGTTCAGTCACATTTTTTGATTCTAAGAATGAAAAATTATCAACGACTACTTCAGTTACATACACTTTTTGTCCTTGTTGATTGTCATAACTTCTAGTTTCAATATGTCCTTCAACACCAATTAATGAACCTTTACGAGTAAACTTCGCTAAATTCTCTGCAGCTTTTCTCCAAACTCTACAACTAATAAAGTCTGTTTCTCTAGTTCCTTGTTGATTTGTATAACGGCGGTCACATGCAATTGAAAAAGTTCCAACTGCTACTCCATTTGGAGTATATTTTAAGTCTACTGGTCGAGTTAAACGACCTACTAACACAACATTATTGATCATAGTATCTGCTCCTTTCAAGATTTGTTTTACTTAATATTAAGCAAATGCTTCTACTTTAACAATCATATGACGTAAGATGTCATTGCTGATTTTAGCTAAACGGTCGAATTCGTCAATTGCTTTTGCATCTTCAGCAGTGATGTTCACTAAATGATAGATACCTTCGTGGAAATCTTTAATTTCGTATGCAAAACGACGTTTCGCCCAGTCTTTAGATTCAACAACAACAGCGCCATTGTCTGTTAATACAGCATCAAATCTTGCAACCAATTCAGCTTTAGCAGCTTCATCGATGTTTGGACGGATGATGTATAAAATCTCGTATTTTGATGTTTGACTCATTGACTGTCACCTCCTTATGGTCTTTTGGCTTATTCTTTTGAACAAGCAAGGAGAGTATTAATACTAATACTCACGTTCCATTATTATAGCAGAGAAATTGCATTCTGACAACGATTTTGCATTATTTTTTATATAAAAAACAGTACGCAGAATAATCCACATACTGTTTAAAAAATTATTCCCAAACTTCACGAACGATTTCATCGATTAGTTTTAATTTATCCCATTGTGCTTCAATTGTTAAAATATTTCCTTCTTCAGTTGAAGAGAATCCACATTGAGGACTTAAGCATAATTGTTCTAGAGGAACGTATTTGCTTGCTTCATTAATACGAGCAATGACTTCATCTTTATCTTCTAAGTCACCAGATTTAGAAGTAATTAATCCTAATACAACTTTTTGGTCTTTAATATAACGAAGTGGAGTAAAATCTCCAGCACGATCACTATCATATTCTAAGAAGAATCCATCTACACGGCAATGACCGAATAATGTTTTAGCAACTGGTTCA
This sequence comes from uncultured Granulicatella sp., assembly GCF_963516875.1. Classification (GTDB taxonomy): domain Bacteria; phylum Bacillota; class Bacilli; order Lactobacillales; family Aerococcaceae; genus Granulicatella. The sequence goes on along the minus strand of NZ_CAUQCL010000016.1, from coordinate 19,309 downwards.
TAACCACCACTTGAGAACCATGTTGAACGGAAATTACCACGGCAAATATGCATATTTACTACTAAATCTTCTGGTTTCCATTCAATTACACGGTTTAACACGTCTACATAATCACGAGCAATTTGTTCTAGGTCAAAACCACGTGCTTCATAGGCTTCACGCTTATCTAAAGCACAGAATTCTCCCCAACTTGTATCATCTAATTGAATATTACGGCATCCTAAGTCGTAGAAGTATTGTAAAGCTTTACGATAGGCTGCTACAACATCATCATAGAATAATGCTTCATTATCTTTGTAACGATCAATTGGAACATAGTTTTTCTCACGTACTTGTGTAATTAAATGCAACATACTTGGTGAAGGAATCGTTAATTTTACCGGTGTATCTCCAGCATGTTCTTTTAAGAATTTGAAGTGTTTTACGAATGGATGGCTTTCTGAAAAATCAATTTTTCCAACAATGCGTAAAGTTTTTGGTTTTACATCTTTATCTTTGAATTGAACTGAGAAATGTTCTACTTCTACTAACTCCACTCCATCTAAATTTTCTAAGAAATCTAAATGCCAGAAAGCACGACGGAATTCTCCATCTGTAATGGATTGAAGACCAAGCTCTTTTTCTTTTTCAACTAAAGCAATAATTTCTTCATTTTCTACACGTTCTAATTCTTCAGCAGTAATTTCTCCAGCACTAAATTTAGCACGTGCTTCTTTTAATCTTTCTGGACGTAAGAAACTTCCTACGTGATCTAAGCGGAAAGGCGCTTTTTGACAACAATTACAATTTTCATGATTTGACATATTTATTCCTCTTTTCTTTTATTCAGCTTCTGGTAAATAAGCAATTGCGCGCACAGGTGAACCTGGTGTACGTTTCCAGTTTGGATAAGATACTGAAATAACCGCACCTACTGCAGGAACTTGATCAAGATTTGCTAATACTTCTACTTGATAAATGTTTTGGCTTAGTAAATAATACTCATTTGTTAACCCATGTGCCGCCGCATGAACTCCTGAATCTGTATCTAATGTTTCATGTCCTACTGCTTTTACATGACGTTCATGAATTAAAAATTCTAGTGCTTCTTTACTCCAACCTGGTGTTTGTTGAACACTATTTTCATCAAGATTACGAATTGCATCTTAACTTGGCCAACGATGTGACCAATCACTACGAAAGGCAACAAATGCACCTGTTTCAATTTCTCCATATTCTTCTTCAAATGCTAATACATCTTCTTTTGTTAATTCATAGTTTGAGTTTTCAGCTACTTCTTTTGAACGATCAATCACGTATAATGGTAACAGTAAATCTTTTAACTCTAATTCATCAAGGAATCGTCCACCTTCAACAAAATGGCAAGGCGGATCAATATGTGTTCCGTATTGAGTCACTACTGATAATTGTTGTACATGAAAACCATCATTTAATGTAAATAAATCTTTTTGTTCTAATGCTGGCAAAGCAGGAAAATGAGGACTATTGGCATCAATTTGATGGCTTAAATTCACCCATTTTGCTTGTTTTAATGTTTTAAATGCTTGAGTTAGTTGTTGTTGAAATGTTGTCATTATGACACTTCCCTTCTAAAAAAATGGAAGGCTATGGATTAAAATAAATCTCCCCCATAGCCCTTTGTTTGTTTTATAATACTAAGTTTATTTTCCCCAAACTTCTTGTGCAATTTCACTAATTAATGCAATTTTCTTCCATTGATCTTCTTCAGTAAGGATATTTCCTTCTTCTGTTGAAGCAAATCCACATTGTGTACTTAAGTATAGATTTTCTAATGGTACATATTGACTAGCTTCTTTAATACGAGCAATAATTTCATCTTTATTTTCTAAATCAGCAAATTTTGATGTTAATAGTCCAAGAACTACTTTTTTCTCTGTGCCAACTTTTGCTAATGGTTTAAAGTCCCCTGCACGGTCTGTATCAAATTCTAAATAATAAGCATTTACATTTTCTCCACCTAGTAATTCATCTTCTACTTTATTGTATCCCCCTTGAGAAATCCAAGTAGAATGGAAATTACCACGACAAACGTGAGTGTTAATCACTAAATCTTTAGGTGCATTTGCAATAACACCATTGTTTAAACGTAATGCACGAGCAGCAAATTCTCTTCGTACTTCTTCTAATGGACGATTTTCACGGAAACGTTTTGCAAATCCATCGTCTACTAAAGCTCCCCATGTACAGTCGTCTAATTGTAATGTTCTTAATCCTGCATCATATAAATCTTGAATCACTTCAGAATAAGCTTTAATAATAGCTTCGAATAATTCATCTGTTGTTGAATAAACAGCTTCCCAAGCAGCAACATGCTCTGGTGTACGAATTAATTCAAAATAAAATTGTGAAGGAGAAGGAATAGTAAATTTAACAATCACATCTTCTTCTTTTACTAAATCTCTTAAAAACTCAAAATGTTTAACAAATGGGTGATTTTTCCCATTAATCGGTGCTTTAAGTACTGCGGTATCAGCTTTTGTTTCAATTCCATGAAATAAATAGCCACGTTCACCTACTACATGTTCTACGCCGTTAAAACCCCAAAAGAAGTCTAAATGCCAGTAAGCACGACGGAATTCTCCATCTGTTACCCCTTGTAAACCAGCAGCAATTTGTTTTTTTACGATTTCTTGAATATTTTTATCTTCTACTGCTGTTAATTCTTCACGTGTGATTTCACCGTTTGCAAATTTTTCTCTTGCTTCTACTAATTCTTTTGGACGTAAGAAACTTCCTACGTGATCTACTCTAAATGGTGCTTGTTGTTTTGTCATAATATATTCCTCCTAAAATAAAAAATCCTTACAGTTTTTCACTGCAAGGACGAAATTTCGTGTTACCACCTTGTTTTAGAATTATTTCGCAATAATTCCCTCTTTGAGTATCTTTATACTCTTGCTATATCGGGCTACCCGTAGATATTTAATCATTCAATATCTAACACTCCAAGGCCATCTTCAAAAATTCAATCTTGATCTCTTTTCACCTACCGAGACTCTCTAAACAAGTTTCCTTCTCTACTCACCTTTTCATAGTGCGTTTCTTTAACTGAACTTAGAATAACAGGAGAAACTGTTCTAGTCAATTATCTAATTATTATCTTATATTATAGTTTTAAACTATATTATAAACCACAAAAACTCCATAGTTTTCACTATGGAGTCCTATATATCAATATCACCATGGTCTTAAATCATATAAATATTTTTTTAGTAAAGTAATTAAACAATCCCTAATTCTTTTAATAATTCTTCTTTAGAATATTTTTCTCCTTTATCATTAGGATCAATTTGATGAATCATATTTTGATAAAACTCATCTACAACTACTTCACCATTTTCATTAATCATCTCATCAGAAATTTCAGGGAAAACAGTATAAATATATCTTAATAAAACAGAAACTTGTTCTTCGTTTAAATGTTTTGTAATTGCCGTTAATGTTTCTTTAGCAGTCATTTCTATCCATTCCCCTTTCTTCTATTATCATATTGAAATTTTAAACATAAGTCAAAAATTATAAAGCTTTTTTCAATTTTCTTAAATAAAATTCACCAAAGAATATTCCTAGTCCATTCAGAATAATAAAAGCTGCAGCACCTATCGTATACCCAATATTTTCTGGAAGGAAGTGAATAATTGGGAAAGATGCCACTATACAAAGAATTAAAATGATAAATAAAATAAACATTAAAATCCCTAATAAAAATTTATTTCCTCGACTTTGTAGTTCAACAATATTACTCCAATTAGGAACACGTAGTCGATAATCTCTTTCAAATCCCCAAGCTGATAACCCAAAACTAAGCGAAAACCAAGTAACTATTACAGCTAATACTAATAAAACTGGCATGCGTAATACTAATAATACAATACTTAATAATAGAATTGGCACAGAAGATTGCGCTAAAAATAAGACTTTGAATTTTTCACGAGCATATTTTTTCATATCAATTGGTAATACTTTTAAATATTCAAAATTTTCTCTTTCTAAAGAAAAACCAATACTTGTTAAGTTATTTCCAAAGGAATTCGTCATTGCAAACATTAGTGCAAATAATAAATACGAAAGTAAAAATCGGAAGGTAAAAAATTCTGTAACAGTAATTCCTTCTCTCATTATTCCAAAAATCATTGGTAATAACATCAAATACGGTAAAATGCTTGGTGCAATGATTCCTTGAACAATAATGGATCCTTCTTTTATTAATTGGATATGGTATTTTCTCACTAATTTTGAAAAATTATCCAATGTAAAGCTACGAACCCTTTTAGAATATTGTTGAATTGAACTAACTTCCATCGCTTTTTCATAAAAGGTTGGCAATACTTTATAGTGAATATTTACTAATAAGAGAACTGTAATTCCAATCCAACCAATATAGCCAATCATTCCATCAAACGATAATGGATGGAGAATCATCGCATAAAATGCTTCAAAAGGAGGAATGAAAGCTCTCTCCTGTTTCGTTAATATTGAAACCATATTATGATTAGAAATTAAAATATAAAGTAAACCTGAAAAAATAGAAACAAACCCTAATAAAATATTCGAAATAATATTTTTATGTTTCTTAAAAAATGACAAACTTGTCAAATAATGTACGAGTGTAAAAATAAATACTCCTAAAAAGACTAATAAGATAAAACAGTTAATGATCATTAAAGGAATGGTATACCAAAAATCTTTTCCATATTGAATCGGTAAAACGATAAAATAAGCAATAATAGGGCCTAATCCCATTAAAGCGACCATCATAACAGAAATAGCTTTTCCAAGAATAATTTCTACTTCTCTAAATGCATAAGGTCGATAAGAAGTTAAATCTTTACTTTCGTAAAATACATTATAAAATGCAATAAAACTTTGAGAAAATGTAAAAGCACTAAAAATACTAATCATATTCGCAAATAGGACAGGATTTTCTCCAATAGGGTTCACTAAAGAATTAAGAACTCCAAAAAAAGCAATATAAATTAATCCAATCATAAGTTGAGAACGAAGTATTTTCTTAGGAATATCGATTTTTTTCAGTGGATTTTTTTCTTGCTTTTGTCGATAAGCAGCTAATTGAGCAGGAGCAACTGCATATAATAAATTCAACTTCACTAATTTTCTAACAGCTTGCAGATTCATCGACAGTCTCTCCTTCCTTACGTCCCGCTAAAGATAAATAAATACTTTCAAGAGACTCTTGAGGATTATGTTCTTTTAACTCTTCGATTGTACCGTAAAATAATAATTCGCCTTTTTTCAAAATCGCAATACGATCACATAATTGTTCTGCTACTTCTAATACGTGAGTAGAAAATAATACTGTTTTTCCTTTTTCAGCATGTTCACGCATCATTTTTTTCAAATCGTAAGCAGCTTGTGGATCTAAACCAGTTAATGGTTCATCTAAAATCCAAATATCTGGATCAGATAACAAAGCACCAATGACGAATACTTTTTGTCTCATCCCATGAGAAAATGATTCAATCACATCATAACGATAAGGAGTAAAGTCAAATAACTCTAATAAATACGTTAATCTTTCTTCTATTTGGTTCATTGTTAATTGATAAGAAACTGCAATTAATTCCCAAAATTCATTAGCCGTTAAACGTAAAAACAAATCTGGAGAATCTGCTACATATCCAATTTTTCTCTTAATTGTTAATGGATCTTGTGATAGAGGAACACCATCTACTTCAATGGTTCCACTTGTGAGTGGTAAAATACTCACTAATGATTTAATGGTTGTGGATTTTCCTGCACCATTATGTCCAATTAATCCAACAATTTCTCCACTTTCAATAGTTAAGTTTAAGTTGTTTAAAGCTACTTTATCTCCATATTTTTTTGTTGCTTGTTTAAATTCAATCATGATAAATTTCCTCCCATCCTGTAATTACGCTGATTATACACCTAAAAATAGCGCTTTACTAGTGACTAAAGTCCGATTTTTCTAAAGGATTGCTTAATTTTTTTTGGATTTCCATCATCCATAGAAAAAAGACTTTTCCTCATAGCATATAAGTGAGTTAAACACCTTTGCTCATTTAGAAAAGTCTATTTTTATTGTTTTATTCTTGTTCGTCTACTAATTCTTGTGCGAAGTTTTGTAAGTTTTCGGTTACTTTTTCAGAAACAACTGTTTCTTCTGATGAAGTGACCGTTTCTTCCGCTTCCTCTTCACGATCAACAATGGCTAATGAACTTACAATAGCATCTTGATCTAAACGCATCATACGAACTCCAAGAGCACCACGACCTGTTTGAGAAACATCTGAAGCGTGGAATCGAATGATTACTCCTTTATTCGTCATAATCATTAAATCTTCCTCACCCGTTACAGTTCTTAAGCATACAAGAGGACCATTTTTCTCAGTAATACGAAGAGTTTTAACCCCTTTACCACCACGACCTTTTAAGGCATATTCACTGGCAGCAGTACGTTTACCATATCCTTTTTCACTAACGACTAATACTTCACGTTCAGGTGTTAAAATATCCATTCCAATCACGTAGTCATCATCACGTAAAGATACGCCTCTAACACCTGCTGCTGTACGACCCATTGCACGAACTTTTTCTTCATGGAATGTTACAGCATTTCCGTGGTAAGTTCCAAGAATGATGCCATCTTGACCACTTGTTACGACTACACGAATTAATTGATCATCTTCTCGTAATTGAATCGCACGTAATCCATTTGTACGAATATTTTTGAAGTCTGATAATTTCACACGTTTAACAGTTCCACGTAAAGTTGTAAAGAATAAGAATCTTTCTGTTTCATCAGATTCCGGTACACTAATAATTGCTTGAATTTTCTCAGTTGAGTCTATATTCAATAAGTTAATGACTGGTAATCCTTTAGCAGTACGACTGTATTCTGGAATTTCATATCCTTTTGCTTGATATACTTTACCTGTATTCGTAAAGAATAATAATGAATCATGAGTTGAACATGAAATCATATTTTCTACAAAGTCATCATCATGGACGCTCATTCCTTGTACACCACGCCCACCACGACGTTGTGTTTTAAATTCAGAATTTGCTAATCGTTTAATATAGCCATTCTTCGTTAATGTAATGACTACATCTTCTTGTTCGATTAAGTCTTCATCTTCTAAACTTAAAGCTTCTCCTACTAATAATTCAGTACGACGAGGATTATCAAATTTTTGTTGAATTTCTAATAATTCTTGTTCGATAATTTCATAACGTCTTTCTTCGCTTGCTAAGATTTCATTTAATTCTTTGATAAGTGCTTGTAAATCTGCATATTCTGCATCAATTTTCTCACGTTCTAATCCTGTTAAGCGAACCATTCTCATATCTAAAATAGCTTGAGCTTGTTTATCACTTAATCCATATTCATTCATGAAACGTTCTTTAGCAATATCACCACTAGCAGAACTACGAAGAATCGCAACAATGGCATCGATATGATCCAAAGCTACTTGTAATCCTTCTAAAATATGAGCACGATCTTCTGCTTTTTTCTTTTCAAAAATACTACGACGACGAATCACTTCTTCTTGGTGATTTAAGTAGTGTCGTAAAATTTCTTTTAAGCTTAAAATTTTTGGTTCTTGCCCTACAATTGCTAACATATTAAATCCAAAATTTGATTGTAATGGCGTTAATTTGTATAAATTATTTAAAACGACTGAAGCAGAAACATCTCTTCTCACTTCAATTACAACACGCATTCCTTTACGGTCAGATTCGTCATTTAAGTACGTAATTCCTTCAATTTTCTTTTCATGATGCAATTGAGAAATACGTTCTACTAAACGAGCTTTATTCACCATATATGGTAATTCCGTAATAATAATACGTTCTTTTCCATTTTTTAATTCTTCGATTTGTACACGACCACGAACCGTAATCGATCCACGACCTGTTTCATAAGCACGACGAATTCCAGATTTACCTAATACAATTCCACCTGTTGGAAAATCAGGTCCTGGTAATACTTCCATTAATTCAGCTGTTGTAACATCAGGATTTTTCATTAATAAATGTAATGCAGAAATAACTTCCCCTAAATGATGTGGAGGAATATTCGTTGCCATCCCTACTGCAATCCCTGTTGCTCCATTGACTAAAAGGTTCGGAATACGAGATGGTAAAACTTCTGGTTCACGTTCTGTTGAATCATAGTTATCACGATAATTAATCGTATCTTTATTAATATCTCGTAACATTTCTAAAGCAATTTTACTCATTCTTGCTTCGGTATAACGCATTGCCGCTGGGCTATCTCCATCGACAGAACCAAAGTTTCCGTGACCATCAATTAATGGATAACGATATGAGAAATCTTGTGCCATACGAACCATTGCATCATAAATCGCAGAGTCTCCGTGTGGATGGTATTTACCCATTACATCCCCAACAATACGAGCTGATTTTTTATGGGGTTTATCTGGTGTTACTCCTAATTCATGCATTCCATATAAAATACGACGGTGAACAGGTTTTAAACCATCACGAACATCAGGAAGCGCACGAGATACAATAACACTCATGGAATATTCCAAAAACGATTTACGCATCGTTTTGGCTAAATCCGTTGGTTCGAATTTTTCTTCGAAAAATTCTAAATCTTTTTCCTCAGACATGTTGTCTCTCCTCTTCTTCAATCATTAAATATCTAAATCATTCACATCAATAAATTTCGCATTTGCTTCAATAAATTCACGACGTGGTTCTACTTTATCGCCCATTAACATATCTAACACTTGATCAGCTTCAGCAGCATCTTCAACCGTTACTTGTAACATCGAACGATTTTGAGGATTCATTGTTGTTTCCCATAATTGTTCCGCATCCATTTCCCCTAAACCTTTGTATCGAGAAATTTGTGGTTTTGGACTAGCAGGAAGTTCTTTTAATTTTGCTTCTAATTCCTCATCATTTTGAATATAAAACTCTTGTTTTCCTTGTTTTAATTTATAAAGAGGTGGTTGCGCAATATAAACATATCCTGCTTCCACTACTGGACGCATATAGCGATAGAATAATGTAATTAATAATGTTCGAATATGTGCTCCATCGACATCCGCATCGGTCATAATGACTAATTTATGATAACGAGCTTTCGATAAATCAAAATCTCCACCAAATCCTGTTCCCATTGCAGTAAATAGAGAACGAATTTCATCATTGGCTAAAATTTTATCTAATGATGCTTTTTCAACGTTTAAGATTTTCCCTCGAATTGGTAAAATCGCTTGGAAGTGACGAGAACGTCCTTGTTTTGCAGAACCTCCCGCAGAATCTCCTTCGACGATAAAGATTTCTGAAACACTTGGATCATTACTTGAACAGTCCGCTAATTTCCCTGGTAAATTAGAAATTTCTAAACCTGATTTTTTACGAGTTACTTCACGTGCACGTTTTGCCGCTAATCGAGCTTTAGAAGCTAAAATTCCTTTTTCAACAATTTTACGAGCGACTTGTGGATTTTCCATTAAGAATTTATCAAAATGAGTCGCAAATAATCGATCAGTAATCGTTCTTGCTTCAGAATTTCCTAATTTTGTTTTCGTTTGTCCTTCAAATTGTGGATCAGGATGTTTAATCGATACAACTGCGGTTAATCCTTCACGTACATCTTCCCCACTTAATTTTTCTTCGTTTTCTTTCATTAATTTTTGACGACGAGCGTAATCATTAATAACACGAGTAAGAGCGGTTTTCATTCCAGATTCATGTGTTCCACCTTCATAAGTGTGGATATTGTTTGTAAAACTTAATAAATTCGTATGGTATCCTGAAGTATACTGCATAGCTACTTCGACTTGAATGCCATCTTGTTCTCCTTCAACATAAATCGGTTCTTCAAATAATACTTGCTTAGACTTATTTAAATGTTCAACATAACTTTTAATTCCGCCTTCATAATAAAAAGTTTTTACTACAGGCTCTTCTACTCGTAAATCAGTAATCGTTAGTTTTAATCCTTTATTTAAAAAAGCTAGTTCACGTACACGATTCGCTAATTTTTCAAAGTCATATACGGTTGTTTCTTGGAAAATTTCTGGGTCTGGTACAAAATAAACACTCGTTCCATGTTTATCAGTTTGCCCAACAATTTTTAAATCTTCTAAAACAGCCCCACGTTTATAAGACTGTTCATAAATATTTCCATCTTTAAAAACTTGAACCGTTAAATCTGTAGAAAGTGCATTAACAACAGAAGCACCTACCCCGTGAAGACCACCGGAAACTTTGTAACCTCCACCGCCGAATTTACCACCAGCATGTAGCACCGTAAATACCGTTTCTACAGCAGGACGTCCTGTTTTTTCTTGAATATCAACTGGAATTCCACGTCCATCATCTGTAACACGGATATGGTTTTCAGGTGTAATCTCAATTTCAATATGAGTCGCAAATCCTGCTAAAGCCTCGTCAATTGAGTTATCAACAATTTCCCATACTAAATGATGTAAACCAGCACTACTTGTAGAACCAATATACATCCCTGGACGTTTACGTACAGCTTCTAATCCTTCTAATACTTGAATCTGACTGGCATCATATTGTGCAGCAAGAACTTCTTTATTTTCTTCTGTCATTTTCTCTTCTCACACTCCATTTTTCATTGAACTTGACCTTGATGAATCGGATATACAATTGGTTCATTAATAAATTGCTTACGAATTCCATCTAAACTAGTCGTTGTTATGAATGTTTGTACTTTATTTTCAATTGCTTTAATCAAATGTGTTTGTCGATCATCATCTAATTCAGATAACACATCATCTAATAATAAAATTGGATATTCTCCAGTAGCGATGTTCATTAATTCTATTTCTGCTAATTTTAAACTTAATACAGTTGAACGTTGTTGCCCTTGAGAACCAAAATTTTGAACAGGTTTATCATTTAAATAAAAAATCAAATCATCTCGATGCGGACCGACTAAAGTACTCGCTTGTTCTAATTCTCTTTTTTGTACAGCTTCAAATTGTTTTTGATACAATTCTTTTACTTCATCTTGAGACATTCCTTTTTCAATCGAAAGGGATGTTTGATATTTCAATGAAAACTCTTCTCTTCCTAATGAAATTTGTTCATGAATTGGTTTCGCTAAAGCTTCCAATTGTTCCATAAAATCTAAACGATGGATTAAAATTGCACTTGCTTTTTCAATGACTTGTTCTGTTAAAACTTCTAAATAAATATCAGCTGTTGATTTTTTTATCGCTAATTGTTTTAAATAATGATTTCTTTGTTTTATAAGGCGTTGATATTCTACTAATTCATGTAAATAAATAGGATTCATTTGACCGAGTTCCATATCCATGAATTTTCGGCGATTTGCAGGAGCACCCTTCACTAATTCTAAATTTTCAGGTGCAAATAAAATGACATTTAACTGTCCTAAATAGGAACTAAGTTTCTTTTGTTCTAAATGATTGACTCGTCCTATTTTTCCTTTATTGGAAAACCGAATTTCTAATGGAATACTGCTAATTTTCTTTTCTACTTTTCCTTTAATGGTAGCAGCATCTTGATTCCACATAATCAATTCTCGATCTTGATTAGTACGATGGCTTTTTGTCATTGCCAAAGTATAGATAGATTCCATTAAATTCGTTTTTCCTTGAGCATTTTCACCAATGAAAATATGAACTCCTTTCCCAAATTCAAGAAAAAGTTCCTCATAATTTCTGAAATGATTCAGTTGTAATTCAACTAATCTCATCCATAACTTCCTCAGATTCTCTTTTCACAACAAAAATGCCTTCTTCAGGAATTTCTACACGTGTTTTATCATAAAGTTTTCTACCACGACGATTTTCAATTTCACCATCAACAAATACAACTGTTTCTTGCAAATACCATTTTGCTTGTCCACCTGTTGTAATGACATCAATATGTTTTAAAAATTGTCCTAATGTAATAAATTCTTCTGTGATCGTTACAATCTTTGTCATGATTTTCCTCTTTTCTCTCATTTGGGTATACACATACTACTGTATTATACCTTTTTTTTGGAGAATTCTCAAAGATTTTGAAAAATTTAGCCTATTTTTGCATTTTTTTATTAAATAAATAAAAAACCTTTTTTAAAGGGAAAAATGAAATTTACTAGGATTTTTTAAAAATTTTAAAAATAAGCAAAAAAAAAATCCATGATGACCAAAATCATCATGGAAAATTTTTTATCCATTAAATGTACGTACTGGTGTCACTAATTGAATAAAGCTATATGGAATATCGGAATGATTATCTTTTAATGTCAATGTAAATGGACGATTCGCTTCTAAAAATTGAATCGTTGCTTCTGAAGAACCAAATAAACGAAGCGCATCTTTTAAATAATCAGGATTAAATGAAACATCTAATGAAGCACCTTCATAATTTTCTACCATAATTTCTTCTTCAACTTTTCCGATTTCTGGCGAATTACCTGTTAATAAAATACGATTTTCATTAATTGATAATGTCGCAATATTATTTTTATCTGTATGTGACATTAATGAAGCACGATCTACAGCTGCTACTAAATCACTCGCAACAACCGTAATGGCTGTATTAAATTGATCATTAATTAATCGATCTGTATCTGGATAACGTCCTTCTAATAAACGAGAGTAGAAAGAAAGAGTTTCTGTTTGGAAAAGAACTTGATTTTCAGTAATTGCAAAATCAATCGTTTCTAAACCATCAATAATACGTGATAATTCAATTAATGTTTTACCTGGTAAAGTAATTTCAAATGTTAATGCATTACTTGATTCAGGCATTTCTAAAGGAATAATTCTTTGACTCAATCGGTGAGAGTCTGTTGCTACAGCTTTTAATTGATTATTGGCAATAACCATATGAATTCCCGTTAAAATAGGGCGAGATTCAGCAGTAGAAACAGCAATAGATGTTTGTAAAATCACTTGTCTAAATAATGGAACAGGTAATGTTAATACATGATCTTTTTCTACTTCTGGAAGTTGTGGATAATCATGAGCCGATAAGCCATTTAATGTAAATGCAGCACTTCCTGCTGTAATCGTTGCTTGTAATTGGTCATTTGTTTCTAAAGTAAATGTATTTTGAGGTAATTTTTTAATAATTTCACCAAAGAAACGAGCAGGTAATACAATTGAACCTGTTTCATGAATGGATAATTGTAATTCTTCATGTTCTACTGGAAGAAAAATTTCAATAGAAACTTCAGAATCACTACCTGTTAAAGTAATTCCTTCTTGAGAAACAACTAATTTAATTCCTGTTAAAATTGGAATCGTTGTTTTTGAAGGAATAGCACGTTGAACGTCTGCTAAATTTTTTAAAAATGCTTGACGATTAATTGAAAATTTCATTTTATGCCTCCTAAATGTATATGTGTCTGTTTTAAATTTAATTTTATTTATAATAAATATAGTAATAGTAGTAGGGCCTGTTAATTTTGTGGAAAAGTATCAATTTTCTATTATTTTCTAGATTTTTAATTGTGGATAAGTATTGTGAATAACTATTTAGTAAATAGAGTAGTTTTCCACATCTTAAAATCCAAGTTTTTTCTTCAAATCATTAACAGCTTTAGTAATATCGCCTTGAAGCTTATATTCTTCATTAATTTTATCATAGGCATGTAATACAGTAGAGTGGTCTTTTCCAAATTCTGTCCCTAATTTTGGAAGTGAACTATTCGTTAATTCTCTTGCTAAATACATGGCAATTTGACGAGGTTCTACAATGGATTTTGTTCTTTTTTTACCTTTTAAATCTTCGAGGGAGATATGGTAATAACGTGCCACCGCTTCTTGAATATCATGAACGGATACAATTTTTTCTTTACTACCTGGGATAAAGTTTTGTAGAGCTTCAGCTGCTAAATTCGTTGTAATATCTTCTCCATGAGTAGCAGAGTAAGCTTGAACTCTGACAAGAGCACCTTCTAATTCACGGACATTGGATTGAATTTGACCAGCAATATAGCTTAGTGTATCAGTAGTAATATCAATTCCAACAGCTTCCGCTTTTTTAGATAAAATCGCAATTCTTGTTTCAAGATCTGGTGGAGTAATATCAACTGGAAGACCCGAAACAAATCGTGAAACTAAACGTTCTTGTAAAGCTTTAATTTCTGTAGGTTGTCGATCACTTGTTAATACAATTTGTTTTTGATTATTAAAGAGTGCATTAAATGTATGGAAAAACTCTTCTTGAGTTGCTTCTTTTTCAGCAAAAAATTGAATATCATCTACTAATAATAAATCTACATTACGATAATAATCTCTAAACTCTTGTTGAGTATTTGTTCTTAATGAAGTAATCATTTCATTTGTAAAAGCTTCACTAGTTACATATTTAACTCTTGCATTTGGATTTAATAATTTATATTGATTTCCAATTGCTTGCATTAAGTGAGTTTTTCCTAATCCAACACCACCATAGAAAAAGAGAGGATTATATAATTGCCCAGGTCTTTCGCAAACAACTAGAGCAGCAGCATGTGCCATTTGATTTCCTTTACCAATGATAAATGAATCAAATGTATATTTAGGGTTTAAGAGCGAATCATCTTCTAAATAAATATTTTGAGAAATTTCTTTCGTTTCTTCATTAATAGGAATTTGTGGAGTAGATTCCAAGAATGTTTGTTTTGAAGTATACTCTTGTTCTTCAGAAATAATAAATTTTGGTTCAAATGATTTTCTGAAATAATCATATCCACGTTCCATTACATCCATTAATAAATTATCTTCCCAGAAATTTGCATATGTTTGAGAAGGAACCTGAATATATAGATAATTTTGGTCAATTTTTAATAATTTTGCAGGCATAATCCAGTGTTTAATCGTAAAATCTGAATTTGTTTTTTCAAAATGAGCTAATAAAATTTTCCAAAATTCATCTAATGGATTCATAAAAACACCTCCTTGGGGATAAATAAGATTAAAATCTATGAGTAAGTGTAGCATTTTTTTAAAAAGTTTTCCACAGAAAATCTTATTTTAACAAAATAGAGTGAATTAAGAAAAAAATATCCACAGTTTTGTGGATAAATTAAAAATGAATCCTTAAAATTTCACTTATTCACAGGAGTTGTTCATAAGTAAAACTCAATAGCTAGAAAGGATTTAAAAGGTTATCCACATTATCCACAATTTGTGGATAATTCTTTGTAAACAGGGGTTGAATTTGTTAAAAAATTGTGGAAATTCTGAGGATAAAGCTTAAATTTTAAAAAGTTTATAAAACTAATTGTGGATAACTATTGAAAGAAAAATAATTTTACTAGGTATTTTGAATAAAATATGGTATGATACTCCAGTACAGTGATGCAAGAAACAAAGTATTGACTTTGTTAGAGAATATCATTATAATGATGTAGACTGTCTAGGATAGTTAGACATGACACAGAACTAGGAGGTGCAAGAAGTTATGAAAAGAACATATCAACCAAACAAACGTAAACGTCAAAAAGTTCACGGTTTCCGTAAACGTATGAGTACAAAAAATGGCCGTAGAGTATTAGCAAGCAGACGCCGTAAAGGTAGAAAAGTTTTAGCAGCTTAGATCACTGAACGTCTCAGTGATCTTTTTTTTATAAATGTTTTAAAAACTTAGATAAAGGTGAGTGTATGCGTAAGTCTTATCGAGTAAAGAAAGAGCAAGAGTTTCAAAAAGTTTTTCATCATGGAAATTCAGTAGCGAATCGTCAATTTGTGGTTTATCAAATCAATAAATCGAATCAATCTCATTTTAGAGTAGGAATTTCTGTGAGTAAAAAATTAGGAAATGCAGTTGTCAGAAATCGTATAAAACGATTGATAAGAAGTGTATTAACAGAACTAAAGCCACAATTACAGTCAGAGATTGATTTTATCGTGATCGCACGTAAACCTGTAGTATCTATGAATTATCAAGAATTAAAAAAATGTATGATGCATGTATTAAAATTAGGAAAGATTTTAATAAAAGATGATTATAATGGAGAAAGTAGGGAATTAAGTGAAGAAAAAGCATAAATTAGCTTTAACATTAGCAGTTTTAACATTATTTTTAGCAGCATGTAGTACAACACCTGTAACAGCAGAAAGTACAGGAATTTGGGATCGAGTGATTATTTATAATTTATCACAATTTATTATTACTTTATCTCATATTTTTGGAAATAGTTATGGTTTAGGAATTATTATTTTTACAATCATAACAAGAATTGTATTAATACCAATTATGCATTTCCAATATAAAACAACAAGACAAACAGCTATTTTACAACCTGAAATTAATAAACTTCGTGAGAAATACTCTGCTCGAGATCATCAAACACAAGAAATTTTACGAGAAGAAATTTCAGCTTTATATGAAAGAGAAGGTGTGAATCAATATGCTGGATGTTTACCGGTAGCGATTCAATTACCTGTAATGATTGCTTTATATCAAGCAATTAGTCGTACAGAAGCTTTAAAAACAGGATCTTTTTTATGGTTTAATTTAGATTTACCAGATCCATTTTTCATTTTACCAATTTTAGTAGTTGCTACAACTTATGTAACTTCTTGGTTAACAATGAAAATGCAAGATAGTGGAGCAGCTGGAAAAATCATGTTATTCGTTTTACCAGCAATGATTGGATTTACAGCTTTAACATTCCCAAGTGCGTTATCATTATATTGGGTTGTAGGGAATATCTTTATGGTTATTCAAACATTAATTATGAATAATCCATTTACATTTATTGCAGAACAAAAAGCTATTGCACATGAAAAACGTCGTCGTGAAAAAGCTTTGGAAAAAGCAAAGAAAAAACATGGCAAAAATTAATAATAGACTTGTTCAGATTCAAAGAACATGAGATAATACATGTAAATTTGCAATATGGAGGATATAGAAGATGACACAAACGATTCGAGTAAATGATGCTTCAGTAGAAAAAGCTATCCAAAAAGGATTACGTCAACTACAATTAACACAAGATGATGTAGAAATTGAAGTAATCGATGAAGGAAAAAAAGGATTATTTGGTTTCGGACAAAAAGATGCTGTAGTATCAATTACTGTTAAAGAAAAAATTGAGCAAGAAGAAGTTATTGAAGAAGTAGAAGAATCTTATGAAGAAGAATTTGACTTAGAAGATAACTATACAGAATCTGATGAATCAGTTGAAGTATTAGATAATCATATTGAAGAAGCTGCTCATGTTACAAAGGCTTATTTAGAACAAATTGCAGAAATTTATGGAGCACCAAGTGTAGTTCATGTTGAAGTACAAAAAGAAAAAATGAATTTTGTATTTGAAACAGAAAAACCAGGTTTATTAATTGGTAAATATGGAAAAATATTAAATGCTTTACAAGTATTGGCACAAGTTTCAGTTCATCGTTTTGTAAAAGGAAGAATGTCTGTGCAAGTAGATGTAGGGGATTATCGTTTACGTCGTACAGAAGCTTTACAACAAATTGCTGAAAGAACAGCACGCCGTGTTTTAAAAACAAAACAACCGGTATATTTAGAACCATTACCGGCATATGAAAGAAAACAAATTCATGCATACTTAAGTAAAAATAAACGTATTTCTACTCATTCAGAAGGTAAAGAACCACATCGTTATTTAGTTGTAGAAATTGCAGATTAAATTAGAAATGAGACTGGATTGAATTCCAGTCTTTTTATTTTGATGAAAATAGAAAAACGATAAATTCGGAGGAATAAAACAAAATGAACAACTATAAGTAGAAATAAGAAACTATAAAATTGAAAGAAACTTGTAAAAATCCTATATAAAAGGTTGAAACTTTTAACGAATCAGGTTAAAATGAATTGTCCGCAGTGTCTTTAGGGAGAAGACAATGATAAATATTTGTATTTTATATAAAATATACAACATTTTTTATATAAGAAAAATATTTACATTAACTGGAAAAATTCCTAAAAAAGATGTATAATAAAAAAAATTAAAAGTTAGGAGAATAATAGTATGGATATTCAAGTTTTTATAAGGCGCCGTAAAGAAAAAGGCTTATCTCAAATAGAATTAAGTCATGGAATCTGTACTCAAGCAACATTAAGTCGTTTTGAAAATCATGGTCAAATTCCATCAATGAAAATTTTAAGTCAATTGTGCGCACGATTGCAATTAGATGTGGGGGACTTATTTGCAAGTGTCAATACGAAAGAAGTTGCAATTAATAAACTTCTAGAAAAAATAGAAGAAAGTATTGTAACGATGGATTATGAATTGGCTGAAAAATTAATCGGTACGGTTCAAGTTGAACAGTTAAATGATGAACAAAAAATTCACCTACTTTATTTAAGAGGCTTTACTCAAGTATTACAGGGTAAAGAAATGGAAGATGATTTGTTCTACTTTAATAAAATACTAGCAGAACAATACGAAAATGATGATACTTATATTCACCTAGCATACACTGGTTTAGGCTTAGTCTACCATCAACAAAAAGATATTGAAAAAGCAGAATATTACTTTTCAAAAGCAATTCATGAATCAGAAAAACATCAACTAGAAAAAATGGAAGATGTTTGGAGAGTTTTAATGGTTTTATATCATAGTGCTATGTTCTTCTCAAATAATAAAAATTATAAAAAAAGTAATGAGTTACTAAAAAGAGGAATTGAGTTGTGTAGTCAATTTCATATTACTTATTATTTAGGTAGATTACATTATCAATTAGCAGTAAATGCACTAGAAAGTAATGCGGATATCCAAGAAGTTCAGTTATTGTTAAATGATGCAGCAGCATTTTCAAGAATTAATTCTCATGATGATTTATTAATTGAAATAGAAAAATTAAGTGAATCTTTAAATTAAAATTCATACACTTCAAGTTTTAGAAATAGCCTCTAAGCTTGGAGTGTTTTTTAGTTAAAAATAAATGATTGAAAATTAATAAAAGAAACATATAATAGAGAAGAAGGAGTGAAAAAAATGGGTTTAAGATTTAATAAAGATGAATTTCTAAAAAAAGAAAAAGTAATTTTACCGGAAGATATTGAATTACCATCATTAGAGGAAGAATATGATTTTGATAGTTTTGGTGATACTTTTATTATGATGCCAAAATTGGAAGAAGATCAACGAAAAAAAAATCTTGAAAAAAATATCAAAAAAGAATGGCTTGAGCCAATTGAAGATAAAAAAGAAGAGTAAATTTAATGATATATGAAGCTAGTGTTTGTTGCACTTGACTTGACAATTCACGGATGTAAAAAAATGAAAATTTTATATAAAAGTACTTGAAAACTAACGCTAGCTATGGTAAATTATAAACACTGTTAACGAACGTTCGCATTTTAAGCGATTGCG
>NZ_CAUQCL010000015.1:0-39736 GCF_963516875.1 uncultured Granulicatella sp. | reverse complement strand
ATTTGGGACATTTTTACTTGTGTTTAATTGAGACATTATCACTTGTGTTTGACACCTGTGATATGGCTTTTTCTTTAGGAATAGTCACAAACCTAAAAATTTGATATAATACAAGAATGAAATCAAAGCAACACATATATAGTAAAGTGTTGAATGATGGCTCTAGGATTCAAAGCCCTTAGAGTAAAAAAGGAGAGATTGTATGATAAAAGTCATTGCACTAGACTTAGATGGAACATTACTAACCGATGATAAAAAAGTAACACCTGAAAATAAAAAAGCCATTCAACTTGCAAAAGAACAAGGAGTGAAAATTGTTCTTTGTACAGGTCGTCCTTTAATGAGTATTTATCATTTATTAGAAGAACTAGAATTATTAGGTGATGATGATTTTTCTATCAATTACAATGGTGGAATTATCCAAAAAACAAAATCACAAGAAATTTTATTTAAACAAGGTCATTCAAGAGATGATATGCAATACTGCTATGAAGAAGCGTATAAAGTAGGATTACCTCTTGTTATGATTGATTTAGAAAGAGCTTATGAAACAACTTATCCAGAAGGAAGACCTTCTATTTATCCAGGATTACCACATCCAATTGAGTTTATTAAAAAAAATCCATCGGAATTTGAAGAAAGCCACGTATTTTATAAGGCAGTGCTATGTATTGAAGAATCACTATTAGATGAAGGAATTTGCCAATTACCAGAAGCTTTCTTTGAAAAATTCAATTGTATGAAGTCTCGTACTTTCTTATTAGAAGTAGTTCCAAAAGAAGTTTCTAAAGGAACAGGGTTAACGCATTTAGCTGAAATTTTAGGTATTACAGTAGAGGAAATTGCAGCTTGTGGAGACGAAGAAAATGATTTATCAATGTTAACAACTGTTGGATTCCCAGTAGCAATGGGTAATGGTTCTCCAGAAGTAAAAGAAGTGGCGAAATTCATTACGAAGACAAATGAAGAATCTGGGGTAGCTCATGCCATTTATCACATTTTAGAACAAAATAAACGTGAAAGAGAAGGAGTGAAATAATGGGATTATTTGATCGTATTAAACGTGCCTTTACCGGTGAAGATGCTGTCATTAAACAGCAAGAACAAGAAACTTCGATTATTATTGATAAATATGACCAAGGAATGCAAAAAACTCGTAAAAGTTTTTCGGATCATTTAAACGAATTTTTAGCAGATTTTAGAACGATTGATGAAGATTTCTTCGATGATTTAGAAGAAACATTTATTTCTTCAGATGTAGGCTTTGAAATGACGTTGGCGATTACGGATGCTTTAAGAGATGAAGTACGTTTACAAAATGCTAAAAATGCTCATGATGTCAAACAAGTTATTATTGAAAAAATGGTAGACATTTATGAAAAAGGTGAAGACAATTTAGCAACTTTAGCAAAAGCTGAAGGTAGACCAACTGTATTACTATTTGTTGGGGTTAATGGTGTTGGTAAAACAACTACGATTGGTAAAATTGCTTGGAGATTAAAACAAGAAGGGCATTCTGTATTACTAGCTGCAGGAGATACATTCCGTGCTGGAGCTATCCAACAATTAGAAATTTGGGGCGAACGTGTAGGTGTGCCTGTTGTTAGTGGTAAAGAAGGTGGAGATCCTTCTTCTGTAGTGTATGATGCCATTAAAAAAGCGAAAGCAGAAAATATCGATTATTTATTAATTGATACAGCGGGTCGTCTACAAAATAAAGTAAATCTAATGAAAGAATTAGAAAAAATGAACCGTATTATTTCTAGAGAAATTGAAACAGGAGCAGATGAAACTTTATTAGTATTAGATGCAACTACTGGACAAAATGCTTTAGTTCAAGCAAAACAATTTAAAGAAACGATTGATGTGACAGGTTTAATTTTAACAAAATTAGATGGTACTGCAAAAGGTGGCGTAATTTTATCAATTCGTCATGAAATGAATATTCCAGTTAAATTTATTGGATTAGGGGAAAAAATGGACGATTTACAACCATTTGACTCAACACAATTTATTTTCGGATTAGTGAAAGATTCGTTGAAATAGTATAAATTGTTTTTTATAAGACTTTTCTTATGTAGCAAGGACGGCAGCAGCTTCGCTAGCGAATCTCATGCCTAAAATTGCTACTTTGGAAAGTCTTTGTTGTTTTTGTCATAAATTTTAAAACGGTTCGAATGATTTAGGTATATGACTTTTCTTATATAGCAAGGACGGCAGTAGGTTCTTAATTGAATCTCATGGCTAAAATTTCTACTTTAGAAAGTCATTTTTGTACTTTTTCAATCTTTTTGTTCGTGTTTTACTAAATAATGCAAATGTTGTAGGAATTAATGTTCATAAAAACACAATTCTTTGTTTACATTTTAGTCAAAATAAGTTAAAATATTTCGTGGTAACAGATATGAAACAAATGCTTATTTAAGGAGGTTACCTCATGTTTGAAATGAAAGTTTTTGATTATGAAGATATTCAATTAGTACCGAATAAATGTATTGTAAATAGCCGTTCAGAATGCGATACAACTGTTCAATTAGGGAAACATACGTTTAAAATCCCTGTAGTACCTGCGAATATGCAAACGATTATTGATGAATCAGTTGCAGAATTTTTAGCAGAAAATGGATATTTTTATATTATGCACCGTTTTGATGAAAAAGGAAGAATTCCATTTATTAAAAAAATGCATGAAAAAAATCTTATTGCTTCAATCAGTGTGGGTGTAAAACCTCATGAATATGAATTTATTGAAGAATTAAAAGCGAAAAATTTAATTCCGGATTATATTACCATTGATATTGCCCATGGACATGCGAATTCAGTTATTGATATGATTGGACATATTAAAAAGCATTTACCAGAAACATTCGTGATTGCTGGAAATGTTGGTACACCAGAAGCGGTTCGTGAATTAGAAAATGCGGGAGCAGATGCAACAAAAGTAGGGATTGGACCTGGTAAAGTATGTATTACAAAAATTAAAACAGGATTTGGTACTGGTGGTTGGCAGTTAGCAGCCCTTCGTTGGTGTTCAAAAGCTGCCCGTAAACCAATTATTGCGGATGGCGGAATTCGTACTCACGGAGATATTGCAAAATCAATTCGTTTTGGTGCTACAATGGTCATGATTGGTTCATTATTTGCTGGTCATGAAGAATCACCAGGGAAAACAGTTGAAATTAATGGAGAACGTTTCAAAGAATACTTCGGTAGTGCATCAGAATTCCAAAAAGGTGAACGCAAAAATGTTGAAGGTAAAAAAATTATTGTTCCTTATAAAGGTTCATTAAAAGATACTTTAGTAGAAATGCAACAAGATTTACAATCTTCTATTTCTTATGCGGGTGGTTCAGACTTAGAATCGATTCGTAAAGTAGATTACGTTATTGTTAAAAATTCAATTTTCAATGGAGATTCTATTTAAATTTAAAAAGAATCAATGCCGGTTCGAGTAAAATTGAATCGGCAATTTTTATTTTTAGTAAGAATTTTTGCTAATTTCCGCAAAAAAGAGTAAAATAATAGAGTTGATAGAGGAGGGTCATTCGTGAAAATTAAACATATTTTGGGATTAAGTTTCCTTATGGCTTCATTATTTTGTACAAGTGCTATTTTAGCGGAAGAAAATGATTCTACTATAAAAGAAGCTACGCAAGAAACTACTGTAGAATCTGAAACAACTCAAGAACCTGAAAAAATTGAACAAACTACTGTAGCAATTCCATATAGAGAAGATGTAATGGATGCTATAGCAGAACAAGGTTATGGTGTAGATGAATATTATAGACCAGAAAGTACTATAATGGTGGATGCTGATACAGGGGAGATTGTTTTTGGTAGTAATATTGACCAACCATGGGATCCAGCAAGTATTTCAAAAATGATGACAGCTTATATGGCGTTTGAAGCGATGAAAGAAGGAAAATTATCGTTAAATACAATCGTCACTGCAACAGAAGAAGATCGTGCGATTTCAACGATTGGGGAAATTAGTAATAATATTATTGTTGCTGGAGTAGATTATCCAATTGAAGAATTATTATATATGATGTTTTATCCGTCTTCGAATGTTGCTACATTAATGGTAGCAAGAGCAACTGGGTTATCAGATACTGAGTTTTTAGATAAAATGAATGCTAAATTTAAAGAATGGGGTATGGAAAATACAAAATTCAATAATGCTAGTGGGGCAGTAGCCTCTGCATTTAGAGGATATTATACACCTGAAGGATACAATAACAATCGTTATAATCAAACAACTGCAAGAGATTTAGCCATTTTAGCCTATCATTTCTTAAAAGATTTTCCAGAAATAACAAATTTTACGAAAAATCCTTTAATTACAGTTATGGTGGGAACACCTTATGAAGAATCATTTTACACTTACAACAGTTCTATCCCAGGAATGATTCAGGGATTTCCAGGAGTAGATGGATTTAAAACAGGTTCAAGTCCTAGTGCGGCATTTAACCATTTATTAACGGCTAAACAAGAAGATACTCGTTTTATTCAAGTTATTTTAGGAGTTGGAGCTTGGGAAGATAAGGATAATAGTTCTTTCTTCAAGAACCAAATTGGGAATGGATTACTAAGAAAAGCTTTTTCTGAATATGAAACTCAAACACTGTTAAAAGCTGGAGAACATATAATTGATGGAGTGAAAGTTCAACTAGAAAAAGATATTAAGACATTAGTTCGAATTGGAGAAACTCCTAAATATCATTTGAAGGAGGATAAAATTGTTATTGAAACAGATCTTCCTCGTATTACTTCAAAAATACAACCATTAACTTATCCTGTAACAATTATTCCACAAGAAGTTGAAGAACCAGAAGAAACTACAACTACTGAGGTTAAAACTGAAATGAGTTTTCAACTGGAAGAATTTTTATTAAGTTTAACGGATAAACCAATTTTATTAGGAATAATTATTATTGGAATTGCCAGTATTATTAGTATTATTATAGTTTCAATAGTATTTATTATTAGAAAGTAATGATTAACGATTTCCGTTTGGAAATCGTTTTTTGTATGTAAAATAATTTTTAGCCATGAAAGACGTATTTTAGTTATGTAACAAAAATAAGCCTTTTCATAGTAGCATGAGTACTAGAAACCGATTGGTTTCTAGTACAGGAAAAGTCGAGACTACAGGCTCGACTTTTAGGTATGAGACAGCGAAGCTGGCTGCTACCGTCCTTTTGCTACTATACCAGAAAAGGCATTAAAAGATATTTTTATTGTAATGAATGGATAAACCGTCCAAATGCTTCTTGTCCTTCAGTTGTTTGTTTAAAGACACCGGCATCTTCTAAACCACGTTCAAAAATTTCACCAACTTTTTGACGAATCAAAGCTTCAACATTGTCTGGAGTAATATTTTCATTGTCTTTAATTTCATTAGCCCAAGCTTTATGCATTTCAGGCATTTGATGAGCTTGACCTAGTAAGTAGTTCTCAACTTCTTTTAGTTCTGTTTTTAAACGAGGAGGAAGAATTGCTAACCCCATCACTTCAATTAATCCAATATTTTCTTTCTTAATTGGATGTACATCCACATGAGGATGGAAAATACCATCTGGATATTCTTCAGTCGTACGATTATTTCTAAGCACTAAATCTAATTCATAGATACCATCACGTACACGAGCAATTGGTGTAATCGTATTATGAGGAGTGTCTTCTGTAAATGCCAAAATATCCGCACTTTCATCAGAATAATTTCTCCAACTATTTAAAATATGAGTCGCTAATTGAACAATTTGTTTTGTATCTTTACTTGCTAGTCGAATTACGGATAAAGACCAATGTAAACGAGAGACCGTTCCGTCAAAACCTTCAAAAGAGTAGTTTTCTAAAATTGGTGCAACATCCATCGGAAAGACATGTCGACCAGATTGATAGTGATCATGGACTAAAATAGAGCCACCTACAATTGGTAAATCAGCATTAGATCCAACAAAATAGTGAGGGAATTGACGTAAAATATCCATTAAATTCTCAAATGAACGTTCTGTAATTTGCATTGGACGTGGTACTTGAGTTAAGAAAATTGAATGTTCATTGAAATAAGAGTAAGGAGAATATTGAAATCCCCAATCTTCATGATTAATTTCTAAACGAATAATTCTATGATTGCTTCTAGCAGGATGATTGAAACGTCCATAATACCCTTCATTTGTCATCGTTAATTGAGAAGCAGGGTAACTAGATTGTTTGACTAATTTTGCTTGAGCAATTGCTTTTGGATCCTTTTCAGGTTTTGATAAGTTAATTGTAATTTCTAAAGTACCGTATTTTCCAGAGTATGGAAATTGTATATTTTTAGCAATGGCTCTTGTTTGAATGTAATGATTTTTTTGACTTAATGCATAAAAATAGTCAGTTGCTTTTTCAGGATTTTCTTTGTAATTATTCCAGAAGTTTGCATTTACAACAGATGGAAGAGGCGTTAATAAATTCATAACAGCTGCTTCAAATGCTTCTTTTTCTGGTAAAATATCTTCAATTACTCCTAATTCTATCGCTAATTGAATGATTTCGTCCACGGAATCCTCTAATGATGGGATATTATCATTAGAAATTTCAGATGGCTTATAATCATCTAATTGTAATAGATGAAGTAATTGATTGGTTGTATAAATTTCGTCTAGTGGATTTAATAATTTTTCGAGTTTTGCTTTTTCAATAAAGTTTGTAATACTATGATACATATTCCGTTTCCTCCTAAATCATCTACAAAGATGAATGCTTCTTTTTTTATAAAATGCAATCGATAACATTCTTTTTCCCATTGGAATGTAACTGCTTTAATATATGTTTATTATAAAAGGAAAGTATAAAAAAACAAACCATTTTTAGCAAAAAAACTAAAAATAGTTTGATAAATATCAATATTTCTTCCATTATTTGAAAAAAGCCCAAATATAATCAATAATGGCTGTTAATCCATAAGTATATGCCGCTAAAGTGATTGGCTTACAAATTAAAATAATGAGTATGAATTTTTTATAACTCATTTTTGTTAAACCAGCTAGCATACATAGGAAATCATCAGGTGAAACAGGAAATGCCATCATGAAAGTAAAGAAGTAATCAAATTTATTTCCACGATTTAACCATCCGATATAACGATGATACGTACTATCATTGACCATTGATTTTACAAATAATTGTCCATAAATTCGGGCTAAATGGAAAGCGATAATAGAACCGATGATAATACCGATATAGTTGTAGACATTTCCAATAAACATTCCGTAAATATAGACTCCAGCAATACTTGTTAAAGCACCCGGAATAATTGGAATAACTGTTTGTAAAATTTGTAATAAGATAAAAATAGGTGGTCCCCAAATGCCTGCACGTTGCATATATTCACTAAGTGATTCTTGGGAAGTAAATAATCCTTTTTGATAAGCCCAAATACAAAAGATAACTGTGGCAATTGCTCCTGCGATAGAAGCAGCATGCATCATTCTTTGTGCAAATGGAGACAGAGGCTTACCTTGTTTAATATGTGTTTCAGTCATAAATTCTCCTTTATTTTAAATGATTCTCAACAGCTACTTTATCATAAAAGGCTTGCCATTGTTGGAGTACATTTTCTTTAGAGTAAAATTGCTCTCCTTTTTTAGATTTTTCGCAAGCTTCTTGATAGAAAGCCTCATCTTGCTGTAATTGACGTAAAATCTCTTGGAATTGTACTTGAGAATTTCCTTTTAAATAATAGTCAAATAAAATAGGGCGATATTCTCTTAAATCTCTTAATAATAATGGAATATTCGCATTCATAGATTCCAATATCGTCATAGGAAATAGCTCTTCAAACGAAAGTTGTAACATTACATCTCCCATATTAAAGAATTCATTCATTCGTTCTCTTTCTACAAGCCCTAAGAAATGAACATTACTTGGTAATTCATCCATATGTTCCATAATTTCTTTACGACCTTCAGAAATCCCTTTAAAAGCAAAATCACCTGCCCATACAAATTGGATATCAGGCATTTTTTTTGCTAAATCAATAAATTCTAAAACACCTTTTCTCATTTGTAATTGTCCTGCAGATACAACGGTAAATTTATTTGGATCTAATCCAAAAGATTCTCGAAGAGTTGCTTTTGAACGATCCGTAATTTTATAAAAAGTATCACGTGATACAAAGTTTGGAATGTACGTGATTCTTTCTTTTGGAATTCCATAATGTTCTAGATCTTCAATAAAACGTGGATTAACGGTTACTAGATAATCTGCTTGTTTATAAAATTGAAGAACATATTTATAAAATAATTTTTTAATCGGACGAGGTAGGGAAATACTTTTTTCTAAAGTTTCCGGTAAAAAGTGAACAGAAGCAATCATTGGACGATTTTGTCTTGTGATAACAGATTTTATTAAAAAATCTGGATTAATCGTATGAATATGAGTAATATTGTATGTTTTTAATTGATTCACAACGACTTGATATTCTTTTAAACCTTCTGTTACGAGATTAATTTGTTCTTCTGTAGCAGATAGAACACCTTGTCCTTTTACACTATCTGCTCGTGTAAGCATATTGATCGTTAACATATTGACTCCTTTAAGAAACAATTTCGTTTACTATTCTACCATGAAATGAAGCATTTGGAAAATAGCTAGTATAATCTTAATAGATTTTAAAATATTTATCGAAAAATAGAATCTGAATCATATATTTATTTTATTGATGACCCTTTTCAAATATACTACAGATAAAGAATGATTCTAATGGAAATGCAATGAGGAGAGGTTAAAATGGTAGGAATTTTGATGAATGCTAGTGTACAAATAACGAACAAAAAGGAGTTCGAAGAGTTACAAAAAAGAATGACAACGCCAAATAGCGGTAAATATTAAAGAGACTATTCAAAATAGAATTAATCCTAAAAAACTCAATAATGAAGAAAAACAATGTTCTATTGATTTTGAAGGCTTATGAAAGCGCTATAACTACTTAATTATACTGCAAATAATTTTTTAAAACAAGACTTGTTTTTTTGGAATGATATGCTATGCTTTGGATGAAATATGGAATATAAAGAAATATAAAAGGGATGATACCAATGTACACAGTACCATTTTTTTACGGAATTAAAATGTTAACATAAATAGAAAGAAGGATTTTTATGAAGAATAAGAAAAAAATATTATCATTTATTACAATGCTCATTGTTTATAACCTTGTATTTATCGTACATTTTCTTATTACAAAAAGTACTAATTTCATGTTTAGTTTTGTTTCTTCAATTGGAGCAATAGTTGTCTTTACACTTTTATATATGTGGGATAAAAAAAGAGCAGTCAAAAAATAAGAACACTCTATCGTGAATGAAGTGTGAAGTGACCCAAAAAGTTAGATTTTTTGAGACGACTTAAGTCGTCTCTTTTTCATTCTTCATAAGTTAATTTCATAAAAAACACCCAAAAATTAGATTTTTTATGTCTAACTTTTTGGATGTAGTATAAATAGAATTACTCTGGGAACAAAGATACATAGAAAAAATTCTGGTGATAAAAAGGAAGGATTAAAAATTGATAGTAGATATTGAATTAATTGAATCTTTATTAGAAAAATATACTGCATATAAAATAAGTAAAGATACTGGAATAAGCTATACTACAGTGAATGATTGGAAAAAAGGTGAAACAAGTATTTTCAAAATGCAGTTAGAAAATGCCTTAAAATTATCAGAATATGCAAAAAAAGAAAACGTTGAAAAAATTCAAAGATAACTTTTTGCCTTATGGGTAATTTTTTTGTATACTAGATACAGAGAAATTAAGAGAGGTTATTCATGAAGCGTCAAAAAAATAAACCTAAAGGTAAAGCATCTAAAAATTCAAAAGAAGCAATGACATTAGTGGATTGTTATTATATTCCAACAGCAATTGCAGAACATTTTTGCCTATTACGTGAGCATTGTGCGACCGAAGTAGAACAAACTTTACTACAGCACTTTGCAAAAGTTCAAAGAGAACAACGGGAAGACATTGGCGAAGTAATTGTTGCATATGATGAAGCTGGTGTATGTCATGGCGAGATTAGTTTAAGTCCAACTGAAATATCAAAATTAGAAAAAGAAATTTCAGCCGAGAGATTGGATAAATATTTAGAAATTTATTTCAAATAAGATATTTTAAATAATGGATGAAGTGTAATCTGTAACAACTCCTGTTGGAAATTCCTTCAGGAGTTTTTTTCTTTTTAAGTCGTGTGATTTGCCTCTACAATTAGAGCTTGATATCATCAAATAGAAAGGTAGGAGATACTATGGAATTAGGAATTCGTAATTTTACATTTAGAAACCCAACAAAAATTTTATTTGGAAAAGATCGTATTAAGGATATCGATGGAGAAATTCCAAAAGATGCAAAAGTATTAATTTTATATGGTGGCGGTTCTGTAAAACGCAATGGAGCCTTTGATCGTGCTGTAAAAGCTTTAGGAAATCGTGAATGGGATGAGTTTGGAGGAATTGAAGCAAACCCAACTTACGAAACATTAATCAAAGCTGTTGCACGAGTGAAAGAAGAAAGTTTTACTTATTTATTAGCGATTGGTGGAGGTTCCGTCATTGATGGAACAAAGTTTGTAGCTGCAGCAAGTGTTTTTGATGGCAATCCATTAGATATGTTTAGAGGTGGATTTGGAAAAGGTCTTCCTGTTACAAAAGCTGTTCCATTTGGAACGATTTTAACATTACCTGCTACTGCATCTGAAATGAATAGTGGTGCGGTGATTACCTTTGTAGCATTAAAAGCAAAAGTAAGTTTTAGACCGAATGTAACATTCCCTCAGTTTTCAGTACTAGAACCTGAATTAACGTATACATTACCAAAACGCCAATTAGTAAATGGTGTATTAGATACCTTTATTCATACAATGGAAAATTATTTAACCTACCCTGTAGATGCAAAATTACAAGATCGTTATGCAGAAGGGATATTACAAACATTAATTGAAATTGCACCAACAGTCATTGATGAGGATAATCACGACTTTGCTGCAAGAGCGAACTTTATGTGGTGTGCAACAAATGCATTAAATGGAACCATTTCTGCAGGAGTACCGACAGACTGGGCAACTCATGCATTAGGACATGAAATTACATTAAATCATGGAATCGATCATGGACGTACATTGTCGATTGTGTTGCCAGCAATGATGAAAGTACGGAAAGAACAAAAATGGGATAAACTTATTCAATATGGGAAACGAGTTTGGAATCTATCTGGAACACCAGAAGAAATCGTCAATGGAGCGATTGAAAAAACAGAAGAATTCTTTGCGTCATTAGGTGCACCAATTCGATTTAAAGATGTTTCATTAGATGAATCAGTCATTGAAGCATTAGTGGAAGGATTAGGACGTCACGAGAAAATTCATTTATCAGAGCATCATAATTTAGAATTAGAAGATGCAAGAATCATTTATCAAACTGCATTATAGTAGGGGAAAGGAGCGAAAAAATGGCAAGTGAATTAATTGAAGAAAAATTAAAACAATTGCCTGATTTACCAGGATGTTACTTGATGAAAAATCAAGAAGATGAAATTATTTATATTGGTAAAGCAAAAAACTTAAAAAATCGAGTTCGCTCCTATTTCCGTGGAGCACATAATACTAAAACTGAAAAATTAGTGAGTGAAATTCATCATTTTGAATTTATTATTACAAAAACTAATAAAGAATCGTTATTATTAGAGATTAATTTAATTAAGAAATATCAACCTTATTACAATATTAAATTAAAACAAGGAACCATGTATCCTTATTTAAAAATTACAAATGAGCGAGATCCTCAACTGATTATTACAAGTAATGTTGAAAAAGATGGGGGCATGTATTTTGGACCTTATCCGAATGTTTATGCGGCAACAGAAACGCAACAATTGATTCAAAAAATTTATCCATTAAGAAAATGTGGGAAAAATGAAACACGCGCTTGTTTCTATTATCATTTAGGGCAATGCATTGGCTGTTGTGATCATGAAGTTTCACCAGAAATTTATCAACAACAAAAGAAAAAAATTCAACGGTTTCTTGAAGGTGATGTAAAAGAAATTAAGCAAGATTTGCAAAAGAAAATGGATGAAGCTTCAGAACAATTAGAATTTGAACGAGCAATTGATTATCGAAATCAAATTCAATATATTGAAACAACCGTAGAGAAACAGCATATTATGTCTCAAGACTTTATAAATCGTGATGTATTCTCATTCTATATGGATAGAGGTTGGATTTCTATTCAAGTTTTCTTACTAAGACAGTCAACCATTATTAAACGAGAAGCAGCATTATTCCCGATTTATACTACAGCTGAAGAGGAATTAACATCCTTTATCGTTCAATTTTATCAAGAACAAAATCATATTTTGCCTAAAGAAATATTAGTACCAGCTGAAATTGATAAGGAGTTACTTGCTGAAGTATTAGAAGTCAAAGTTTTAACTCCTCAAAGAGGTCCTAAGAAACGAATGCTTGATTTAGCGACACAAAATAGTGAAGTAGCTTTACTTGAAAAATTCAAGATTGATGAAAATAGTCAGCAAAAAACATTAGGTGCGGTTGAACAATTACGACAAGCACTTGATTTAAGTCGTTTAAGCGTGATTGAATCATTTGACCACTCGAATATTCAAGGAACCAATCCTGTATCAGCAATGGTCGTTTATCGAGATGGAAAACCGGAGAAGAAGAGTTATCGAAAATTCAATATTAAAACGGTACAAGGAAGTCATGAATTTTTAACGACTCAAGAAGTTGTTAGAAGACGATATTCAAGATTATTAAAAGAACAAAAACCTTTACCGGATTTAATTTTGATGGATGGTGGAAAAGTTCAGATGAGAGCTGCCATGGAAGTTTTAGAAGATGAACTTGGATTATACATTCCAATTGCTGGAATGGTAAAGGATGAGAAACATAAGACCGCTCATTTACTGTATGGGGAAGAGTATGAACAAATTGAATTAGATCCAACGAGCCAAGCTTTCCATTTATTACAACGAATTCAAGAGGAAGTCCATCGATATGCGATTACATTCCATCGTCAAGTACGAAGTAAAAATGCTTTTTCTTCCATTCTTGATGAGATTGAAGGAGTTGGACCAAAAACTCGTACGAAATTATTACAGCATTTTAAAACGATGAAGGGAATTCAGGAGGCAACAGTCGAGGAGATTCAAAAACTGGGAATTTCTGAGAAAGTGGCAAAGCGAATCAAAGAATCAGTAAGATAATTTCATTGGGATTTCTCTTGGGGGTGTGAGGCCCGCCAGCAGCCTCGCAAAGCGAGTCTCATGGCTAACATTTGAGCCTAGGGTCTCAAATGTTGCCTTAAAAGCTTCCTATGGTCAGGAAGCTTTTATTTCACACCGGCGTGAAATCCCTTGTGTGTCATTCATTAACTTTGGATACGTTTAGGATGTTCTTTACGTGAAACTCATTGATGTTCTGGCGTGTAGCAAAGGTGCGCTTTGCGCTGTTTGCCTATTGAATGTACTTGGGTGGTGATTCCTCTTGGGGTGTGAGGCTGTGTTTTGGGAGAATTGTGTAAATTCAGGATCACTTCTGTACCTTTAATTGTTATAAAAAGTTTTAAAATCATTTAAGTGTTTATATAACAGATATTTTTATCTGTTATATTTTTGTATAAAAATAGTAAAAAATGATTGATTTCTTTCTTTCGTTATGCTATTTTAGGGTAGTCAAAAATATATGAAAAAAGGAAGGTAAAATCATGAATAAATGGTTTAAACTTGGTGCAGTTGCTGCAACATTATTTTTAGGAGCTTGTTCTACTTCAACAAGTACTACTACAAACAAGGAGACTGTATCACAAGCACAAAAGAATTGGGATGCAATTGAGAAATCAGGAAAGATTAAAGTTGCAACAGCGGGTACTCTATATCCACAATCATTCCATAATGATAAAGATAATTCATTAACAGGTTATGATGTTGAAATTATGAAAGAAGTAGCTAAACGCTTAAAATTAGAAGTTGACTTCACTGAAATGGGTGTCGACGGTATGTTAACAGCATTAGATAGTGGTCAAGTGGATATTGCGAACTACTCAATTGAAGAAGGATCAAAATATATTGATAAATATTTACGTACTGAACCTCACAAATATTCCTTTACATCAATGGTTGTTCGTGAAAGTGACAATTCAGGAATTTATTCATGGGCTGATGTAAAAGGTAAAAAAGCTGCAGGTGCTGCAAGTACTAACTACATGAAAATTGCTAAAAAATTAGGTGCAGAATTAGTAGTTTATGATAATGTAACAAATGATGTTTACGTATCTGACTTAGTAAATGGACGTACTGACGTAATTATTAATGACTACTATTTACAAAAAATTGCTGTAGCATTTGTAAAAGATACTTTCCCAATTAAAATTAACGAAGGTGTTTTTGCAAACCCATATAGCGCAAGCTTCTCTATTAAATTAGGAAATGAAGTTATCCAACAAAAATTCAATGAAGCATTAAAATCAATGAAAGAAGATGGAACTTTAACAGAAATTTCTAAAACATTCTTTGCTGGTGAAGATGTAACTCAACCAAAAGACTTAAAATTAGAAAAAATTGATTTTTCTGATGTAGAATAAGAGGCGATGACGATTGTTTAATCTTAAGTTAGCGATTCATAGTCTATCTTTTGTATTAAGTGGATTACAATATACATTAGGAATTGCTGCAGTTAGTTTTATTTTAGGAACAATTCTTGGTTTCTTATTTGTATTAATGAAACGCTCACCATTTCTACTATTAAGAGTAATAGCTAATTTTCACGTTTCTTTTATGAGAGGAACTCCTACATTAGTATTTTTATTCTTATTATATTTTGGATTGCCTTATTTTAAAATTCAACTACCGGCTATTATTTGTTCCATTATCTGTTTTAGTATTGTGAGTAGTGCCTATATTTGTGAAGTACTACGATCTTCAATTGATGCAGTGGATTATGGACAATGGGAAGCTTCTATTTCCTTAGGATTGAATTATTTTCAAACATTAAGAAGAGTCATCGTTCCTCAAGCATTTAGAATTTCAGTGCCACCTTTAAGTAATGTGTTATTAGATATGATTAAAGGAACGTCATTGGCAGCGATGATTACAGTACCTGATATTTTTCAAAATGCAAAAATTGTTGGTGGTCGAGAATTCGATTATATGACGATGTATATTTTAGTAGCGTTCATCTACTGGTGCATTTGCTTAGTCTTTGAACAAGGTCAGAAAATTTTAGAAAAAAGATTATCATTGTATTAAAGATGAAGAGGTTGGATTTCCAGCCTCTTTTTTTGTTTGGAACGAGGATTGCTAGAGATTTTCTGGAAAATATGATAGACTATCCAGGAAGAAATGGAGTGGTGATCATGAAAAAATTAGCAATTATTGGTACAGGATGGATATCTTCTTCTTTTGTAGAAGCGGTGCAACAAACAAATAGTTTTGAAGTAGTATCTGTATACAGTAGAACACTAGAAAAAGCAGAAGAATTTGCTACAAAACACCAGATTCCTTCTTGGACAAATCAATGGAGTGAATTTTTATTAGAAAATAATTGGGATGTTGTCTATATCGGATCACCAAACCATACACATGGTGACTATTCAAAACAATTATTAGAACATCAGAAAAATATTATTGTTGAAAAGCCATCCTTTCTATCAGTTGAAGAGTGGGATGAAGTTCATCAATTAGCGACGGAAAAAAGCTTATTCGTGATTGAGGCTATTCGTCATTATTATGAACCAGCCTTCCAAGAAATTGGTAAAATGATTGATTCTAGAATGGATGAAGTAAAAGGAGCTGTTCTATCGTATGCAAAATACTCTTCAAAATATGATGCATTTTTAAGAGGTGAAATTGTGAATTCATTTTCATTATCCTCTGGTGGGGGTGCTTTAATGGATTTAGGAGTTTATCCTATTTACAATGCGATTAGTTGGTTTGGAATGCCAGAAAAAGTTCATTATCAAGCACGTAAAATACAAAATCAAGCGGATGGACAAGGAATTGTATCATTAGCGTATCCAACTTTTGATGTAACGATTTTTGTTGGAAAAGTGTTAAACGTATGTCTTCTTCAAGAAATCTATTTTGGAAAAGAAACGTTGCAAATCAATGATTGCCAAGAAATTAAGGAAGTAAAAACTCTTTATATGAGTGAAGTTCAAGAAATAAAAGAATATGAACTTCGTAAAAATCCATTAGAATGGGAAGCTATTGCTTTTGCAAAAATATTAGAACGTACACCAGAATCCCTAAAACAATATGAACAAAGTAAAAAAATCAGTCGAAATGTTTTAGAAGTGATTGAAGCATTAAGAAATTCAGCAGGAATTACATTTAATTAAGGAGAAATCATGAAAGAATATATTCAAAACAAATGGAATGAAAAAGGTTTTACAGCATTAACACCGATTCAAGAAGCAACAAAGGAATTGATTCAAAATGGAGAAGATGTAGTAGCAGTCTCTCCAACTGGAACAGGAAAAACACTAGCTTACTTGTTACCCTTATTAGAAAAAATTGAAATGAATCATGAATTACAAGCAGTCATTTTAGTGCCTAGTCAAGAATTAGCACAACAAATTGGTGAAGTGATTCGTGAATGGAAATTGCCTGAATTAACGATGCTAGTTTTAGCTGGAGGAGCTAATGTAAAGCGTCAAATTGAAAATTTAAAGAAAAAACCAGAATTAGTCGTTGGTACGCCAGGTAGATTAACGGAGTTAGCGAATCAAAAGAAATTAAAACTGCACAAAGTTCAAACACTTGTTTTGGACGAAGCAGATTATTTATTAGCGCAAGAACATTTGGAACAAACTCGTTCTTTTATAAAAAAATGTCCATCACAACGACAAATGATTTGTTTTTCTGCTACAAAAAATGAAATATTAGAATCCATTCACCAATGGATTAATATGACTCCGAAATGGGTAGAAAATGAACAGAAAATGGCGGGAAATGGGAATGTAAAACATGTCTATATTGAATCTCCTGTTCGTAAAAAAGATGAATTGTTAAGAAAGTTTGCCAATATGAAGGAATATCAAGCCTTAGTGTTTGTCAATTCACTCGCAAATGCAGGAATTTTAGCAGAGAAATTACAATACCACAATATTCCTTGCGCTTTATTAACGAGCAATGAAAATCAAATCAATCGTAAAGCAGCGATTCAAGCCTTTAAAAAAGGAGAAGTTCCTATCTTATTAACAACGGATGTTGCAGCACGTGGATTAGATATTGAAGATTTACCGGTCGTGATTCATTATGATTTACCTGAAAATAAAGAAGTATATACTCACCGTTCAGGAAGAACTGGAAGAATGGGGAAAGATGGATTAGTTATTAGTTTTGTAACAGAAAAAGAAGTGAGAGACTTAAAAAAATTGATTCCAGCTGATGCAAAACTAGAAGAGTTCCAAGTTCACTCGAGCCAACTACAAGTAGCTCAAAAGAAAAAAGTGGTGGAAAAGAAACCTTATAAACCAAAAGAGAAAAAAGGATCTACTAAAAAATCTTATCCTTCAAAAGATAAAAAATCCTTTAAACCTAAAAAATCATTAGGGAAGAAAAAGTAAAAAGGAGTTTCTTAGATGCTTACATTGGAGTTTTTGAAAAATCATTTAGAAGAATATCATTTACCGTATGAAGAGAAAGCAGTGTTGATTCAAGTTAAAAGATTAATCCATGAAGAAAATGCTATTTGTTATTGGTCTTCAATGGGATGTGTATTTTTTGAATTAAAAGATGATGCGAATTTTTCTGATACAAGACCGTTACTATTTCCTGTTGAACGAGTAGAGAAAGTACAGTATCAAAAGAAATTTTTATCAAATGATGAATTAAGTTTTGAAGTAGAGGGAGAAAAGTTTCAATTTGAAATTCCTCATCGTTCTAAATATTTTTCAAATCAAAAAGAACAATTAAAACTGTTCCGAATATTGATGGAACAATAAAGGAGACGGACATGGAAATTATTCGTTCGCACCAAAATGCAATGGTAAAAAATTATCAAAAGTTACAAACTTCTAAAGGTAGAAAAAAATTAGAAGCCTATCTATTAGAAGGAGAACATTTGGTAGAAGAAGCGATTCAATCAAATATTCAGATTGGGCGTTTAGTGGTGAGTGAAGACACAATTCATCTTTATGAAAAATGGACAAAGAGCTATCCAACAATGTTTGTTTCAAAAGAAGTGTTTGAAAAGTTATCGATGACTCAAACGAATCAAGGTGTTTTAGCGATTGTACCATTAGAAAAGAAACCAATGGTCGAAGTTCCTCAGGGGCGTTATCTTTTAGCAGATGCGGTTCAAGATCCAGGTAATTTAGGAACGATTATTCGTACTGCCGATGCTGCAGGATTTGATGCAGTTGTTTTAGGAGAAGGCTGTGTGGATTTATACAATGATAAAGTTGTTCGATCCATGCAAGGAAGCCAATTTCACGTAGCGATTTATCATGAGAATTTAACGGATGTGTATGGGAAGTTAAAAGAAAATGATATTCCGATTGCTGTAACAGCACTTCATCGTGATGCAAAGGATTTTCAATGGTTGACTGGCAGAGAGTCTGTTGCAATTGTGGTTGGAAATGAAGGAAATGGTGTTCGTGACGAATTGATTGATTCTGCGGACTTCATTATTCAGATTCCAATGTTTGGTCAAGCGGAATCGTTGAATGTTGCGATTGCTACGGGGATACTGATGTACCAAACGAGAATTTAGGTTATAGGGTTTGGGCTTTGGTTGTGAGGCCGCCAGCAGCCTTGCGAAGCAAGTCTCATGGCTAATTTTTGAGCCTAAAGTCTCAAAAATTGCCTATGAAAGTACTCTGAGAGCAGAGTACTTTCATTTACACAACGGCGCCCAATCCCAGGTGTTCCGGTCATAAGATGAGGGGACGTTTAGGATGAGGTGTACGAAAATCTCATTAACGTTTTTTCGTTTAGCAAATGAGCTATGCTGTTTGCTTGAAGGGGGGCTATTTAGGGTTACTTGGTAGCCCTAGTGTAGTGGCTCTTATTAGTTTTGAGCGTTTTGTTTGATTGATATTTTGATCTGTGCTATACTATTTATGAATTAAGATGACGTGGAAAGGAGAGTGAGCAGGAATGCTCACTCTTTTTACGCAGTTATGTAAAGGAGGTTATCTATGAGTAAAGTAGCAGAATTAGTTTCAACACTCGCTTTGCCAGTTATTGAAGCGGAAGGGTTTGAATTAGTCGATTTAGAGTTTGTAAAAGAAGGGAAGAATTGGTTTTTACGTTTTTACCTTGACAAACCAGGTGGAATTGATTTAGATGATTGTGCGTTTATGAGTGAAAAATTTAGTGAATTATTAGATGCACAAGATCCAGATCCGATTCCTCAAGCGTATTTCCTTGAAGTATCTTCTCCTGGTGCTGAACGTCCTCTGAAAACTGAGAAAGATTTGAAAGAAGCGATTGGACAATATGTTCATTTATCATTCTATCAACAAGTTGAAGGCGAGAAGTTTTTAGAAGGATTTTTAACAGAAGTAACTGATGAGTCAGTGACTTTAGAAGTGAAAATTAAAACACGTAAAAAATCAGTTACGATTGCACGTGAAAATATTGCAAAAGCTCGATTAGCGATTCAATTCTAGGAATCAATTAGAAACATTTTTGACAAAGGAGTCACATTATGAGTAAAGAAATGATTAAAGCATTAAATATTCTTGAAGAAGAAAAAGGGATTTCTAAAGAAGTTGTGATTACAGCATTAGAAGCGGCTCTTGTTTCTGCTTATAAGAAAAACTATGGACAAGCACAAAATGTTGAAGTTGAATTTGATGCTAAAAAAGGAAAAATGCATGTATACGCAGTGAAAGAAGTTGTGGAATATGTATTTGATTCAACACTTGAAGTGAGTATTGACGAAGCTCATGAATTACATAAAGCTTATGAAGTTGGAGATAAAATTCGTTTTGAAGTAACTCCAAAAGATTTTGGACGTATTGCTGCACAAACTGCTAAACAAGTTATTATGCAACGTTTAAGAGATGCTGAACGTACAAATATTTATAATGAATTTATCGAATACGAAAATGAAATTATGACAGGTGTTGTTGACCGTCAAGATTTCCGTTATGTATATGTGAATTTAGGTAAAATTGTTGCTGGAATGACAAAACAAGATCAAATTCCTACTGAAGAATATTTACCAGATCAACGTATTAAAGTATTAGTCTCTAAAGTTGATAACACAACTAAAGGTCCATTAATTTTCGTAAGTCGTACACATCCAGATTTATTAAAACGTTTATTTGAACAAGAAGTTCCTGAAATTTACGAAGGAGTTGTAGAAATTGTTTCTATTGCTCGTGAAGCTGGAGATCGCGCGAAAGTTGCGGTACGTTCTAGAGATACGAACTTAGATCCAGTTGGTACTTGCGTAGGGCCTCGTGGTCAACGTGTTCAAAATATTGTCAATGAATTAAATGGAGAAAATATGGATATCGTTGAATGGAACGAAGATCCATCTGTATACATTGCGAATGCATTAAATCCTGCACAAGTTGTGAAAGTAGATTTTGATTCAGATCGTAATAGCTGCATTGTTGTAGTTCCAGATCATCAATTATCATTAGCGATTGGTAAACGTGGACAAAATGCTCGTTTAGCAGCTAAATTAACTGGTTTCCGTATTGATATTAAATCGGAATCAGCTTATCAAGAATATTTAGACCAATTAGATTCAGAATTACCTACAGTTGAAGAAGCTTCAAGTGAAGAATAATTATTAAGGAGGCATCTTATGAAAAAAAGAAAAGTTCCAATGCGTCGATGTATAGCTTCTGGAGAAATGATGCCTAAGAAAGAATTGGTACGGATTGTTCGTAACAGTGAAGGTGTCGCTCAAATTGATCCTACTGGAAAAGTCAATGGAAGAGGAGCTTATATTACATTAGAACCGACTCTTGTTGAAAAAGCGTGGAAGAATCATTTATTTGAACGTCAATTAGAAATCGAAATCCCAGATAGTTTCTATGAAGAACTATTACAATATGTGGATCACCAAAAAGCTAGAAAAGAGTTATTTAGTGATGGAAAGCATTGATAAAAAGAAAGCTCTCAATTTATTAGGAATGGCAACTCGTGCTCGTAAACTAATATCTGGAGAAGAGCAAGTACTGCAAAGTATTCAAAAAGAAAAAGTGAATCTCGTTATTTGTACAACAAATAGTAGTGAGAATACCGTAAAGAAAATCAAAAACAAATGTGAATATTATGAAATCCCTTTTATTCAGCAATTTACAACAGAAGAAGTTTCGCAGGCGATAGGAAAACAACGCTCGATTATCGCCATTGCTGATCAAGGTTTTACAAAAAGTCTGATGAAGATGAAAGGATTTAACGATATGAACGAATAGGAAGGTGAACGTATGTCAAAAACACGTGTATATGAACTTGCAAAAGAGTTAAAACTACCTAGTAAGGACATTATCGAAAAAGCAAAACAATTAGGCATTACTTATAACAGTCATATGTCAACAATGGAAGATGGAGAAGTTTCAACAATTAAAGCTTCTTTTTCTACAAAGAAAGAAGAACCAAAGAAAGTTGTTGAAAAGAAAGAAACTCCTGCGCCTAAAAAAGTAGAGGCGAAAAAAGAAGCAGCACAACCTAAAAAGGAAACTGCTAAAAAAGAATCAGTGAAAAAAGCTGAACATAAACCAGCACATTCACCAAAACAACAGGATAAAAATCATCAACCAAACCAAAATCAAAATAAACATGGACATAAGAAGGAATCTATGCAAAAACAAGAAACAGTAGCAAACAAAGGACCAAAACATCAGTCACGTGATGAAGAATTATATTCAAATCATCGTGAATCTAAAAAGAATAATGATTTCAAACGTGGAAATCAAAAACGTGGTGGCGAACGTAATCAACAAGAAAACTTTAATAAGAAAAATCGTCATCAAAAAAATAATCGTAAACAACAAAAGAATGCTGAACAAAAACCAGCAGTTCCAGCACGTAAATTCCATGAATTACCAGATGTATTAGTATATACAGATGGAATGACAGTTGCTGAATTAGCTAAAAAGATTAAACGTGAACCAGCAGAAATTATTAAAAAATTATTCTTATTAGGAGTAATGGCAACATTAAACCAAGGATTATCGAAAGATGCGATTGAATTATTAGCAGCAGACTATGGTATGGATGCTGAAGAAAAAATCGAAAAAGATATTTCTGATTTAGATGTATACTTTGAAGAAGCAGCTGCTGAAAGCGACTCACACGCAGTTCGTCCACCAGTTGTTACAATCATGGGACACGTTGACCATGGTAAAACAACTTTACTTGACCAATTAAGAAATTCTTCTGTAGTAGCTGGAGAAGCTGGAGGAATTACACAACATATTGGTGCTTACCAAATTAAAATTGATGGAAAACCAATTACATTCTTAGATACACCAGGTCACGCGGCATTTACAACAATGCGTGCTCGTGGTGCTGATATCACAGATATTACAATTATTGTAGTTGCTGCTGATGATGGTGTAATGCCACAAACAATCGAAGCAATTAACCATGCTAAAGCAGCAGATGTTCCAATTATTGTTGCTGTAAACAAAATTGATAAACCAGCTGCTAATCCAGGTCGTGTCATGCAAGAGTTATCTGATTTAGGTTTAGTTCCTGAAGCATGGGGTGGAGATACAATCTTTGTTGAAATCTCTGCTAAATTCAATCAAAATATCGAAGAATTATTAGAAATGATTTTATTAGTAGCTGAAATGCAAGAATTAAGTGCAAATGCGAATCGTTTAGCCTTAGGTACAGTTATTGAAGCTCGTTTAGATAAAACAAAAGGACCTATTGCAACATTATTAGTTCAAGAAGGAACGCTTAAAGTTGGAGACCCAATCGTTGTCGGAAATACATTTGGTCGTGTTCGTGTAATGGTGAATGACCAAGGACGTCGTGTGAAAACAGCTGTTCCAGCAACTCCAGTTGAAATTACAGGGTTAAATGCATCTCCACAAGCAGGAGACCGCTTCGTAGTATTTGAAGATGAAAAATCAGCTCGTGCTGCCGGTGAAGAACGTGCTAAACGTGCTTTAATTGAACAACGTAATGCATCAAGCCGTATTACATTAGATAACTTATTCTCAACATTAAAAGATGGAGAAATGAAAGAAGTTAACGTTATTATTAAAGCAGACGTACAAGGTTCTGTAGAAGCTTTAGCTTCAAGCTTACAAAAAATTGAAGTGGAAGGCGTACGTGTGAAAATTATCCATACAGCTGTTGGGGCAATTAATGAAAGTGATATTACTTTAGCAACAGCAAGTAATGCGATTATTATTGGTTTCAACGTTAGACCTACACCTCAAGCGAAAATTCAAGCTGAATCTGATCAAGTAGATATTCGCTTACATCGTATTATTTATAATGTTATTGATGAAATTGAAACAGCTATGAAAGGTATGTTAGATCCTGAATTCGAAGAGAAAATTACTGGTTCTGCAATCGTTCGTGAAACTTATACAGTATCTAAATTAGGTACAATTGCTGGTTCATATGTAACTGAAGGGGTTGTTAAACGTTCTAGTCAAGTTCGTTTAATCCGTGATAACATTGTTATTTACGAAGGAGAATTAGTAAGCTTGAAACGTTTCAAAGATGATGCTAAAGAAGTGAAATTAGGATTTGAATGTGGAATTATGATTGAAGGCTACAATGATATTAAAGTAGATGACATCATTGAAGCATTTGAAATGGTTGAAATCAAAAGAAAATAATCATTAAATGATGGAATGAAGAGAGGAGAGTATCAAATGGCGAATTTCCGTGTTGGTCGTGTTTCTCAAGAGATTTTGAGAGAAGTGAATGATATTTTGTCTAAAAAAGTTCGTGATCCTCGTGTGCAAGAAATTACAATTACTGAGGTAGATGTAACGGGCGATTTGCAAATTGCGACGGTTTATTATACT
Organism: uncultured Granulicatella sp.; assembly: GCF_963516875.1. GTDB lineage: Bacteria > Bacillota > Bacilli > Lactobacillales > Aerococcaceae > Granulicatella. Next base: position 15,713 of record NZ_CAUQCL010000015.1, on the reverse strand, counting down.
ACTTTGCAAACTTTAGCGAGTGAACGTCAAGCAACTGAACGTGGATTGGAAAAATCTAAAGGTTTAATTCGTCGTGAATTAGGGAAACGTTTATCTCTCTATAAAATGCCTGAATTAATTTTTAAACGTGATGAGTCTGTTGATTATGGAAACCATATCGAAGAATTGTTGAAGAGTATCCAACAAGAGGACGAAGAGCGTTAATAAATAAAAAATATGACTGCTAAAACAGTAGTAAAGGACGGCAGCAGCTTCGCCAAGCGAATCTCATGCCTAAATTTCGAGCCAAGGTCTCGAAATTCCCTAGTAAAAGTAGCCGATTGGCTACTTTTACGCTTACTACTGTGGGCAGTCACTTTTATTTTTAGAAATAAGAATACACTCTCTGTAGTAACCAGGGACGCAAGCAGCCTCGCTTTCGCGAGTCTCATTACTTGAGCTAATACGGAGAGTAATTTTTTATTATAATTATTCTACGTTACGTACTAAGAAGTATTAGTTCTTAAGATAAAAAGAAACAAAAAATTCTATAGTAATATGCGTAAAAGTAGCCATCTGGCTACTTTTACTAGGGAAATTTGAGACCTTGGCTCAAATTTTAGCCAAGAGACCCCATAGGGGGCTACTGGCGTCCTATATTACTATAGAAATATATTTTTCCTGTTTTTATTTATTTCAATAACATCGTGAAAAAAATTCTATCTGTGGTATAATAAATACACTATGAATAAAAGAGGTGTGTTATGATTTCTGCAAATGAGACTTGGATTCTTTGGTCCATTATTATCGTCATTGCAACTGCAAGTATATATTTAGAAAATCATTATGAGTGGGCATCGAAAATTAGTGGTCCTATTATTGGTTTATTAGCAGCAGCTACATTAAGTAATATTGGCATCATTCCTGTTGAATCTCCTGTTTATGATCAAGTATGGGATATTGTAGTTCCATTAGCGATTCCGATGTTGTTATTTACATGTGATTTAAAACAAATTTGGAAAGAAAGTGGACGTTTATTAATAATTTTCTTAATTAGTTCTGTAGGAACTATTTTAGGAGCTTTAGTAGGATATGCCTTCTTAGGAAAATTGATTCCCGTATTGAATCATATTGCCGGAATGATGGTTGGAAGTTATATCGGTGGTGGAGTTAACTTTGTGGCAGTTGCTTCTGCATTTGATATTCCAAAAGAATTAATTTCTGCAGCTACTGTAGCGGATAATTTATTAATGGTATTTTATTTCTTAATTTTATTAATGATTCCATCTATGGCATTTTTCAAAAAACATTTTAAATCTGCTTTTTCATCTGAAGAATTAGAAGATTCAAAGGGATATCATTCTAAAACAGTGGTAACTTTACTAGATATTGCTTTTGTATTTGCGATTGCAGTAGTGATTGTAACGGTAAGCTTTAGTTTATCAAAAGGAATTGCCACTCTTGGACAAAACAGTGTGGTTCAATTTATCTCTAATAAATATTTGATTCTAACAACTTTGACAGTGGCGGCTTCAACGGTTTTTTCTTCATTTTTCAAGAAAATTCATGGAGCAAATGAAATTGGGACTTTCTTAATTTATTTATTCTTTGTCGTAATTGGGATTCCTGCTTCAGTTGAGGCGATAATTGCGAAATCTCCATTACTTTTAGTGTTCTGTGCCATTATGGTCTTTGTAAATATGTTTGTAACATTCTTGGGGGCAAAAGTGTTTGGATTTACTATTGAAGAAGCTATTTTAGCATCAAATGCAAACATTGGAGGCCCAACAACAGCAGCAGCCATGGCAGTATCAAAAGGCTGGCACCGTTTCGTAGCACCAACTATGTTAGTAGGAACATTAGGATATATATTAGGAACGTATATCGGAATATTAGTAGGAAACTTACTCATGTAACAAAAAAGACAAACATCAACTTAGCTGAAAAAAACTAAGAAGATGTTTGTCTTATTTATTTGAAAAAATTTCCTACAGCAGAAGGCTAGAACCTCGTAGGTTCTGCTATTTTCTGAGCAATTATAGATTAAATAACGACAGAACATTACGTCTTATTGGGCACAAAAAAAGACTTCCTATAGTAGTATGGGAAATATAAGCCAAGGCTTATATTTCAGGAAATTTTGAGACCCAGGCTCAAAATTTAGGCATGAGACCGCAGGGGCTACTGCCGTCCTAATACTACTATCACAGGAAGTCTATTAAAAGATGTCTTATTTTATTAGGTAAGTAACCGCCATTGCATCTACTCCTGTATGGCTCATAATAATTGGTGAAGTCATCACAATTGTAAGTTTAGCATCTGGAAATAACTCACGTAACGTATCAATTTGAGATTGATTAAACTCATTCAATCCAGCATGCATAATCCCAATTTCTTGAATCCCCTTAGGGCAAGCTTTCATTTCCTCAAAAACTTCATCATATTTCTTCTGAAGAGATTTTAAACCTCTCCCTTTTTGAACAATCTCAATTTTACCATTTATAACTTCTAAAAATAGTTTGATATTTAATAAATTAGAGAAAGCCCCCATGACACGACTAATACGGCCACCCTTAATTAAATTATCTAAATTTAAAACAGTTAAATATAATTTTGTACGTTTACGAGTACTTTCAATAACTGCTAAAACTTCTTCAGCACTTTTACCTTCTTTTGCAACTTGGGCAGCTTCACGAACAATAATCCCCATTGAACGAGAAGTGAAGTCTGAATCAACAACTGTTACAGTTGATTCTGTAATATCTGCTGCTTGTCTTGCAGCATTCACAGTTCCACTAATTGAATTCATCAAGTGAATCGAAATAATTTCAGAACCGTCTTTTCCTAATTCATCATACAGTTCTACAAAACGACCAATAGAAGGTTGAGCAGTCATTGGTAATTCAGAACTTGCAATCATTTTATTTTTGAATTCTTCTTTTGTAATAGTTTCACCGTCTAAATAATGTTCGTCTTGAATGGTAATATTTAATGGAACTACATGAATATTGAAATCCTGGATTTCTTGTTCGGTTAAATCAGCAGTTGAATCTGTCACTATGATTATACGAGACATGTTGTCACTCCTTTTAACTTAATGTATTTCTATCATATCATATTTTTTTACAAAAGACCTAGCATTAATATTTTTTACTAAGGATAGAGAGTAGTTCTAGCATAGGATTTGTTTTTTTTTAATAAAATCTGTGATAAAATATGATAAGTTATTAAGTTAAATTTATTGAAAAAGGAAGAAATCAATGGACGGATTTTTACCACTATGGAAAGAAAAAGGAATGACTTCATTCGACTGTGTCTTTAAAGTTAGACGCTTATTACAAACGAAAAAAGTAGGGCATTCAGGAACTTTGGATCCAGAAGTAGATGGCGTATTACCAATTTGTGTTGGAAAAGCAACAAAAGTGGTAGAGTATTTATTAGAATCTAATAAAGTCTATCAAGGAGAAATCTGTTTAGGCATTGCCACTGAAACAGAAGATGCTCATGGAGAAATTGTGAGACAAGAAGCGATTATAACTCCATTTACAACAGAAGAAATCGATGCCATGATGGAAACTTTCATTGGAGAAATTACTCAAATTCCTCCAATGTATTCTGCTGTAAAAGTTAATGGTAAAAGACTGTACGAATATGCTCGAAAAGGGCAAGCAGTAGAACGTCCAGAAAGAAGAGTGAAGATTTACGAGTTTAAACGAACTTCGAATCCGGTTTATGATAAAGATTCTAAAACGCAAAAATGGACATTTGAAGTTAGTTGCAGTAAGGGGACTTATGTTCGTACTTTAGCAGTTGATTTAGGAGAAAAACTAGGTGTTCCTGCTCATATGTCTCAATTAACTCGTATTAAAAGTGGACCATTTGTTTCAGAACAATGTGTGACCTTATCACAATTAGAAGCTTTAGTAGAACAAAATCAAGCACAATCCATTCTTCGTCCTTTAGAAGAAGTGTTTGAAACATACCCTAGGGTGGATGTTCCAGAGGAGTTCATTACAAAAGTGAAAAATGGCGCCATTTTAACAACAGCTGAATTACCACAAGTGATAGAACCTTCAACTTTTTATATTGAAGGTGAATTAATAGCCTTATATGGACCTCATCCTGAGAAAAAAGGACTATTAAAACCGATTAAAATGTTTTAAGGAAAGAGAGATAACATGCAAATTATAAAAATCACCCATCCTTATGACCCTTCTCAAATTGTTCAAGAACCGATTGTGTTAGCACTTGGATTTTTTGATGGGATTCATTTAGGACATCAGGAAGTGATTCAACAAGCAAAGGAAAAAGCTCAAGAACTAGGCGTGAAATTAGTATTAATGTCATTTGACCATCATCCTTCCATTATTTTCCAAGGAGCAGATCCAGACGAATTACAATATCTATCACCCTTTGAAAGAAAGGTAGAGTTATTAGAAGAATTTGGCATAGATATTTTTTACGTTATTGATTTTACAAAAGAATTTGCTTCATTAAGTCCGCAAGAATTTGTTGATCAATACATGGTTGGGCTAAATGCTGTAACTGTTGTTGCTGGATTTGATTACACTTATGGAAAAAAAGAGATTGCCAATATGGAATTATTACCCACTTATGCAAAAGAAAGATTTTCGATTGTTACGATTTCAGAACAGCAGACAGAAACACAAAAAATTGGTTCAACAGCGATTCGACACTATTTAGAAACGGGTCAAATTGAAGAAGCAAATGCCTTATTAGGCTATGAATATACAATGATTGGAAAAGTTGTTCATGGTTTTGGACGTGGAAGTGCCTTATTAGGATTTCCAACAGCGAATATTGATGTTTCAACGGATACTTATTTATTGAAAAAAGGAGTTTACATTGTAGAAATTCAAGTAGAAGATCAGTGGTATCCTGCGATGGCTTCGATTGGAGTGAATCCAACGTTTAATGATGTAACGAAAATTACGATTGAAGTCTATATTTTAGATTTCCAAAGAGATATTTATGAATTCCCAGTAAGAGTAAAATGGTTGCATTATTTACGAGATGAATTAAAATTCGATGGAGTAGAAGCACTTATTGCTCAATTAAAAGAAGATGAAGTAAATACTAAAAAATATTTTGAAAAATAATGGTGAAAAATATGTGGTACTTGAAAAATTTTGACGAATTATCTAAGAAAGAAGTCATTGAAATTTACAAAGCAAGAATTCAAACCTTTATTGTGGAACAACAATTAAATTATCAAGAAATTGATGAGATTGATAAAAGAGCGTGGCATTTATTTGAAACAGATGAAAATGGTAAAGTGATTGCATATTTACGAATTTTCCAAGAAGTGGATGGAGCTCATATTGGACGTGTTATTGTTGATGAAGCTTATCGTAGACAAGGAAAAGGAACTGCACTGATGGAAAGAGCGATAGAAATTTGTCAAGAATGGTATGTTGATCAACCGATTATGATTCATGCACAAACGTATTTACAGCAGTTCTATGAATCATTAGGCTTCGAAGTTTGGTCACAACCTTATCAGCTAGTTGGAATTGAACATATGGATATGATTTTAAAATAGGAGGCATTTGTATGATTACTCGTTACACAAGACCAGAAATGGCCAAGATTTGGTCAGATGAAAATCGTTATCGTTGTTGGTTAGAAGTTGAGATTTTAGCTTGCGAAGCTTGGGCAGAGTTGGGAGAGATTCCAAAAGTTGATGTCCAAAAAATTCGTGACAATGCTAGTTTTTCAGTGGAAAGAATTTTAGAAATTGAAGAAGAAACAAGACACGATGTTGTAGCTTTTACTCGTGCAGTGAGTGAAACATTAGGGGAAGAACGTAAGTGGGTTCATTATGGTCTAACAAGTACAGACGTAGTGGATACTGCCTATGGTTATCAATTAAAGCAAGCGAATGATATTTTACGTAAAGATTTAAGATGTTTCTTAGAGATTATCCAACAAAAAGCACTTGAACATAAATATACTGTTTGTATGGGAAGAACGCATGGGGTACATGCAGAGCCAACGACCTTTGGATTGAAGCTTGCATTATGGTATTCAGAAATGAAACGGAACATCGAACGATTTGAACGTGCTGCTCAAGGTGTCGAAGCTGGAAAAATTAGTGGAGCCGTTGGAACTTTTGCTAATATTCCAACTTCTGTAGAAGCCTATGTATGTAGTCAGTTACAAATTCGTCCTCAAGAAATTTCAACACAAATCTTATCGAGAGATTTACATGCGGATTATATTTCAACGATTGCTTTAATTGCGACTAGTATTGAAAAATTTGCCACTGAAATTCGTGGCTTGCAAAAATCAGAAACACGTGAAGTCGAAGAATTTTTTGCAAAAGGTCAAAAAGGTTCTTCAGCAATGCCACATAAGAGAAACCCAATTGGTTCAGAAAATATGGCTGGCTTATCAAGAGTGATACGTGGACACATGGTAACAGCGTATGAAAATGTCAATTTATGGCATGAAAGAGATATTTCGCATTCTTCAGCAGAACGTATCATTATTCCAGATAGCACGATTTTACTAAATTATATGTTAAATCGTTTTGGTAATATTGTTAAAAACTTAACGGTATTTCCTGACCGTATGCTTAAAAACATGGATGCAACATTTGGATTAATTTATAGCCAACGTGTTCTATTAAAATTAATTGATAAAGGATTAAGTCGTGAAAAAGCTTATGACTTAGTACAACCATGTACAGCATTGGCGTGGGATGAACAACGTTCATTTAGAGAAATTATTGAAAACCATGACGAAATTATGTCACATTTAACGACTGAAGAATTGAATGATGCCTTTGATTATCACTATCATATTCGACAAGTTGATGAAATTTTCCATAGAGTTGGACTTGACTAGTGCATTTTTCTAAAAAATATGGTATAAACGTATAGTAAACAAAATATGAAGGAGAGTTAACATGATTAACGTAAGTGATTTAAAAGCAGGAATGACTTTCATTCTTGATGGAAAATTAATTAAAGTGTTGGAAATCAGCCACCACAAACCAGGTAAAGGAAATACTGTAATGCGTATGAAAATCCGTGACGTACGTAACGGATCAACAGTTGATACTACTATGAGACCTGATGAAAAAGTAGAACGTGCTCACATCGATACAAAAGACGTTCAATACTTATACAGCCAAGATAATGTTGGTGTATTCATGGACTTAGAAAGCTATGAACAATATGAAATTCCAGAAGAAACAATCGAAAACGAATTGAAATACATTTTAGAAAACATGGAAGTTAAAATCCAATTCTACGGAACAGAAGTAATCGGGGTTTCATTACCTTCAACAGTTGTATTACAAGTAACTGAAACTCAACCATCTATTAAAGGTGCTACTGTTACAGGTTCTGGTAAACCAGCAACAATGGAAACAGGATTAGTCGTAAACGTTCCAGACTTCATTGAAGCTGGCGAGTACTTAGAAGTAAACACTTCAGAAGGTACATACGTACGTCGTGCAACTAAATAATGAAATGAAGGATAACAGTTTGCATATGCGAGCTGTTATTTTTTTATCGAAATAAGTGTAGAATTTCGCTATGTTTGTGATAAAATGATGAAAATGTAATCAAATATGAGTAGTGGATGTGAAGTTATGAATCAATACGGTTATTTACTAAAAACTTTAAGAAAAGAAAAAGGAGTTTCTCAATCAGAATTATCAGAAGGAATTTTATCCAAAAATCATTTATCAAAAATTGAACGTGGTGAAAATGATATCTCTTTTCAAACTTTATTAAAACTATTAGATAGATTGAATATTTCCCTTTTTGAATTTGAATTACTCTTAGATAAGACTCAGAATAACCAATCTACTTTTTTAAAAGACTTATCTATTGCAGTAGTAAATAATGATTTGTACTTATTAAATAAATTATTAACTCGGGAAATTGAATTAAAAAGAAAATCTAATAATATTCGACATAAACATAATGTCATTTTATTGAAGGCTTATATTGATAAATTTTCTAACACTCCATTAAATCATCATGAAATTCAGGAAATTATTCAGTATATCCTAACTGTTGATGAATGTGGACGATATGAAATTAGTTTGTTTGGTAATTTTGTAGGATTTATGTCATCAGATATGAGACACAAATTAGTGAAAATGATTTATCGAAAGAGTCAATTATTTTATTCAGAAAAAAATTATACTGAGATTTTTACTCGAATTTTATTAAATGTTTGTTATGCAGATATCATGGAAAAAAAATTTAATTCTGCAATAGAAGTAATAGACATAATTGAAAAGCATTTAAATCATACAGAATTATATTATGAAAAAAATCAATGTAAATTTTTCAAAGGACTCTATTTAATTGGTACACAAAATAAAGACGAAGGTGAAAAATTATGCAAGAAGTGTATCGAATATTTCTATTTCATGAATAATATTTCAAAAGCTATTGAACATCAGAAAGTGTTGAAGAAGTTTACGGAAGAGAATGCTTAAGTTCTTTATCCATAAATTTGATTGTATTATAATATTTTTTTAAAATTACTGGTAATATCTAATTGTAAATATAATCCTTATGAGAAAGAAGAGTTATTTTATGAAAAATATTAAAGAATATGCATCATTATTGTTACATTCTAAATGGTTCTTACTTATAACAGCTACAAATATTATTATCATTTTCTTGGCGTATTTTACTGAATACTTTAAAAATCGAATTCCTAGTCAAATTTATTTGCAAATATTTTATACGGCTTTTGCGATATATAGATTCAATAGAGAGAAAAAGAAACAAAATAAAAAATAGTTTCTTAAAATAAAAGAAATTCGCTTCTGTTTCCATTTCAACCATCCTATGTTACACTAGCAAAAAGTGTTAAAGAGGTGATAGAGATGAAAATTGCAGTAATGGGTGGAACTCCTGTTGATTCAAGATTAGGAAAGGAATTATTAGAAAAGCATGGTTTTGTCGATATTTTACCAGTGCCTATTTCGAATAATCCGATTGAACAAACAACTTTTCAATCTTCATCTAGTGAATATCGAATGACTTTTATGAGAGAAAAGGTTGAAGAACTTCGATCTGAATATGATGCCATTTTTGTTTATTGTAATTCTCTTAGTTCGGTAGTAGATTTTGATCAATTATCGCAGGAGTATGAGATGCCAATGATTACGCCAATGCAAATGTATCGTCAATTAGCAATGGATTATCAACAAGTGGCTGTCATGGCAGCAAACTCTCATGGATTAATGGGAGTGGAGAATAATTTATATAAAGCAAATCCAAGTTTACAAGTAATCGGCATCACGTTGCTTGAATTAGTCAAATCCATTGAAGCTAATCTCACGCCAAAAGAAATTGCAACAAAGTTTGACTTTAGTAGTTTATTTTCATTTTTTAATGGTAGCAATGTAGAAGCAGTCATTTTAGGATGTACTCATTTTCCGTATATCAAAGAAGAATTAGAAAGTTTGACCAAACTCCCAATTATTGACGTAGGAGAATACATGGTCAAAACATTAAAAGGAAATTTAAAATAAATTTTACAGATATATTTTAAAATATAAGACTCATTTATGTAGTAGCAAACTACAGGGAAAAATTAAGACCTTAGGCTTAATTTTTAGCAATGAGACAGCTTCAGCTGGCTGCTTGCGACCTTGCTACTACATATCACAGTCTAATTATTTTACGGCTATGTAAAGGAAAAATCCCGATACATGGCTTTTTTGTTTTATAAAAAAATTTTGATAAATCAGACTAAAGTCCGAGTGTTTTATTATTGACTTACTTTGACCAATATGATAAATTATACATGTGGTTAGCACTCGTCTTAGTCAAGTGCTAAAGAGAGGTGACCAAAATGTTAACCGATAGACAATTGCTAATCTTACAATCGATTATTCAACTATATACGGAAACATTAGAACCAGTTGGATCAAAAAAGTTGATGCAGCAAACGGGTTTAGCAGTTAGCTCTGCAACCATTCGAAATGAAATGATGAAGCTAGAAGAGATGGGCTATCTTGAAAAGAACCATACCTCTTCAGGACGTGTTCCATCGAATCAAGGGTATCGATATTATTTGGATAATATTTTACCTGTTCAAAACAGTCCAGTTTCATTAAGCATTCGAAATCAAATCCGTGAAACTTTCCAACAATCGACCATGGAAATTCAAGATGTCTTTAAAGTTTCGGCAGATATTTTGTCGACACTGACGAATTACACAACGATTTCCATTGGACCCGAAGTAAGGAGTGCTACATTATCTGGATTTCGACTTGTTCGACTAGGGCTAAACCAAGTAATGGCAATTTTAGTCATGAGCAATGGTTTAGTTGAAAATAAAGTTTACTCGATTCCAAGTGCGATTGATGATTCTGACTTAGATAAAGTCGTTCGAATCATTAATGAGGAATTGATTGGCTTGCCACTAGAAACAGTTCTCCAACGTTTGAAGTCTGATTTACCAGCTTTAATGAATCGATATATGAATTCTCAAATTCAAATTGTTAAGGTGATTCAAGATATGATGAACCAATTTGAACAAGATAGACTCCATGTTGCAGGAAGAAGATATTTATTAAACTACTTCGACTCACATGCCAATGTCCATCATTTAAAAGAAATATATCGATTAATGGATGACCAATCAAAGATGCACGAATTAGTGATGCCTTCTAACAGAGATATCCAAATTCGTTTAGGCTCTGAGATGAATGATCCATTATTAGGAGAATTTAGTATTATTACAGCAAGTTATGAAACTCCAAAACACGATAAAGGAATCATTGCTTTATTAGGACCTAAAAATATGCCGTATTCGAATGTCCTATCGATTGTCAAAGGATTACAAGAAGAGCTCACAACAACAATGGAGCAATATTATAAAAATTTATAAAAGGAGATGGAAGCTTGGAAACAAATGAAGAAAAAGACGTTCAACAAACTCAAGAAGTAGAAGAAGAGAAATCTCCTGAAACAGAAGAGTTTCAAGAAACTGTCGAAGAAACCGTTGAGGAAGAGCCTTCTGTTGAAGAAAAATTACAACAAGAAGTTTCTCAATTAAATGACCAAGTATATCGCTTATCTGCAGAAATTGCAAATATTCAAAAAAGAAATGCAAAAGAAAGACAAGATGCAGCGAAGTATCGTAGTCAATCTCTAGCACAAAACTTATTGAATGTTATTGATAATCTAGAAAGAGCGATTGCCTCACCTAGTGAATCAGAAGAAGCGAAAAATCTTAAAAAAGGGATTGAAATGGTATATGAAGGTTTCTTATATGCCCTAAAAGAAGAAGGTATTGAAGAAATTGAAGCATTAAATCAACCATTCGACCCAAATAAACATCACGCTGTTCAAGCGATTCCAGCTGAAGAAGGACAAGAAAGTGATGTTGTTGTTCAAGTATTTCAAAAAGGCTATATGTTGAAAGACCGTGTATTAAGACCAGCAATGGTTATCGTCTCTCAATAAGCCAACTAAAAAATATTAAATTATAGGAGTGTATGAATTATGAGTAAAATTATTGGTATTGACTTAGGAACTACAAACTCAGCAGTTGCTGTATTAGAAGGAAATGAATCTAAAATTATTCCAAACCCAGAAGGAAACCGTACAACACCATCTGTTGTAGCGTTCAAAAATGGTGAAATTCAAGTAGGTGAAGTTGCAAAACGTCAAGCTGTAACAAACTTAAACACTATTTCATCTATTAAACGTCATATGGGTGACGCATCATATAAAGTTGAAATCGAAGGTAAACAATATACACCACAAGAAATTTCAGCAATGATCTTACAATACTTAAAAGGCTATGCTGAAGAATATTTAGGAGAAAAAGTTGAAAAAGCAGTTATTACTGTACCAGCATACTTCAACGATGCTCAACGTCAAGCAACTAAAGATGCAGGACGTATCGCAGGTTTAGAAGTAGAACGTATCGTGAACGAACCAACTGCAGCAGCTTTAGCATACGGTTTAGATAAAGTAGACCACGAAGAAAAAATCTTAGTATTCGACTTAGGTGGTGGTACATTCGACGTATCTATCTTAGAATTAGGAGACGGCGTATTCGATGTATTATCAACATCAGGAGACAACCACTTAGGTGGAGATGACTTCGATAACAAAATTATTGAATTCTTAGTTGCTGAATTTAAACGTGATAACGGAATTGATTTATCTCAAGATAAAATGGCAATGCAACGTTTGAAAGATGCTGCTGAAAAAGCTAAAAAAGATTTATCAGGTGTAACTTCAACACAAATCAGCTTACCATTCATTACTGCTGGTGAAGCTGGACCATTACACTTAGAAGTAACATTAACTCGTGCTAAATTTGACCAATTAACATTAGATTTAGTAGAACGTACAAAAGAACCAGTTCGTCGTGCATTAAGCGATGCAGGATTATCAGCAAGTGAAATCGACCAAGTAATCTTAGTTGGTGGATCAACTCGTATTCCAGCAGTTGTAGAAGCTGTTCGTAAAGAAACTGGTAAAGAACCAAACAAATCAGTAAACCCTGACGAAGTAGTAGCAATGGGTGCTGCAATCCAAGGTGGAGTTATCTCAGGTGATGTGAAAGATATCGTATTATTAGACGTTACTCCATTATCATTAGGGATTGAAACAATGGGTGGTGTATTTACGAAATTAATCGATCGTAATACAACAATTCCAACAAGTAAATCACAAGTGTTCTCAACAGCTGCAGATAACCAACCAGCAGTAGATGTTCACGTATTACAAGGGGAACGTCCAATGGCAGCAGACAACAAAACATTAGGTCGCTTCCAATTAACAGATATCCCAGCTGCACCTCGTGGTGTGCCACAAATCGAAGTAACATTTGATATCGATAAAAACGGTATTGTAAATGTTCGTGCAAAAGACTTAGGTACTGGTAAAGAACAAACAATTACAATTAAATCTTCATCAGGTTTATCAGACGAAGAAATCGAACGTATGGTAAAAGATGCTGAAGCGAATGCTGAAGCAGATAAAAAACGTAAAGAAGAAGTAGATTTACGTAATGAAGTGGATCAATTAATCTTCACTGTTGATAAAACATTGAAAGACTTAGAAGGCAAAGTAGATGCTGAAGATGTTAAGAAAGCTGAAACAGCTCGTGACGAATTAAAAGCAGCTGTAGAAGCTAATGACTTAGAAGCAATGAAAGCTAAACGTGACGCTTTAAATGAAGTTGTTCAAAACTTATCAGTAAAATTATATGAACAAGCAGCAGCAGCTAGCCAAGCAGCTCAAGGAGCGGCAGGAGCTGAACAAACAAGCTCTCAACCACAAGATGGCGTAGTAGATGCTGACTTCGAAGAAGTACAAGACTAATATAGAGCAAGTAAGAGTGGGAGAACTTCTTCCACTCGCTCTTTTGTAGAATGATATGATAAGGAGGGATAATGGTGGCAAAACGTGATTTATATGAAGTACTCGGAGTCTCCAAAGATGCCTCTGATGCAGATATTAAACGAGCTTATCGTAAATTATCCAAACAATACCATCCAGATATTAATAAAGAAGCTGGAGCGGAAGAAAAATTTAAAGAAATAGCAGAAGCTTATGAAATTTTAAGTGATAGTCAAAAACGTGCTGCGTATGATCAATATGGTCATGCTTCATACGATCCAAACTCAGGATTTTCTGGTGGCGGTTTTGGTGGCTTTGGTGGATTCGGAGGTCAAGGATTCTCTGGAAGTTATACAGGTGGATTCGAAGATATTTTCGATACATTCTTTGGTGGCGGCGGTGGTCGTCGTGGAAATCGTGCCAATATGCCACGTCAAGGGGCAGATTTACAATATGTCATGGACTTAACATTTGAAGAAGCAATTTTTGGTAAAGAAGAAGTCATTCATTACCATCGTAATGCAGAATGCGAAACTTGTCATGGTACTGGTGCAAAACCTGGTACAGATCCTGTAACATGTTCTAAATGTCATGGTGCAGGTGTGATCAATGTTGAAAGAGCAACACCATTTGGTAGAATGATGTCTCAAACAACGTGTGATGTCTGTGGTGGTACTGGACAAGAAATCAAAGAAAAATGTGAGACTTGTCATGGTCACAAACATGTGGAAGAAATGCATAAAGTGAAAGTAAAAGTCCCAGCCGGTGTAGAAAATGGAAACCAAATGCCATTACGTGGACAAGGGGAAGCTGGAGAAAATGGCGGCCCTTATGGTGACTTATATGTGATTTTCCGTGTTGGTAAGAGCGATACGTTTGAACGTGAAGGGGCAGATATTTTCTATGAACTTCCAATCAACTTTGCTCAAGCTGCATTAGGAGATGAAGTGGATGTTCCGACTGTTCACGGTAAAGTGAAATTAAAAGTTCCTGCGGGAACTCAATCTGGTACGGTTCTTCGTTTAAGAGGAAAAGGTGCGCCTAGACTTCGTGGTAGTGGAATGGGTGATCAGCATGTTACAGTACGTGTTGTAACGCCTAAGCATTTAACGGACAAACAACGTGAGGCGATGCAGATTTTCGGAAAAGAAGCGGGTACTCATGTTGAGGGTGAAGGCAATTTCTTCGATAAAATGAAGGATGCGTTTAAGGACAGTTTTAAATAATTACAAAATATTCGAATGACTTCCTAATTATAGTAGTAAAGGACGGCAGCAGCCCTTCGGTCTCATGCCTAAAACTTGAGCCTAGGTCTCAAGTTTTCCTAGTAACAGTAGCCAATTGGCTACTGTTACGCTTACTACTATAGGAAGTCATCTTGGTTTTACGTGACCTAATGAGAGTCCGTATATAAGTCGAATGACTTCCTGTCATAGTAGTATTAGGACGGCAGCAGACCTGCGGTCTCATGCCTAAACTTTGAGCCTAAGTTCTCAAAGTTTCCTGTAATATAAGCTAAATGGGCTTATCTTACTCATACTACTTATGGGAAGTCTTCTTTTTTTTGTTCATTTTATGATTTTTTTCACAAATATATTGTATTTCCTTAATAAATCCATATAATTATAATTAGAAGGTGTGTAGCGTTTTCAAATTTTATTTTAAGAATTATGAAACAAGAAGATGATTAGGGGGAGTTAACAATGAAATGGTGTAAAAATTTAAAATTTATTTTATTAGCATTACTTGTCTGTTCGGTTGCTCTGTTATCAAGTTGTTCAAAAGAAATAAAATATGCTATAAATCCTTATACGAACCTAACAGTTGACTCTGAAAATGATGAGAGCGATGAATTGTTATTTGAACGAGAAGGCGAAATAGATTCAACTTATCTAGAAAGAGCTAAGCAAGTATTTTTAGTAGATTATCCAAAAGAAGAAAAGGAACAATTAGTCGGTAAGACGATAACGATACGTGAACCGTATACTCTTTTTAACGATAATCATAAGGTTTCTTATGACTTTACGGTTTATGTAGAAGATGAACCTTATGCTTATATTGGTTTAAGAAAAGTTGATGAAGATAAGTTTGTTACTTCATTTATGAGAGCGAAGTATTTACCTAAGAGATTTCCGATGAAACATGGGTGTTATCGTTTTACAAAAAGCAAAGAAGGATTGCGTATTGAATCTGTGAAGTATGATCCAACAAAGGAATATGGAAATTTGAATAACGTAATTTATACTTTTGTTCCAACAGAATTGTAATAGTTTTCGAATGACTTCCTGTCATAGTAGTAAAGGACGGCAGCAGCCTCGCTGTTCCGACCCCAAAAAGTTAGACCAAAAATCTAACTTTTGGAGGTCGGTA
>NZ_CAUQCL010000014.1:0-44388 GCF_963516875.1 uncultured Granulicatella sp. | reverse complement strand
TACACTAAAATAGGGTTGGTGGATTTTCTCCATCAACCCTATAAATTATAGAACCCTTTTTTATCGGAAGTTTTAGGAGAGTGCGTAATAAATTAGACTTCTTTCATAGTAGTATTGGACGCAAGCTTCCTAGTAACAGTAGCCACAAGTGTGGCTGCTGTTACGCATACTGCTATAAGAAGTCTTTTCTGTTTTATTGGGTATTTATGAGAGTTCGTAACTATTTAGACTTCTCTATATAGTAGTAAAGGACGGCAGCTACTATGGAGAAGTCTTTTTTGTTTTGTCTTTTTGGTTGTGTAAATTTGTATTTTTTTGTAAAATAGAAGGGCTAATAATTTTAATGGAGGATTTATGAGAGAGAAATTTAAGAAGTATCAACATTTAGTGAAGCCTTATGACATTATTATTGTAATTGCCTTATTTATTTTATCATTTTTACCAAATGCTATTTTTGCAGTACAACAGATGACGACTTCAACTGAGGAAGCGAAGATTTATGCTGTTGTTACGATTAATGGTGAAGAAGTGCAACGTTTTGAATTGAAAGAGGATACTCCGAGAGAGGAATTTATTTATTTTCCTAGTGATGAGCAATATAATATTATTGAAGTAGATGGGACTAGAATTAGAGATAAGGAAGATAATAGTCCTGACCAAATTGCTGTTAAGACGGGTTGGATTTCAAGAGTGGGGCAAACGAGTATTTGTTTGCCGCATGGGTTGATGATTGAGATTGTTTCAACTCAGGAACCTACCGAAGAAACGGATACTATCATTCCCCTGTAAGAGGAACAGAATTTGACTTCCCTGTATAGTAGTATAGGACGCCAGCAAACCTACGGTTTCATGGCTAAACTTTGAGCCTAAGGTCTCAAAGTTTCCTAGTACAAGTAGCCAAAAGAGGCTACTTGTACGCATACTACTATGGGAAGTCTATTCTGTTTTGACGTATATTTATGAGAGAGCGAATAAAAGTTAGACTTCTTTCATAGTAGCAAAGGACGGCAGCAAACCTTCGGTTTCATGGCTTGCTACTATGAGAAGTCTTTTTTGTTGTTTAATAAATGGTAAAATCTTGTTCTATTATTTGTCAGGTAAATTTATTCATGATACGATAATATTATATTGAAATTAAAGAAATGAGAGAATTTTATGAATGACAATCAACCTTTAGAACCGCAAAAAATTCCTTCTCGTCATGACAAAATAGAGAAAGAAATTGGTTCAAAAGATAAATGGTATAAAAAAATATGGAATCATCCTTGGTTTAAAAAATTCAGAAAATTTTGGAAGAAATTTTATATTACAAAACTTTTTTGCACAATTTTTTTAACTTTCACAGCTTTCTTTTTAGCATATTTAGTATATGGAGCAAAGACTGCTGATGTGAGTGGTTTAAGAGCGGGGATGATCCAAGAAACTGTTATTTATGATGCGGATTTAAAAGAAGCAGGTGCTTTAAATATCTCGAAAGCAGAATATGTATCAATAGATAATATTTCCACTTCAATGAAAGATGCCGTCATCTCTACAGAGGATAAACGGTTTTATGATCATAAAGGTTTTGATCTGATTGGGATTGTTCGTGCTTTTGCTGGATTAATTCTTCATCGTGGAAATATTGTTGGTGGGGGTAGTACGTTAACACAGCAATTAGCAAAAAATGCTTTTTTAACATTAGATCAAACATTTTTAAGAAAAGCAAAAGAGTTATTTTTAAGTTTTGAAATTGAAAAGCATTATACAAAAGATCAAATTTTAGAGATGTATTTAAATAATGCATATTTTGGTAATGGTGCATATGGGATTGAAAATGCTGCTCAACGTTATTTTGGGAAAAGTGCTGCAGATTTATCTATTAGTGAATCAGCCATACTTGCAGGTTCTTTAAAAGCGCCAAGTTATTATAATCCTATTGATCATTATGATGCTACCATTAAAAGACGAGCTACGGTATTACAATTAATGGTGACAAATGGCAAGATTAGTGAGCAAGATGCTACTATTGCTTCAGAATCAGATATTGTTCTTGTAGATAGTTATGTAGCCAATTCAAGATATCGTTATCCTTATTATTTTGATGCAGTGATTAATGAAATTACTCAACAATATGGGATTAAAGAAGAGGATTTATTTAATAAAGGGTATCGTATTTATACTGGTTTAAATCAAAAATTACAAGCAGATATGGAAGAAACATTTGGAAATACGCAATTATATCCTGCTTATGATGATGGGACAAAAGCTCAAGCTGCTTCTATTGCAATGGAACCACAAACGGGGAATGTGTTAGCTGTCGTTGGAGGAAGAATTGATGGAGCAGGGAAGCATACGTTTAGAGGATTTAATCGTGCGACACAAATGAAAGTTCAACCTGGTTCAACTTTTAAACCATTAGCAGTCTATACTCTTGCATTAGAAGAAGGATATGAACCTAATTCAACATTAATAGATGAAAAACGTTCGTATGGTCCAGAAAAATATACTCCTGAAAATTGGAATCATCAAAATAAGGGAACTGTAACAATGACTGAAGCATTAAGTTTGAGTTGGAATGCTCCTGCAGTTTGGTTATTGGATCAATTAGGCTTGAAAAAAGGAATTGAAAAAGTTCATCAATTTGGAATTTCAACAGTTCCAGAGGATGAATATTTAGGCATTGCATTAGGGGGATTAACAAAAGGAGTTTCTCCAATGGAAATGGCATCTGCTTATACAACTTTTGCCAATAAAGGAGTCCGTGCAAAAGGTAGATTTGTGACTAAAATTGTAGATGCTACGGGTGCAGTGATTGTTGATAATACAACTCCTCAAACAAATAAAGTGACGAGTGAAACAGTAGCTGATAAAATGACAAGTATGTTATTAACGGTGTATGCACCAGGTGGTGGTGGAGCGAATGCTGCGCCAGCGGGTTATACGATTGCAGGGAAGACAGGTACAACAGAAACAGTAAATGGAGAAGATGGTGCTAGAGATCAGTGGATGATCGGATATACTCCGGATATGGTTGTTGCAACTTGGATGGGATATGATGATTCTGCAAAATATTCTCTTGCTGTATCAAGTACACATGGAGTGGGACCTTTATTCCAATTAGAAATGTATGGATTATTAAGTAGCTATCCAAAAAATACACCATTTGGAGTCGCTCCTGCTGTAACTACTGAGAAAAAAGATTCGTCATTAAATGTAGATGACTTGATTCAAAAAGTAGAGGAGACTGGTAAACAATTATGGTCAAAAGTCCAAGAATGGACAGGACAATTGTGGAAAAAAGTAGGGCAATAGGATACAATAGAAACGAAGAGCCTGTTTTGTATATAGAATTAATAGATAAGTAATGATATTAAAATGACATCAAATTGTTACATAACTGGTCCATGATTGACATTATTTTTGTGTATACTAGTTGCAAAGTTTGAATAGGGGGAAAACTATGAAATATAAAAAACTATTTATTGGCTGTCTCACAGCTTTAACACTTTTTACAGTTAGTACGTATAGTCAGAATACAACGGCATTTGCTGAAGAAACAGCTGTAAGTGGAACATATGTATCTGATAGTAAAGAAGCGATTATTAATCGTATTAATGAAATTCGTAAAGAAGCGTATGAGGAAGGGTTAGTAGACCGTTATGTACCCATTAAATGGTCAACTGCTTTAGAAAAAATTGCAGAAATTCGTTCTGTAGAAGCTTCAGTATTATTAGCACATAGTCGTCCGAATGGAGAAAGTGATCCATTTAGTATTGTAAAAGATAATGTCCGTAGTTATGGTGAAAACTTAGCTTGGAATCGTTCTGGAGTTCTGGAAGGAATTGAGTATTTCTATGGTGAAAAAGCTGCTTATGTTAAATCGAAAGTAAATAACCAACCATTAGAAGTTGGGGAACAAACAGGACATTATTGGAATTTAATTCGCCCAGATTTTACTCATACAGCTTTAGTAGCTTTCCAACAAGATGGAAAAGGAATTATTACTGCACAAGCTTTTACAAATACTGAGTGGCTAAAAGCAAATGGATTTGATTCAAATCTTGAAGAAAACTATTTAGGGAAAAATGGTTCTGCTACCGTTAATATTGAAATGAGTGGAGATACTTCAAAAATTTCTGCTTCAAAAGGAAATTATCGTAGTATTAGAACTGCCTTTAAATCTGCAACTTCAAATAAAGTGTTAAATGGTTGGGTAAATCGTCATTATTATAAAAATGGTGAAAAAGTTGTTTCTCAATGGATTTATGATGATAATTACTCAAGTTGGTTCTATTTAGATGAAAATGGAGAATACCTTGAAAATACGTGGAAAGGTGACTACTATTTAGAAGCTGGCGGTTATATGGCTAGTGGAGAATGGGTCTATGATTCGAATTATCAAAACTGGTTCTACTTACATGGTAATGGAAAATATGCTCGTGACTATTGGCAAGATTCATACTATTTAGGGCAAAATGGGGCATTAGCTCGTGATACGTGGATTGGAAGTTACTATGTAGATTCAACTGGTAAATGGAATCCTGAAATGTAATTATATTGAACGTCAACAAAAGTTAGATAAAAGTCTAATTTTTGTTGACTTTTTTATTTCTAGGTAGTAAAATTCTAATAAAGTTAGACAATCATCTAATTTGTTTAGAAAGTGAGGTTGAAATTTTATGGATATCATATTAAATAATGCGAATTTTAGAAAATTATGGTTAAGTAGTACATTTGCGGGAGCAGCAAGTAATATTATTCAATACGCTTTATCGCTCTATGTGTTAGATAAGACGGGGTCTGCAACGGCTTTTGCTAGTATTCTTTCGATTATTATCTTCCCTAGAATACTATTTTCTCCAATTGCTGGTGTGTGGGGAGATCGAGTGGATCGTCAAAAAGGTTTAGTATATACAACACTGATGACGGTTATTACGTTATTGATTTTTGGAGTGGGGACTTATTTGACAAGTAATTTATCTCTTGTAGCGATTTATTTTTTGGTCATTATTTTAGAATTAGTAGAGGTTTTTCAATCGGGTCCGATGATGAGTGTTTTGCCAGCAATTGTAGAAGAAAATCAATTAGCTCTAGCCAATACTTGGATGCAAGTGGATAATGGAATTGTGAATATTATTACACCGTTTGTTGCAGCATTTATTTATTCGACTTTTTCCATTACAGGTTCTTTATTTATTTCAGGAAGTATTTTATTTTTGACAATGATTGGTTATGCATTGATGAAAATTCCTGAGCGTAAAGTTCAAAAACAAATGGGTGAGGAGCAATCTGTTGTGAATAGTTTTTGGACAGATTTCAAAGATGGCATTAAAATTGCGTTCGACATTCCAAATCTTATTATTATTGTATTATTAGCCTTATTTATTAACTTTTTAATGTCTCCTATATTTGGTATTGTGATTACTTACTTTATCAGGGTTACGTTGGAATTTTCAAATACAGAATTTAGTATGTTTCAATCATTTGTAGCAGTAGTGAGTATGATTTCTCCATTAATTGCGTATCGTTTAATCAAAGACAGTAAAGAACCCGTTCACTTATTATTGAAATATACTGGGGGATTTGTCGTTGGATTATTTGTGGTTATGTGTGGAACAATGGCTCGTGATATTTTATCAATGAATCAATGGATGTCGTTAGCTGGTATTCTTGTTGGATTTATCCTTGTTTCTGTTTTAGCAACGTATATTAATATTCAATTATCAACTTTAGGTGCTAAAATGGTTCCAGAAGAGTATTTAGGAAGAATTGGAACAACAATGGGAATGTTAGCTACGATTTCTGTTCCAATTGGGCAGTTAGTTTTTGGAATGTTATTAGATATTTCGAATGCTACAGTTTGTTTAGTTGTTTCGATTGTGGGATTAGTGGTATTCTTAATAGTAGCGAATCGAATGTATCAAGATTCTAGTAAGGAGGCACAAAATGCAATTTAAACAAGAGCAAATGGAGTTTGTCAATCAGCTGCTGTATCCAATATTAATATTGAAAAAGGATAGAGATGAAGAACGTCCATCCTCACTATTGGAAGAGCAATTAGAAGTTATTGTGGAAGAAATGAGACAGATGAGTGTTCCTTTGGAACCTTATAAAGATAATATTCTTTATTTCTATAAGGATGATGCTTTACGAATGTTTTTTGTCAATGTAAAAAATGTACTTCGTTATCATTCATTTGAAGAGTATGCTAAAGTTTTACATTCGATGGATGAAGGTCAAATTAAGCAACAATTAATGACAACTATTGTGAAGCAAGATGAAGAGGAAGCGAGTGTCGAAGATAAAGTTACAGAATTATTAGGGAATCAATTTGCATTTTTAGATTTCTTAAAAAATCTGCCGATTGATGATACTGTACGTTGGAATTACTTTACGATTATGTCGCAGCCTAAAAAGTTTGTTGAAGATTTTATTTCTTTGCATCAAACATTGAAGCCGATATTTGAGAAAGTGTATGCGGAATATTTACCAATTTTAGAGAAATCTTATCAGGAATTTGAAACGACTATTCAAGAACACCCAACGATTTTAGCAGAAGCATTTTCAGGAACGAAAGTGATCAAGGAAATTGAGTGGGCTTCAGATGAAATTTCAGTCATTCCAACCTTATTATTATCTGACTTCTATTTTCAAGATTCAGAAATCTTAATACTAGGGGCAAAATCATTAGAAGTGATTCAACACGTAATCCAGACTAGATTGGATAAACAACAAGAACGGATTAATGTCTTCAAAAATTTAGGAGATAAAACAAGATATCAAATTTTTTGCGAGATTGCTAAAGGTACAAAGAGTGTGAAAGGAATTGCGGAACAATTGGGCATTACTTCTGCCACGGTTTCGTATCATATTAATGAATTAGTCTTATCTAATTTAGTTGTTCATGGTTGGAATAAGAAGGATTGTAAGCAGGCAATTCATACGGAATTGATTACAGAAGTGATGAATGGATTAATGGAAGATAGTTTTATGACGAATACACTAGAGAATGAAAAATAATGTGCTATAATAACAATACAAAAGATTGTATGGAGGGATACAGATGAGTGATGTAAAATTAGTAAAACGTAGTGAAGTCGATCAATCGATTACTTGGGATATGAGTCTATTATATCCAAATGATGAAGCATATCGTACAACATTAAAGGAAACAGAAGCTCAATTAAAGAGCTTTAAAGAAAAATATGAAGGTAAATTGGCAGATTTAGAAGTATTAACTGCAGCTACTGCAGAATATGAAGCTTTATATGAAACTTTTTATCGTTTATCTCATTACGCAGAATTGCCAATGACTGTTGACCGTTTCAATGATACAGTGGTTGAAAATGCGACTTTATTTGAACAAGTAGCTAGTGCATGGGCTTTGAATATGAGTTTCTATGATACTGAAATCGTAGGACTAGAAGAAAGTTTATTACGCCAATTTGTGGTAGAAAAACGTCCAGATTTAGCATATTTCATTGAAAAAATTATTCGTGCTAAAGCTCATACATTATCAAAAGATGCTGAACAAGTTTTATCAAATATGTCAAGTTTACCTAGTTTCTATCAATTATATGAAGTAACCAAACATGAAGATATGGAATTTGATTCATTTGAAGCAGATTGGAAAACGTTTGAAAATAGTTTTGTTTTATATGAAAACTTACATGAAATGGATAATCGTACAGAAGTTCGCCGTAATGCAGCAAAAAGTTTCTATAAAACATTAAATCGCTATAAAAATACAGTTGCAAATGAATATATTTCAACGATTAAAAAAGAAAAAATGCTTGCAACAATGCGAGGGTATGATAGTGTCATTGACTACTTATTAGAAAAACAAGATGGTGATCGTGAATTATATGATCGTCAAATTCGTACATTAATGACAGATTTAGCACCACATATTCAACGTTATATTCGTTTATTAGCAAGAGAACATAATGTAGAGGATATGCAATTTGCAGATTGCAAAATCAATTTAGATCCTAATTTTGAAGTGGATATGTCCATTGAAGAATCAAGAGACTATTTGAAGAAAGCTCTTGGGATTTTAGGGGAAGATTATAAAGATATGATTGATGAAAGTTACGACAAACGTTGGACGGACTTTCCACAAAATATTGGTAAGAGCACAGGTGGATTCTGTGCGACTGTTCCAAAAGTAGCGAGCTATATTTTATTATCATGGACTGGAAAAATGAATGAAGTATTCGTATTAGCCCATGAATTAGGACATGCTTACCACTTTAAACGTGTTGGAGAAGAGTTAACAATGTTTAATAATGAATGTTCATTATACTTTGTAGAAGCTCCATCAACTTGTAATGAAGTGATTGTATCAAATTATTTATTGAAAAATAGCACAGATGCTCGTTTCAAACGTTGGGTTATTAGTAATATGATTAGTCGTACTTATTTCCATAATATGGTAACTCACTATTTAGAAGCAGTATTCCAAGATCGTATTTACAAGATGGTAGATAATAATGAAATGTTAAATGCAGATGTGTTATCTAAAGTAAAACGTGAAGTGATGGAAGAATTCTTTGGTGATAGCCTTGTTGTGAATGAAGGAGCTGAACTAACTTGGATGCGTCAACCTCACTATTATATGGGATTATATCCATATACTTATTCTGCTGGTTTAACAATTGGTACAGCAATTGCAAATAAGATTGAGGAAGATCCTTCTCAAGCTCAAGTTTGGAAAGATACATTAGCATTAGGCGGTAGCCTTTCAGCGAAAGACTTAGCACGTCATGCTGGATGTGATGTTTCAACAGAACAACCACTAAAAGAAGCAATTGCTTATGTAGGAAAATTAGTGGATCAATTATACAACCTTACTGAGGAATTAAAATAGGACTTGTCTAATGTAGCAAAGGACGGCAGCAGCCTCGCTTGTGCGAGTCTCATGCCTAAATTTCGAGCCTAGGTCTCGAAATTTCCTTATGGAAGAAGCCAAGAGATGGCTTCTTCCATTTTTGCTACTGCGAAAGTCCATTTTACTTGAACGGGAATTTATGAGAGAACGTAAAAAATAAGACTTATCTGATGTAGCAAAGGTTATAAATCCTTATGGCAGGAGCCGATAGTTTGGCTTCTGCCATTTTTGTTACTGTTAAGAAATAATACATTGACATCACTCAAAATAGTGATATGATTGACATGAAAACGTTTATAAATAGGAGATGTTTCTTATGATTAAGTCAATAAAAAAATAGAAAAGTTAGATAGCTTACAACAATTTATATTAGGGTGTGGTGGTAATCATGATATATAAAGTATGGAATGTCCCTAAATATGTACTTATATTTTTTATTATGATATTGGCTTCATTAGATGGAGTTCTAATATCTTCGTTGTTTAAAAATTTAATTGACTTAACTAGTCAAGATAATTCTCAAGATTTTATGAAATTAATCATTAGTATTCTTCTG
Source organism: uncultured Granulicatella sp. (assembly GCF_963516875.1). GTDB lineage: Bacteria > Bacillota > Bacilli > Lactobacillales > Aerococcaceae > Granulicatella. Next base: position 34,960 of record NZ_CAUQCL010000014.1, on the reverse strand, counting down.
ATTTATGCTATAGTGTTATTGTCAAATTACATTTACAACCGTATGAAATATCAGTTTGTTTTTGATGCTAATCTATATATAAAGCAAAAAATTATGCAAAACTTTTTGTTGCAAGATTCGAGGTCTTACTCAGAAGCAGAAGTAAAAAAAGAAACCATTTCTTTTTTTATGAACGATCTAAAATTATTAGAAACAAATTATATTATCCCTTTTTTGATATGTATTTGTATATTTTTTATGCCTTTACAGCTTTTGTTTATAGTTTTTTTATAGATTCTGCTTTAGCATTCATCTTTTTAGCATTTTCTCTCATTCCATCTATAGTACCAGTGTTGTTTAAAAAAGTCTTAGCGGATAGAACGAAGAATTGGTCAAATTTAAATCAAGACTATACTGAAACCCTAAACGAAACTATTGAATCTTCAGAAGAAATTAAAGAATTTCATACCGAAACTATCTTTATCAAAAGATTTTTTTCAAGAGTATTAGAAACAGAAAAATCTTTTTTGATGCTTAATAATATGCAATCTTTATCAATACTTGTAATTGGATGTATATCTATTTTATGTTATATTTTTCCACTTGTTATAGGGGGATATTTTGTGATGTCACAGCAAACAAGTTTGTCAAATTTAATTGCCGTATTTTTTGCCTCAAACAGAATTATCACACCCGTAAAATTAGCGATTAATATTTATAATCAATTTAATTCGGTAAAAACTATTAGAGAAAAAGTTGAGGAAGTGTTACAAAAGGATATTACTAAGTCTCAGCAAAAGTATTTGCCTGTAGAAAAAATATCAATAAAGTCGGGTAACGTTTCACTTGGAGGAAATCTGATTTTAAAGAATATCCAACTAGATTTAACTAATAAAGATAAGGTACTGGTGGTAGGAGAAAGTGGAGCCGGTAAAAGTATTTTATTAAACCTTGTTAAAGGGAACTTACCCTTAGATGAAGGAGATTATATTATTGAACCTAAAAATTCAATTTTAAATATAGCTTATCAAAAAGATTTTATCTTTAAAGACTCGTTAAGTTTTAATATTTTATTTTCTAATGAATTAGTTTCAGAAGAGTTGAATAACATTTTTGAAATTGATAATAAATTTCCAAAAATGATTGACTATCAAGGAAAAAATCTATCAGGTGGACAAATAAAACGTATTAATTTAGCAAGGATTTTAAGTCATGGAAGTAGCCTACTTTTAGATGAACCTTTTCAAGGGTTAAGTACTAAGCAGTCAAGTTCTATTGAAAAATATTTATTGAAACATACGGATTTCTTGATGATATCAAGTCATGTTCTTCATGAAGAAAATCTTTCAAAGTATTCTAAGTATATTGTGGTAGAAAATAAAACAATTACTGTATATAAGGAACTTTCTGAATTTAAGAAAACTAATTATTATCAACAGAATATTCATAGAATTTAAAGAAGAATTCTCTTAGAAAAGTTGAAAAAAAGAAGTTTCGCTTTTGCGAGACTTCTTTTCTCTATACAACTATTGATAAACCTATATATTCATTAATTATTTCGTACGAATACTAACCTCACCATATGACAATGTGTACAAACTGTTATCTTCTTTTTCGACAACCAAATGTCCATTTTCATCAATGTCTTTTGCATAGGCAGAATATGTTTGGCTTCCTTCGAATACATTCACAAATTTACCAATTATATTTGAATGTTCCTTATAAGTAGAGATAAATTCTCTCTTAGAAAGATTTTGATAATAAAATGTCCATTTTTCTAAAAACGTTGCAATAAAATGGTTACGATTGAAAGAAGATTCATTATATTCTTCTTTTGAAGAAAAAATACTGCCAACAACTGAGTGTAATTCTTCAGGGAATGATTGAGGTGAGTCAATTAAATTAATTCCGATTCCAACAATGAGTGCTTGAACTTGTTGAGATTCAAAATCACTAATTACTTCTGTCAGAATTCCACCGACTTTCTTTTCACGATAAAATAAATCATTTACCCATTTAATATCTAGAGATTTATCGGTTAATTGTTTAATCGTTTCTAAGTAGGCAACTGCTGTAGCACAAGTAATCAGTGATAAATCTTCCATTGGTGCAGTTGGGAATAAGCAAAGACTAATATATAAACCAGTTTTTGCAGGTGAAACGAATACTCTTCCTAATCGACCTCTTCCTGCAGTTTGTTCTTCACTAATAAAAATTGCAGGTGTAGTAGAGTGTTGATTCGCATAATTTTTTGCTAAATCATTTGTTGAAGTAGTGCATTCCATTGTTTGAATATGCCATTCAATAGGATGATGTAAATTAATTAGTTCTTGTAAAATTTCTTTATCGGATAAAACATCATTATTTTCTGACAATGTATATCCTTTATTAGTAGTAGAATCGATTGTATACCCCTCCTTTTTTAAAGATTGAATAGCCTTCCAAATGGTAGTTCTAGATTTGTTTAGTTCTAGTGCTATTTTTTCTCCAGAGATTGCTTCTCCTATATGTTCTCGAAGATATTGTAAAACTGCTTCTTTTGTGGTCATAAAAATCCCTCCCCTTATGTTTCTGATTTTATACAGGAAAAATACGATTGTCAACGCTATCTTTTAGGATGGTTGACAGCTAAAAAAGGTAGTTTTAAGTATGCCTTTTTACTGAGGCATGGTATAATGGAATAGAAGATGTTATGAGAGGATTTGAATCAATGAGAAAATTAGTCATTAATGGAGGGAAACCACTAACTGGAGAAGTAACCATTAGCGGTGCTAAAAATAGTACAGTAGCTTTAATTCCAGCTGCTATTTTAGCATCAGAACCAGTTGTATTAGAAGGTGTTCCAGATATTCAAGATGTAGCCGCATTAATTGAAATTTTGAAAGATTTTAATGTTCATACTACTTTTGAAGAAGGAGTATTGACCATTGATCCAACGAATATGTTATCCATTCCAATGCCAAGTGGAAAAATTCAAAGTATGAGAGCTTCGTATTATTTTATGGGTGCGACTCTTGCAAAATTTGGTGAAGGAGTTGTAGGACTTCCAGGAGGATGTTTCTTAGGACCTAGACCAATTGACCAACATATTAAAGGATTTAAAGCATTAGGAGCAGATGTTCGTAATGAAATGGGAGCCATTTATTTATCAACGAACGGACAAGGATTAACAGGAACTCGTATTTATATGGACGTTGTATCTGTAGGAGCAACAATTAATATTTTATTAGCAGCTGTTCGAGCAAAAGGTAAAACAATTATTGAAAATGCTGCAAGAGAACCTGAAATTATTGATGTCGTGAATTTATTAAATAAAATGGGCGCTAATATCAAAGGTGCAGGTACAAGTGTGATTCGTATTGAAGGTGTGGAAGCATTACATGGATGCCGTCATACGATTATTCCAGATAGAATTGAAGCAGGAACGTATTTATCGATTGCAGCAGCAGTGGGTGAAGGAGTTACTGTAAAAAATGTAATCTTCGAACATATTGAAGGATTTTTAGCAAAAATGGAAGAAATGGGCGTAAAAATGGCGATTGGTGAGGAAGATATTCATGTTTTCCCATCTAAAGAATTGAAAGCAGTGAGTATTAAAACTCTGCCTTATCCAGGTTTTGCAACAGATTTACAACAACCGATTACGCCATTATTAATGAAAGCCACAGGAGAAGCTAAAATTATCGATACGATTTATCCAAAACGTGTCAATCATATTCCTGAATTAAATCGTATGGGAGCATTAGGACGTGTGGAAAATGATGTCATTTCAATTACGGGTCCAACTGCTTTAACAGGATGTGAAGTAGCAGCTAGTGATTTACGAGCTGGTGCAGCATTAGTCATTGCTGGTTTAATGGCTAAAGGAACAACAAAAATTAGTAATATTGAACATATTTTAAGAGGGTATTCTCATATTGTTGAAAATTTACAACAACTAGGAGCTGATATCCAAATGATTGAAGAGGATTAAGATGTCAGAAACAATTGAAACAGTAACTTTACCCGTCTTGCAACAAAAGACTTTAAAAGAAATGTATGGTTTTGCTAAGCACTATAAAATCCCTTATTATGGGCAGATGAATAAAAAAGAATTAGCTTTAGCGATTATGAGAGCTCAAGAAGAAGCAACTGGCTTTTTCCAAGTAGAAGGGGTATTGGATATTAATAATGCGGAAGGATATGGTTTCTTACGTCCAATTAATTATTCTACTAGCCAGGAAGATATTTATATTTCTTCTTCTCAAATTCGTAAATTTGCCTTAAGAAATGGAGATTTAGTATCAGGTCCTGCCCGTCCTCCACGTACGGGGGAAAAGTTTAACGGCTTGATGCAAGTTGGTGCAGTAAATGGGAAAGACCCTGAAGAAGCAAAAGAACGAGATCATTTTCCAGGATTAACACCACTTTATCCTGAAAAACAAATGCAATTAGAAACAACAACAGGAAGAATTGCTTCAAGAATGTTAGATTTAATTTGCCCAATTGGTTTTGGACAGCGTGGCTTAATTGTAGCACCTCCGAAGGCTGGTAAAACAAGTTTATTAAAAGAAATTGCAAATGGGATTACAACAAACTATCCTAATGCGGAATTAATTATTTTACTAATTGATGAACGACCAGAAGAAGTAACAGATATTGAGCGCACAGTAGATGCTGAAGTTGTATTTTCAACTTTTGATCAAACACCGGAACACCATATTAAAGTGAGTGAATTAGTGTTAGAGCGTGCATTGCGTTTAGTAGAAGATGGTCGTGATGTGATTGTATTACTGGATAGTATTACACGTTTAGCACGTGCGTATAATTTAACGATTCCACCTTCTGGTCGTACATTAAGTGGTGGGATTGATCCAGCTGCTTTTTATCGTCCTAAGAGATTTTTTGGTTCTGCTAGAAATATTGAAGATGGTGGAAGTTTAACGATTTTAGCAACGGCTTTGATTGAAACCGGAAGCCGTATGGATGATGTCATTTATGAGGAGTTTAAAGGAACTGGGAATGCGGAAGTGCATTTATCTCGTGAATTAGCAGAAAGACGTGTGTTTCCAGCGATTGATGTGAAACGTTCAGGTACTCGTAAAGAGGAAATTTTACTGGAACCTCATGTTTTAGAAGCAGTTTGGAAAGTTCGAAATACGATGAAGGGTGACGGACTAGAAACAAGCGAGCAAATTGTGAAGCAATTAAGAGAAACAAAGAGTAACAAAGACTTTATAAAGCGTACCGAAATATTGTAAAAATTATTCGAAAGACTTTTCTATAGTAGCAAGAGGACAGAACTAGCTTGTAAATGCCAATCTCATGCTACTTGGAAAAGTCTATTTTTTTGGACGGACGAAAAGTGAATAGAAACAGAAAAATTTTCATGGTAGCCGGACGCCAGCAAACCTACGGTTTCATGGCTAAAAATTGAGCCTAGGTCTCAATTTTTCCTTGTAATAAAAACCACTGAACTTGTGGCTTTTATTACTGCTACTATGAAAATTTTTCTGTTTCTATTCACTTGTAAAGTTTTTCTCATTGTTTCGTATCAATCCTATTAGAAAAAAATTTTATATTTTTACGTGCTGTAGATAAGAAGGTTCAAAATATGAGAATTAGTTCCATGATTATAAAACAAATTTTATAGTATTAGTAAAGACAAATACGTCACTCACATCAAAGAGAGTGAATAGAAAGAAAAAACATTTTTACCGTAGCAGTAATATAAGCCACGAGAATAGTGGCTTATATTACGGGAAAATTTGAGACCAAGGCTCAAATTTTAGCCATGAGATTTGCTAAAGCAAAGCTGCTGGCGTCCCGCAACAGTAAAAATGATTTTTTATTTCTATTCACGAGTAAAAACTTTCACTTTAATCCTTCCCATTCTGCGAAAAATTGGGTTAAATATTCTTTCATAAATTCATGTCGTCCTTTTGCGATTTCACGAGCTTCGGGAGTATGTAAAGTATCAGATAAAGTTAATAATTTTTCAAAAAAATGTCCAATGGCAGTATCTTCAAGTTCATGAGCTTTTTCTAACACCTCTTGAGATTCTCCTGTATAAATCGGACGTTGGTGCGCACCTGAATAAACAAAAGTACGAGCAATCGCAATTGCACCAATCGCATCTAGTCGATCCGAATCCTGAACAATTTTGTCCTCAATTGTAATAGGTTGAAGCGGGTTTTTCCCATTACGAAACCCAACTGCATCAATAGAATAGAGAATTTTTTCAATTAACTCTTTGGTTAATCCATGTTGTACTAATAAATCTCTCACTTCTAGTTTGGCTTGTTCTACATTAGAAACAATTTTATGATCATAACGATCGTGAAGTAGGGCAGCTAACTCAATTTGTAATGGATTAGCTTCAGGATAATGTGCAGCAATTTTTTGGGCATTTTTCCATACTCTCTCAATATGATACCAATCATGCCCGGTAGTTTCTTGAGTAAAAAATTTTTTCATTTCTTTTTGAATCTCAATAATGATTTCTTTTTCGTTCATTCTTTTTCCTTTCCTATATCGAATAAAAAGACTTTTGGAATTCCAAAAGTCTTCTTTAATGATTAATGTAACACTTTGTTTAAAAAGTCTTGTGTACGATTGTGTTGCGGATTTTTAAAGATTTGTTCTGGTGTACCATCTTCCACAACATAACCGCCATCCATGAAGATTACACGGTCACTTACTTCACGGGCAAATCCCATTTCGTGGGTTACCACAACCATTGTCATCCCATCTTTTGCTAATTGTTGCATTACTTCTAATACATCCCCAACCATTTCAGGGTCAAGAGCAGAAGTTGGTTCATCGAATAATAACATTTTTGGCTTCATCGCTAAAGCACGGGCAATGGCTACACGTTGTTTTTGACCACCAGATAATGTTTTTGGATAAACGTCTGCTTTATCTTCAAGTCCAACCATTCCTAATAATTCTAAAGCGTGTTTGTCTGCATCTTCTTTTGTTTCACGTCCTAATTCAACAGGAGCTAATGTAATATTTTCTTTAATTGTTAAATGAGGAAATAAATTAAAGTGTTGGAATACCATTCCGATTTCTTGACGAACAAAGTTTAAATCTGTATTTTTATCGGTTAAATCATATCCATCAACAATAACTTTTCCTGCTGTTGTTTTTTCTAGACGATTTAAGCAACGTAAAAATGTTGATTTTCCAGATCCAGATGGACCGATAATACAAACGACTTGTCCTTCTTCGATTTCTAAATCAATCGATTTTAAGACTTCTAATTCACCATAATTTTTTTTAAGGCCTTTTACTTCGATAATTGCCATCTTATGCTTTCCTTTCTAAACGTGCTGAAATTTTTGTTAATAGAGTAATAACGATTAAGTACATCATACCAACAATAAACCACATTGAACTTGATTGTAAGTTTCTTGCAATAATTATTTTACCAGTTTGTGTTAATTCTACAAGTCCTATAATTGATAAAATTGAAGTATCTTTCAAAGTAATAACAAATTGGTTAATAAATGATGGAACCATTAAACGAATCGCTTGCGGTAAAATAATTTTTTGCATTGATTTGTAATATGGTAATCCTAAACTCATCGCAGCTTCGCTTTGTCCTTTATCGATTGCATTAATACCACCACGAACTATTTCAGCAATATATGCCGCAGCATTTAATCCTAATGTTGAAATAGCAGCAACTGTTGCATCTAAACGAAAATTAAATGCTTGTGGAATCCCAAAATAAATAAAGAATGTTAAAACAATTAGTGGAATACCACGCATAAAATCAATATAAAGTGTTGCAATTGTTTCTAAAATAGAAATACGACTAGTTCTCATTAATCCTAAAAGAACACCGATAATAGTTGCAATTGCTAGTGAAACAAATGTAATCCAAATGGTATTCCATAATCCACTTAAAAGAGTTGGAGCATTTGTTTTTAATAATCCTAACAAGCTTGTATCTTCAGTAGTGGCAGTAGTAGAATCATCTGTTCCGATATATTTGTTTAAAATTTTATCATATTCACCATTTGCTTTTAGAGTTGATAAGCCACGATTAAAAGCTTCAATAAATTCAGTATTTTGATTTTTTAATACCGCAACTCCATATTGAGTTACTTGTTCTTTATAAGATGTTAATGTCATTGGTAAGTGATTGCTGCGAATTGCATAACCTAAAACTGGATAATCTTCAAAAGTAGCAACACTATTTCCACTGACTACATCTTGATACATATTTGCTGAATCTTCAAATGTTGAAATTGTAAAACCATATTGCTCTTTAATAGAAGAAGCAAAACTTGTGCCTTGTGTCCCAATCTTAACAGCTACATTTTTTCCACGAAGTTCTTCGTATGTACTAATATTACTTGAAGTACTTACTGCCATTCCAATACCGCTATCAAAATAAGAATCTGTGAAATCAAATTTTTGTTTTCTTTCATCTGTTATACTCATTCCTGCAATAACCGCATCTACTTGTCCAGCTTCTAAAGCTTGAACGGCAGCATTAAAGCCAAGAGCTTTAATTTCAATTTCAAAATTTTCTTCTTTTGCAATTTTATTGATTAAATCCATATCAATTCCAACATAATTTCCAGAAGTATCTTGAAATTCAAATGGAGCAAAAGTTGTATCTGTGGCAATGGTATATTTTTTTGTCGAAGCTTCGATTGGAGTAGAGATAAGGAAGAATAATATTCCTAATAAGCTAATCCAGAAGCTCTTTTTCTTCATGTTCATGTTTAAATTCATAAGATCCTCCATATTGTTAAATATTAATGTGAGCCTATTTTACTAGACTCTTAACAAAAAAACAAAAAACAGGTCTCATGTCATGTTACATTTTCTGACATGAGACCTGTATCTCTGACTAATCGTTTTTTAAATGATGATTCAAATCACTTAATAATTGAATCATGGTATCTAACCGTTGTTCCATTCGATGCAGTAAATAAATACTCATTGCAATAGGAAATCCCACATTGCTAATTAAAGCAATGAGTGGTTGTAAAATATCTGCTTCCATGAAATCACCTCCTATATTAAAAAAGGAAATTCCATAAAAAAATTACCCCCATAAAGGAGGTAATGCGTTAATTTTGTTGTTCTAAACACTTTTGAATCGCTTTGGCGACTCCACCATGTTTGTTATCGTCTGTTTGATATTTAGCAGTGGCCATAGCTTCTTGGTTAGCATTTCCCATTGCGACACTGTATCCAGCAAGTTTTAACATAGATACATCATTTGAATTATCCCCAATCGTAAAAACTTCTTCCATGGAGATTCCTAAAGTTTCTGCATAATGGTGAAGAGCGATTCCTTTTTGAGCATCTTTGTGGGTTACTTCAATATTCGTTCTAAATGATGAAGTTGCAACGAGATTTGGTAATTGTGTATCGACAAAAGAACGAATCTCTAATAAAGCAGATTCTTGTTCATCATTGGATGTTAAAATTTTGTAAATTTTAACGGATGGATCTGCTAGTACTTCTTCAACACTAGAAACATCGATTGCTTCAAAGAGCTGTCTTAATTTAATGAGTTCTTCTTCTAATTTAGCAGGTGTTAATTCTGGATGATTATGTTTGAAGGTTTCTACTTTTTTAGCAAATTTTTCTTCAAAGTGTAAGGAATAGATTCCATTTGAAGTCATCATATCCCAATTGTTTTGATGCAATTCAATTTTTTGAATAAGTGCACGTGTATCCTCATGAGAAAGTGTAACTTCTTTTAAAATCGTACCATCTTCTTCATAAATAATAGCACCATTTAATCCGATAATGGGGCATTGTAAATTTTCAGGTTTTAAACAAAGAGATGCTTGGTAAAAATCTCTTCCTGTACAAATGATAAATGGAATGTTTTTATCTTGTAAATAACGTACCATTTTAACATTATCGGGATGAATAGTAGAGTGATCTTGTAAAATTGTGCCATCCATATCACTGGCAAATAATCGAATCATAAGTTCTCCTTTTTCGCTTCTTGAATATGCTGTCGAAGTGATGATAGATGTTCTTGAATTCTCTTAATTCGTGGTTGACTCATATGTTTGAAATTTTGAACATCTTCTATAATGTCTTGAGAAATTTCTTTAACTTGAGGGATAACATAATATTGTAATTGTTTCACACCGTGCTGAATAACAGGTACTCCTGTACTAACAGTAGAAATTTCTTCAGATAAAGTTACGATATTGTCGTATAGTTGTTCACGATTTTTTTTACCATTTTGCTTTGTTGTTAGTAGGGCAATTGTTCCTCCAACAATACTTCCAAAAAGTAATCCCTTTACGAATTTTTTCATAAGTTTTTCTCCGTTTTTTGAATTTTTTGTTTATTGTTCTACATGATTAGCAATATTTTGGGCAATCGTTGCTAATTCTTCGTGAGAATAGTCATGAGTTTCCCATTTTAATCCAAAGCCCTCTTCATGTTTGTAACGAGGAATTAAATGGATATGAGAGTGGAAGACGCTTTGGAAAGCGACCTCACCATTATTATTTAAAATATTTACACCTTTTACTTCGGGGTTCATTGCTTTTAAAGCACGAGCGATTTTTGGAATTCTACTGAATACGGCTGCTGCTAATTCTTCATCGTATTCAAAAATATCTTTTACATGTTTTTTTGGAACGACTAATGTATGACCTGGAGTTACTTGTCCTAAGTCTAAAAAGGCAATCACAACTTCATCTTCGTAGACAATATGTGCCGGAATTTCTTTAGAAATAATTTTATCAAAAATGCAATCTGACATAATAAAAAAACCTCCTTAAATTGTATAGGCAAATCGTACCACGAGTAGTGAAGGAATGCAATGAAATTGCGAAGTTTTTCTTTAAATGAAAGTTTCTAGGAACTAGACTGAATTTTTGATATAATAATGCTAAATTGTTTAGGATTGGAGAAAATTATGACATTAAAAGTAGAACATATAACAGCTGGTTATACTCAAGTTCCTGTCATTAAAGAAGTTTCTTTTGAAGTGAAATCTGGAGAAATTTGTGGACTCATTGGATTAAATGGTGCAGGAAAAAGTACAACGATTAAATGTATTACAAATTATATTCAACCATTTTCAGGGAAGATTTCGATTCAAGGACATACAGTTGAGGAAAGTGTCAGAGATTATCGTTGTTTAATTTCAGTTATTCCTGAGACACCTGTATTATATGAAGAATTAACCTTTAGAGAACATATTGAATTAACCGCTCGTGCATATCAACAAGATACTCCAGAAACAATGCATCGTGCGATGGAATTAGTAGAACAGTTTCGTTTAACGAAACAATTAGATTGGTTTCCAGCATATTTTTCAAAAGGAATGAAGCAAAAGGTACTCATTGTTTGTGCCTTAATGTTAGACGTTCCGTTATATGTGGTCGATGAACCATTTTTAGGATTAGACCCACTAGGGATTCGTACATTATTAAAAGTGTTAAGAGAGAAAAAAGAATCTGGTGCTGCCATTTTAATGTCTACGCATGTGCTAGATACTGCAGAAAAATATTGTGATCGTTTCATTGTGCTACATGATGGATTGGTTCAAGCGCAAGGAGATTTAGAAACGCTTAAAAGCGAAGTTCGAATTGAAGAAACTTCTTTAGAAGACGTGTATTTTGCATTAACAACGAATACAGGTGATCATCATGAATAGTGAACAATTGTGGGGAAGTCGTTTTAAGACTTATCAGAAAAAAGTAATGAAATATGCCAAATATATGATGAATGATCATTTTATGATTGTGTTCTTTTTCTTATTTGGCTTTCTATTATTTCAATATTCAACATGGTTAAAAACCATTCGTATTTTAGAATGGCCTTTAATGTTAATTGTTAGTTTATTTTTAGCTATTTTTCCATTGTTAGGTGAAATCGCTACTTATTTGGAAGAGGCTGATGTCCACTTTTTAAGTGTCATTGGTGAAGATTTTAAACCTTATTTTAAACGTGCGATTCGATATAGTTGGATTTTTCCATTAGTGATGAATATTATCGCAACGATTTTTGTATTACCGATTTTTATGCAAGCATTTGGAAATGGAATAATGGCATTTATTGCTATTTTTTTAACGCTATTATCTTTAAAAGGATTCCATTTTATGGTTCAAAAATCAATTTTCGAAGGGAAATTGCCGAAGAATTCGTTTTATACTGTAGCACTATATATCGTAAATAGTATTTGTTTATTCGGAATTCTTTTACTTATTCCAAATAGTTTTTCACTATTGTTAGCTTTCGTATTGTTAATTCTTTCAATTGGATTGAATCGCTTTGCTGCTACTAAACCGGTACATTTTAAGTGGAATGAAATGATTCATTGTGAACAAGTGCGTCAACAGAGAATTTTTCGAGTGATTGCTTTATTTGTAGATGTACCATTTTTGAAGAAACATCAAGCTAAACGTAATCAATCATTAGATATTTTCGTGGAAAAACTAACACCAAATCGGATTCATCCTTATCGTTACTTATTAGTTCGAACAGCGTTAAGAAGTTCCAATTATGTGACGGTGTTACTTCAAATGATTGTTGCAACGATCTTATTATCATTTGCTAGTTCGATTTGGTACTGGATCATGGCAATTCAGTCGATAATGGTTTTAGTGATTTGTTTCCAATTTGCTTCTTTATACAAACATCCAAAAGCTCATTCGATTTATATTCATTCGTTATATGAACCAAAGGAAATGATGGATGATTTTATTGGAGTTGTATTACAATTGGTATTTGGCTCAAGTGTTATTATTACCTTATTAACGGTATTAGTTTCAAAAAATATTTTTGTATTAGCAGGACTTGTATGGTATCCCGTTTTGTCAGCAACTTTCTTATATGGGTATTTAAAACCACGTCTAAATCGAAAAAAGAAAAGACGTTAAAAAAGAAATAGAAATTTGCCTATAAACTTGACGAGAACAATAGGACAGCATACAATGAAAGATAACGAATAAACTCAGAAATGGTCGGTAGGGATAGAAATATGGAACAAAATATGGATGCAGGATGGGAATTACATCCAATTGGGGGAGATACCGGTCAAGCTTATATGGCAGTTCGGGCTCAGGAGAGAGTCTTTTTAAAAAGAAACTCATCCCCATTTTTAGCTGCTTTATCTGGTGAAGGCATTGCCCCTAAATTAATGTGGACCAAACGAGCAGGAAATGGAGATGTTTTGACTGCTCAAGAATGGTTATCTGGTCGATCCTTAACAACTGAAGAAATGAATTCGATGGAAGTGATTGATTTATTAAAGGAAATCCATCAATCTCCAAATTTACTATTAATGCTTCAAAAAATTCAAGGGGAAGAATATACTGCTCAGCATTTTATTGAAGATTATTTAGTCAATTTACAGTCCGGTTTACAAACGCATCGTTTTTTATCTGAAGTGTTAGATTATTTAAAAGAAACATTACCGCTTGTATTAGAAGCAGGGAAAACCGTTTGTCATGGAGATTTAGATCGTCGTAATTTCTTATTGGCAAATGATAAATTATATTTAATTGATTGGGAAATGGTTCGTTTAGCTGATCCTGTATCGGATTTGACAATGATTTTGACCCAATATATTCCTGTTCATCAGTGGGGAGAGTGGCTAGATGCCTATGGTTTAAACTTATCAACGAATATTTACCAACGAATTGAATGGTATGCGTTAATGAATTGTTTAAACTTTATTAAGAAAAGTCATTTTGAAGGTCGTTATTATGAAATGAATGAAAAGATTTTAGTTGTAAAATCAATTTACAATCATCGTTTGATGAAAGAAGAGGAGTAACAAGATTGCGTTTAAGAAATAAACCATGGGCTAAAGATACTTTATTAGCTCATCCAGAAATGGTAATTCAAAATCCAGAAGAATGGAAAGGACATTGGAAAGAGCGTTTTGGAAATGATCATCCAATTCATATTGAAATTGGTTCTGGAAAAGGTCAATTTGTTAGTGAGATGGCTAAGAAAAATCCTAATATTAATTATATTGGTATTGAAATTCAAACAAGTGTGATTGTTGTTGCGCTAGAAAAAGCATTAGCAGCTGAAGTTCCGAATTTACAATTATTACATATTGATGGTGGAACAGTGACAGATTATTTTGAAGATGCTGAAGTTGATCGAATTTATTTGAATTTCTCTGATCCATGGCCTAAAAAACGTCATGCTAAAAGACGCTTGACTCATGCAGATTTTCTAAAAGCATATGAACAAGTATTACCACTAGAGGGTGAAATTCATTTTAAAACAGATAATCGAGGCTTATTTGAATATAGTTTAGCTTCGTTCTCTCAATTTGGAATGATTTTAAAACAAGTGTGGTTAGATTTACACCAAGTAGAGTTTGAAGGCAATGTGATGACCGAATATGAAGAAAAATTTTCTGCTAAAGGACATCCAATTTATCGAGTAGAAGCAATTTTTCCAAAAGAACGTCATCCCTATGAAGTAAAGTAGAGGAGTGGTAAAATGTCAAAAAATAAATCATCTTTTACAGCAGGATTTTTCCTTGCAACTGGAGCTTTTCTAGGAGCATGGCTTGTTTCTAAATTTTATGAAAAGAAATTAGTCAATGGGGATGTTATTGTAGGGAATGTTCGTCGTTTATTTACTGTTGTAGGAACGATTGAAGGTTCATGGATTGAAATGGAACCCGTGTATATTGAACAAGAAGATTTTAGTGGTTATGTATACTATGGTGGCATTACTCGTAAAGAACAAGAAGAATTAGTGCAATATGAATTTTTTGCAGATGCAAAAACGGGTGCAGTTCTAGATTTATATAAAATAGCGTCAGCCTAATGGTGAGGAAAGCTCATAGAAAGAGCGACGTAAAAAAGGAGCTCTGAAAGGACTGGGAACGGTACATTCGAGCTTTTTATTCTTATGGAGGTAAGAAAATGGAAAAGAAAACAGAAAGTTTAATTAAAACTTTAACAGAATTACAATCAACTAGTGGACATGAAAAAAATGTTCGAGAATTTATGAGAAAAGAATTGGAACCATTAGTCGATCGTATCGAGCAAGATGGTTTAGGTGGGATTTTTGGGGTTCGTGACCATAAAGATGCCAATGCCCCTAAAATTATGATTGCCGCTCATATGGACGAAGTTGGATTTATGGTAACCAATATTACTGCAACAGGTTTATTAAAAGTAAGCCCGTTAGGTGGATGGAATCCATATGTCGTTTCTGCGCAACGATTTACATTACAAACTCGTAAAGGAGATTATCCTGTAATTTCAAGTTCAATTCCTCCACATTTATTACGTGCGGCTGGTGGGCAACAAGCATCTGTGAAAGTAACAGATATTTTATTTGATGCTGGATTTACTTCAAAAGAAGAAGCTGAAGAATATGGAGTTCGTCCTGGAGATACCATTGTTCCAATGGTTGAAACGATTTGGACAGCGAATAAAAAACGAATGATTGCAAAATCATGGGATAATCGTTATGGTTGTACTGTAGTATTAGAAGCTTTACGTGAATTACAAAATGAAGCATTACCAAATACATTAATTGCTGGAGCAAATGTTCAAGAAGAGGTTGGATTACGTGGAACAGGACCGAGTGTTACAAAATTCAATCCTGATTTATTCTTTGCGGTAGATTGTTCTGCTGCGGATGATTTAACAGGTTCAAAGGATACATTTGGACATTTAGATCAAGGATTTTTATTACGAATTTTGGATCCAGGCATGATTACTTTACCTCGTATGAAGGAATTTTTAGAAGATACGGCTTTAACTCATAATATTCCATTCCAATACTTTGTTTCTCAAGGTGGAACAGATGCAGGAAAAGCTCACTTAATGAATCAAGGAGTTCCAAGTGCAGTTATTGGGGTATGTGCTCGTTATATTCATACGCATCAAACAATGTTCTCCATTAAAGATTATGAAGCAGCACGTGAAATGGTTATTCAAACGATTCGTGCATTAGATCGTAGTACGGTTGATACTATTTTAGATGGAAGAACAAATTAATAAAAAAATACTTTTAAGGAGATTACTATGTGGTTAAGTTTTTATAATCAAGAAGGCATTTCAGATACATTATTATTAACATCAGGGGCGGCAAGTCGTTATGATGTTACAATTGAAACAAAAAATGGAGTAACACGTGGATTTGATGAAAAAACAAATACAGTGATTGGTTACAATATTGCAGGAATTTCAAATCATATCCGTTTTGAAAAAGCGGGACAACAATTTTTATCAGAGGAAGAACAAGCAATTGTGAAATCATTAATCCAAGAAGCTGGATTTGATGGTGAAGCATTAGATTTATCTCCAAAAGATACTTTAGTTGTTGGATACGTTGAAACTTGTGTTCCTCATGAAGACTCAGATCATTTACATGTTACACAAACACGTGTTAGCCAAGATACTGTATTACAAATTGTTTGTGGAGCTCCAAATGTAAAAGCAGGACAAAAAGTTGTAGTAGCTACACCAGGAACTGTAATGCCAAATGGAAGTATTATTTGGTCAGGAGAATTACGTGGCGTAGCAAGTCACGGAATGTTATGTTCTGCTCGTGAATTAGGATTAGAAAATGCTCCAGCTAAAAAAGGAATTTTAGTATTAAATGATGATGCTGTTATTGGAGAGCCGTTTAAAGGTTAAAAAATCGAAGAGGAGTGGTATTATTGTCAGATAGCCATCGTTCGATCAGAGAGATTAGTAATCAATATTTACCAAATAAACAAAGTTCCAAAAGAAAGTGGGTAGATTTTCCAAATTATTTACACCCAAAAGAAGAAATTTATTTTGGAACAAATCAAGACAGTGAACAGGAAACGACTGTGGAACATTATTTGCCCTTTTCAAAGCAACAGAAATCTGCTTTAGAAGAAAAAGATGCTCCTCAGACAAAAGATGGAATTTTCCAATCCTTTAAAGAAAGTAGTCAAAGAGGAAATAATCGGGAGAAATGGCGTAGTTTTTTACAAGAAAAGCCTGCAAGAAAACGATTCACTCCTTCTACAGTTCCTTCTATTCTAAAAGGAATGACACCGTCAATACCGAAAAAGGTAGAAATACCTTATGAAGTATTAGAAGAAAGATTAAGAGTGGAGGCAGAGGATTTGTTAATTTTTTCGAGTGAAGAAACGCCTTTGGTTATGGTGGAAGAGGTAGCTGTAGCTCAAGAGGAAGTTAAAAAAGCAAATCATATGCCATCAAAAATTCAATCAGCTTTATCTTCAGTTCAAATGGTTCAGGATACATTATTGAGTAGTTTACCTGACACACAAGCAATGGAAGTTTTAGCACCAGAATTACACCCTTTACCTGGAAAACAAAGAAGAGCAATGAATCGAACATTATCTTGGATTATGGAGCAGGAACAAGGAAAAGATACATTACCATATAGTCAAAAGTAAAAATAGGAAGTGGAATTGATCATGGATAAAAGTAAAATTTATCATTTTACGGGTATAAAAGGTTCAGGAATGAGCGCATTAGCCTTAGTATTGCATGGAGAAGGATATTCTGTTCAAGGTTCTGACTTGGAGAATTATTTCTTCACTCAAAAAGGCTTAGAAGATGCGGGAATCAAAATGTTTCCGTTTAGTGCAGATAATATTCAAGAAGGACAAGTTGTTATTGCGGGGAATGCTTTCCCAGATAGTCACGAAGAATTAGTAGCAGCACGTGAAAAAGGGATTGAAGTGATTCGTTATCATAAGTTTTTAGGTGAATTATTAAAAGGATACCAAAGTGTTGCAATAACAGGTTCGCATGGGAAAACAAGTACAACAGGATTATTAGCGCATGTTTTAAGTGCAATGGAACCAACAAGTTATCTAATTGGTGATGGTACAGGACATGGAGTAGAAGCATCTGAATATTTTGTATTAGAAGCTTGTGAATACAAACGTCATTTTATGGCGTATAAACCTGATTATGCCATTATGACGAATATTGATTTTGATCATCCTGATTATTACACGGATATTGACGATGTTCAAAGTGCTTTTGAATCATTTGGTCGTCAAGTGAAAAAAGGAATTATTGCATGTGGAGATGATACAAGACTACGTGAGTTAGATGTGACAACGCCAATTACCTATTATGGAATTGCAAAAGGGAACGATGTTGTAGCTGAAAATATTGAAAAAGATACACAAGGAAGCCATTTTGATGTTTATATCCATGGACAATTTTATGGTAAATTCGATATCCCAACATTTGGAACCCATAATATTTTGAATGCATTAGCAATTATTACATTCTACTACTTAAATGATTTTAATCCAGAAGAATTGGCAGCTAATTTAAAAACATTTGGTGGAGTAAAACGTCGTTTTTCAGAGAAAAAAATTAAAGATATTACAGTCATTGATGATTATGCACACCATCCGTCTGAAATTCGAGCGACATTAGATGCAGCAAGACAAAAATATCCTACAAAGAAAATTGTAGCTGTTTTTCAACCACATACTTTTACAAGAACGATTGCTTTGTTAGATGAATTTGCTAAAGCCTTATCATTAGCGGACGATGTCTATTTATGTGATATTTTTGCATCTGTTCGTGAAAAATCAGGAAATGTTTCGATTGAAGATTTAGCAGCGTTAGTAGAAGGTGGAGCTAGTGTGTTGAAAATCGAAAATGTTTCTCCATTATTAACTTATAAAGATGCTGTTATTGTCTTCATGGGAGCAGGAGATGTACAAAAATTTGAATTTGCTTATGAGCAATTATTAAGTAGTACTTCTCCAACACAAAATTAATATGAAAATTTAATGAAAACAGTTGACATCATATTTTCATTTTGCTAGAATAACATTACTTAATTAAATATATGGTTATTGAACTTGAGGCGCGGATGACAAAAGTACGTGATTACGGAAAGGGGATTTCGCCGAAATGTAGCAAAGCTATGTTGGGGGCTGGTCATAATAGGTCAGTCACTGTCACACTCTCTGCCCAGACCAGTGTGAAGTGCAATCAATTACCGGGCAAAAGCAGTTTATGTTAATTTTTTCTGTACACTTTTTTTAGGATAAGAGTCTATTCAGGGGAGATTGCGGACCTTTTGTTCGTAATCTCTCTTTTTTATTTGAGTCCTGAAGTTGATAGCCAAGAGGAGAGGATTTTTATGAAAAAAAATTTATTAAAAGGATTATTAACTGTAGCAATCGGTTTAGGGTTAGCAGCATGTGGTAGTAAATCATCAAGCAACCAATTAGTGGTTGGGATGGAAGCGGGCTATCCTCCATTTAACTGGACACAACAAACAGATGCTAATGGTGCTGTAAAAATCCAAGGAACAAATGATTATGCTGGCGGTTATGATGTTGAAATTGCAAAACGTGTCGCTAAAAAATTAAATAAAGAATTAGTTGTTGTAAAAACTGAGTGGGATGGCTTAACACCTGGTGTTGTTTCTGGTAAACTAGATGCAATCATTGCTGGTATGAGTCCAACTGCTGAAAGAAAAGAAGCTATTGATTTTTCTGACAACTATTACAAATCACAATTAGTAATGATTGTTAAAAAAGGAAGCAAATTTGAACAAGCTAAAACATTAGCTGACTTCTCAGGCGCTAAAGTAACTGGACAATTAAACACTTTCCACTACAGCGTAATTGATCAAATTCCAGGCGTTGCAAAACAACCTGCAATGGATAACTTCCCTGCAATGCGTGTAGCATTACAAGCTGGAACAATTGATGCGTATGTTTCTGAATTACCTGAAGGTGTTTCTGCTCAAG
This sequence comes from uncultured Granulicatella sp., assembly GCF_963516875.1. GTDB lineage: Bacteria > Bacillota > Bacilli > Lactobacillales > Aerococcaceae > Granulicatella. Next base: position 15,282 of record NZ_CAUQCL010000014.1, on the reverse strand, counting down.
CTGCAAATTCAGATTTCGTTATGATTAAATTAACAGATGGATTCCAAGCAAGTGATGAAGATACAGATACAGCTGTTGGATTGAAAAAAAATAGCCCATTAAAAGATGCTATTAACAAAGCTTTATCAGAAATTTCTGATGCAGAACGTCAACAAATTATGGATGAAGCAATCAAAAATCAACCTGCAGCAAACTAACGGCAAAATAACATATTTTATTAGACTAGAAGGGGGAACCCTTCTAGATACATAATTAAAAAAAGAAAGAGGACAAAAGATGAATATTGAATGGATTATCAAAATTATACAAGATAATTGGCCAATGTTTCTAAATGGAGCTTGGGTGACATTATATATTTCTATTATCGGTACAATTATTGGAACAGTTATCGGTTTATTAATTGGTTTAGTAAAAACAATTCCGATGCCAGAAAAAGGATCAAAAAGAATTACTTTAAAAATTGCTAATGCGATTTTAACAGCTTATACAGAGTTCTTTAGAGGAACTCCGATGATTGTACAAGCAATGGTTATCTATTATGGTTCAGCTTTAGCATTTGGAATTGATATGGATCGTACATTTGCTGCAATTTTCATTGTATCCATTAACACTGGTGCTTATATGTCTGAAATTGTTCGTGGAGGAATTATTTCTATTGATAAAGGACAATTTGAAGCGGCTCAAGCTATTGGGATGACGCATACTCAAACAATGATGAATGTTATTTTCCCTCAAGTTATTCGTAATATTTTACCTGCAACAGGAAATGAGTTTGTAATTAACATTAAAGATACTTCTGTGTTAAACGTAATTTCTGTTTCTGAATTATACTTTGCAACAAAAACAGTTGCGGGAGCAAATTTCCGATACTTTGAAACATTCTTTGTCACATTAATTTTATACTTCATTATGACAACAGTTTTAACACAAATTTTACGTTATATTGAACGTAAAATGGACGGTCCAGATAACTATGAAATTATTCATTCAGATCCATTAAACTCTAATTCAATGGCATCTGTGTACGAAAAAACGAAAGGGAAAGGATAAGAGTCATGAGTCAAGAAGTAGTAACGATTAAACATTTAAATAAAGTATTCGGGACTCATGAAGTCCTAAAAGATATTTCATTTTCAGTGCAGTCTGGTGAAGTAGTAACGATTATTGGTTCTTCAGGTTCAGGAAAATCTACTTTATTACGTTGTGTAAACTTATTAGAAAAACCAACTTCAGGTGAAATTTTATATAACGGGAAAAATATTTTAGATGAAGATACAAATATTTATGAATATCGTACTCATTTAGGAATGGTTTTCCAACAATTTAATTTGTTTAATAACTTAAATGTATTAGAAAACTGTACAGTTGGTCCTATTAAAGTGTTGAAAAAATCTAAAGAAGAAGCTGAGGAAATTGCGAAAGGTTTCTTAGAAAAAGTTGGTATGAGTGCATACTTAAATGCTCGTCCTCGTCAATTGTCTGGTGGACAAAAACAACGTGTAGCAATTGCTAGAGCATTATCAATGCAACCAGATGTATTATTATTTGACGAACCAACTTCTGCATTAGATCCAGAGATGGTAAATGAAGTTTTAGAGACAATGAAGAGTTTAGCTCATACTGGATTAACAATGATTATTGTAACTCATGAAATGGAATTTGCTAGAGATGTCAGTGACCGTGTTATCTTTATGGATAAAGGGGTTATTGCTGAAGAGGGAACTGCAGAGCAAATCTTTACAAATCCACAAAAAGAAAGAACAAAAGAGTTCTTAATGCGTGTATTGTCTTAATTTGACTTTTCTGATAGTAGTAAAGGACGGCAGCAGTTATCGAAAGGTATCTGCTGCCGAACTGTTTTTAAAGTAAACTAAAAAGGAGAGTTTTTTCGTTTAATGGCTCCTGTTGGGCAATGAGTATAGGCCTCTTTAAAGGCTTCTCTTTCTTGTTCTGGAATTGGAAGGCTTCCGGTATTATTATCATGTTTCATAAAAGCTATGCCATCAGTATCGTACTCAAAAAGTTTGCTAGCTTTTAATTGACAAATACCGCAGGCAATACAACTCTCACAATCGACTTTTCCATAAATAGGTTGTATTTTTTTTGAATTCATATGAGAGCCTCCATTTCTAATAGTAATTTATGATTATTGTAAGTTTCTCATATTTTTTAAAAATTTTCAAAATATTTAAAAAAGCGATGACAATACTAAAAAATATGCTAAAATACTATCTAGAGAAGGAAAAGATTGCATATTATAGATGAAATATGCTATAGTTTTATATGAGTAAAGTCTAATGACGACAGTGGTTGAATTTAGGAGGATTTTTAATGACAGATAATTTAAATAATGAAAGAGACCCAAAAAAAGAGCAACCATGGGATCGCCAATTTGGTGAAGATACGCAAAAAGCACGTCAGTATTCACGAAGTGCTCGTAATGCTAATGGTAAAACATCAGCACCATTGTTAAGTGTGCTATTATTTGTATTTATTGTTGTAGTTGTATCACCACTTTTATTTATGATGTGGTTCTATTGGACAAGTTCTAAGACTGAGGTGAAGCCTCGTACTGCAGATGAAGTAATGTTAACAAAGGTAGTTGAAACAACTGCTGCAGAAACAACTACAGTTGAGACAACAGCTTCTACAACAAATGCTAACACCACAACTTCATCATCAGCTTCAAGACAACAAAATAATCAAAGAGAACAATCAACTTCTGAAACACCAACTACTCAAAATCAAAATGGTACTTATGGAAGTTATACAGTTCAAGCTGGTGAGACATTATATAGAATTGCAGTGAATCATGGGATGGATGTAGATACATTAAAATCGATTAATGGATTAACAAGCAATAACATTTCACCAGGAATGCAATTAAAAGTATTACAACCAAGACAATAACAGCTAAAGGCTGGGCAGCAAGTCCAGCCTTTTAGGTTGTTATAAGGCAAAAATATAAAAATTTAAAGGAGATATGCTATATGCAAGTTGCAATTGATGGACCTGCTTCATCTGGAAAAAGCACTATTTCAAAATTAATTGCGAAAGAAAATCATTTTGTTTATCTAGATACTGGAGCAATGTACAGAGTCGTAACATTGGCAGTACTAAGAAATCATATTTCATTAGATGATCATGAAGCTATTGAAAATTTAGTTCAAACAATTGAAATTGGTTTTTCAATGCAGGACGGTAAACAAAGTGTATTTATGAATAAAGAAGATGTTACAGATGAAATTAGAAGCTTAGAAGTGACTAAAAATGTTTCAGCGGTTTCTGCATTAAAAGAAGTTCGTACTAGATTAGTTGATTTACAACGAGAAATTGCGGAAAATCATTCGATTATTATGGATGGAAGAGATATTGGTACAGTTGTACTTCCACAAGCAGAGATTAAAATTTTCCTTGTGGCGAGTGTAGAAGAAAGAGCAAAACGTCGTTTTATTGAAAATCAAGAAAAAGGCATTGAGATGTCTTATGAAGAATTAGTAGAAGATATCCGTCGTCGTGATTATATTGATTCAACTCGTAAAGAATCTCCACTAAAAAAAGCAGAAGATGCTATAGAAATTGATACAACAACAATGACAATTGAAGATGTTGTATCAACAGTCACTGAATTAATTCGAAAAAAACAATAACAAGTGGTTCACTCATAGGATATTACTAGTATTGTGAAAGAAATAGTGATATGATGTATAAAGGAGAAAAAATAAATTATTAGTATTATTTTTTCGTTCGAATGAATGGTTGCGTAATAGGAGGAAGTCAAATGTCAGAATTACAAACAATGCAAGATGCACTTGATATTGTAAAAGATATCCAAGTTGGAGACTTAGTTCAAGGAGAAGTACTAGTTTTACAAGATAAACAGGCCATTGTTGGTATTATTGGTGGAGGAGTTGAAGGAGTGATTCCTTTTAATGAATTATCAGCAACTCCATTTGAAAAAGTTGAAGATGTTGTAAAAGTGGGAGATGTATTAGACTTAGTAGTCATTAAACCGATTAAAGATAAAGAAAACGGTAGTTTCTTACTTTCAAAACGTCGTGTAGATGCTCGTAAAGTTTGGGAAGAACTTCAAGCTAAAGCAGATAATCATGAACAAGTTGAAGGAACTGTTAAAGATGTAGTGAAAGGCGGTTTAGTAGTTGATGCAGGCGTTCGTGCATTTGTTCCAGCTTCAATGATTTCTGACCACTTCGTTTCAGATTTAAAACAATTTAAAGGACAAACATTATTATTTGATATTGTTGAGATTTTGCCAAGTGATAATCGTTTAATTTTATCTCGTAAAGAAATCGTAGCGAATGAAAAAGCAGCAAAACGTGCTTCTGCGTTAGAATCTGTTTATGAAGGTGCAATTGTTACAGGTAAAGTTGCTCGCTTAACAAACTTTGGTGCGTTCATTGATTTAGGAGGCATTGATGGATTAGTTCATGTTTCTGAAATTTCTCATGAACATGTATCAAAACCAAGCGATTTCTTAGCAGTAGGACAAATTGTTGAAGCAAAAGTTATTGGATTAGATGTTGAAAAAGGTCGTGTTTCTCTATCAATCAAAGAAACAGTTGCAGGACCATGGGACAATATTACTGAACGTGCAGCAGTTGATTCTACATTAGTTGGAACTGTTAAACGTTTTGCAGCATTTGGTGCATTTGTTGAATTATTCCCTGGAGTAGAAGGATTAGTTCACATTTCTCAAATTGCTCATAAACATATTGCAACTCCTCAAGAAGTACTTCAAGTAGGACAAGAAGTATCTGTTAAAGTTTTAGAAGTAAATGAAGCAGAAAAACGTATTTCATTAAGTATTAAAGCTTTAGAAGAAGCTCCAGTTGTTGAAAAACCTGAAGTTGAAGAAGTTGTGGAAGAAGAATATGTATTACCTGAAGAGGATGTAACATTTTCATTAGCAGATCGTTTAGGTGATCAATTATCTGAATTAGTTGTTGAAGACTAATTGAAACTATTAAATTTGGGTGAGGTTGGGAAAAACTCCCAGCCTCATTTTTTGAGAAAGGAGGAATTTTGATGTCAACACCAGTTATTGCGATTGTAGGTCGTCCTAATGTTGGAAAATCTACCATTTTCAACCGAGTTGTTGGTGAAAGAATTTCGATTGTAGAAGATATTGCTGGAGTAACGAGAGATAGAATTTATTCTGAAGGTGAATGGTTAGGACATCCATTTCATATTATTGATACAGGTGGTATCGATATAACTGATGAGCCATTTATGTCGAATATTCGTATGCAAGCTGAAATTGCAATGGAAGAAGCAGATGTCATTATTTTCTTAACAAGTGTTAAAGAAGGTGTCACATCAACGGATGAACATATTGCAAAAATGCTATATCGTACGAATAAGCCAGTATTATTAGCAGTTAATAAAGTGGATAATCCAGAATTAAGAGCCGATATTTTTGATTTTTATGCATTAGGATTTGGAGAACCATTTCCAATTTCAGGAAGTCATGGTTTAGGGCTTGGAGATTTATTAGATGCTGCAGTGAAGGCTTTTCCAGAACATGATAGTGAAGAAGATGATACAGATGTCATTCGTTTTAGCTTTATTGGTCGCCCAAATGTAGGGAAATCTAGTTTAGTAAATGCAATGTTAGGGGAAGAACGAGTAATTGTATCAAATGTTGCAGGAACAACTCGTGATGCCATTGATACAAGCTTTACGGACGAGGAAGGTACAATCTTTAAAATGATTGATACAGCTGGTATTCGTAAAAAAGGACGTGTTTTCGAATCTACTGAGAAATACAGTGTTTTACGTGCATTAAGAGCGATTGAACGTAGTGATATTGTTTGTGTTGTCTTGAATGCCGAAGAAGGAATTCAAGAACAAGATAAGAAAATTGCAGGATATGCTCATGAAGCAGGTAAAGGTGTCATTATTTTAGTGAATAAATGGGATACTTTAGAAAAAGATAATTCAACTTTTAAAGAGTTTGAAGATAATATTCGAAAAGAATTCCTATACTTATCGTATGCACCAATTTTATTCGTTTCAGCTAAAACAAAACAAAGATTGGTCAGAATTGCACCATTATTAAAAGAAATTCATGAAGTTCGTTCTAAACGTATTTCATCATCGATTTTAAATGATGTATTAATGGATGCTATTGCAATGAATCCAACTCCAACAGATAAAGGAAATCGATTGAAGATTTATTATATGACGCAAGTTGCAATTCAACCACCAACTTTTGTTGTTTTCGTAAATGATGTAGAATTAATGCACTTTTCATACGAACGTTTCTTGGAAAATCGAATTCGTGCTGCCTTTGGATTTGAAGGAACACCTATTCATATGATTGTTCGTCAAAGAAAATGATAAAATCCTAGTATTATTCGTTGAAAGTCCGTCAATCAAATGGTATACTTGTCTAGAAATCAACAGTAAGGTTTCCAGTATTATTGGACCACTCAATAACTACTGAATTATTTCTTATGTGATGGAGGTGAAACTAACATGGCAAATAAAGCAGAATTAGTAGATCGCGTAGCTAAAAAAACGCAATTAACAAAGAAAGATGTTTCAGCAGCTGTTGATGCATTATTCGAAACAATTCAAGAAGCATTACAAGCAGGTGAAAAAGTACAAGTTATCGGATTTGGTAACTTTGAAGTACGTGAACGTGCAGCTCGTAAAGGACGTAACCCTCAATCAGGTGAAGAAATCCAAATCGAAGCAAGCAAAGTTCCTGCATTCAAAGCAGGTAAAGCTTTGAAAGATGCTGTAAAAAACTAATCAGTTTATTATGACATTTTCATAGAAACTATTTCATAAAGGTGCTATATTAGAGTTAAATCAATATAGCATCTTTTTTATTATGTTAGAAATGGAGAAAATATGAAATCAATTGTTGAACAAATTCAAAATGCATTAGAAGAACAAGAATTAGAAAAAGTATATTCACTTTTTCATCAATTTATGAATGATGTGACCGAAGACAAAATCGAAGAATTAATCGAGTTAGCTGTATTTAGTGCTAGTAGTGGATTTTTTGATGAAGCAAGACAGGCGTATTTATTATTAACTCAATTTGAACCTGAAGAATCATCTTGGACTATTTTACTTGCAGAAATTTTAGTCAATCAAGGGGAATATGATCAAGCCTTATCTGTTTTATATGATATTCCTGAAGATAACCCGAATTATCCAAGTGTTTTAGTAATTTTATCTGAGTTATATAAAGCGCAAGGCTATTATGATGTTGCTGAAAGAAAGTTATTAGTCGCAAAAGAATTAGCTCCTGAAGAAGCTATCTTAGATTTTTATCTTGGGACTTTATTATTTGAATCTGGTTCGATGGAAAGAAGTGCACAGTATTTAGAAAGGTTTCTAAAAAATTCAACTGAAGAAACAGGAGAAGAGAATCGTGCAAGAGAATTATTAGTGGAAGCTTCTTTGGAGATTGGAAATGATGCACCTTTACAAGAATTTGTATCCGATGACGGATTAGAATCATCTTCTAATGAATTATTAATGAGTATTGCAAAACATGATATCAAAGAAGGAAATTATGACCATGCAAAAAAAATATATCAAGAAATTTTATCTCGTGATGAAGAAAACTATGAAGCCTTACTAGGATTAAGTCATATTCAAATGTTTAAACATGATTATTTAAAAGCGATTATGAGCTTATCTAAAATTACAGAAACTTATCCATATGAAAAAGAACCATTCTTTAGTTTAGGTGTGAGTTATTTATCAATTGGGCAAATGGAAAAAGGACAAGAAGCCTTAAAACAAGCTTATGAATTATCTCCTGAATCATTTGACATTATGCAAGCTTATACAGAAATATTATTATATCAAGAAGAGTTTGAAGAAGTACAAGATATTTTAGCGCAAGAGATAGAAGAAGGTTTAGAAAATGGGCAAATTTTCTATTTAATGGCAAGAGCAAAAGAAGGTCTAGAACAATTTGAAGAAGCATTGGAATTCTATCAAAAAGCTAGTGTTGAATTAGAAGATTCAGTAGAGTTTATTGTTGATTATGTAAGATTCCTTCGTGAAGAAGGTAGAATTACTGAAGCAAAAGAATGGTTAGAACATGGACAAAATTTAGAACCATTAAATGAGGATTTACAAGAATTACAACAATATTTTGAAGCATAAGGAGTGAAGAAGATGTTTCAACCAAGTTTAGAAGATAAGAAAAATTTTATTTCATGGTTTGTATCGAATCATGCTTTAAAAAGAAGAGAAGCGCTATGGATTTTAAATTATTTATTAAATCATGAACTATTATTAAAACAAATTCATTTTGTGGAAAGAGTGGATTGTACACCAAAAGGAATGTGGTTTTCAACAGATCAAGCGCCCGATGAATCGTTTTATTTTTATAAAGCAGGAACACGTTTTAATAATCCAGAACAAGCATTCCATGATATTCGTTTGAATTGGAAAGAAGAATGTTATATTGAAATGGAATTTGAAGATGCTTACTTAACTATGGTTAAATTTGGTATACTAGAAAAGAATCCTTTTTATGAAGAGGAAAGTTCTTCAGATGAAGAAGTCCATCAAGCATTAACAGAAATTCAAACGGATGTCTTAAAAAAGGAAATTTTAACGCAAATTGATCAAGCGTTAGAAACTGGTAATCAAGAGTTATTTATAAAATTAACCGAACAATTAAAAGAATTAGAAAAGTAAGAGAAAGAGAGGCGAGTGAATGTCGATTCAAAAAGAACCATTATTTTTAAAAGCATTACCTGTGATGAAACAATTGGTAGATGCTGGATATGAAGCTTATTTTGTAGGTGGTTCCGTAAGAGATATGCTCCTTCATAAGCCTATTTCCGATGTAGATATTGCTACTAGTGCTACTCCGCTTGAAGTTAAAGAAATCTTTCCTCATACAGTAGATGTGGGAATTGAACATGGAACAGTGATGGTGATTCATCATAAAGAAGGTTATGAAGTCACTACTTTTAGAACAGAAGAAGGTTACGAGGATTTTAGACATCCAGATAAGGTAACTTTTGTTCGCTCGTTAGAAGAAGATTTAAAACGACGTGATTTTACGATTAATGCTTTAGCAATTGGTATTGATGATCAATTGATAGATTTTTTCGATGGAATTGGTGATATAGAACGTCAATGTATTCGCTGTGTTGGAGATGCCAAAGAACGTTTCAATGAAGATGCGTTACGAATGTTTCGTGCGGTACGTTTTGTCGGTCAATTGGGATTTCAAATTGAAGAAAAAACAAAAAATGCTATTTCACTACTGAAGATGAATTTATCTAAAGTAGCTGTTGAACGCATGAAAGTTGAATTTGAAAAAATGATTCAAAGTTCTCATCGAAAAGAAGCGATGCAACTATTTGTTGAAACGGGCTTATACCAAGCGTGTCCATTATTTGATGGAAAAGACAAAATTCTTTTGAAATTAGCTGAATTTCCTTTAAAAGAGATGAGTGTCTTGCAAGCTTGGATTTTATTCGTAGATGAACTAAATTTGAGTGATAAAGAAGTAACTCACTTATTGAAATCTTGGAAGTCTTCAAATGAACAAATTCGAGATGTATTAGTTGGATATAGAACGTATCGTGAAAGAAAAGAAGAAGAGTGGAATTTCTTTTTAGCGTATGCTTGCCCATATGAAGTTGCCTGTGAAGTGGAGCAATTATTGATTGCTCAAGGTGAGAGTGAATCCTTGAGAGATTTAGAAGGAACTTATGAAACATTACCGATTCGTTCAATGAATGATATTCAATTAAACGGACATGATATTATTCGTATTCTTCAGTTAGAAAAGAAAGGTCCTATTATTGGACAAGTTTTGCAAACAATTGAGAAAATGATTTTAGAGCAAAGTATTTCTAACGAAGCAACAGAATTGGCAGCGTATGTGTTGTCCCACTTTGGAAGTGGAAAATGAATAATCGTTGAAAATATTTAATTTCAATGGTAAAATTTGAATGTAAAGAATAAAAAGTGTTTTCACTATTCAGAACAGTGAAAGCATACTTAAAAAGGAGAGACTTTTATGAAAAAAGTAATGTCAGGATTACGTTTTGTATTCCGTAACGGAGAAACATGGACGATTAACCGTCGCTTAATTGGAGATTTATGGATCAAACAAGTTACAACATCGTTTGGTCGTATTAATGGAAGTGAATTCCAAGAAATTCATCCATGTGAATCATTACGTATTGAAGTGTTTCCTGAAGCAGACCACGTAATGTCTGAAGATATTAACTTAGGTGGATTAGAGTTAGGAATGTTCGAACGTGTTAAAAAATATAGCGATATCGAATTAATGGATATTTTATATTTAGATAGTGATCATCCAAAATCAGACGTGATTGTTTCAACTGATCGTGTTTACTTCCCTTATAGTCCAGTGGATGAAGATGGTAATGACAATAAATACCAAAGTTCAGCTATTGGAACACATGGTCACTTATACATTGTAATTGACCCAGCGAAAACTGTGGAAGATATTTACCCAGAGATTTAAATTACGAAGGACTTCTTTGTATAGTAGTATAGGACGCCAGCAGCTTCGCGAAGCGAATCTCATGCTTAACATACTACTATAAGAAGTCCTTCTCCATTTTTTTGTGAGGCCAATAGGGTCTCTTTTTTGTTTGTATGTTCATTTCATTCCTTTATTGAAGAAACGTTCGAAAACAGTTGAGAATAAATTGACAATAAAGAAGAAAAACAGGTAAAATAACGATGATTGAAACAAAAAAAGAAGGTGAGTAAATGCCGACTTATCAAGTAGGGTATGATGAAAATACTTGGGAATTTAATGATGCCATTGGAGCTGCTAACCCAGGGGATGTATTAGAAATTCAAAAAAATTATTTTTTAAATTTTTCTACAGATACTGCCTATGAAATTGATAAAAATCTTACTTTTTTAGGATTATTAGATGAAGAAAATGGAGAATTTTTCTTTACGAATAAATTTCAAGGAACCATTTCTCTAGATTGCGGTGCTTCTGTAGTTTTTGAAAATATTTGGTTTACAAATGTTAACAATACTACATTAATGACTATTAACGAAAATTGTTCAGTCACGTTTAAAAATTGTGTCTTTGAATGTACAGAAGAAGATAACGAATATTATTTAATATTTGCAAAAGATGATTCGTTTGTTACATTTGAAAATTGTAAAACACATTTTATTAGCGATAAAAGTAATCAAACCATTTTTCTAAAAAATTGTTCTTTAACGGAGAATGATTGCTTTTTCCAATGGAGAACTTTTTGTGAAGGTTCACAATTGAAATTTACGAATACCATTTGTGAGAACTACTCAGGGAATGCCGTTTCTATAAAAAAAGATTCAAGTTTAGAAGCTAATAATTGCCAATTTTATGGTGGAGATATACTGAAATCTTATCCACTGATTTGGATAGAAGATTCTTACTTTAGATTGGAAACAGGAACTATTGGTAAAATGAAACGAGGACAAGGGTTATATGCTGACGATAAGAGTGAAGTGTCACTAACAAATGTAACAGCTCAGGCCTTGGATATTCGAAAAAGTATTTGTCTTTTAGAAGATTGTAAAATTCTGGATTTAGTTTTCTTAGGACCATTTGCTTACTGTTATGCCCAAACGGTTTTATCTTTCCTTTGTGAGAGTGAATCGAGTATACCATTGAGATTATATAATGGCTCAACGATTTTTGCAGATCAAGTGTTATTTGAAAAAGCTCTTGATGTTAATATTGAAGCAACTGCGTCTTCATTAGTTCATATTTGTGAATTAATGTATGCTAATGGTAGTTCAAGTGAGTTAAACATTCATACGGATGAATTTTCAAAAATGTCTGCTGATGTTCGTCATACAACAGCTGCTGGAGCAGAGGGAAATGAGAATGCAGCTAAAGAATTAGACAGTTATGAAGAATTACAAAACTTAGTTGGCTTAGAAGCAGTTAAAAAAGAAATCGATACATTAATTGGAATGGTCGATTATAATAAACAACGTGTTTCTAGAGGAGAACCACCTCAACAATTAGTATTACACTCATTATTCATGGGAAATCCAGGTACGGGTAAAACAACCGTTGCACGTTTAATGGGTAAAATTTTATTTGAACGTGGAGCATTGTTTGGAGATACTTTTAAATTTGTGGAAGTTTCTGAATCAGATTTATTATCTGGATATGTGAACCAAACAACAACTCAAACATTAGCGAAATTAGAAGAAGCACGTGGTGGGGTACTATTTATCGATGAAGCTTATTCCTTAGATAAGAAGAGTACGAATGATACCGGAAAAGAAGCTATCACAACGATTCTTAAATATATGGAAGATCACAAAAATGAGATTATGATTATTTTTGCGGGATATACGAAAGAAATGGAGCAATTTTTACAAATTAATCCAGGATTAACTTCACGTGTTCCGAATCGATTAAATTTTGAAGACTATAATCCAGAACAAATTGTTCAAATGGGAATTAAGGGTCTACAAAAAAACAGCTATGAAATTGCAGATGTGGAGTACTATAGACGTAAAGTGACGTTGGAATATAATCGTTCGTTGGATCGTAGTAATGCACGTTGGATTCGTAATTTTAACGAAAAGATAATTAAACAATTAATTGCTCGTGTTATTGCTGAGAAAAGTGAAGATATTTCGCTCATTACAAATGCAGATATTGATGCTGTTCTAGATCTTGGTAAGTATCAAGATAATGGTACGAAGAAAGATGCTTGGGAAGAATTACATCAATTAATTGGTCTTCATAAAGTGAAAGAACAAGTAGAAGACTTTATTGCTCAAGCTGAAATGAATCGTAAACGTGAACAAGAAGGTTTTGCAACTTCTGTTGCGACTTTACATTCATTATTCTTAGGAAATCCAGGTACAGGTAAAACAACGGTTGCTAGAATTGTTGCGGAATTATTGTACCAAAAAGGCTTAATTGCTACGAATAAATTAATTGAAGTATCTCGTGGTGATTTAATTGGTGGTTATCAAGGACAAACAGCTATCAAAACAAGAGAACATTTACATGCAGCACTTGGTGGAGTTTTATTTATTGATGAAGCTTATTCTTTAAAACATGGTTCTAGTGATAATTTTGGACAAGAAGCCATTGATGAAATCTTGAAATTTATGGAAGATCATCGTCAAGATATGGTCGTGATTTTTGCTGGATATCATAAAGAAATGGCAGAATTTTTAGAATCTAACTCAGGATTGAAGAGTCGTGTTCCTACGACATTTGATTTTGAAGACTATAGTCCAGATGAAATCGCACAAATTGGTGAATTTATCTTACAAGGTCAAGGATATCAATATGATACTGAAAGTTATAGAGCAGTGGTTAAGGAAGCTTATGCTGAAACTGATGATCATAGTAATGGACGTTGGATTCGTAACTTTAACCAAAAATTATTGGCGCATATGTCTCGACGTGTGACAAAAGATGAATCAAGTGATTTTAATACGATTACAAGTGAAGATTTAGAAAAAATGAGGGAGGTATAAGATGACAGATTATGTAGCACCACCAAAAAAGAAAAAAGATTCTGATAATGATAATAAGGACTATGTAGTACCGCCGAAAAAAGATGACTACGTAGCTCCGCCTAAAAAGGATGATTATGTAGCTCCTCCAAAAAGAGATGACTATGTAGCGCCTCCTAAGAAAGGTCAATCAAATTCTTCTGATGAATGGAAAAAGAATCCAACTTTTCAAACTAAACCATCTTCTGAATATCCAAACGATTCAGAATTAGATCCTCAAATCATTCCTTATTCAGGATATGGTGGATATTTTGATACACCAAAACAAGATTTTAGTTTTTATTTAACTGGATATTTAGTGATTTCACTGTTATATTACTTTGCTTCTTTTCAAGAAATGGGATTTTTTGGAAAAATCTTCTGGTTTGGGTATATTCTTCTTTCAAATTATACTTATAGTTGGTATGCTGATTATCGTCGTTTCAAAGGTGGGATTCTAGGATGGTTCTTTACCCCTTATGGAGGAATTCGTGCTGGATTTGCTGCTTCTTCGATGATGGATTATAGTACTGGTAAAGTAAAACGTGGACTTTTCGGTGGCTATAAGATGAAAATGAAGAAAGATATTTGGTCAAATTTGTTTTCATTTGTGATTTTTACGATTATTATTGAATCTATTAAATATATGATTACAACTCCGATTGCATTTATCTCATTATTCTTCCATAAGAGTACAGTACGTAAATATGTAAGGGCTAGTAAAGAGGCTGTTAGAGGATAGAAATTGACTTTTTGAGGTAGCGGTGGACGTCAGCAGCTTTGCAAAAGCAAATCTCATGGCTAAATTTTGAGCCTGAGGTCTCAAAATTTCCAGTGATAAAATCTGCAATTGCAGTTTTTATCACTTGCGCTACAGCGAAAAGTCATTTCTATTTTGGCGTGTATTTACAAGAGCACGAAAAGAAATTGACTTTTTAAACTGTAGTGAAGGACGTTAGTTTCTATCATAAAAGTCATTTGCATTTGGTTTTGTATTTCTAAAAGAATGATAAAAACTATTGAGTACCGACTCCAATTTGGAGTCGGTATTTTCGTTGAAGTGCAATACAGATGAAGAACATTTTTTTATATTTTCAAGTCGAAATATTTGACAAAAAATTCGGGGGGGGGGTAAAATTAATTTCACTAATTTTATTTTGAGGTGTACAATGTTAGGTAAAAATAATCAATTTATGAATCAAAAAAAGTCTGGTAGAAAGTTTGAAAAATATTCTATCAAAAAATTAAAAGTGGGAGCTGCTAGTGTACTAGTCGGAGCAGGTTTCTTTTTAGGCTTCCATGTTGAAGCTAGTGAAGTGAATGAACCAGTAACAAATGAAGTTGTAAGTTTATCAACAAAGGAAAATAAAGAAAAAGTTGTTACGGTTGAAGAAAAATCAATTGAAACAACTCCATTTGCTGAAAATAAACTATCGAAAGAAAAGAATTCAAAACTTGCGGTAGAAAAACTAAGTTCAACAGATGAAGTTAAAAAAACAGAACAACCATCTGTTGAGAGTAAATCTACGGTTGAAACAAGTCAATTAACTGAAAAAATAACAGCTTTACAAGAACAAGTAAATCGTATTCGTTCAAATGAAAAACAAAAATCTTTTATTGAAAAAGCTGAAAAATTATTAGAAGAAGCAAAAGCTTTACAAATTTCGTCGACTGCGACACAAATAGAAGTAGATGCTAAAGCAAAAGAAATTAGTTCATTAACTTCTATCTTAAAATCAATTAAAGCTGAAGAAACAC
>NZ_CAUQCL010000013.1:0-49958 GCF_963516875.1 uncultured Granulicatella sp. | reverse complement strand
TTGGCTGTCAACAACTTTTTGAAATTTATTTTAAATTTCTTTTTCGCAATCGCTTTAAATGCGAACGTTCGTTAACAGTGTTTATAATTTACCATAGCTGAATTTATTTTTCAAGTCCTTTTTGTAACTTTTTTTATATTTTCTCAATTTTTTTGTTTCACTCTACTAAAAACCTTAATTAACGCTCTTTTACTTATTTACTTCTCTCTTTTAGAGGAGTATACTATATTTATCAAGCCGAAATAGCTCAGTTGGTAGAGCAACGCACTCGTAACGCGTAGGTCACAGGTTCGAACCCTGCTTTCGGCATCTTATTTAAATTTCGTTTTCAGAATGTTGCTATATTAACATTTTGCTACTCTAATATTGCTAATATATTGCTTAAATTCTAACTTTACGGAACATTTTAGGAACAACTGAATTATATATGAAAGGACCTCAGACTTTTCCATCTGAGGTCTATTTTTATTTCACTATATTTTGAATAATCGTTAATACAACTTCTTTTGCTTTTTCCATGCTTTCTAATGTAACAAATTCATATTGTCCATGTAAATTCTCTGCACCTGTAAATAAGTTTGGCGTTGGAATTCCTTTAAAGGTAATAATACAACCATCTGTACCTCCTCTAAAAGGCTGAATATCTGGTTCGATTCCACATTGACGGTATGCTTCTTTTGCTACTTCGACTGAAGTCATATCTTCTTTTAACACTTCATACATATTAAAGTATTCATCATAAATATGACATTCAATTCTTGGCACATCATAAGATGCATTTTGTTCTTCTACAATTTTAGCAAATGTTTCTTTTCGTTCTTGGAATTTTTCCATCGAATGGTCTCGAATAATATATTCAGCTTCTACCATTCCAATATTTCCAGATTGTTTAGCAAGCATGTAGAAACCTTCATAGCCACTTGTTCTTTCGGGCACTTCTTGTTCTGGTAATTTTGATAATAGTTTAGCAGCTTCGGTTAGTGCATTTACCATGACATCTTTTGCTTGACCTGGATGTACACTTGTTCCATTAATTTTTACGACTGCTCTTGCGGCATTAAAAGTTTCGTACTCTAACTTTCCGACTACACCACTATCTAATGTATAGGCAAATTTTGCTGGCATTCTTTCTGATTTAAAACGATGTGCACCTTTTCCAATTTCCTCATCTGGTCCAAAAGCTACCCAAATATCTCCATGCGGAATTTCTGGGTTATCTAATAAATCGATTGTTGCTTCTAATATGGAAACTAATCCAGCTTTATCATCTGCTCCTAACAATGTTGTCCCATCTGTTGTAATAAGAGTTTGACCGATATAATTTTTCAAGTTAGGAAATTCTTCTACTCGCATCATCAATCCTAATTCAGAATTCAGTAATACATCATTCCCATCATAGTCATAATGAACTTGAGGTTGAATATTTTCCGCATTAAAATCCGCAGTATCGACATGTGCTACAAATCCAATGGCTGGTGCTGTTTTACCTTCTGGCAAATTACTTGGAATACAAGCTACTAAATAGGCATCTTCTAAATCTAAAGAAATATTCGAAAAGCCTAATTCCTTCAATTCCTGTTTCAACATTTGTAAAAAATCTAACTGACTCTTTGTTGTTGGAACAGCAGATGAGTTTAAATCACTTCTTGTATTAATCTTTGCATATCGTACAAAACGATCTAACAAGCTTTCTCGCATTAGTAAGAGTCATCTTCTTTCACTTGATAGAATTCTAATTCTGCAACAGTTTCACGACCAAACATTTCGATTGTTACTTTAACTTTTTGTTTTTCGTCATCAATTTCTGTCACTTTACCACTCATACCATCAAAGGCACCTTCAGTGATAATCACATAATCTCCAACTTTAGCATGTAAATCTACTGGTGCATGTGTTGGAACACCTAAACGTCCTAATAATGTATCAACTTCTTCTGGTAATAATGGTGATGGTTTAGAACCTGCTCCGTGTGATCCAACAAACCCTGTTACACCTGGAGTATTACGAACCACATACCACGCTTGGTCTGACATAATCATTTCAACTAATACATAACCTGGAAAAGTTTTACTTACAGTAACTTTTTCTTTTCCATCTTTTACTTCAACTTCTTCTTCCTCTGGAACAATTACTCGAAAAATATTTTCTTCCATTCCCATTGAACTAATACGTAATTCAATATTTGATTTCACTTTATTTTCATATCCTGAATAAGTATGTAATACATACCATTCTTTTGCTGCATTACTCATCGTAATTCCTCCTAAAATTTTTTCATACAAAAAAACCTTCTCACTTGAAGGTTTTTACTTGTTTTTATTATACCACTATTTTATAACTCTTGCGAATTATTTAATAATTAATTTAAACGCACTTGAAATAGCAAAATCCACAACTGTGAAAAATCCTAACGCAAGTAATACTGCCATTACAACTGTTAATGTATATTTATTAACTTCTTTACCAGTTGGCCATGTTACTCTCTTCATTTCTTTAACAACATTTACTAAAAAACGCATTCGAAGCTGCTCCTCTCGATTATTTAGTTTCTCGATGTAGTGTTTGTTTATTGCAAAACTTACAGAATTTTTTTAACTCTAAACGTTCAACACGCTTATTTTGCCCTAAAGTAAGTGTATAGTTTCTTGAACCACATACACTGCATGCCAACGCTGCTTTCTTTTGTGCCATATTTTCACTACTCTCTTTCTTCTACTATATCATATCTATTCAATCATAAAATTCTCAGTGCCAATTGTCAAGCATTAGCGAAAAAATATCACACTAATGACTAATAATAAAATTTGCACGACATGAATCATAACCATATTCTTAATGGCTAATACAAATGTTGTTCGTTTCTCTTGTTTTTGAAGGAAGAGTTGACTATTTTTATACACTGGAATTACAACTACTAGAGTTCCTAACACTAACATTGGCGCTATTTGAAATACGACTGCTAATACCATTGCTACAAAACTAATGAAATAGAGGACTTGATATAATTTCAGCGCAGTAGTTTTCCCAATATAATACACCAATGTATAGCGGTGATTCGTAATATCTGTTTCTAAATCACATAAATTATTACTCAACATAATATTCGCAATCGTACATACTAACGGCAATGAGAGCAACGCTACTTTGAAGTGATCTAATAACGCTAATCGAACGACCAACATTCCTTGTTCTAATCCCATCCATGCAAAACTTGCTTCTGGAGAGTTTAAAAAAATCACAATCCAAAAAATTCCAAATCCCATTGTCACTCCAGACAACACTTCCCCTAATGGCATTCTTGAAATCGGAATTGAACCAAATGTATAAAATATTCCTATTACAAAACAAAGTGCACCCACAAATAATAAAATGATATTTGTTCTTAACACTAAAATAATTCCAATAATGGTTGCAACACCAACTAGACTACCGAAAATCATCTCAGCTTGTTTTACAGTTAAACTAGAAGTTCCAATAATATTTTCTTCTTGTCGATATGTTTCATTTTTTGCTTTAACATAATCCATTAAATTATTCATAACGGTCGTAGCCATATCAAAACATACCATTCCAATAAAGAATAACGCCATATTCACGGCATTGAAATTCCTAAATGTCCAAATCGAATACAGTAATCCAACTATAAAAGGAATGACACTCGCAATTTTCGTTCTTAGTTCCACTAATTCAATGATATCTTTCATATTAACGCGACCCTTCCCATGTATATTGCTGATTCGTTAGCTTAAACGTATCCTTAATCGAATTAGATACATAGACTTTCTTATCTTTCGTCATAAATACTGCATCTACATCATCTTTTTGATTCACATATTTCAGCCCTTCTTCTACACCGATTGAAAACATCGAAGTTGATAACGCATCTCCTCGTGTTGAACTTGAGACAATAATTGAAACTCCTGCAATATCATTTTCATATGGGTAGCCTGTTTTTGGATTTAAAATATGATGATACGTCTTCCCGTCAACTTCTAAGTATCTCTCATAAATCCCTGAAGTTACAATGGTCTTTTCCTTTTCTAATATCGTTCCTAATGTTGTCCCACGACTTTCCAACGGATCTTGCAATCCTACATTCCACGCTACACCATCTCGTGCTGGAGAACCACCCATTACGACAATATTTCCACCTAAATCAATAACTGCAGTTGTTACACCTTCTTTTTTAAAGAAATTCCATAATTGATCGGCAATAAAACCTTTCGCAATTCCACCTAAATCTAATAACATTCCTTTTTGAGTTAGAAAGACACTTCTTTCTTCATCATTTAACACAACATTTTTATAATTCACTAATGGCAATGCATCGTCAATTTCTTTTTGGGAAGGTTTTCTAGCATCCGGAAACCCAATTCTCCATAAACTTGTTAGCGGACCTACCGTAATATCAAAACTACCATTAAATTCTTCACTATAAGCGATTCCTTGCTTAATGACATCATACACTTCATCACTGACTGCTACCGCATGGTCTCCTGCCGCTTCATTAATCGCATCTACTTCTGACCCACTCGCATTCACTGTAATTCTAGCTTCCAAATCTTTCACCAATGCGAAAGCACGAGTTAGTAATTCTTCAGTATTTGGATGATAGACAGACAATGCTACTGCAGTCCCTAGTAAGAAATCTGTTTTTTTCACAGGAGACTTAATAATTTCTCTAGGTGTTTTTACGGAAGCTGATGAAACAACTTCTGCATCTTGAACTTTCTTTTGCTGACAACTCACTAAGCCAATTGAACTTAAGGTAAGAGTTGTTACCAACAACCATTTATTGATTTTCATATATTTCTCCTTATTGTTTAAATTCCATTCAAATAGTCTACTAAATTTTTCACAATAACTCAAGCAATACTCCTATTTTTCAATATAAAAAAACCGAGCCTAAGCCCGGTTCCTACTTTCATTTTAAATTAGCCTTGAGGTGCAGCCACTTTAATTTCTTTAGTGTCACCTTTTTTAGCTGCTTCAATTAATTTATTAGCATATTCTACAAATGAAGTGTGTGCATTTGTTGCTCCAGAAACTGCTTCAACATCTGATGGAGTTTGTTTTTGTACTAAACCAACATTGTAAGCTTTGAAGTATTCAGCTGGTCCAACTTTAACTTTATCTTTCATTTGTTTTTCATAAGCTTCATCTTCTGATTTACGTTTGCCATCTTTATTTAAGTTATCATAATCTGAAGATGTAATTTTTCCGCCTTCAACTACGATTGTAAACTCTACATGCCAACCACGTTTGTCAGTTTCAGATACTAATTTGTAAGTACCGTCTTTTAATTCTCCTGAAGCAGTAGATTTTGCTGCTTGAGTAGTTGCTGCTGTTGTAGTTGCAGTCGATGAAGTCGTTGATTTAGAACCTCCACCACATGCAGTTAATACAACTACTGATGATAATAAAACAGCTGCTGTTGCTAATGATTTTTTGATTGTCATTTTATCCATCCTTTTCTCTTTGTTTGTACTATTATATCATGTTTTCATAATTCTTTGCAAATTCAAATCAAAATGAACGATTTATCGGGGATACTCTCTACATAACTCTTTTTAAAAAGCTATTCTAAGATAAAAATCTAACCAATAATGATTCTTTTACTCAGAATTTATTTCTCAATTACATAGTACGTTCTAATAATTGTTTTGTTAATTGAGTTAACGTTGCCTTCATATCACTTTCTGGTAAACGCTCAATCTGAGATAACGCTTGCTTCGTATATTGCTGGGCTAATTGTTGTGCTTTTTGCAAGCCTCCAGAATCCTGTACTAATCTTCTTAGTAATAATCGTTCTTGCTCAGAGATTTCTTGTTTCTTTTCTAGTAAAGGAATCATTTTATCAGACTCTTTTTCCATCGCATAAATTAATGGTGCTGTATAAATTCCTTGCGCAACATCTTCTAAAACAGGTTTTCCAAACTCTTGAGAAGTCACTTGATAATCTAAAATATCATCTAAAATTTGAAACGCCATTCCAATTTGTTGACCAATTTTCTTTGCTCTAAGAGCATCATCTATTTGTCCTAATTTTGCGCCCATATAACAGCTAACCATGAATAATTGAGCTGTTTTCCCTTCGATTCGTTTCAAATACTCTTGTAGCCCTAAATCATAACGATAACGATTTCGCATTTGAGCTAATTCACCTTCTACAACTCTTGCCATTCCATTAGTTGGAAGTGTAATTCCTTCTAAATCTGATAAATGCGTTGAAAGAAGTTGATAGCAACTCGTCAAGACATAATCTCCAGCATAAATTGCTACACGATTCCCATAACGAGCATTCAGCGTTTCTTGCCCTCTCCTCATATCTGCTTCATCAATGACATCATCATGGAGCAAAGTTGCTACATGTAGTAATTCTAAAGCAGCTGCAACAGCTCTTACTTGTTCTTGATTTCTATTGTTATTCCAGTTAGCAAATAATGTTAAATAAGCAGGACGAATCATTTTTCCACCTTGCTGTAACATCGTTACAATCGCTTGGTGAATATCTTCATCTTCCATTTCAACACTATTTAACATTAACTGACGAATGGCAGTTAATTCTTGTTTTAAAAACGGGGATTCATTCCACATTGAATGAATTATTTCCATAATTTTTTCTCCAATCACTATAGACAAAAAGCCGGCAAAGCCGACTTTTATCATATTTAACGTTCTTGTTTATCTACACCGAAACCATAAATATGTTTCGAAGTTCCATACCACCATTTACCAGCAGTTTTTTGGAACCATGGAATGAAGTAGTAATCTAAGCCAAATGCACGTCCTGATCCGTTCATTAAAGCGATTGCTGCTGGGATAAACCACATATTTACCCAGTAGAACATACCTGACAATACAAATGTTGTTACTAATCCAACTGTTACTGCATTAACAATCCATGTTAAGAATCCAGCCATAATTGCTAAACCAATAGCTAATTCTACAAATGACATAATTGTTTGCATTACATGTGCTACTTCCACGTTTGGAATCATAATTTGCATAATTGAAGCAAACCAGTCTGGCATTTTATCTAATACCATCATTGGTTGTTCACCATATGAATAGTTAAATCCAAATGAAGTTGCTACTTCTGCTACCGTTTGAGTTGCTGCACCACTTGCTGCTGCAACTGTTTCAGCAGCTCCACTTGCTGCACTTGTTGGTTCAACTAACCAAGGGAATGGGAATGCTAAATGCGTTCCATCAATCCAGCTATGCGCACCCCAAAGACCAAAGATTTTCTTCAATCCTTCGATTGTCCACATTCCACCATAGAATAAACGTAATGGCAACGCCCAAAGAACATTTCCGTAACGAGATAAATGTCCACGGAAGATATTACGACGATCTTTAATGTGGAAGAATTCATGGAATACATATTGAATCGCATAATATAATGAGAAGATTTCTAAGAAGTATTTGATATTTACTAAATGTTTCATCAACATTGCAAAGAAACCACTTAGGTGATATTTGCCCATTAAGAAAGCTACACCATAATGCGATCCAATTGAAACCATAAATCCATCGTATTTTCCTTTATAAGCAACTTTTGCATCATTTTCTACATCTGCAATAATATTTTTCGCTGCAGTATATCCAGTTTGTTCAGCTGCTTGAACAATTTGTGGAGTTGGACAATTTTCTTTGTCAGGTTCTTCATAATAAGCTAAGTCCCCGATTGCATAAATGTTTTCTTTTCCATCTACTTGCATGAATTCATTCACGACTAAACGACCTGCTCGAGCAGATTTGAATCCAAACACTTCAGATTCAGTATTCGCTTTAACACCAGCTGTCCAGAATAATGAGTAAGTTGGAATAACAGTACCGTCTACTAAACGAATGCTATTTTCTTTTACTTCTTCAATTCCGTTTCCTTTAATCACTTTAATGCCACGGCTAGTCATGAATTTCTCAGCTTTAGCAGCATCTTTTTCATCTAACATATTTAAGATTGTTGGTACTGCTTCAACAATGTATAGAGAAAATTCACTTTCATCTAAGTTGTATTGTTTTGCTAACACTGGAATCCAGTCCATGATTTCACCGACTAATTCTACCCCAGTAAATCCAGCACCACATACTGTAAATGTTAATAAAGCACGGCGTTTGGGAGTTACATGCTCTTTAGCTGCACGCTCTACACAACGAATAATATGTTCGCGCATTTTAATCGCATCTTCCATTGACCATAATGTAAATCCGTGTTCTTTCACACCTTGTACACCAAAGTCATTTGCTTCTCCACCCATACCGATTACTAAATAATCATATTGGAAAGATTTATACGTTGTTGTGACAACTTTTTTCGTTTTATCTAAACTTACTACTTTGTCCGTTACTAATTGAACATTTTTTGAACGAGCAAATAATTTTTGTAAATCATATTGAATTGCTTCTGGTTCTACACGACCTCCAGCTACTTCATGTAACTCCGTCATGTATGTTAAATATGGATGTTTGTCAATTAATGTAATTGTAACATCTTTATCTTTTCTGAAATGACGTGATAATTTCTTCGTTGCTGCTACTCCTGCAAATCCTGCACCGATAACAACAATATTTGTTTTCGTCATTAGAAATCCCCTCTCATTTTATAATTTTTTCACTTAAGCATTATAGTATAAAATTAGCATTTTGTCTAATTGTTTTTTAACCTTTTCATAAAGTTACATTTCTTGTTTTTCACGATATGCTTTTAAGATCTTCACATGATTTAAAGCATAATTTGCAGAAATCCCAATCGCAATTCCTGCGAAAATTCCCACAATCGACATGGCTGGTAAATACAATAGAACTGTCCAAGATTTAGCAATAAAACTGGCAATGACTAACTGCCCAAAATTATGTAAAATTCCTCCCGTTGCACTCACACCAATTAAACTGACACGTTTCGGTCCTAATTGTTTAACGAGCAACATTCCTAGCAAACTAAACGCCGCTCCTGCACTACTGTACAATAAAGTAGAAAAAGTTCCACCTAACAAAGCAGTTAACAATGTTCTGAGTAGTACTACTAACACCACTTCTTGTAAGGATAATGTATATAAACCGATGACCGTAATAATATTGGCAACTCCTAATTTAGCTCCCGGAGCAAACGCAAAAGGAAAAGGAATCGCTTGTTCTAGTAAACTCAAAATAATGCCTTGAGCTGTTAATAACGAAATAAATAACATTTTTTTCAACGTTAGATTTTGTGTCATTTATCTACCTACTCTCTTCAAACTTGTCTTATAATTGTACCATAACTCTCAAAAATCTTAAAAAGATATCTAAAAATCGAACATAAAAAGACCCCAAAAGCAACTTTTATTCTTACTTTCGGGGCAGTACGCCATTTACGAACGGCGCATTAATAGTTTTCTTTTCCATTCCATTACTTTTGGTGCAACATCTTGAAACATTGTAAACCAGAAACGATTAATCGGTAAATCAAACTCTCCAATATACTCCACTAAAATTGGGTCAAAAGATTGTTTAAACTTAGTAATACCTGTATGATCTTCTGCATTACTTGAAACTCCAAACATATCATAATGACGAATACCTTTTTCATCATACAATTGTTGCATAATCCATGTTTGTAAAGCTTTATTTGCATTTAAGCCTGCATCATCTGTAATATTCGCTCCGTATAAATAATACGCCGTTTCTTTATACGTTGCGACAAATGCTCCACTTAAAACTTTTCCATTTGGATATTCTTTACACAGTGCTTCTAACTCAATCATTTCTTGCTCATATTTCCCAATATTTTTCAACAAGCTGTCTCTTTGATTCAATAAGTTTGTCTTCTTTCTCTCATTTTGAGTACTTTCAACTTGTGAAGCAATTTTTTCTACCTCTGCTTTGGCTTGGTAAATTCTATTTTCTGTTGATTCTTTTGCGACATGATAATCAATTTTTGCAAAATATAAATCCATCATATCGTGAGCATGTAATGTTTCATAAATAGTTGTTAAATACTCTTTACTTCTGGCAATATATTGATCCCGCTCAGCAGTAATACGATTTAACACTTCATAATCATCAATATCCTCGATAGTTCCTTTATAACAAACAACTCCACGTTTTTGTGCCATTGTAACTTTATATCTTTCTTTAGAAGAGAAAGTATCTAAAATTCCTTTTCCTTTATCTTCTAATTCAACAATCATCGTCATTCTTGGTTGAATACCGTCAAATCCTAAATCTAGTGGTTGACTTACAAATCCTGACTCTAACAATAATTGACGAATGGATTCTTGATTGATGCCATCTTCTACAATCGAAAAGTCATTCAATCGTTCTCTCCACATAATTTCAGGGTCAATTTTCAACCCAAATACTCGTTTTTGTTTTAAATAAGCTTTCAAAGCTTCAATCACTTCTTTAAATTGTTCTGCATCATGATAATCCGTCACAATCCCTCTAGGAGCATACGCTAAATATCTTTTCACTACAGGAAGGGCGCGATATAAAATCATAGTCGCTGCAACTGGTTCATCTTGATCATTCATTACAAAAAAAATATCATTACTCCATTCTCCTCTTGTTTTCACTTCTCCCCATTCCGGAGTTTGAAAAAGAGTACAGTTTCCTTGAGTTTGTAAAAACTCATGATATTCTGCAATAGAATTTCTCATATCTTTAATATACATCTCTAACTTCCTCTCACGTGTTGTCATTGAATAGTATGACACTTATATAGTGGATTGTCAAAAAATGTTGGAAGAAATCATGCAAAAAAGCCAAGCTTTCGCTCGGCTTTTCCCATCTATTTTAAAATAGTTTTAAATATTGATCTAATTCCCATTGTGTGACTTGCGAACGATACGCTGCCCATTCAAATTTCTTCGCTTCCACAAAGTTACTGTAAATATGTCCACCTAATGCATCTTTTACAACAGTGTCAGTTTTCAAGCAATCAATCGCTTCTGCTAAACTACTTGGAAGATCATCAATTCCTACTTCTTTTCTCTCTGCTGTTGACATTGCATAAATATTGCGATCAACTGGAGCTGGAACTGGTAATTTTTCACGAATTCCTTCTAAACCAGCACGTAAAATAGCTGCCATTGCTAAATAAGGATTTGCTGCTGGATCCACACTTCTTAATTCGATACGAGTAGAAAGTCCTCTCGCTTCAGGAATACGAATTAATGGCGAACGGTTTTGAGCTGACCATGCAATATATACAGGCGCTTCATATCCAGGTACTAAACGTTTATAAGAGTTGACTGTAGGGTTACAAATCGCTGTTAAAGCTTTCGCATGTTTCATAACTCCAGCAATGAAATAACGACAAGTATCACTTAGTCCATGTTCATCTGTTGGGTCATAAAATGCATTATTTCCTTCTTTATCAAATAATGATAAGTTGAAATGCATTCCACTTCCGGCAATCCCAAATACTGGTTTTGGCATAAAGGTTGCATGCAATCCATGTTTACGAGCAATCGTTTTAACAACTAATTTAAAAGTTTGAATATTATCGCACGCTGCTACAGCTGGTGCATATTTCCAGTCAATTTCATGTTGACCTGGTGCTACTTCATGGTGACTGGCTTCAATATCGAACCCAATCTTTTCTAATTCTAGTACGATTTCACGACGACATTCTTCTCCTAAATCGACTGGAGCTAAATCGAAGTAACTACCTTGGTCGTTTCCTTCAAGCGTTGGTTCTCCTTTTTCATCTAATTTGAATAAAAAGAACTCTGGCTCTGGTCCTAAGTTAAAATTAGAAAATCCTAAATCTTCCATTTCTTCTAAAATACGTTTTAAGTTTGAACGTGGATCTCCTGCAAATGGTGTTCCATCTGGTTTATATACATCACAAATTAAACGGGCAATTGTTCCATGTTTACTACTCCATGGGAATACAACCCATGTATCTAAGTCAGGATATAAATACATATCACTTTCTTCAATACGAACAAAACCTTCAATAGATGAACCATCGAACATCATTTTATTTGATAATACTTTTTTTAATTGAGTAATTGGCACTTCCACATTTTTAATGGTTCCTAAAATATCCGTAAAAATCAAACGTAAATAACGAACGTCCATTTCCTCAACTTGTTTTAAAATTTCTTCTTGTGTGATTGTCATTTTTCTCCACCCCTATATTAATTTTTCTTGTCCGGATAATCTTCCAATATGCATAATTTCGTTATACAAAATTCGTCGAACATCTTCATCCGTTAATCCATCATTTGTCTTTGGTTTTTCTAACGGATTTTTTTTCACATTCGAATAAATTTTTTGAATCGCAACAATGGTTAATCCATCCGCCAAGTAGTCTTTGATTTCTAATAATCGATCTACATCATTTAACGAATACATTCTACGATTAGTATCTGAACGTTCTGGTGTAATTAAACGTTGTTCTTCATAGTAACGAATTTGTCTTGCTGTTAAATCCGTTAATTTCATAACTGTTCCTATTGGAAACACTGCTAAAGAACGTCGTAATTCTTTTTCTCCCATTTTCAAACACCTCTCTTATCCTGTATGATAGCTGTATTGTAAAAATAACTGACACAAATGTCAAGGATTCTCTTACTTTTTATGTTATATTTTCTCACATGGTTTTCTTTTCAACAAAAAAGGCTAGGTTTCCCCAGCCTATCACTTTTGTTATTAATTTTCAGTTCCCCAAACTTCTTCGGCAACTTCTTTAATTAACGCTAATTTCGCCCATTGTTGTTCTTCTGTTAAGATATTTCCTTCTTCAGTTGAAGCAAATCCACATTGAGTACTTAATGATAATCTGTCTAACGGAATATATTGGCTTGCTTCTTTAATACGAGAGATTAATTCTTCCTTACTTTCTAGTTCTCCAAATTTTGAAGTTACTAGACCTAAAACAACTTGTTTATCACCAGAAACTTTCGCTAATGGAGTGAAGTCCCCAGCACGATCTGTATCAAATTCTAAGTAATAAGCATTCACTTCTTCTTGCTCGAATAATTCTTCGGCAACTGATGCATAACCGCCACTTGCAGCCCAAGTAGAATGAAAGTTTCCACGACATACGTGAGTATTGACAACTAATCCTTCTGGAACATTTTTATACACAGCATTATTTAAACGTAAAAATGTTGCTGCTAATTCACGTCTGACTTCTTCTTTATCACGCCCTTGTCCCCAAAGTGTTAAGAAGTTATCATCTACTAAAATACCCCATGTACAATCATCAACTTGTAATGTACGTAATCCTTCATCAAATAATTGTTGAATCACTTCTAAATAAGCTTTTGAAATATCTGCTACCACATCATCAAAATTTGAATATACACTATTCAATTGTTCCACATGTTCTTCATCACGAATTAATTCAAAATATAATTGAGATGGTGATGGAATTGTAATACGAGCCTCCACTTCATTATTATCGGCTACTAAATCTCTTAAAAATGTATAGTGAGCTACAAATGGATGATTACGTCCATGAATCGTTCCTACTACAGTTGCAGAGTCCGGTTTTGTCACTTCATCATGGAATTGGTATCCTGTTTTGGCTTGAATTCGTTTAATTCCTCCTAATCCCCAGAAGAAATCTAAATGCCAATAAGCACGACGGAATTCCCCATCTGTAATTCCTTTATATCCTGCTGCAATTTCTTTTTTTACTAAATCACGAATTGCTGCATCTTCAAAGTTTTTTTAATTCTTGGTAACTAAAGTTTCCTTTTTCATACTCTTCGCGAGCTTGTTTTAAATTTTCTGGTCTTAAGAAACTTCCTACTGTATCAAATCTAAATGGTGCATGTTTTGTCATATTGATTACCTCTCTTCTCTAACTAACGTAATTACATTGTAACTGACTACCCCGTTATTGTCACATACTAATTTACTATATTTAAATATAGTTTAAAGCTATATACTTCCACAAAAAAACTCCTATAGAATCCTGTAATCTATAAGAGTTTCTCTGAATATAAATGTTATATAGCTTATTTTCCTTTATAAATTCTTGGATATTTCAACAATAAAATTGCTACCACAATTGTTACTACTAGAGTTTGTAATCCAGCAATTCCGTTAACTGTAAATGAATACCAATATGGTGATACTCCTTCTGGTGCATATTTACCCCAGAATAAAAATCCTGCAACAAAATGCCAGAAATAGCGAATTCCTACACCAATGAATGATGAAATGATAATATAAACAATTGCTAAAGATTGTTTTTCATTACGTATAGCAGATTGGAATTGATGATGTAATAATCCAGCAAATCCCATTACTCCAAATGCGATAATATACTCTATAATCACTTGAGAAAATGATAAGTACGCTACTTTCCCAAGTACAAAATGTAAGATTCCCCACACTAAACCTGAAAATAATGCTGGATACAACCCTCTACGTAAAGCAAACACCACTAAAACAATTGCACCAAATGATGGAGAAAACCATCCCATAAAATGAGGAATGAATGATAACGCCATCGCCAAAGCAGCTACAATTGCCCCTTCTACCCACGCAATTCTTTTGATTGACATAAAAAAGCCTCCTTGTTTTTTACAAAGAGACCCAATTGCAGACAATTATTCATACAATCCCTACGCACGTATTAACGTAACAGGTTCTAAGAGTTTGTGAACACATCTCAGCCAATGGCACCTCTTTGTATTTTTTAGAATGAAATCAGTATACTCCCTTTTTCACTTTTTTTCAACTCATTTTTTCATTTTCAGAACCTAATGTTGAATTTTTCTTATTTCAATTTTTGATAACAATGTATTGATGATCGTTTTTGTTGCAATCCCTGTCGAAAAAGCTGTTGCACTTCCAGCAGCTGCTCCTTGCTTTAGACTCTCCTTATAATCACTTGTTTCAATAAATTTCGCCATAAAAGCAGCTAGCATTGAATCTCCTGCTCCTACTGAATTAATCAACTTTCCTGTTGGAACATTCGAAGCAAATACTTCCCCTGTTTCACTAACTAAAAATGCTCCTTCACTCCCACAAGACACTAACACATTACAAGCACCTTTTTTCTGTAATTGAAATGCATAATAAATGATTTCGTCTTGAGTCTTAATATTCACTCCAAATAATTCTTCTAATTCATGTTGGTTCGGCTTAATCATAAATGGTTGATAAGGTAAACAGGCTAACAATGAAGTTTTTGTTGTATCTAGCACTAACTTTACCCCTCTTGCATGACAAAGCTTTGCAATTTCAACATAAGACGTCTCATCTAGTCCTGGTGCAGCATTTCCCGCTAAAAATACGATATCCTCTTCTTGTAAATGCTCTTCCAAATATCTCACTAGTTGTTGAAGTTTTTTAGTATTTACAGTAGCACCAGCTGCATTGATTTCAGTCTCAACTTCTCCTTTTACTTTAACATTAATTCTTGTAGTACCATCTACAGAAATAAAGTAAGTTATAACACCTTCTTTTTCAAGAAATTCTTCAATAAACTTCCCTGTAAATCCTCCCAGAAATCCTGTAGCAATATTATCAACTCCTAGTCGTTTTAATACAACCGATATATTAATCCCTTTACCACCTGCTACATATTCCTCACTCATTGATCGATTTAAGGTTCCTAATTGACAATTTGGAACTTGAATAACTAAATCTACCGCTGGATTAAACGTAATGGTGTATATCATGTTTGCACCCCTTTCTAATATAAAAAATAGGGCTAGCAAAATGCTAGCCCTCTAAAAACATCCTAAAATGTGATTATTTTTTTAAGTTGTAGAATGCTGAAAGACCTTGGTAAACAGCTAAGTCACCTAATTGATCTTCAATACGTAATAATTGGTTGTATTTAGCAATACGGTCTGTACGGCTTAATGAACCAGTTTTGATTTGTCCAGCATTTGTAGCAACTGCGATATCAGCAATTGTTGAATCTTCAGTTTCACCTGAACGGTGTGATACAACTGCAGTATATCCAGCTTTTTGAGCCATTTCAATTGCGTTGAATGTTTCAGTTAAAGTACCAATTTGGTTAACTTTGATTAAGATTGAGTTTGCAACACCTTGTGCAATACCACGAGATAAGATTTCAGTATTAGTTACGAATAAATCGTCACCTACTAATTGAACTTTACCACCTAAGCGTTCAGTTAATAATTTCCATCCATCCCAGTCATTTTCGTCACAGCCGTCTTCGATTGTAATGATTGGGTATTTCTCAACTAATTCAGCTAAGTATTCTACTTGTTCAGCAGGAGTACGTTTAGCACCTTTTTCACCTTCGAAGATTGTGTAGTCGTATACGCCATCTTTGAAGAATTCTGATGAAGCACAGTCAAATCCTAAGAATACATCTTTACCTGGTTCTAAACCAACTTTTTTAATAGCAGCTAAGATTGTTTCTACAGCATCTTCAGTACCTTCAAATGTTGGAGCGAAACCACCTTCGTCACCTACAGCAGTTACTAAACCACGGTCGTGTAAAATAGCTTTTAATGCATGGAATACTTCAGCACCCCAACGTAAAGCTTCTTTGAATGTTGGTGCACCAACTGGTAAAATCATGAACTCTTGGAATGCGATTGGAGCATCTGAGTGAGATCCACCGTTAACGATGTTCATCATTGGTGTTGGTAATACTTTAGTGTTGAATCCACCTAAGTATTGGTATAATGGTTGATCTAAGTAATCAGCAGCCGCACGAGCAACAGCGATAGATACGCCTAAAATTGCGTTAGCTCCTAATTTACCTTTGTTTGGAGTTCCATCTAATTCGATCATTAATTTGTCGATCGCCATTTGTTCGCGAACGTCAAAACCGATGATTGCTTCAGCAATAATGTTGTTTACATTATCAACAGCTTTTTGAACTCCTTTTCCTAAGTAACGAGATTTGTCGCCATCACGTAATTCAACTGCTTCGTATTCACCAGTAGAAGCTCCTGAAGGAACCATACCGCGTCCGAACGCTCCGCTTTCTGTGTAAACTTCAACTTCGATAGTTGGGTTACCACGTGAATCTAATACTTCTCTTGCTAATACATCTGTAATAAATGGCATGATTTATTAACTCCTTTATATTTATTTGTACGTTTCTATTTTAGTCGAAAAATGCTTTATATGCAATATTTTCCTGAAATTGAAATTATTTTTTTAAGATTATTTTTGAATTAAGCTTTCGCCTGTCATTTCTTCAGGTTTTGCTACATTCAATAAGTCTAACATTGTTGGCGCAACGTCTGCTAAACGACCACCCTCACGTAATGTAATGCCTTTTTTCGTTACAATAACTGGAACTGGAACTGTTGTATGGGCAGTATGCGGTGTACCTTCTGGTGTAACCATTGTTTCAGAGTTACCGTGGTCAGCAAAGATAATGGCAGTACCACCTTTAGCTAAAATAGCATCCACTACTTTTCCTAAATTTTCATCTACTGCTTCGATTGCTTTAATCGTTGGTTCTAACATACCTGAGTGTCCAACCATATCTGGATTTGCGAAGTTTAAGATAATCGCATCATTTTCATCGTTTTGAATAGAGTTATATAATGCATCTCCAACTTCATAACAACTCATTTCAGGTTTTAAGTCATATGTTGCAACTTTTGGAGAAGGAATTAAAATACGGTTTTCTCCTGTGAATTCTTCATTACGTCCACCATTCATAAAGAAGGTTACGTGTGGATATTTCTCTGTTTCAGCAATACGTAATTGCGCTAATCCTGCTTTAGATAAAACTTCTCCTAAAACATTTGTCATAGGAATTGGTGGGAATGCAACTTCTGCATCTACACTTGGATTGTATAATGTCATTGTCACAAATTTAACATTTGCAGCATGTTCACCACGATCAAAGTTTGTCCACTCTTTATCTGTGAATGCATTTGATAATTGAATCGCACGGTCAGGACGGAAATTAAAGAAGATAACTGCATCATTTTCTTCAATTTTCGCAACTGGTTGTCCGTCTTTAACAATTACTGATGGAATAACAAATTCATCTGTTACATTTTCAGCATAACTATGTTCAATCACTGCTTGTGCTGATTCGAATTGAGGGCCTTTTGCATGAGCAATAGCATCATAAGCTAATTGAACACGTTCCCAACGTTTGTCACGGTCCATTGCATAGTAACGACCTGATACTGTTGCGATTTGACCTACTCCAACTTCTGCAATTTTTTCTTCTAATGTTTTGATATAAAATGGACCAGCTTTTGGATCCACGTCACGTCCATCCATGAATGCATGCACATAAACTTTAGAGATTCCTTTTGCTTTAGCTGTTTCAATTAATGCTAATAAATGATTGATATGGCTGTGTACTCCACCATCAGATAATAATCCGAATAAGTGTAATGCAGAACCATTTTCTAATACATGATTAAACGCACCATTTAATGCTGGATTTGTATCGAATTCACCATCTAAAATTGCTTTGTCAATACGAGTTAAGCTTTGGTATACGATACGACCTGCACCGATATTTGTATGACCTACTTCTGAGTTCCCCATTTGTCCATCTGGTAGACCTACATCTAATCCAGAAGCTTTCAATGTTGTATGAGGAAATTCGTTATAATAACGGTCAAAATTTGGTTTATTTGCTTGTGCTACAGCGTTACCTTCTACTTCTGGTCTCCATCCGAAACCATCTAAGATAATAATCGCTACTGGTGATTTAGACATTATTTTACTGCCTCCAATAAAGCTAAGAATGATTCAGGTTGTAAGCTCGCTCCACCTACTAAAGCCCCGTCCACATCTGGACAAGCCATGTATTCTTTAATGTTTTCAGGTTTAACAGAACCACCATATTGTACACGTACTTTATCTGCAACTTCTTGACCGAAGTCTGCTGCTACAACGTCACGTACTACTTTACACATTTTTTGAGCATCATCTTGAGAAGCTGATTTACCAGTTCCGATTGCCCAAATTGGTTCATATGCAATGACTAATGATGAAACTTGTTCATTTGATAATCCTTCTAATGCAGCAGAAACTTGTGCACCCACAAACTCAGCAGCTTTACCTGCTTCATAAGTTTCTAATGTTTCACCACAACAGATGATTGGTAACATACCATTTGCAAAAATTGCTTTTGCTTTTTTGTTAATATCTGCATCAGTTTCGTGGAAATATTCACGACGTTCTGAGTGTCCAATTACAACATAGTGAACGCCCATTTCAGATAATACTTTTGGAGAAGTTTCTCCTGTATAAGCACCTTCTTGTTCAAAGTAGCAGTTTTGAGCAGCTACTTTTAATTCTGAACCTTCAGCTGCTGCTAATAAAGTACTTAAATCAACTGCTGGAGCTGCTACAGCAGACTCAACAACTTCTGATGATGGTAATTTGCCTGCTAAAGCCTCAACAAATGCTTGAGTTTCTTTAGGGTTTTTATTCATTTTCCAGTTTCCTGCAATAATTGGTTTACGCATAATTTTTCCTCCTAAAATTGTTTATGAAGCAGACTCACAAAAATGAACGAATCATTTCAGTGAGTCTTTTTCATTATTTTTAAATTATTTATCACTAATTGAAGCTACACCAGGTAATTCTTTACCTTCTAAGTATTCTAATGAAGCTCCACCACCAGTTGAGATATGAGTGAATTTATCCGCATATCCTAAAGAAATTGCTGCTGCTGCAGAATCCCCACCACCGATAATTGTTGTAGCGCCTTGTAAATCTGCAATTGCTTCACAAACACCAATTGTTCCTTTAGCAAAGTTAGATAATTCGAATACACCCATTGGTCCATTCCATACAACTGTTTTCGCATCTTTTAAGTAGCTAGCAAATAATGCTACTGTTTCAGGACCTACGTCTAACCCTTCTTGATCGGCTGGAATTTGGTCAGATGGTACAATTGTTGCAACTGCATCGTTTGAAAATTCTTTTGCAACTACGTTATCGATTGGTAATACTAATTTATCGCCAGCTTTTTCCATAATTTGTTTTGCTAATTCAATACGGTCTACTTCTAATAATGATAGACCAACTTCACGACCCATAGCTTTGAAGAATGTATAAGCCATTCCTCCACCGATTAATACTTTATCAGCTTTATCGATTAAGCTTTCGATTACACCAATTTTATCTGAAACTTTTGCTCCACCTAAAATTGCAACGAATGGACGTTCTGGTGTATCTACTGCTCCACCGATAAATTTAATTTCTTTTTCCATTAAGAAACCAGCAGCAGTTTCTAATTGGCTAGCAATTCCTACGTTTGAAGCGTGAGAACGGTGAGCTGTACCAAATGCATCATTTACGAACAACTCTCCTAAAGATGCCCAATATTTGCCTAACTCAGGATCGTTTTTAGATTCTTTTTTGCCATCTAAATCTTCGAAACGAGTGTTTTCAAATAATAAAACATCTCCTTCAGCTAAACCATTAATAGCTGTTTCTAATGCTTCTCCACGTGTTTCTGGAACAAATGTTACTTCTTTTTTCAATAATTCTGATAAACGTTCAGCAACTGGACGTAAGCTTAAAAGAGCTTTATCTTCTTCAGATTTTACTTTTCCTAAGTGAGAGAAAAGAATTACTTTAGCATGATTATCAATTAAATATTGAATAGTTGGTAATGCTTGTACAATACGGTTGTCATCTGTAATAACTCCATTTTTTAATGGAACGTTGAAGTCAACACGTACTAATACTTTTTTTCCTCCAACAGATAAATCTGTTACAATTTTTTTAGCCATAGAATAGCCTCCTAAGTTTTAAATATTTGGAGCGAGTGTAATACCCACATTATGAAAACAGGGCGAGGAAGCGAATGCTCCCATCGCCCTGAAAAATTCGATACGATTAGCTATATCAAAACTTTAAATTATAGATTTGCAAAGTATTCTAAAGTACGAATTAATTGTGCAGTATATGACATTTCGTTATCGTACCAAGAAACTGTTTTAACTAATTGTTTGTCGCCTACAGTCATTACTTTAGTTTGAGTTGCATCAAATAATGATCCATAAGTGATACCTACGATATCAGTAGATACTAATGGCTCTTCAGTGTATCCGTAAGATTCAGTTGCAGCAGCTTTCATAGCAGCATTAATTTCTTCAGCTGTTACTGGTTTTTCTAATACTGTTACTAATTCTGTTAATGAACCTGTTGGTACAGGAACACGTTGAGCAGCTCCATCTAATTTACCGTTTAATTCTGGAATTACTAAACCGATAGCTTTAGCAGCACCAGTTGTGTTAGGAACGATGTTTACAGCTGCAGCACGAGCACGACGTAAGTCTCCTTTTGGATGTGGAGCGTCTAATGTATTTTGGTCACCTGTGTAACCATGAATTGTAGTCATTAAACCTTCAACGATTCCGAAGTTATCGTTTAAAGCTTTAGCCATAGGTGCTAAACAGTTTGTAGTACATGAAGCACCAGAGATAACTGTTTCTTTACCTGTTAAAATGTCGTGGTTTACGTTGTAAACAACTGTTGGTACATCGTTACCACCAGGAGCAGAGATAACAACACGTTTAGCTCCACCTTTTAAGTGTAATTCAGCTTTTTCTTTAGAAGTGAAGAAACCAGTACATTCTAAAACGATATCAACGCCTAATTCTCCCCATGGTAATTCTTCAGGATTACGGTTAGCTAATACTTTAACTTCTTTACCGTTTACGCGGAATGCGCCTTCTAATACTTCAACTTCTCCGTTGAAACGTCCTTGTGTTGAATCGTATTTTAATAAGTGTGCTAATTGTTTAGCATCTGTTAAGTCGTTGATTGCAACAACTTCTAACCCTTCCACTTCTTGAATACGACGGAATGCTAAACGTCCAATACGTCCGAAACCGTTAATACCAACTTTAACTGTCATAATAGTTTTTCCTCCTAGGAATATATTTTTTTTATTTTTAGCGGGTTACCCCGTTCAAAACCATATTTGCTAAACTCTCATCGAGAACAAACCATGTTCGATCGATAGGAGCTAATTTGGCATAAGCTTTTAATGCTTCTGCCTTTTGAGCGCCTTCCACAATCGCAATACTATGCGGAATTGACTCTAAATCACTAAGATGCAAACCTACTCGTGGAAGTTTAAAAACGACCTTTCCTTTTGCATCGAAGAAACAACCAAACGCTTCACCAACTGCTCGTTGATTGGCAATGAATTGACTTTCTTGAGGTAACAACCCTCTTCTTTCAGCCATAACACTTGCATTTCCAACACTATATAATAAGCAATTCGCTTGTTTCATCATTGTTAATGTTTGCGAAACTAATGGTTCTTGTAATAAAGGTAAATACGTTTCTTTACTTACATGTTCTGGAACATATAATGAAAAATGTTCTCCACCTGTTTTTGTCGCCATCTTCTCACTAACACTGTTTGCTTGGATTAAAGTGGAACCTCCCACTCCTCCTCTAGCAGGGACAAAAGAAATCTCTCTTTGTTGTAAAATCTCTTTTGAAAAATATTCTGCTACCGTCGCCATCGTTCTACCACCCGTTACTGTTACGATTGATTGATCAACTGGCAACATCCATTTCATCAATTCTTGTACTTGATGACTAATCTGCATCCCTTTTTTAGGATTGCTTTCATGCACTACTTTACAAAATCTAATTCCTAACTTTTTAGAAACTTCCTTTTCAAAAGTAGTCATCTCAATACACTGTTGAATAATCGTTGTTAATCCTAGATAAGTCTCTTTCCCTAAATCCGTGACTAACATTCCTTTTGCAGAATATGTAATTAAACCTTGTTCTTTTAGTATATCCGTTTCAGAACGAAGAACACGTTCTGATATTTCCAACTGTTTAGCAAGCCCTCTTCGACCAATCGGTTGTGTTTGTTGTATCGCTCGCAAAATTTGGAAACGAATTTTTAACAATTGATTGCTTTCGGGGACTAGAAGTTGCATTAATGTCATACAATCCATAATTCCAATTCCCTTCATTTCATTACTGGGCTAAAAACCGTCCCTAAAAACTAGTTATCTATACATAGAAAACTTTTTTAATTACAAAAATATTGTACCAACAATCTTTGTAAAATGCAACTTGAAAGTGTTTAATATTTTTTAAAAAAGAAATTTAAAGGGACACTTTTAGTCCCTTATTTTATCTTGGTTTCTTTTCATATCATCCTCTTTCTTATCTATTCCTTGTTATTTCTAGTCTTTTTTTGTAAGAGTTTCTTCTTGTTTTTTCATATGAATTTGGATAAAATATTCTTACATTGTTAGCCATCTTAGTGTAATGGATATCACATAAGATTCCGGTTCTTATAATGGGGGTTCGATTCCCTCAGGTGGCGTTATTAAAGTAATTTAACCGCAAAAAAGCCAGAGCTAAAGCTCTGGCTTATTTGCAGTTTTATAGCTCACCATACTATTAGACTGCTTAATTATTTTTCTAAACCTTCAATAATTTTTGTTAAGTTCCATTTCATCATGCTTAAGTAGCTATCTCCATCTTTACCTTTTTCAGCAACTGAGTCAGTAAAGATTGTTGAGTAAATTGGCTTACCTGATTCTTGTGAAACTGTCTTCATCGGACGGTCATCAACACTTGATTCAACGAATAATGAAGGAACTTTAGATTTTTTAAGAATTTCTACTAAACGAGTTGTTTGTTCAGGAGTACCTTCTTCTTCAGTATTAATTTCCCAGATGTAAGCTGATGGAACTCCATAAGCTTTAGAGAAGTACTTGAAGCATCCTTCACTTGTAACAATTAATTTTTTCTCTTCTGGAATTTTAGCAAGACGTTCTTTTGCGTCTTTATCTAATTTATCCAACTCAGCAACATATTTATCAAGATTCTTTTGGTAAGTATCTTTATGTTCTGGATCTTTTGCAATTAATTGTTTTGCAATGTTTTTAGCATAAATCACACCATTTTCGATGTTTAACCATGCATGAGGGTCTTCTTTACCTTTTTCTTTTTCCCCTTCAAGGTAAATTACATCAACGCCATCACTTACTGCAAAGTAATCTTTATCTGCTACTTTACCAGCATTTTTAACCATTTTTGTAAACCAAGCATCATCTGCATTTTCTAAGTTAATTCCATTATAGAAAATTAAATCTGCATCATGAATTTTTTGTACATCTTGTGGTAATGGTTCATATTCGTGTGGATCTTGTCCAACTGGAACAATACTGTGAATGTCCGCTAAATCCCCAGCAACATTTTTTGTAATATCATAAATGATAGAGTTTGTTGCTACTACTTGTACTTTTTTAGGTTCATTACTTTTTGTTGTAGTTGAAGAAGATGAATTACTTGCACATCCTGCAAAACCTACTAATGATAATAAACCGACTGTTAATAACTTCCCGATTTTCATGCTTTTTTCCTACCTTCCCTTTGTTTTGGTGATACAATAAAACTAATCACAAAGAATGCTGCAGCAGTTAATACAATCGTAGAACCTACCGCAATATTAAACGTATAGCCGATTACTAAACCAACAATCGAAGAAAGTGAACCAAACATTGCTGATAAAGCAAGCATGGTTTTTAAACTCTTCGAATATAAATAAGCTGTTGCTGCTGGTGTAATCAGTAACGCTACAATCATAACTGTTCCGACACTTTGCATT
This sequence comes from uncultured Granulicatella sp., assembly GCF_963516875.1. Lineage (GTDB taxonomy): Bacteria > Bacillota > Bacilli > Lactobacillales > Aerococcaceae > Granulicatella. Next base: position 25,432 of record NZ_CAUQCL010000013.1, on the reverse strand, counting down.
GCTGTAATCGAAACTAATGCTAAAAGAAACATCAATAAGTAATGATAGAATGATACATTCAGTCCTGCTGAACGAGCAAAGACTGGGTCAAAACTCGTTACTTGTAATTCTTTAAAGTAAGAAATAATCGTTACAAAAACAAATATTCCAACAATTGCTGTAATCAATAAATCAAAATCTTGTACCGCTAAAATATTCCCGAATAAAATATGGAATAAGTCTGTTGAACTTTTTGCAACACCGATTAAAATAATCCCTAAAGCTAAAAACGAACTAAAGGTAATTCCTATCGCAGTATCACTTTTTACGACACTATTTCGATTAATAAACGCAATAATAAATGATGCTAATAATCCAAATGCTAGTGCTCCAAAGAAGAAGTTAATACCAAGAATAAAAGATAATGCTACCCCTGGTAACACCGCATGAGAAATCGCATCTCCCATCAACGACATTCCACGAAGAATGATAAAACATCCAATCATTCCGGCAACTGCTCCAATTAGAACAGAAGAAATTAAAGCATTTTGCACAAAATGATAGTTCATTAATCCTTGTAAAAAATTATTCATGAGCCGCTCCTCCTTGTGCAATAAAAACTTCTCCACCGTAAGTTTTTCTGATTTTTTCAGGAACAAAAGTAGTTTCTGTAGAACCACTATCCACAATTCCTCGATTCACTAAAATGACTTGATCAAAATAATCACGTACCTTAGACAAATCATGATGTACCATCAAAATCGTTTTACCTTCTTCTTTCCATTGACGAATTAAAGTCATAATCACTTTTTCACTCATCATATCAATCCCTACAAATGGTTCATCTAAGAAGATATAGTCTGCTTTCTGCACTAAACAACGTGCTAATAATACCCTTTGGAATTGTCCTCCCGACAATGCTCCTATCGGACGATGGGCTAATTCTGTTAAACCAACTTCTTCAATCGCTTCATCTACATCTTTCCAATCTTGAGCATTTAAACGCTGAAATGGTTTCATTTTTACACTTTTCCCTAATGCTACACACTCACGAATGGTAATTGGAAATGTAAAATCAAGATTACTCTTTTGTTCAACATAAGCAATTCTCTCTAATGATTGACTCGCTTCTTTCCCATCGAACGTCACTTTTCCCGTGTGTGAAATTAATCCTAAAATTGCTTTTAAAAAGGTAGATTTACCTGCACCATTAGGACCAATTATTCCTAAAATTGTCGGGCCATTTATTTCTACATGACAGTCTTTTAGTACATTTGGTTGCATTGCATATGATACACCAAGATTTTCAACTTTAATCATGAATATCTCCTTTCTTTTTCTCATATTACTTATGCCAATAATTAGGTTACCTTAAATGAATTCTTTCGTCAAGAGTTTTTTAGGCATTCCAAAATATTTTTGAAAAATTCCTGTTTTTATATAAAAAAAGATAAAGAACAAAACGCTTTCATGTTCTTTATCTTCTTTATGCCTATTCTTTTTTATCTTCTTTTGCCCCTAAAGCTGTCAATGTATTCGAGAATAAATGATGTTTATAATCCTTATCAATTTCCTTATAATAACTATAAAAAATATCAATCATAACTAAAATCGGAAATTGTGGTGAAATCAATCCACCTTGTTCTAATGCATTTTTCATCGCTATTAAAACTAACTCATCACATGCTTTCCCACTGTCTTCACTTCTTTTTGAAGTGATTAACACCGTCTTTGCTCCTTGTTTTTTGGCTTGTCGAACTGCTTCAACAACACTTGCATTAGCAGAAACGGAAATCCCAATGACTAAACAGTCTTCATCAACAAGAACTCGATTCATTAACATCGTATGTAAATCCGTAATTGCTTCACATATCATTCCTAATCTCATAAATCTAAATTTCATTTCGTGAGCTGCTAAGCCCGAACTTCCTTGTCCATAAATATATACTCGCTTAGCATTATTCAACAAACTACAAACTTTAATCACTTGTGATTCATCTATTAACGAAAAAGATTTTGATAATAATTCCTCATAATCTGTTAACACTTTCTTTGTTAAATCATTATGAATCATTTGTCCTTCTTTTTTACTTTCTTGATAATCATAAATAAATTGACGATATCCTTTATAACCACATTTTTGAGCAAAGCGTGTCAATGAAGGAATAGACACAAATAACCGCCCCGATACTGCTCTTGCTGATAAAGATTCATCTGTTGCATTTTGTTCCAAGAAATATTGAGCAATCGTTTTTTCATTAGGAGTTAGTGTGTCATAGATGGATTCAATTAATGGTGTGACTTTCTTTTCAAACGAAATCATAAATGTTACTCCCTTACCTTTTGGATAGTATTAGTGTATCACATTTTACGTCTTTCGTGTTTTGAAAATAAAAAGCTAGGAGAAATTCATCCCCTAGCTTTTCAAATCGTGTTGATGGAATTAATCATCTACACCTAAAATTTCGTTAATATTGTTTTTATATAGAATTGCTTTTGCACCGTAGATAGCTTGAACTCCACCTTTAACTTCTAATACATCTACCGCACCAATTGCTTTTAGTGTCGCTTTATCTACTTTATCGACTGAACGAACAGCTACACGTAAACGAGTAATACATGCATCTACATCTTCAATATTTTCTGATCCACCTAAAGCTTCGATAATACGAACGCTATCTTCTTTTAAAGAATCTTTTGTTTCTACAACCGGTTGTGCATCATCTGCTAACTCTTCATCTAAACGTCCTGGAGTTGCAACGTTAAATTGAACGATAAACCATCTGAATACTACATAGTATAGAACACTCCATACTAAACCAAATGGAATTTGTAATAGCCAATTTGTTTTATCATTACCTTGTAATACCCCGAATAATGTAAAGTCGATAACCCCACCTGAGAATGTATTACCGATTGAAATATTTAAGATATCAGCAATAAAGAAGCTTACACCATCTAAGAATGCGTGAACAACATAAAGTGCTGGACTTACGAATAAGAACATAAATTCAATTGGTTCTGTAATACCAGTAATGAATGATGTTAAAGCTACCCCAAAGAATAAACCTGCATATTTTTTACGACGATCTTTTGGAACACAGTGATACATTGCTAAGCAGGCTGCTGGAAGACCAAACATCATTGTAGAGAAACGACCTGCGAAGAAACGAGTTCCTTCAGTAAATAGACCAACATGTGTTGGATCTGCTAATTGAGCAAAGAAGATTTTTTGAGCTCCTGCTACAGATTGACCAGCAACAGTTGCCACTCCTCCTAATTCTGTATACCAGAATAATGGGTAAATCATATGGTGTAACCCAACCGCACCACTTAGACGCATTAAGAATCCATATAAGAATGTTCCAAATGGTCCAGCTTGAGAAATATAGCCACCAGTTGATACTAATAATTGTTGGAATGGAGGCCAAATTATAAAGAAAATTCCTCCAACTACAATTGAAGCAAATGAAGTTACGATTGGAACAAAACGGCTACCTCCAAAGAATCCTAAGAATTGAGGTAATTGAATATTGCTATAACGATTATGTAAATAAACCGCTACAGAACCTACTACGATAGCACCAACTACACCTGTATCAATGGCAGCTCCTTCAGCCATAAATAATTTAACAAGAGCTTTGATTGTTGCTGTCATTACGAAATATCCAGTAACACCAGCTAGTGCTGCTGTACCTTTATCACGTTTTGCTAAACCAATACACAAACCTACGCAGAGTAATAATGCTAAATTCGCAAATACAACTTCCCCTGCTGAGCTCATCACTGTGAAAATAGCTTGCAGTGTACGATTATTCAATACTGGATAAGTAGCTACTGTCGTTGGATTTGACAATGCACCACCAATCCCTAATAACAAACCAGCTGCCGGTAAAATAGCAATCGGCAACATAAAGGCTTTACCAATTTTTTGTAATACTTTAAACATATGGTTTCCTCCTAAAAATTTATTTTCCTTTTATGAATGAATTGCCTCTACAAATTTCTTTGTAATTAATTGAGGTCTTGTAATAGCTGAACCAACTACTACACTATATGCACCTAATTCTAGTACACGTTTCACCTTTTCAGGTGTATCGATATTTCCCTCTGCAATGAGAGGATGTTTAATGACTTTTAAGACTTCTCGAAGAATTTCAAAATCGTTTGCTTCGATTTTATCTCCTTTACTTTGTTCGGTATATCCTACTAACGTACTACCAATGTAATCAAATCCTAATTTATCTGCATGAATCATTTCATCTACCGTTGAACAGTCTGCCATTAATTTTTGTTCTGGATATTTTTGACGAATTTCATGATAAAATTCATCTAAACTTTGTCCATTTGGACGAGTAGAAATGGTTGCATCCAACGCAATAATCTCTGGTTTTGCTTCCATTAATTCGTCTACTTCTTTAATAGTAGCTGTAATATAAACATCTGCATCATTATAATCTCTTTTAATAATTCCAATTACTGGTAAATCAACTGCTTGTTTGATTGCTTTGATGTCGATAACAGAATTTGCTCGAATTCCTTTTGCTCCTCCTTCCTTCGCTGCGACTGCCATACGAGCCATAATAAAATCGCTATGCAACGGTTCATGTGGCAACGCTTGGCAAGATACGATTAATTGCCCTTGAATACTCATATTCAGCCTCCTTTATAGTTTTATAAAAGCCTTTACAAGAACAGTATACTTCTATAAGAAAACATTTTCAATATCTACTCGTTTTTTTGAAAGTAATTTCAAAAAATCCGATAATCTATTCTTATTTTCCCTTTAAATTAGAAATTACTTTCATACATATTAAAAATAAACGTAATAAAAGGGCTTATTTGCACTACGTACAGTTATAAGCCCTTAGGGTATAATTTATTCATTTTTAAAACTTTGGAAGAACTTATTGACCAAGAAAATATTCTGACACTACTTGTAACTTCTCATCAAATTCAAATACTAATGGTGGAAAATTAGGAATTTCCACTCCCATAATTTCATCATCTGACAATCCTTTAATATGTTTTACTAGCGCACGAATCGAATTACCATGAGCACCAACAAAAACATTTTTACCGTTTTTTAAATCCGGAGCAATCTTATCTTCCCAAAATGGAAGGACTCTCTCTAATGTCACTTTTAAATTTTCCGTATCTGGAATAGCAGAATCATCTAACGATTCGTAACGACGATCCCCATGCGCTGAATGTTCATCATCACGATCCATTTTTGGAGGTAAGACATCATAAGAACGACGCCAAATATGAACTTGTTCATCTCCAAATTGTTTTGCAGCTTCTGCCTTATTCTTCCCCGTCAAGCCACCATAATGGCGTTCATTTAACCGCCATGATTTTTCTACTGGAACCCATAATTGATTACAAGCTTCCAGAGCTAAATTAGTTGTTTTAATCGCACGTTTTAATACTGATGTATACGCTTGATCAAATTCAATTCCTGCTTCTGCAATTAATGTACCAGCATCAATTGCTTGTTGAATTCCCTTTTCGGATAAATCAACATCTGCCCAACCAGTAAATAAATTAGCTTTATTCCAAACTGATTCACCATGGCGAGCAAAAACTAATTTTACCATACCACCACATCCTTTTATCCTTCAAACCTTTTCCCGAGTCTTTTTATACCCTATTTTATTACCCTTTATAATAATGCAGCTGCAGCTTCATCAACGATAATTGTTACATTAGGATGTTTTTGTAAAATACTTGCAGGTACATCCGTAGTAATTTCCCCTTTAACCGTATCTAAAATTGCTTTTGCTTTCTTTTCCCCGAATGCAATTAACACAATTTGTTTTGCATCCATAATGGATTGTAGTCCCATTGAATAAGCAAATCTTGGTACATCTTCTTCACGTTCAAAGAAACGTTTATTCGCTTCAATCGTTGCTTGAGCCAACGCTACTTTATGTGTTCTTTGTGTAAAAGGTGTTCCCGGTTCATTGAATCCAATATGGGCATTACTCCCTATCCCCAACAATTGGAAGTCAACTGGATTATCTTGTAAAATTTTTTCATAACGCTCCACTTCAGCATCAATATCTTCCGCAAGCCCATTTGGTAAATAACTGTTTAAAAATGGTTTTGCTTCAAATAATTGTTCATTCATAAAATAATGATAACTATGTTCATCTTCATTTGATAATCCAGCATATTCATCTAAGTTTACAGAGACTCTATCCGAAAAATCTAATGAACTTTGACGAATTTTTTTATATAAACCAAGAGGACTTGACCCTGTTGCTAAACCAAAAACCTTTGCTCCCTTTTCATAGGCTTCTTTAAATACTTCAAATGCAACTAATGCGCCTTCTTCTTGATTTTTTACAATTTTAATGTCCATAAGGCTTCCTCCCTCAACTTGTTATTACCAGTATTGTAACAGATTTTTATCAAAAAAAAAATCATTATCTTTCATTTTTGTCAACTTATCCATCTTTTGAATTTTTGCATTTAAAAATCCTGTCAGTGATTTCTCACCAACAGGATTTGTTGAATAACTTGAATAAAAATTTAATCATCTACTCTGTAATAAAAATCTTTTTCAGAACGAGGAAGTTGATGTCCAATCCAAATTCGATCTTTATCAGTTGGAGCAGGATCCACAAATGAATTATTATAATCGTGATCAACTACCATTTTAACTCCACCAGGAATAAAATAAACACCTACACCTCCAATTGGATAATTTTTATATTTAAATCATCCACTTAATGTTCCCTTTAATTCTTTAAAATGAGATAAATTCGCTTTGAAATCTTCACTTACAAGTCCATTTGCTTCAAAAATAAGCTTATGCCCTTCACTATTCATCCAAGTTCCAACTAAAGTTGAATAATCTCCTTTTTGAATACCTTTAATATCTATTTTTTTTATCTCCAATTCTTTATTTAAAGCGATTTTCCCATCAAAAAATACATATTCATGATTAAAGTGCTCTAATTTTGGATTCAAATCTATATCGTGAAATAAAATAAATTCCTTCATTGCCTTTAAAATATCTAATTTAGATTTTAAAGTTAAATAAGCAAACTTTTCAATAGAATATTTTTGAATCTTAGAATTAATTCTTGCTTTGTAAGATGCTTCTGCTCCTAACCCTGCTTCTGCAGAAAATGTCAATAAATCAATATGAAATATTTTTCCTGTCGCAGATAATTCTGGTCCAATTTTAACTTCCCCTTTTATACTTAATTCAGTAATATCTGATCTTTGTTCAATATTTTTATCATACTTAGGCTTCCAATTAGATAAAGAAACTGCATTTTCAATTGAAAAATTATTTGAAAGTGTTAGACTAACTTCACCATCAATAGTTGAAACCATATTTAAATCATACTCTACATTAAAACCAAAGATTGTTGTAGGTAATATAAGACGTCCAATTTTGAATTTTAAAGAATTTTCAGAGTTGGATTTTATTTTATCATTTTCGTTGTGTTCAAATAATTTTGCACTAACTGAACCCTCAGTAGTTAAATTCAGCTTCCCTTTTATATCCAAATTCATAAAATTTATCTTTGGCATATAGAAACCTAACTCAATTGCATCTGAAGAAATTTCTCCTGCTATATTAAAATTAATATTACCTTCAACCTTAACACCTTTTACTTTACCCGCTAATGATATACTAGAAGGTTTAAATTTTCCTTCAACAGTAACACTTCTATATAAACTTCCATCTGAATTTTTTTCTGTATTTACTCTCACACCCTCTGCTGGGATAAAAGTTGCTCTACTAATATCTGTTTTCCATGATTTTACTTTAATATTATTAATCACTTCATATAAAGAAGGGGTACTATATTCAATTACTGTTTCATTGTTTACATGATTTACAGAAGTTACTTTGATTGCCTTAGGTGTTTCATAAATTTTTGATGGTGGAATAATCATTATATCCCCAACACGTGCATCAATTTCTTTTAATAATACTACTTTTTTACCATCATCTGTATTTGTTTGATATTGTCCATCATCAACATTAATGACATTACTCTTCAAATGGTAATTTACCATATCGTCCGAATATTTTTTCCCTAGTTCAAATTTACCAGTAATATTTTGAACAATCGGTTCACTATTTGTGATCGTAATAATCTTCGCTTCAAAATCTTTAGATTTTAACACATACGTTTGATTAGATAGTAGATGTGTAAATGTATACCCATCTACATCAGTATTAACATTTGAAATGAGTTTATCATCTTTATAAACTCCAACTGTTGCATTTTCCACAGCTTCACGTTTGCTATCATAAACATGCCCTGATACAACAATATCTTTTCTCGGGAAATTAATATTTTTAGTCCCAACATGATATACTTTTGTAATTAATGGAATATCTAAAGAAGTTACTAATTCATTTTTCTCATTATTATTAAGATTATCTTCTTTTTTTCTAACGTTTACGGTAACATAACTAGCTTGTACATCTTGTAGTTGTCGTTTTCCTTCATCTAGTGTATTATCTTTTATTTCAATCACTTTAGTTTGAATAGATTTATCCTTATCTGGTTTTTCTAAATTTAAAGATAAATTTCTATTTTTTACTATTTCAGCAATCTCTTCGCGATTTTTTATAACAGTGTTATTTTTTGAATTTGTAATTTCAACTGTATAATCTGTCTTTGGTAATGTTTGATTACTTTCAACTTTATTATCTTCATGTGAAGCATCGTTATTATGTTCTTCTTTATTCACATTAGAAGTAGCATTATTTTTCTTAGTTCCAACAACAATAACTCTATTTTCAGCTTCATCTATAGTTTCTAAAAGTATTTCTTTCTTTTCCTCAACATTGTTCACTAAAGTAATTTTATGGATTGTTGTTTTCTTACCTAACTTCCCTTCTGCTTCTACTCTACTTTCACCTTCTGCAAGAGTATTATCTTCTTTAACCGTCAATTTAAATGGTATTTCTTCTGTAGTTCTAACCATTCTAACAACTTTTTGTGTATTAGTTTTAGGTTCTTCTTTTTTAATGATAGATGCTACATTATTCGCAGGGTTACTTACTTCATTATTTTCCTTAGGTTTAGAAGTATTATTTTCAACAACGGTAGTATTTTCTTTCTTATCTACATTGTTTAATGCAACTTTTTCTGTTGGAGAATTAGTTTCTTTCTTATCTTCTTTCTCCTCTATTACAGAAGTTGCTTTCTCAGTACTATGAATGTTAGTACCACTTTCATTATTAGGCGTAGTAGAGTTTTCTACTTTATTAGTTGAAGTGTTCAATGAAGTCTCAATTAACTCAGTAACTTTCTTATCTTCTGAATCTTTCAAACCCTCTTTATCTTCTTTTATCTCTTTATTTACATTTTCAGTAACATTATCAACAATTTCTTCAGATAAAATTTCAACAAGTGTAGTCGGAATAGCTACGTTGGTTAATTTACTATCTATTGGAAGTTTTTCATTAATCACTTTTTCTGCTTTATAGTGTTCTTTTATGGTTAATACAGTTGTTTCTTGTCCATCAATAATTTCTTTTGTTTCTACAGGTTGATCTTCAAAAACTTTCGTATAACCTGTAATATTTTCGATTATTTTTCCTTCTTCATCAACCTTAATGATTCTTTTGATAACTTTAGGTTGAATATTGTTATTCGTTTTAGAACTTTCTCCATCTTGAGAATTCATTTCTGTATTAGAAGTTTTTCCTCCATTATCATATAAGTTATTTAAACTAGAATGATGAACCTCTTTATTCATTTCATTTGTGTTTTGAATTGGTTTCTTTTCTTCATTTTTTTGAGTTTCTTGTTGAACAACTTTCTCTTTTACAGTTTCTTCTTGATTGACCTTTGTCACTGTCTCTTTTGAATTTTCTGATTCTGAAGTTTGAACACTTTGTTGTGTTTCTACACTACTTACTTCATTAACACTATTTACTGTATCTTCTCTAGAAAAATTAGTAATTGTATTGTCAGCAAAGTTCACATTTTTCCCATCAATATAACCAACAAAGTGATAACCAGGAATATTAATCTTTCCATCTGGAATACTCATTCCTACACTAATTTTTTCTACATGATTATAATTCGCTAAACTTGAAATAGTAAATGCAGAAACAGATTTAACTGTAAATGCTCCACCTACTAAAGAAATCAACAGAATATTCTTAACGATTCTTTTCTTTTTATCTCCTGATTTATTGATTTGAAAACCAATCAATACTAAACCAGCTCCAATAATTGAAGCTAAATTCAATGCAGTACTACCAGTATTTGGTAATGAGTCATTTGAATTAATTTTATAAACGACAAATAAATTCGATCCGTCAACTAAATCTTTAGGCAATTCATTAACAACTAAATTCATTTCTTCTTTTGATAACTCATCTGTTGACACATAATGATAATTTAATTTGAAGTCCATTTCAGATGCTGATACTGGACTGGATATTACAGAAGAAAAACTCATTATCCCAATAAGAGCTGAAACTACTCCAATTCCTGAGATTTTTCTTAAACTGTACTTTCTTTTACTATCATTAAAAATAAAATTTCCTTTACTCTTCTTCATAGTATTCTCCTTTTATTTTGATAGCTGAAGTATACTCTATCCCTTCAAAAAAATTTAAAAACGTAACTATGTTTACCCTATTAAATATGGTTTTCACATTTTTATCCCGAAAAAGAAACTATACATACCTTTTCTTAAAAAACACTTTCATATTTGTTATAATCACATTAAATAACGCATACATATAGGAGGAATAAGTATGAACGATGAAAGTATTTATGGGCTAGTTTTTAAAAAAATTCGTGAAGATAGAGGAATTACTCAAAAAGAAGCTGCAGGAACAACTGTTACTCCACACTTTTTAAGACAATTTGAACAAGGAAAATCCCGTATTACCATTCAAAAATTCGAAGAAATCATTGACAATGTCGGAATTGATAAAGAGATTTTTGATAAAATTAGAGCTCAAATGTTTCCTTCAGAATTTCATAAACGTCAAGTTGAAGTAGCTAATTTAGTATCCAAACGAGAATATAAAAAGGCCCTAGATCTTCTAAACCAACCTTTGGAAGATTCCGGTATTGCAGAACACTTCATTATTGCCAATCGTGTTGTTAGTAAATTTGGAATTGCCTCTATTGTTGGAGACTCTCTTTTAACACCAAAAGACTATGAAGAATTGGAATATATCAAAGCTTATCTTACTAAAGTTGAATACTGGAACTATGTTGAGGTGAATGTATTTTCTGCTATCATTTCCCATTTTTCGATTGATTTTTTAGATTACCGACTTTATCATTTACTAGATGTTTTAAAAAAACAAACGGAATACCATTACACTCGTGCTTCTGAATACTATCTCTCCGCTCTACGAGCAGGAGTTAAAAACTACTCTATCCAAGGTCATTATGATAAAGCAGAAAAATTAGCAAAAGAAACACTCGAAGTGATGAATGCTTTTCCAGAACTAAGCATGAAATTGACGCAATTTATTGCTCTTTCTATGGAACGTTCCTGTAATTTCCTTCGTCAAAATGATGTCTATGGTTTAGAACTTGCTAAACATATCTTCGCAACTCTAGATCATCTAGAAAAGACGTTCCAAAACGAATTAATTATTCGTTTGAGAGAAGATTTCTTTTCAAAGGTTACTCAACTGAATAAAACAGGACAACCTTTAGAACAATAATGCAACATACAAAAAACTCTATTAGACTCGGAATCCCCCTGTCTAATAGAGTTTTATTGTTTAATTATTTCCAAAAATCATCATAAATTGTAATTGGTAAATGACGTTTATGTTCTGATTTGATGTACCAACTTTCAATGGTTTGAGCATCTTTTTCTGAAACTTCTTTTCCTTCAAGATAGTCATCGATTACTTCATAAGTCACGCCTAAAGCTACTTCATCTGGAAGAGATGGACGTTCTTCTTCTAAATCTGCTGTTGGTTGTTTTAAATATAAATGTTCTGGTGCTCCTAAATATTCTAATAACTGACGTCCTTGTCGTTTATTTAAGCGCCATAATGGTAAAATATCTGCTCCACCATCACCGAATTTTGTATAGAACCCTGTTACGGATTCCGCTGCATGATCCGTACCGATTACCGCACAACCTGTTTGACCTGCAATTGCATATTGTGCAATCATACGCTCTCTTGCTTTAATATTTCCTTTATTAAAATCACTAATCGGCAATCCTAAGCTTGCAATACTATTCGTAGAAGCATCCACCGCTGGTTTAATATCCACTCTCAGTACATCTGACGCTTGCATAAATTCAATGGCATCCACTGCATCTTGTTCGTCCGCTTGAATTCCATAAGGCAGACGAACAGCATAAAAGTGATAATCTTTTTCTGGATATTCTTGGTTCAATTCATCAATAGCTAACTGAGTTAATTTCCCAGCTAAAGTAGAATCTTGTCCACCACTAATGCCTAATACATAGCCTTTTAAAAAAGGATATTTGACTAAATACTCTTTCAAAAATTGAATTGTTCTTTTAACTTCTTTTTGAACATCAATTTTCGGTTGTACTTTTAACGTTTCAATAATTTGTTGTTGTAATGGTCTCATGATTTCTTCCTTTTCTATCGAATTAGCTTAAACGGTTCATTTTGTCTTTTACTTCTGCACGAATAGCTTCAATACTTGCTAATTTTTGTTGATAGGTTTCTGTAGATAAGTCGACTGGGTATTGTTCTGGGTTTAAGATACGCTTATATTCATCCCATAACGCTTCTACTCGTTCATCTTTATACGCTTTAATTTCTTTTAATGAAGGTAATGTATAGACTAATTTCCCTTGTTCAAAAATCGATTGTAAAATTGGACGAGCATCAAAATCCGTCACTGTTTTATTAATGTATGTGTAAACTGGATGGAACATATACAACTCTTCTAATTCATCTGGACGTTCATGCCATAATGCAATATAGTCCCCTTCAGATTTTCCATCACTCTTGCGTGTAATACGCCATACTTGTTTTTTACCTGGTGTTGAAACTTTTTCAGCATTATTAGAAATTTTCACCGTTGGAACCATTTCACCATGTTCATCTTCAATTGCTACTAATTTATAAACACAGCCTAACGCTGGTTGATCATAAGCTGTAATTAATCGTGTTCCGATTCCCCAAACATCAATTTTAGCACCTTGCATTTTTAAGTTTAGAACTGTTTTTTCGTCTAAATCACTTGAAGCATAAATTTTAGCTTCCGTAAAGCCTGCATCATCTAATTGTTGACGAACTTTTTTCGACATATACGCCATGTCCCCACTATCAATACGAACGCCTAAGAAATTAATTTTATCTCCGAATTCCTTCGCTACACGAATCGCATTTGGGACACCTGAACGTAAAATATCATACGTGTCGACTAAAAATACGCAATCACGATGAGTAGAAGCATAAGCCTTAAATGCTTCATAATCGTCACGATACGCTTGGACTAGAGAATGCGCATGAGTTCCTGAAACCGGAATTCCAAACATTTTTCCAGCTCGAACATTACTTGTCGCATTACATCCCCCAATATATGCTGCTCTTGTTCCCCAAAGCGCTGCATCTAATTCTTGCGCTCGTCTTGTTCCAAATTCTAATACTGGATCATCTCCTGCTACTGTTCGAATACGTGAAGCTTTTGTGGCAATCAATGTTTGAAAATTAATAATATTTAATAAAGCTGTTTCAATTAATTGGCATTCTGCAAGAGTTCCTTCCACTTGAACTAATGGTTCATTTGCAAATACTAGTTCTCCTTCAACAGCAGAATGAATATTTCCTTTAAATTTAAAGTTTTTTAAAAAATCTAAAAATTCTTCTGGATAAATCTCTAAACTTCTTAAATACTCTAAGTCTGTAGTACTAAATGTTAAATCTTCAATATAGTGAACTAAACGTTCTAAACCAGCAAAAATCGCATATCCATTTTCAAACGGTAACTTTCTAAAATAAGCTTCAAAAATCGCTTTTTTCTCATGAAGACCTGTTTCCCAATAAGTCTTCATCATATTAATTTGATACAAGTCAGTATGTAGTGTTAAACTATCATCATGATAACGGAATTTCATGGTTCCATACCCCTCTTTTCATTGTAGTTACATTCATTGTACACCAGTTTTCATTGTTTGTACAAACTTTCCAAACTCTTTTTTTACGGCAAAAGGGGCTAGTTGCCTAGCCCCTTTTTCAACCATCATTTCCACACTTAAATACCTTCAAAATGAATAAACTTTTTTATGTAGTTTCTTTATTTATCAATGTTTTATTCCTACTATTAGTTTACTCCTCTCATCACAAAGTAGCAAGAGTTTTTTGGAAAAAATCCTAAAATTTTCTTTTTGAAGCAAAAACCGAGTCCCTAACAAAAAAAGACTTCTCTATGTAGCATTAGGAATGAGACACCATTACGGCTATTTTCCTTTACTACTTCTGAGAAGTCTAATATGATTCATCTAATCTTAAATGTAAGCATCCAAATCTTTTTGGAATTTAACTAGTTTTTCTTGTGCTTCCTCTTGAGTGGCAGCTTTTACACCCATGTAGAACTTAATTTTAGGCTCTGTACCACTAGGTCTTACTGCAATCCATGAACCATCTTCTAAAATATATTTCAATACATTTGAAGTTGGTAAGCCAATTTCAGAAGTAACCCCTTGTGAATCTACCTGTTGGTTCACTGCGAAATCTTGTGCTACAGCTACTTTAATGCCTCCAAAGTTAGAAGGAACTTCTTTACGTAATCCATCTAATAAAGCTTTAATTTTAGCAGGGCCTTCTAATCCTTGAACCGTTACAGAAATAGTTTTTTCTAAGAAATAACCATATTTTTCATATAAAGCTTGAAGACCATCATACAATGTTTTACCTTCACTCTTGAAGTGAGCTGCTACTTCTGTTAATAACAACACTGCTTGAATCGCATCTTTATCACGAACAAATGGCTGAACTAAATATCCATAACTTTCTTCAAAACCAAACATAAATGTATGAGCATTTGTTTCTTCGTAGTTTTTAATTTGTTCTGCAATAAATTTGAATCCAGTTAATACATTGACCATTTTCGCACCATAATGTTCTGCAATGACTGTTGGTAATTCACTAGATACTATTGATTTTACAGCAGCGGCATTCGTTGGTAATGTTCCTGCTTTTTGATGAGCAAATAATAAATAATCTAATAAAATTGCTGCAATTTGGTTTCCAGTAATGACTTGGTAAGTACCATCTGGTTGACGAACGGCAGCACCCATTCTATCTGCATCTGGGTCTGTTGCTAATAAGACATCTGCTTTTGTTTCTTCTCCTAAACGAATCGCATATTCAAATGCACCCGCTTCTTCAGGGTTAGGAGATTTTACCGTTGTAAAGTCTCCGTCTGGCACAGCTTGTTCAGATACAATTTGTAATCCTGTAAAACCTGCTTGATCTAAAGCACGTTTTGTTAACATTAAGCCTGTTCCGTGTAATGGAGTATAAACAACCGATAAATCTTTTGTATTAGATAATAAGGCTGGATTTACTGAAACTGATTTAATTTCTTCCAAGTAAGCAGCATCTACGGCTTCTCCAATCCATTCAAATAATGCGGATTGTTCTAATTCTTCTTTTGTTACTACATCTACTGCTAATGGATTTTCAACTTGGCGTACATATTCTGTTAGGGCATCTGCATCTTTTGGAGGCATTTGTCCACCATCTTCACCATATACTTTATATCCATTATACGCAGCTGGATTATGACTAGCTGTAATCATAATTCCTGCAAATGTATGCAAGTGACGTACCGCATAAGACAATTCAGGTGTTGGTCTTAAATCTTCAAATACATAAGCTTTAATTCCATGTTTTACTAAAACTTTTGCAGATTCTAATGCAAATTCAGGAGAAAAATGACGTGAATCATGAGCGATTGCAACCCCACGTTTTTTTGCTTCTTCTCCATATGTTTCAATTAATCGCGCTAACCCTTCTGTTGCTTGACGAACTGTATAAATATTCATACGGTTAATCCCTGGGCCAACAATTCCACGCATTCCTGCTGTTCCAAATTCTAATGGAGCATAGAACGCTTCTTCTTTTTCTTTTTCAGAAAAGTTTTCTAATTGTGTTTTTAAATAATCTTCTAATCCTTCAAACTTTTCCCATTTTAATGCAATATCTTGCCAACTCATATTATTATTCTCCTTTTACTTGTTTTTATATTTATTCTAATACTGTTGCTACTTCAAATCCATATCCACGAATATGAGTAATTAATAGTTCTAAAAAGATATGTGCTACCGGTGATAATTCCATTTGATGATGTTTTAAATAGCCAATTTCTAATTCATCTTCAACGGCTAATGGAATTGCCACAATTTTATCATCATTTAGTTCACTACTAATAATTCCTGAACTAATCGTATAACCATTTAATCCGACCATTAAATTAAAAATCGTCGCACGGTCACTTACCTTAATACTCTTCTTATGTTCCATTGTACTTAAAATTTCTTCAGCAAAATAGAAAGAATTCTCTTCCCCTTGTTCATAAGATAAATATGGATAATCTTCTAACTCTTCTAGAGTAATACTAGTTTGAGCTGCCAATGGATTTTCTCTACTAATAAATACGTGAGGTTTCGCTGTGAAAAGTGGTGTAAATTCTAAATTTTTCTCTTTAAATAATTTTTTCATTACTTGACGGTTAAAATTATTTAAATATAAAATTCCTAACTCACTTTTGAATTTCATTAAATCTTCTAAAATATTTTGAGTTTCTGTTTCTCTTAACGTAAATTGATATTCATCCCCAGCTTCTTGTCGTATTAATGCAACGAACGCATGAACGACAAACGCATAGTGCTGAGCTGAAACTGAGAAATCCCGTTTCCGTTTTGTTTTACGTTTATATTTTTCTTCCATCAAATTGACTTGATCCAATATTTGCCTAGCATATACTAAAAACTCTCGCCCTTCTTCTGTTAAAGACACTCCATTTTTATGCCGAAATAATAATTGAATATTCATTTCTTGCTCTAAATCTTTCATGGCATTTGATAGACTTGGTTGCGTTAAAAATAAATCTTTTGCGGCTTCATTAATGGATCCTTTTTCTGCAATTTTTTCTAAATAAACTAATTGTTGAATACGCATATTTTTTCTCCTTTTGCCATCATATACTTATTATAAATGAGTTTTTAATTTCATGCTAGCTAATAGTTTTCACAAATAAAAAAAACTGAGCTTAAAGCCCAGTTCTTTTAATCAATTCATATTATTGTTGGAATTTAAATACAACATTAGAATCGTATAATTTTAATACATTTTCATATACAAATTTAGTCGCTAATGCTGCAATAATCGGTACAACTAACCATGCAACAACTGCTAAAGCAACACTTAATCCTGCATCGATAGAAGCTAATGGTCCTACTAAACCTACTAAACCGAAACCTGCAGATTGAGGAGTACCACTGACACTAAATAAGGCAACTGGAATTGCAGAAATCACTGCTGTTGTTAAAGTAGGTACTAAAATAATTGGATACTTAAATAAGTTTGGCATCATTAATTTCATAGCTCCTAAAGCAATCGCTAAAGTAACTCCTGAATTATTTACTTTCCATGAATGAACCACTAATACTACCGCTGTAACAGCAACACCCATCGCAGCAGCCCCTGCAGACACACCATTTAATTGAATTGCTAAACCAATCGCAACTGTTGAAATTGGTGAAATAATTAAGAATGCAAATGAACATACAATTAAAATAGACATTAAAATTGGTTGTAAATGAGTAAATTCATTAATGATTGCTCCGATTCCTGCTGTTAATTTAGCAACGAATGGTAATAATTGTAATCCAATAAATGAAGCACCTACACCGACAACGATTGGCATCGCAACTACAGCTGTAGAACCGAATTTATCTTTAATCCACATTAATGCTAATACCGCAATTGCAGCTGTTAACATTGTATTAATTAAGTCCCCAGTACCAGCTCCAACATATTTTCCTAGTTCTGGATTGAATTTTACAACACCTGATGCAACGAAACTTGCTCCTGCTGTAACCATCATCGGCATTGGTTTGAAACCAAATTGTAAAGCAATTAATGCACCGATAATTAATGGTGTTGCTAATTGGAAAATCACAGCGATTTGTGTGATTTGAACTGCTAGTGGATATTGACTAAAATATTTTAAAATGGCAGATAATACAGCGTTTGGAATTAAACCGATAATTACCCCTAATGCAGTTCCTTGTAAGATTTTATTGATAAAGACTTTTGCAGTCATTTTTTCTTGAGCTTCCATATAACCCCTTCTTTCTTTTTGTTTACCCCTTTATAAAAGCTGTTGAAACTTTTTAGAAACATTTCACAAATCATTTTCTATATGTTCGCTATCTTTTATTAATGAGCTTTCAATACTTGCTCTTTGTAATGAATCAATAATGAAAAAACGGCACCATAAGACGTTGGATTTCCTTATACTTTACCTCTTTTATCATCACTATTTCACTCTTTAATTAGCCTCAATCAAAGTATCATTATATATATGTTTTTGTTCCATATAAGATTGATAAAGACCAACTGTGAAACGATTATAACAATTCATTTCAATCTAATCAACAGTTTCTTTCATGTTTCATTCGATATTTTCATTTCTTGGAACTGATGAAAATATATTCTCTATAATTCCAACGTTTTCATGAACAATACGTATTATACAAAAATCATTAACACTGACTAAATAGCACATATTTTCTAACAAATAAGGAGGCGTCCTTGAAAACGTCCTCCTTATTGATTATTTTTCTTTAAATTCTTGTTTGACTACTTCTAAAGCTGCTGCAATCACTTGGTGCATATCATAATAACGATATTGACCTAAACGTCCTCCAAAAATTACTTGAGGGACTGTTTGAGCTAGCTTTTTATATTTAGCATATAAATCATTATTTTGTTGATTATTAACTGGATAATAAGGTTCTTGACCTTTTTCCCAATCTGATGGGTATTCTTTTGTAATCACTGTCTTCTCATGTGTTCCAAACTCAAAATGTTTATGTTCAATAATACGAGTATATGGAGTTTCACGATCCGTATAATTTACAACCGCATTCCCTTGGAAGTTTTCTGTGTCTAGCACTTCTGTTTCAAAGCGTAAACTACGATATTCTAAAGTTCCCAATTCATAATTAAAGAACTCATCAATCATTCCTGTGAAAATAATTTTAGCGCCGCTTTGTAAATACTCTTCTTTTTTCGCAAAGAAATCGACGTTTAGTTCTAGTTTAATATTTTCATGATTGAACATGTTTTCAACCATTTGAGTATATCCACCAATTGGAATTCCTTGATACGTATCGTTGAAATAATTATTGTCATACGTATATCGAACAGGTAATCGACGAATAATAAAGGCTGGTAATTCTGTAGCCGAACGTCCCCATTGTTTTTCGGTATATCCTTTGATTAATTTATAGTAGACATCTTCTCCTACTAAAGAGATTGCTTGTTCTTCCAAATTTTCTGGTGTTTTTCCTTTTAATACTGCTCGTTGTTTCTCAATTTTAGCTGCTGCTTCTTGCGGAGTTACAACTCCCCATAATTTATTAAAAGTATTCATATTAAACGGTAAATTATAAATCTCTCCATTAAAGTTCGCAACAGGTGTATTGGTATAACGATTAAATGTCGCAAATTGATGTACATAATCCCAAATTCTCTTATCACTCGTATGGAAAATATGCGCACCATATTCATGAACTTGAATTCCTTCCACTTCTTTTGTATAAATATTTCCTGCAATATGCGAACGTTTTTCAATTACTTTTACTTTAAATCCACGATTAGCAGCTTCACGCGCAAAAGTTGCACCAAACAATCCTGCACCGACTACTAAATAATCATATGTCATCTATTTGTTCTCCTTAACATTCATTAATCTCATTCTAACATAGTTCACTAAAGATAGCATTATCGACTTTTTTTACAAAAGCAAAAAGACTTCTCCATAGTGCTTGTGCTACTCCTGGAAAAGTCATTTATCCTATTTTTAATTAAATCCAAATATTTTCTGTGAAATTGTATAAATTAAATTCGACATTTGTCTAGCAGGTTCATTGTCGTTCATGGCAATTTTACTAATAACATTTTTACGAATTTCTTGATAAACAAGAGGATTACTTTCTTTTAATTTTTCTAATAAAACTTTCTTTTTCTCTTGATGCTCTGGTGTGCCAGCTTTATTGAGTAAAGCACAAGAAATCAATGTTGTAATTTCCAAATGATTCAATAAATAATCATTTAAAACTTTTGGAAGTTCCCACTCACTATGATAAGCTTCCATTAATAATTGATTTACCCTTATTTGTTGATCAATTCTACGAATCATCACTTGTTCATTTACCGATTGATCTTCTCGGCCAATGAAATAACGATAAAAATCAACATTGATATAATACAATTTCTTACAATACTGTAGTGGAATAAACACAAATAAATTATCCACATAAAAAGTATGTTCTGGTAATTGTAATTTTGATTGTTTCAAGATATCTAGTCGATAGATTAAAGAATGCATCATCATATATTTTCCTTTACGGAGTGGCTTTGCATCATCCCAAGTGAACACTTTATTTTCTGGGAACGAAGATTGATATCTCATAATTTTCTTTCTTCTTACTTGATCATTTTCATAAACAAAATTTGTAATAACAACATCAACTTCTTCTTGCGCTTCTTCTAATTGTTGTAAGTGTTCTAAAATTTTTAAATAAGCACGAACATCGACCCAATCATCGCTATCTACTACTTTAAAATATTTCCCACTTGCGTGTTGCATGCCTGTATTTACAGCACCACCATGACCTTTATTTTCTTGAGAAATCGCACGGACGATGCCTGGATATTGTTGTTCAAATTTTTCTGCTATATTTTGCGTTTCATCAGTTGATCCATCATTAATAATTAAGACTTCTACTAAATCTCCACCTGTCACTAATGATTGGATACAGTAATGCATATATTCTTGTGAATTATAGCATGGAACTGCTATTGTTAGTAATTTCATTTCTAAGTCCTTTCGGGTTCTATTTCTTTTATCTATTCTACCATTTTTTATATTCTTTTTCTATGCGACACCTCTTCTTTTTACAAAATACAAAAAACTCCTTCTTTTCTACTTTCATAGAAAAGAAAGAGTCTCATTTTTATAATAAAGCTTCAACAATTGGAAGATAATCTTTTTCTTCTAACTTTTGAATCATAATAATTCCATCTCCTAATGGAACGAGAGTAGACTTCAACGCTTCATCTTTTTGAACAAAGTCTAAAAATAAGTTTAGACGACGATGAATTTTTCGAACTTTTCTTGGAATTTCACTTTCATCTTGTAAAATTGTTCCCCCTTGGAAAATATCATCAACTACAAGTACTCCACCTGTTTTTAATACTCGCATACAATGAGGGAAAAATTCAATATACTTCGCTTTTGCACTATCCATGAAAATAAAGTCATATTGTTGCTCTAATGTTGGCAACACATGTGCTGCATCCCCTTCAATTTGAGTGACAATATCATCAATGCCTAATTTTTTGAAATTTTCTTTTGCTCGTGAATACATCAATTCATACCGGTCAATCGTTGTCACAGAACCGCCTTTTGGTACGTATTGTGCCATTAAGCTAGCAGAAAAACCAATCGCTGTTCCTATTTCTAAAATGTGAGTTGGACGATATAGTCCTAATAAGAAATCTAAATATACCGCTGTTTCATGAGGTATAATTGGAATTCCTAAATCATTCGCCATTTGTTCTAGCTCTCCTAATTTACCAGGAAAGAAACGTTGACTTTTTCTCATATATTCGACAACTTCCGGTTTTACAACTGGTCGAAACATCATTTCATTTAACATATTTACTCCTTTTATCTATTTATAACGAGGAAATTAGAAACCTCCACCGCCGGATCCTCCACCAGATCCAAACGAACTTCCGCCACTAAATCCTCCTCCAAATCCACCGCTATTTGGTGAATCAGAATTTGAACCAATTTCATCCATTGCTGAATTGTAACTATCAAAGAATGTATCTTGTAAAACATCATGATAGATTGCCATTTGCCAGCCATAGGTAGGTGAATAGAATACACTTTCTTGAATCCATTCAGGGAATTTTTCTTCTAATACTTCAATGACTTGTTCAGCAACTCCTAAAGAAATCGCATAAACGAGCAGATGATCCCAAATTTGAATACTTGGTAAATCAGCTCTATCTAAACTAGAAATATCGACTAACATTTTACGGAATGCTTCCCAACGACGATATTCATATTCACCTTTAAGACTTCTTTGTTTAGTTCCTACTAAACTTAAACGTAGAATGATGATATAGAGAATAACACTAACTACTACAGCTATAATGAGTGATAATAGATCCTTAGTTGCCCCAAATACACTAAGAACAATCCCTAATAATCCTAAAATAGGAGCTCCTATCGCTTTTGGAATTTTTTCACCTTTTTCTAAACGATAAGCACTATATTCTTCAGCGTCCTGCGCTACTTGGTCAAACCAATCTTGCATCATATCTGCATATTTCTGAGGACAATTCTCTGCATAGTCTTGAACATCCTCTAAATCTAATTGATTTCCTTTTGCAATTTTTTCAAATAAAATCTCTAACAATATTTGTTCATGAGGAAGTAAAGGCTTCGAAGAATCTTTCAATTCTAAAATATATGGCTCATGACTTGTTAATGTTAAGACCTTTTTACGAACTAAATTCATCACGGTTGCACTAAAATCATCCATATCTACACCATTATAAATGGCATCTGACATTACTGCAGGAGACATATCTTGAGGTAATTCAAATAAATGCTCTGGAACAAATGGAACTTTTGCTAGACGTTTTTTATTTTCTAAATATCCTTTCAACCATGCCCATACTACTGAAATCAGACTGATAATCGCTCCAAAACCAACAATCGTCCACTTCGCTTGTTGTTCTTCTGCTTGTTGTTGTACAAGACTCTCTTCCGTTTCTACAATTCGTTGGAAGGCATCCGTATTTTCTGTTACAGGATTATCCTTTGTGATTTGTGTTGGAAAAATCATATGTGTTTCTACAAAATTTCCTGGTTGATTTCTCTTTACAGTAAAAGTAGCTCCTTTATAATCCGGGTCAATTTCTACTTTACCACCACTTCCACCATGTCCCCAAGCTCTTAATGTTTCTTTTGAAGCAGCTTCTGGTAAGCTTACATGAATACGAATATTTTTTTGATTAATTTCCCAGTTTTGTCCCACAACTCTTCGATTTAATTCAGCAGTATCGCGATAATTTTTAATCATATGTGGAATTGTATAATTAAAAACAACTGTTCTAGAATCATTTGCAAAAGGTAAGAAAACTTTAAATTTCAATACCTTTCCACTATTTTCTGAATAATAAGTACTATTATTTCCTGTATCTCTTTTCGCCAATGGAACAACTTCTCCATCACTCGTTTTAAAAGCAACAGATACATCTTTAGGCTCTTCTTCTCCGAAATAATCTAGATTATAAAAAACGCCATTATAGCTTCCATTCGCTTGAAATGTAATTTCTTCTTTAAATCGAACATCACCATTTGCACTGACAATTGCATCAATATTGTACTGACTAACGATTAAACTTTTACCTTTAGCTTCAACTTTCGAAGTGAAAAAGAATAGAGATACCATCAAAAACATAAACCAATATATAAATTTTCGGAATGATTTCATCTTATTCCCCCCTTATATAATAAATGTGGGCAAGAAAATTTTCTTTTCTCTGCCCACAACAACATCCTTTACAAAATACCGCCTCGAATATCCAATGTTTTTTTCAAATACCATTTTAAAACAAGGGAACCTGAACCGATAAATAAATACACGATGGCTGGGAAGACATAGTTAATGCTCGTTGGAATTAATAATTGTGTTCCCATTACAATCACTAACCATGCTAACATGACTAATGAGCTCACCACTAAATAGCGAATATAGCCACGTTTTCCTTTTGGTTGATTAATATCTGGAGTTACTTTAGAAAGAGCTAATAATGCTAATCCACCTGCAATAAAATTCATGATTAAGGAAATAACGCCCATTGCTTCTGATTGTTCTGGATTTAAGAACAACGTAATTCCAGCAATTAATGCGAAGAATCCACCAACCATTAATCCTCCATCTACTGCAATTTGCCAATTTGGTGATTTAACTGTTGGATCTTTTTTTGGTCCTTCCAATACAGATTGAGTTTGTTGTGTTACCGTACCAAATAATTGACGAGCTGTTAAGCCTTTTTTCTGTTTTTCTACTAAAACGGGAAGCATTTCTTCTAAAGTTGAACTAATTTTCGATTTAGAGACTTGAGCTTCTTTTAATGAACGCTCTAATTGTAATACATATTGTTCATTTTTTTTCGTTAATTGACTACGTAATGTAGCAACGTCTACTGTTTTTACTTCAGTTTGATTTTCTGTCATCATTAAACCCTCCACAAGATAAGATCTTATACATTAAATCTGAAAAGCATAACATCGCCATCTTGTACGACATACTCTTTTCCTTCTTGACGAACTTTTCCATTTTCTTTTGCAGCACCCATACTACCAAATTCTAATAAGTCTGCATAAGCTACTGTTTCCGCACGAATAAATCCTCTTTCAAAATCAGAGTGAATAATTCCCGCACATTGTGGAGCTTTCATTCCTCTACGGAAAGTCCAAGCACGAACTTCTTGTTCTCCTGCAGTAAAGTAAGTTGCTAATCCTAATAAATGGTAAGCTTTTTGAATTAATACATCTAAACCTGAAGTTTCAATTCCCATTTCTTCTAAGAAAACTTGTTTTTCTTCTTCTTCTAATTCTGCAACTTCTTCTTCTACACGTGCACAGATGACTACTACTTCTGCATCTTCTTTTGCAGCATAGTCTTCTACTAATTGAACATATTGATTATGTCCACCTTCTGCTACATCATCTTCTGAAATATTAGCGATATATAACATCGGTTTTGTTGTTAATAAGAATAAACCTTTCACAATTGGTAATTCTTCATCTGTAAATTCAATCGTACGTGCTAATTGACCGTCTTCTAGTACTGGTTTAATTTTTTCTAATACTGCTAATTCAGCTACTGCATCTTTATCTTTTGTTTTAGCAATTTTAGCAACACGAGCAATTCGTTTATCAACTGATTCTAAGTCTGCTAATACTAATTCTAAATTAATCGTTTCAATATCAGCAATTGGATCTACTTTACCAGCAACGTGTGTAATATTTTCATCTTCAAAGCAACGAACAACTTGGCAAATCGCATCTACTTGACGAATATGGCTTAAGAATTTATTTCCTAAACCTTCTCCACGGCTAGCTCCTTTTACAATCCCTGCAATATCTGTAAATTCAAATGTTGTTGGAACTGT
>NZ_CAUQCL010000012.1:0-53729 GCF_963516875.1 uncultured Granulicatella sp. | reverse complement strand
GCAGCGAGAGAAGAAGCAGAAGCAGCGAAAAATGCAATTGATAAGGCAACAACATCAGAAGATATCAACAAAGTGTTAGAAGATGGTAAAGAAAATATTGCGAAAATCAATCCACTAGGTGCTAAAGAAGGAGCATTAGCTTTTGAAGGTTCATTACAAGCATCTGTTACTGGGGTCGTACAAGTTGAACTTGGAAAAGCAATTACTCAAGCTGATATCATTGCTAAACTAAACTTACCAGAAACTGTTACGGTGATGAATATTGAATTACCTGATACAACTACATTAGGTAGAAAATTTGCTAAAGTAACGTTAAGATTAGCAGATGGAAAAGAAACAACAGTATTTGTTCCAGTTGAAGTTGTTGAAAGCTCTAAAGAGGATAAACAACAAAATAATACTCAAGAAGATTCAAAACCGACAGTAGTACCTTCTAATAATTCAGAACAACCTACTGTAACTCAAACTGAAGATGTAAAAGAAAATCCTTCAAATACATCTCAAGAATCAAAAGGTTCAAATCAAAAAGTATTACCAAATACTGGTACGGGTAACGAAATTTCAATCTTTGGTTCAGCAGCAATGACTGTGTTAGCAAGTCTAGGTCTTGTAGCTACATCAAAGAAAAAAGAAGAAGAGTAATATTAGAATAAAAGTTCTATAACGATTCGATAAATCCTGTTGGTGAGAAATCACTGACAGGATTTTTTGTATAAAAAGTAAGCGTCCAATAACGGGAGTATCTGTTATCCAATGTGAACTACCTCTATAGCACGAGTAGAAGTAGAAATGGAAGAAGTAAAATGAGAAGAAAAATTGTGCCACTAAACATTCATCAAAAAACAACAAAAAGAAACATACGCATATCCTAATAATTAAAAAAGGAAATTTAGAATATATCCTTTAAGATACAATGGGGAAAAAACAACTAGAATAGATATTACAGCAGGTGCTTTTTATCTAATAGAAATTTTTGTAAATAAAAAATATTTTTCTGACTTTTTTTCGTATATATAAGTGAAGTGTAATTTCTAGTGATTGCTACTAGAAGATACTTTCAAAATAATAGAGAGGGATGAAATAATATGAAAGAACGAATATAATTAAATAATCTGCAAAATGTTCTCTATACTAAGGTAAATTAAATGAAAACATAAGATATACAAATTCTTGTTTTTGTGCGTTATTTAAAATATAATAAAGCACAAAAGGAAGTGTTGACGGTGAACAAAGATAAAATGAGAGAAATTATAAAACAAAATAATGGTATAATAACAGCAAAGGAAGTATCAGATAATAAAATTGACTCATGGTATCTTACGAATTTGGTGAAAAAAGGAGAGCTTGAAAGAGTAGTAAGAGGTGTTTATTTTGATCCAAATTTTGATAATTATGATGAACTTTACTTCTTTCAACTTCAAAATAAGGCTTGCATTTATTCTTATCAAACAGCACTATATTTGCATAGATTAACAGATAGACTGCCTTTTGTTAACGAAGTAACAGTAAAACAAGGCTATAATGCATGGCGTATTAAAGATTCGGTTATTGTCCATCAAGTAAAAAAAGAATGGTATGAATTAGGTAAAGCTGAAATTAAAACGGATATGGGAAATATTGTGTGTGCATATGATATGGAGAGAACGATTTGCGACTTAGTGAGAGATAGAAAAAATCAAGATCCAGAGATATTTTCAAAAGCTTGGAATTTGTACATTAAGAAAGATTCTAAAGATATATGGAAACTGAGAAAATATGCAAAAGATTTTGGAATAGCAAAAAAAATAGAGGAAATACTTGAGGTGATTGTATATGAATAAAGATAGTATCACTCAAAAACTAAGGAATAAAGCAAAAGAACTAGATTTAAATTATAATTTAGTATTAAGTAAATTTTTCTTTGATGAATTTTTAAAGATAATTTCTGTTAGTGTTCATAGAGAAAATTTTATGCTTAAAGGTGGTATGTTATTAACTTTTTCTTTGGGTGTTCAAAATAGATCTACACAAGATATTGATTTTTTAGTTAAGGGATTTCCTATAGAAACAGTAAAATTGAAAAAAATTTTAGAGGAAATATTGGGAGATACTAACAAAAAAGATATATGGTTTGAAATAAATGATACTGCCAATGAAATTAGAGCGGAAGATAAATACGGTGGCATTAGATTTCATGTGATTGGGCACTTAGAAAATATTAGAATTCCATTCAGTATTGATATTGCTACGGGAGATCCGATTTATCCTTTACCAAGGTTAGAAAGATATAGTACGATTTTGGGTGATGTTATTGAATTAAATATGTATCCATTAGAAACAGTATTATCAGAAAAACTTCAAACAATACTTACTCGAGCAGAAAATAATAGTAGAAGTAAAGATTTTTATGATATCTATGCTATCTTGAAGAATAAATTCGAAGTTATAAATATAAAGGAACTTAAAGTAGCAGTCTCTATGACATTTAGTTATAGAAAAACAGAAGTTTCAAAGGATAAAGCAAAAGTGATTGTTAGTCATATTAATAAGGATTCTTTAGTTATTGAGAGATGGAAAAGATATCAAAATAAAAATCCATATGCAAAAGGAATTGAGTTTAGTGAGATTATAGATAGTCTAAATACTTTAATAGAGATTGCAATGTAATTTTGAATTAGAATTGATTGCGTAATTATAATAAAAATATTTTCCCCTTTTTTGCGTATATAAAGTGAAATATCACTAGAAGATGCTTAAATAAATAGAGATGGATGAAATAGTATGAAAGAGTAAATTGTGAAGTGGGGTGATAATTACATAAAAAAATACTTATGGTAGGCATTCAGTTCTAAGAAGAAAGAGAGATAACATATTAATTAGAGAATACCTTGCAGGAGAAACATCAAAGAGAATTAGGGAAAGTCTACAGATTGGATTGATAGAGCTATAAGATGTAGTAATACCAATACGTAAAACGTGTGTGATAGTACGGAGAGTTATCTTTTTTGAAGTCAAAATACTAATATGACTGAATTTTTCTCCATTAACTATCCTGAATTAAAGGGATTTAACTGTAGAGGACTATACAGAATGAAACAATTCTATGAGTTGTACAGTGACGATAAAAAAGTGTCAACACTGTTGACACAATTGAGCTGGTCTAATCATTTGAAAATAATGTCTGGATCTAAAAGTAAAGAAGAAAGAGAATTTTACATTAACTTAGCGATTAAAGAGAATTTAACTCATCGTGAACTGGTAAGGCAGATAGATATCGGATATTATGAATGTTATATGCTTTCAAATTTTGTTTTGGAAAAGAAGGAGATAAAAATGCGAATCAATGATTTTCATAAGACTTTGGAGCTAATAACAAAAGAGACGAGTAAAATCGTCTCTTTTCTATATAGTATTTAATTTTTCAAGTATCATTTGCCCAATTCGTTCAACATCTCTTTGACTTCCTCGTAATTCAAATTCATCTAGTACAGGGAAGTTGAATCGTTCAGAATATTGACGAGCGGTTAAACAAAATTGTTTGTTAAAGTTTCGATTTCCACTACCGACAATGCCGAAGCATTTTTTGTAATTATCATGGTAGGCAAGGAAATCTCCAAGAGGATTGGTTAGAATTTCAGTATAGCCTGTATCTACACCATTTCCACCTTCTAAATAAGTTGGAAGGAAAGCAATGGTAGGATGTTCTATTTCAAAAAATTCTATACGATCCCGAATGATATCTTTAACATTGATTAATTGGATGTGTAAAGAGGATTGTTGAAATTTAAAATACTCCACTAATTTTGTAACAAAACTATGAGTATTGCCTGTTAAGCTAATATATGCAATGGATAATGATTGAGTCATAAAATCCCTCCCTTTTGTACTATCATAGCATAAATAACTAAAAAAACAATGGAGTTTCTTGAATATTAGAAATGAGAAAATGCATAAGACCTTGCTTTTCAAAAGCTGTAAAATCGGCTATAATACTATAGAAACGTTTGGAAAATATAGAAGTGGAGTTAAAAACATGTAAAATCAGCTATAATACTCAAAAACGATTAAAAAAAATATAGAAGTGGAGATAAATACATGTCAAATCAATTAGCTGCAGAAGTTTCTTCTCGTAAGACTTTTGCCATTATTTCTCACCCGGATGCGGGGAAAACAACGATTACTGAACAATTATTATTATATGGTGGAGCGATTCGTCAAGCAGGTACGGTTAAAGGGAAAAAAACTGGTAAATTCGCAAAATCAGACTGGATGGAAATTGAAAAACAACGTGGGATTTCTGTAACAAGTTCTGTAATGCAAGTGGAATATGATGGGAATCATATTAATATCGTAGATACACCAGGACACGAGGACTTTTCTGAAGATACGTATCGTACATTAATGGCGGTAGACAGTGCGGTCATGGTTATTGACAGTGCGAAAGGGATTGAGCCTCAAACGAAGAAATTATTCGAAGTTTGTAGTATGCGTGGTATTCCAATTTTTACCTTTATTAATAAATTAGACCGTGATGGACGTGAACCATTAGAGTTGATTGCAGAATTAGAAGAAGTATTAGGCATTGATGCTTATCCAATGAACTGGCCAATGGGGATGGGGAAAACATTTTTAGGGCTATATGATATTTATAATAAGCGTGTAGAATTAATGCATCCTGAAGAAAATGGAGACAATGACTTCTTACCATTGAATGAAGATGGAGAAGTGGAAGGGGATTATGCGTTCAAACAATCAACTTTATATGAACAAGCCATTGAAGATGCTCAATTATTATTAGAAGCAGGAAATGATTTTAGTGAAGAAGCGATTGCAAATGGAAAATTAACACCAGTATTCTTTGGTTCAGCCTTAACAGGGTTTGGAGTACAAACATTTTTAGATGCCTTTGTAGATTTTGCACCAAGTCCTTCAGCTAAGAAAACAGAATCTGGTGAAAAAGTTGAACCATTAGAAGAACAATTTAGTGGATTTATTTTCAAAATTCAAGCAAATATGAATCCAGCTCACCGAGATCGTATTGCATTTGTTCGAATTTGTTCTGGAGAATTTACACCGGGAATGGATATTACCGTGAATCGTTCTCAAAAGAAAATGAAATTATCTCATACAACGCAATTTATGGCAGATGCTCGTGAAACGGTAAAAGCTGCGGTTGCTGGGGATATTATCGGGTTATATGATACAGGGAATTTCCAAATTGGAGATACGATTTATAGTGGTAAACAAGCGATTCAATTTGAACCACTTCCACAATTTACACCGGAATTATTCAATAAAGTAGCTGCTAAAAATGTAATGAAGCAAAAATCATTCCATAAAGGAATTGAGCAGTTAGTTCAAGAAGGAGCTATCCAATTATATAAAACTTACCATACAGGAGAATATATTCTTGGAGCTGTTGGTCAATTACAATTTGAAGTATTCCAATATCGTTTAATGAATGAATATAATGCGGAAGTTGTAATGACTCCAATTGGTAGCAAAATTGCTCGTTGGATTGATGAAGCAGACTTAGATCCAAATATGTCTTCAAGTCGTAACTTATTATGTCGAGACAGATTTGATCAGCCAGTATTCTTATTCGAAAATCAATTTGCCTTGAATTGGTTTAAAGATAAACATCCATCGATTGAATTAAAATCATTATTCTAATTTAAAACTGCCGTAGAGGAAGAACTACAATGTTTCTTTCTTTACGGTTTTCTTTTGTGTAAGGAATGTTTTAGGGAAATCTAACTGATTTTCAAGCGAAAATATGATACACTAATGCAGTAGGAGTTGGAGATTATGAAAAAGAAAGCAAATATTAAAACAAATGCCATTCGTATGGTAGAACGTCAAAAAGTTCAGTATCAAATTTTTGAATATGAATGGGATGAAGAACATTTAGATGCCGTTCATGTGAGTGAACAAATGGGCATTTCAGTAGATCAAGTCTACAAAACAATTGTTTTACATGGCGATAAAACGGGGTATTTAGTAGCCTGTGTTGCAGCTGACCATGAATTGAATTTGAAAGCTTTAGCAAAAGCTTCTAACAATAAAAAAGTAGAGCTAATCCCAGTAGCTCAATTAGAAAGTTTGACTGGATACATTCGAGGGGGATGTTCACCTGTCGGAATGAAGAAAAGTTTTCCAACTTATATTGACTTACGTGCTAAAGAACAAGAGACAATTCGAGTTTCTGCAGGTAAGAGAGGAATACAAATGGAATTAAAACCACAAGATTTACAACAGCTAACGAGAGCTGAATGGTTTGATAATCTAGAAAATTAATCGAAGAAAGGATTTTATATGAGCGAAGTAAAAGAAGAAACAACAATGACTGAACTAAATGAAGTTTTAGAAGAAATCGTTGCACCACAAGAACAGGAAGTGGAACGTGTCGTATTTTGGGTAGACGAAACTCATGTCAAAATTAAAGAAGTCCATTATGAAATTGTTGAGGATTATCGTGAAGGATTTGAATTAGACGCCTTTAATGCCCGTTATCAAGATATTTTTGATAAGTATGAATACATTGTTGGCGATTGGGGACATGAAAAATTACGTCTAAAAGGATTTTATGCATCAAAAAATCGACTAGCCACTCCGGATAAGGATATTGCTTGTTTACAAGAGTATTTATACGAATTTTGTAATTTTGGATGTCGTTATTTTGTACTTCAAAGAGATCCAAATGTAAAACCAGTTGCGGTAGAAGAAGAAGGAATACCGAAACGTCCAAAAAACAAACAACAAAAACGAAATACGAAGCGTTTTAATAATGAACGAGTGGAAGACAAGAACTTTAAAGGAAACTCACAAAAAAATAATCGTTTTAATTCTAAAAAACGTAATTTTGATGTGAAAGAAGCACCAAAACAAGATTTTGGTTTGAAAGAAATGACGCATAAAGAAAGTTTACATCTAGAGAGTCAATCTTCACTACAACCAATGAAAAATAAACGTCAAAATCGTAATTTTTCAATGAAGGAAGTCGATCAAACAAAATTTCAAAAAAATGCACCAATGAAGCAAAAAAATAATCATCCTAATAAGAGATTTGATATTCGAGAAAAACCACAAAAAAGAGGGAATTAGTATGTATAAAGCATATTTTATTGATTTAGATGGAACAATGTACAAAGGAAAAGAACGTATTCCAACTGCAGAAGACTTTATTCGTCGCTTACAAGCAGCCAATATTCCATTTTTATTTGTAACGAATAATGCTACAAAAACACCACAACAAGTTGCTGATAATTTGAGAGAAAATTATGGGGTAGAAGTGACTAAAAATGAAGTATATACAAGTGGAGTTGCTGCCATGGACTTTTTAGAAAGTCAAAACTTTGGCAAAAAATTAATGATTGTCGGAGAAGAGGCACTGAAAACTCAAGCAGTGGAACGAGGATATGAACTTGTAGCAGAAAATCCAGACGTTGTATTACAGTCACTAAATCGTGATACAACTTACGCTGAATTAGAAGCTGCTACTTTAGCGATTCGTGCGGGAGCAAAATTTGTTGTAACAAATATCGACTCTAATCTTCCAAGTGAAAAAGGATTTATTCCAGGATCTGGATCTATTACAGCATTTTTAAAAATGTCTACACAACAAGAGCCAGTTGTGATGGGGAAACCTAGTAGCATTATTATGGAATTCGCTTTGAATTATTTAAATCAACAATATCCAGAACAACACTTTACAAAAGAAGATATTGCAATGGTGGGAGATAACTACCAAACAGATATTCAAGCTGGAATCCAATATGGAATGGATACATTAATGGTTTTAACAGGTTTCTCTACAAGAGAAGATTTAGAAGGTGTAGCACAACCTACACATCTAGTGAACAATTTAAGTGAGTGGAAGGTATAAGAATGTCTACAACCATTAGAAGATGGAGTTTTTCTATCGTTTTAGCACTGTTCTTATTAAGTACAGCGATTACCTTTGTCATCTTTTTCGAACCATTATTTCGAGGAGTGATTGCACTATTTGGCTTAGAACAGCATAGTGGAATTTCTACAGCAACATTAATGGAGAATTATCATGTCTTAATTTCTTATTTAACAAGACCATGGATTAAGGAATTAGTGATGCCAGATTTTCCAAGTTCTCCTCAAGGATTATTTCATTTTGAAGAAGTGAAACGATTATTCATGATTAATTTTGTCATTGCAGCTATTTCTACGATTGTTTCACTTGTTTTGATAAGAAGGTTTAAAAGAGAAAGAAAATTATTCCTATTACTCACTCCATTAAAAGGGATATTATATGCTTCACTATTATTTGTTGTCTGTTTAGTGAGCTTTTTCGATGTTATTTTTGTAAAATTCCACGAATTATTTTTTCACAATTCCGCATGGATTTTTGATCCACGATTAGATCCAATTATCGAAGTATTACCAGAAGAATTTTTTATGATTTGTTTTTTAATCGTATTTCTATGGCTTGTCTTTGGAATTATGGGGATTCTGAGATGGATTCGAAAGCAGGAACAGATGTAAATAAAACTATAAAATTTTGAGATTATCTATCGTTTAGAGGTGACTTTAAGCGGTAGATATTTTTTTACACTTCTTTTACACTTTTGTCATACTCAAAAAAATTAAAACATGGTATGATAACGAGGAGAGAATAGTTAGCGAGGAGAAAGTATGAAAATATCTGTGGTGATTCCTTTTTATAATGAGGAAAGAATGATTGAAAAAATGTACAGTGAATTAGTTCATGTATTAAATCAACAAACAAAAGAAGATTTTGAAATAATTTTAATTGATGATGGTAGTAAAGATAAAACTTTTGAAAAAATATTAGAAATTGCTGAGAGAGATGAAAGAGTTCGTTATTTAAGCTTTAGTCGTAATTTTGGAAAAGAAGCGGGAACAATTGCTGGATTACAATATGCAACCGGTGAAGCAGTGATATTAATGGATGGAGATTTACAACATCCGCCGGCACTTGTTCCTGAAATGATTGAAGCTTACCGTGAAGGGTACGATGTAGTGAGTGGTCGTAGAACTAGAACAGGTGAAAGTCAATTTCGTACTTTTCTAGCGAATCGTTTTTATAAATTAGCGAACCGATTAATGGATACACCATTAACGGATGGGATTTCTGAATTTCGCTTATTTAGTAGAAAAGCAGTACGAGCAATTTTATCATTGAATGAATATAACCGCTTTTCAAAAGGGCTATTTTCATGGATTGGTTTCAAGGAAAAAGTCATTGAATATGAAAACCATGTTCGAGAAATTGGAGAAACAAAATATTCGTTAAAATTCTCATGGAATTATGCCATTCAAGGGATTTTATCGTTTAATGACAAGCCGTTACGTGCGTGTATTAATTTAGGATTAGGGTGTTTATTATTATCTGTGCTCTATATTGTGTGGATGTTCATTAAATATCTCATTGATCCAACTTCTTTAGTAAGTGGATATTTCACAACGATTTTTACAGTTGTCTTACTAGGAGGAATTCAGTTAATCTCGATTGGAGTATTAGGAGAATATATTGGGAAAATTTATTATGAAGTTAAAAAACGTCCTCACTATTTAGTGGATCAAACAAATTTTGAGGAGGAGAAAGATGAGTAAAAAGAAAATTGTTTACTTAGCGAGCTTCTTCCTACCAATTGGCATTATGCTTGTTTCGTGGATTATTAATGGATTTTTCCCATTTGGTGCAAAATCACTAATGGCAGTAGATTTTAATGCGCAATATATTGGTCTATATGCTTATTTGAAACATTTCTTCTTAAACGGGGATTGGAATAGCTTTTTCTATTCCTTTTCAAAATCCATTGGTGGAGGAATGCTGGGCATTTGGGGATTTAATTTAATTAGTCCGTTTAATGTATTGTATTTCTTCTTTTCAGAACAGAATTTTCAATGGGCTGTAATGTTAACCATTGGTCTTCGATATGGAGTAATGGGGCTTACTTGGACACATTTTTTTGTGAAGCGATATAATGGTTTAGACAAAAATCCTGAATTTCTACCCCTTTTTGGAAGTTTATATGCTTTGAATGGTTTTAATGTTAGTTATCAAATGAATCCTATTTTTTATGATGGGATGATTATGTTACCACTTGTATTAATGGGTGTAGAAGAAGTTTTGGATAGAACAGGTGCCAAACGCTATATCCTATTGTTAGCTTTAGCTTTATTACTGCATTTTTACATGGGATATATGATTTGTATTTTTGTAGTCATCTATGCATTGTTTTATTTATTCAAATCAAAAGATAGAACGTTTAAACAAGGGTTTATTCAATTGCTTCAACTAGGCTTATATTCTATTTTGGCAGTTGGTTTAGTAGCCTTTATTATTGTTCCAATTTTGATGAGCTTAGTTTCTACTAAAGGTGGACTTGAAAGTAAATTATTATTTGAATGGAAATTACAAATTGATCCTTTTGATATTTTTTCTAAATTATTTTTAGGAGCATTTGATAATTCTTCTTGGCCAGCAGGCCCAAATTTACCGAATATTTATGTGGGAACGCTAGGAATGATAGGAACAGTTTATTATTTCTTAAGTTCTAACATTCAAAAAAGAGAAAAAATGGCTTCTTTAGGTGTCTTAATTGTTTTTATCCTATCTTGTGTTCATGAATTTACAAGTAAATTATGGCATATGGGACAAAATCCGGCAGGATTTTTCTATCGTTTCTCTTGGATTATGGCATTTTTCTTCGTTTATTTAGCGTATTTAGCATTACGAGAAGTCGACCAATTACATTGGAAACCGTCCATTGTTATTGCAGGAGCGACATTAGGAATTTTTGCTATCGTAATGAGTAGACAATATTCTTTCCTAATTGTTCCACAAAAAATTGCGACAATGGCATTAATATTTGTGATGTTATCGATTTTAGTATGGCCTCAAATCAATAAAAGATGGGCATTTTTGGCAGCAGTCACAGCGATTGAATTAATGATGAATGCAACGATTGTCCAATCGAGAGTAGGTTATACAGATGCGTATAAATATCAAGATGCAGTGAAACAATTACAAACAGCAGTAGCTCCAATTCGACCAAATGATAAGGAATTTTATCGTATTCAAGGAAGTTTCCATTTAAGTAAAAATGATCCATTTATGGCGGATTATCCAGGAATGTCTGTTTTTAGTTCTAATTTGGAAAATTCAACAAGAGATTTATTTGAACAATTAGGTAATACCGGTATTAATGCGACGACTTATTATTATGGAACACCTTTAAGTGATGCATTATTTAGTTTGAAATATTGGATGACACCTAAGCCCGTCTACACGAAGGATTATCCAGATACAAGTAAAATGTATGTATTTGGAAACTATGTAACTCGTTTAGATTTAACAGAAAACACGCCAGTTGTTTACGAAGAAGAGCGTACAGAAGTATTTCAAATTCCACAAACTCTTCCGATAGCATTCGGAGTGAATGAAAAATTAGCTTCACTAGAATTAAGAATGAATCAACCGATTCAAACATACAATAAAATTACAATGGCACAATTAGGAGAACAAGAGAAATACTTGGAAATGTTAGCAGCAAATGATATTACG
Organism: uncultured Granulicatella sp.; assembly: GCF_963516875.1. Taxonomy (GTDB): domain Bacteria; phylum Bacillota; class Bacilli; order Lactobacillales; family Aerococcaceae; genus Granulicatella. Next base: position 42,184 of record NZ_CAUQCL010000012.1, on the reverse strand, counting down.
ACGGATAATTTTCAAGCAACCGATCGAACAGAAACATATCGTAGAATTGATGCAACTAAACCAGCTAGTATCACCTATCATTTAACGCCACAAACAAATGAAGAATATTGGGTTACGCTACCAACACGTTTTTCAAGAACGGATACAAATCTTATTCGAATTTTTCTGAATGGAGAAGAATATCATTTCTTGAATAATTATCAAGCGACTCAATTCGTCAATATTGCTTCGCAATCAATGGATAAGCCAATTGAACTTAAAATCGAAGTGAACACGGATGAAGATTATTCTTTTAGTGGAGTTCGATTAGCAAAATCAAATCGTGCTGTTTCCAATCGTTTTATCCAAGAACGTCAAAGTCAAGCATTGAAACTGACTCATTGGGACAATTCTCATATTCAAGGAACCGTTACAATTACAGATGATAGTAGTGTCATGTTTACTTCAATTCCATATGATAAAGGATGGAATGTAAAAGTTGATGGAAAAGTCGTTGAAACAAGAAAGATTTGGAATAGTCTACTAGGTTTTGCGATTACGAACGGGGAACATACAATTGAATTAAGTTTCATACCTGAAGGATGGAAGATAGGAGTAGGAATTTCTATCGTATCATTTATTGTATTACTTGGTTTGATTTACAAGAAGTGGATTTAATATTTTTGGAATAAGACTTTAATATATGTAGCAATGGACGCCAGCAGCTTCGTAAAGCGAATCTCATGGCTAAACTTTGAGCCTAGGTCTCAAAGTTTCCAGTAAAAGAAGCCACAAATCGTTGTGGCTTCTTTTACGTATGCTACTAATATAAGTCTTTTCTTTATTTGCGACTCTTAAAAAATTCTTTGAGGTCGTTTAGGCTGATATCGCTACTGTTTGATAAAGTATCTTGTAATTGACCATCTTTAAAGACTAATAAAGTAGGAATAGAATCAATATGATATTGTTCTGCAAACTTCGCTAATTCATCCGTCTTATTTTCCGTATCAATATAATAAATTGTAGCATTAATACTTCTTGCAGCTTTTCTTAATTTTGGAGCAAATTCCCTACAATACGGACAAGTTTCACGTCCAACATAAATAAAACGAATCTGTTTCTTTTGAGTATCCATTTCATTCTGAATAGTCGAATTGTCTAATTGTACAAAATGACGTGTTGCTTGCACATATTCACTGGAACGATATACCAAAGTATTGTCATTTGAAACGTAAACACGAGGATTAATGATAGACATCATGAAAAACAGAGCAATGAAGGATACTATAAATCTTTTTCGTGGGCTCAAAGGTTTAAAAAAATAATCTTTTATGAATAGAAAATAATATCCTGATGATACAATGTATTGAAAAGAGAGCCATAGAATTGAAAACTCACTAACAAAATAACTAAATATCATGTAGCATAAAAGAATAATTAAGAATATACAATCTCCCTTTGTAAAAAATTTAATCTTAGACATTTCCCCCACACCCTTTACTAATTTATGATTAAAGTATAGCACTTTTTTTAATTTTTGAAAGAGGTTTCTTATGTTTGGTGAAAATATTATTAAGCGAAAAATAGTTTAGTAACGAGAAAAAATATTAAAGAAAAAAATTTTGTACTAGCAGTAATAAAATCTGATATATCAGATTTTATTAGAGGGAAATTTGAGACCAAGGCTCAAATTTTAGCCATGAGATTCGCTTTGCGAAGCTGCTGGCGTCCTTTGCTAGCTACAAAATCTTTTTCTTTAATATTTACTTATAGGCGGTTAAAAATTCTTTGAGGTCGTTTAGGCTGATATCGCTACTGTTTGATAAAGTATCTTGTAATTGACCATCTTTAAAAACTAATAAAGTAGGGATAGAATCAATATGATATTGTTCTGCAAACTTTGCTAATTCATCTGTCTTATTTTCCGTATCAATATAGTAAATGGTACTATTTGTCTCTTTAGCGGCTTGTTTTAATTTTGGAGCAAATTCCCTACAATAAGAACAAGTTTCCCGTCCAACATAAACAAAACGAAGTTGTCTCTTTAGATCCTTCATATTTTCTTGAATTCTTGTATTATCTAGTTCAACAAAATGACGTGTGGCTTGTACATATTCAGTTGTTCGGTAAATCCAAGAATTATTTTTAAAAATAAATAATGGTGGAGCGATTAAAAGAAACATTAAGCAAACACCTATTATGTTCTTCGTTAGAGTAGAAAATTTATCACTTAGAGGTGATTTAGATACTAAATAGTAAGCTCCTGTTGCTATGACAAATTCATAGAGAATCCAAAGTAAGGAATGTCCACTAATAAAATAATGAAATAGCAAAAAACAAATAAGAAGGATTGAAAATAATTTATCATCTTTCGTCAAAGCCTTAATCTTACACATTAAAACCAACTCCTTTTATTATTTTATACTTACATTATACTATAAATTTATTTTTTTGAAAGCGGTTTTAGTGTAAGGTTACAGAAAATTGTTTACTAACGATAAAAATATTAAAGAAAAAAATTTTGTACTAGCAGTAATAAAATCTGTTTTATCAGATTTTATTAGAGGAAAATTTGAGACCAAGGCTCAAATTTTAGCCAAGAGACCCGTAAGGGGCTACTGGCGTCCTTTGCAAGCTACAAAATTTTTTTCTTTAATATTTACTTATAGGCGGTTAAAAATTGTTTGTTCAATAGATTCACTTGTTCGGTAAATCCAAGCGTTATTTTTAAAAATAAATAATGGTGGAGCGATTAAAAGAGCAATAAGGCAGAAACCTATAAAAGCTTTTGTTACTTTAGAAAACTTTTCACTTAGAGACGATTTAAAACATAAATAATAAATCCCTGTTGCTACGAAAAATTCATAGAGCATCCACAGAAATGAATATCCAGTAAAATAAGACAATAGTAAATTGAAAACAAGAAGGATTGAAAACAATTTATCATCTTTCGTCAAAGACTTAATCTTACACATTAAAACCAACTCCTTTACTATTTTATACGTTCATTATACTATAAATTTAATCATTTGAAAGCGGTTTTAATGAAAGATTTCAGAAAATTGTTTACTAACGATAAAAAATACTATAGAAAAAATTTTGTACTAGTCATGAGATTCGCCTTTGCGAAGCTGCTGGTGTCCTTTGCAAGCTACAAAATTTTTTCTATAGTATTTATTTAGAGAAATTACGAAATCATACTTTTGTCCCATTGTCGTAGGACGAGAATATGCTATAATTTCCCTAAGAGAGTTAATAAAGGAGAAGTCTTATGAAGAAACATATTATTCAAGCTATTAAGCTATTTTTCTTTGTGGCAGTCAGTTCAAGAGTTTTTGTAAGAATGCATAGTTCTGCAGAAATGTTTTTATTTCTTTTATTATGTTATGGAATATTTTTCTATGTACTATTCCGCAAAGAAATGAATCCACCAAATTTTAAAAAATACTTACACAAGGAAAAAGAATTCCAAGGCCCATCAGAGAAGCAACAAGAGATTTATGAAAAGGCAGGTCTATCAGAAAGTGATGTTGTCTTCTTTAGAGAAAAAATGAATCGAGCAAAAACTCAAATTCAACAAATCGAAGCTTATACAAAACAAAACAATAAAATCGAAGCCATTGCCAATCGTTACCAACTATTAACAATTTTAAAAGATTACTTTAAAGAAATTGTGCAACATCCGGAACGCTTACATGCCGTTGATAAGTTTTTAAATACGTATTTACCAGGTTTAGAAGAAATTATGGGAAAATATATTGAAATTGAAAAACATATTTCTAAAACTCAAGAAACTTATCAAGTGTTAGATCAAACAATGGAATTATTAGATGATTGTTGTCTTCAAGTGGAAGCAGATTATCAAAAATTCCAAGCACAAGATTTTAGTGATTTAAATTTAGAAAGAGAACATCTTCAAAAACAATCTCAAAAAGAAGAGTTTGAAGACTTTTAGGAGGAAATATAGATGACAGATAAAACTTCAACAGTAGAAGATTTAATTCAAAATCCATTCGGGGAACAAGTGAGTGTAACACCATTATCAGAAGTGTCTCACGATTTTCCAGCAACACAAACAGAAGCAAGTCCAAAGAAATTAATCGATACATTGGATGAAAAACATCAAGAACAAGCTCGTGCATTAGCCAAACAAATTGATGAAAAAAATTTACAAGCGATTATTAGTTACGGAGCTGCAGCTCAAAAACAATTAGGGGAATTTTCTCACCAAATGCTTTCTCATGTACAAGCAAAAGATACTGGAGAAATTGGGGATATTTTAAACGACTTAATGGAGCGTTTAAATGAAACAGACCCAAATGATTTAGTAGCTGAAAACCAAGGATTCTTCCAAAAATTCTTTGGAAAAATTAAGAAGAGCATTTATGAAATGCAAGCCAAATATCAAGAAGTAGGCTCACAAGTCGATAAAATTGCGATTCGTTTAGACCATGAAAAAAATGGATTATTAAACGACAATTTATCATTGGAACAATTATATCAACGGAATAAAGATTTCTTTGATGCTTTAAATATTTATATTGCGGCTGGAGAATTAAAATTAGCAGAATTACAAGAAACATTAATTCCGGAAGCTTTAGAAAAAGCACGTGTAACAGGCGACCAAATGGATGTCCAAGTCGTCAATGACTTAGAACAATTTTTAGACCGCCTAGAGAAAAGAAATCATGACTTGAAATTAACAAGACAAATGACGATTCAACAAGCACCACAAATTCGTTTAATTCAAAATACAAACCAAGCATTAGCTGAAAAAATTCAATCATCAATTACAACAACGATTCCATTATGGAAAAACCAAATTGCAATTGCGATGACATTATTACGTCAAAAAGATGCTGTAACGGCACAAAGACAAGTTTCAGAAACAACAAATCAATTAATTCAAAAAAATTCAGAAATGTTGAAAATTTCTACGATTGAAACAGCTCGTGAAAATGAACGAGGGATTATTGATTTAGAAACATTACAAAAAACTCAAAAAGATTTAATTGAAACATTAGAAGAAACATTGAAGATTCAACAAGAAGGTAGAGCAAGAAGAAGAAAAGCTGAAGTTGAATTAACGAACATGGAAGAAGATTTAAGACAAAAATTATTAGTGTTAAGTCATAAAGAAAAACAAATTCATCAAGATTAATAAGGTAGATATTTTCTAGAGTTTCAAGCTAAATTATGATTCAGTAGTAAAGATGTAATCTGCTTGTAATAAAATAAACTTGCGATTTTTTCCAACATTAATTACAATAGAGGTAAATAAATTTTTAATGAGGTGAGAAAATGCACGTTTGGATCGTAGTAGTAGCATTATTAGCTTTAGCAGTATTTTTCTTATTCATTTCATTGTTCTTAAAAGACAATCAATATGAAGATGAATTAGATGAATTAAGTGAAGGCTTATTAGAATTAAATCGAGAAGTGTATTCTTTAAAGAAAAAAATTCAAGAGTTGGAAGGAACACCTATTTATCGTGCTCCTGTTGAGCATACTCCTCAACCTGAACCAGAATTTACATTTATTCCACAACCAGTCGTTGAGCCAGAACCAACTTTCACTCCAAGATTTGAAGAAAAAGAAGAGGAAGTTCAACCAGTATTTGAACCAACACCAACATTTACTGAACCAACTTTTTCACAACACGAAGAAGAGGAAGAAGAGTTACATAGTATCACTCGTAAACATATCTTGACTCTATTTAGTCATGGTGGTTCATATGAAGAAATTGCTGAACAATTAAATGTTCCAGTTTCTACAGTTCAATTAGTGATTGATAGCTATTTTGAATCGGATTCACATTAAGGAGGGGTAATATGAGTAAAACAAAATTTCGCTCTTTAGGTGTTGCGTTTCTTTTATCAGCTATTATTTTAGCTTTAACAACTGTAGCTTGGCCATTTGTTCCAGATTCTTTAAAAAGTCATTTAGATAGTGTTCATTTACCATTAGTAACAGACACTGTTAAAACAACCGAAGAAACAACAGTAGCTACAACAGTGGCTGCCAAAACAACGGAGTCAACGACAAAAGAAACTGCAAAAGTTGCGGATAAGCCTATTTCTATTACAGTTGAAAGTGGTGAAGTTTCAAGTGATGTTGCTCGTAAATTAAAAGAAGCGGGAGTAATCACTGATTCGAAAGCATTTGTAGATTATTTATTAGAAAATAATATTGCAGAAAATATTTTGGCAGGAACATTTGAAATTCAACCAAATAGTAGTTTTGAAGAAATTGCTCGTACATTAGGAGCTTTACGTTAATTAATAAAAATAAGAGGTAGACACTTGAAAATAGTGTTTACCTCTTTTCTTGTTTTAAGATGATGATTTTTTCATCCAGATTAGATAACTAAATAAGACAAAAATTAAAATCGTTAAGCTAATAAGTGTTTCAATCTTAACGAATACATTCAATAGTGAATGTTGGAGGATTCCTTGCGCCATTTTTAGGGAAGTTGCTGTAACAATGGTTGGGAATGTTAAAGCTGAAAATGCGGGTTGAAATCCTTGTTTTAAAATGTGTGGTAAGCGACTTAAGACTAAAAAGAAAAATATTTGAGATGAGATAATCATCATGATGATAGAGTATGTTAATAATTGATGTCCCCCTACACGTACGAGTGAAGCTAGTAGCAATGAAAATGGAGCACAATAAATTCCTTCTTGTCCTAATAATTCATTTGGAAGTGGCTTTTTCTTCAAATCTAGATAAATACGTGGATATAAATAAAACGTTAAGATAAAGCCAAAAATAATTGTTGCATATGCAACTTCAATGATTCCTACAACAGGATAAGTGAGCGCTGCTACTGCGATACCGACATATAATACTGTCCAAGATGGAGTAGCGTAAATTTTTTCTTTAGATTTCAATAATAGAATCGTAAAATAAGTAATTAGTCCAATATCTAATAGGAATGAGAACCACCATAGAACTTGTGCGAAGAGAGGCACACTTGGAATTGTACGCAATAAATAAGTAGCTAAAATCATTCCTGCCATAGGGAAAGTAGCCATTCCAGATAAAACAGGTAGTTTCTTTAATTCTTTTGCAGTGTTTTGCCAATCTACTAAGTGAGAGATTAAGAAGATAATCCATAATCCTAATCCGAGTACACTAAATACATGGGATAATTCAGGCAAGGTGTCTGAGATAAGATTTCCAGCGCCAGCTAACCCAAGAAGGCAACCAGAAAAGGCTAAAGGTAACTTTTTCATAACATCCTCCAATAAACTTTTTATGAAAAGTATATCACAAAATAGAATGCAGGAACATTTAAATTTGTAACTTTCTTAAAAAGAGAGTGATTAAAAATCCATTTTATTTCGTTAAATTATTTTAAAATCTGATAGATTTATTATTAAACCAATTCTAAATTATGCTATAATGGAGCAGTAAATATTAAAAGATGGATGTGAATACATGATTAACAAAAGAAAAAATCGTCCTATAAAGAAAAAATCACATATTCCATTTCGATTAAATTTATTATTTTTTATTGTGTTTTTTTCTTTTATGGCATTAATCGGACGATTAGCGTATGTTCAATTAGTCAAAGGGGATGATTTCATCGCCTTAGTGAAACGTACAGAAACTTCTACTGCAAAAAAAGCAGTTCCAAGGGGTTCTATTTATGATAGTAAAGGAAAAGTTTTAGTAGGAAATAAACCAAAATTAGCAGTGAACTATACACGTTCGTCAGATGCTACAACAGCAAGTATGTTGGAAACCGCTAAAAAATTAACGGAGTTTATTACAGTAGATACTAGTAAATTAAGAGAGAGAGATTTAAAAGATTATTGGTTTGCAACTCATCCGGAGGAAGCTAGTAAGCTATTAACAGCAGAAGAGAAAAAGAAAGCATCCAAAGAAGGCTTATCGAATAGTAAGACTTATGAGATGCAGTTAGATCATATTACAGAAGAACAAATCAATTATTCTGATAGTGAAAAACAAGCAATTGCTATTTTTACGAAGATGAATAGTGCCTATGCCTTATCAACCGTTACGATTAAAAATGATTCTGTAACAGAACAAGAAGTTGCTCGTATTAGTGAACGTCTTGGAGAGTTAAAAGGGATTGACATTGATTCAGATTGGGATCGTGAATACCCAATGGGAGATATGTTGAAGACAATTCTAGGTTCTGTATCTTCTGAAACAACAGGTTTACCTTCTGATAGAGTGAGTTCTTTATTAACTCTAGGGTATTCATTAAATGATCGTGTAGGTACAAGTTATTTAGAAGAACAATATGAATCAGTTTTAAGTGGAACAAAAACAGTGGTTCAAAGCCAAACGAATAATCGTGGAGAAGTGGTTAACCACGAAGAACGTTATGGTGGAAAAGCTGGTACCAATTTAGTGATGACAATTGATACGGATTTTCAAAAGAAATTGGAAGATATTGTTACTAAAGCTGTAGAAGGATTATCAGATGCCACTGCAGACCGAGTGTATGTTGTTGCAATGAATCCAAAATCCGGAGATGTTTTAGGAATTACTGGTAAAAAGAAAAAATATAATGAAAATTATCAAGTAACTGGAATTGAAGATGATGCCTTAGGAGCTATTAATGGTGCCTTTGGGATGGGGTCAGCTGTAAAAGCGGCAACAGTTATTTCTGGATATATGGATGGAGTTATTACAAGAGAAGATAATACGATTGTCGATGAACCAATTGAGTTTGAAGCTTCTAAACCGAAAAGTTCTGTATTCAACCGTAATGGTAGTATTCCTGTAACAGATTTAGATGCGATTGAGCGTTCTTCTAACGTTTATATGATTAAGTTAGCCATGAGAATGGGTGGACAATATGAGTATAAAAAAGGTGGAAAATTAAATATTAATCTTAACGTATTTGATAAATTACGTGAGTATTATGCCCAATTTGGTTTAGGGGTTCGTACAGGAATTGACTTACCTAATGAAGGAAAAGGATATAATGGTGGTACAGGTGCTGCCTTCTCTGCACTGGACTTTGCGTTCGGTCAGTTTGACTTATATACGCCATTACAATTAGCTCAATATATGGCTACTATTGCCAATGGAGGAACACGTATTGCACCTCGTTTAGTAAAAGAAATTCATTCAACAGGTAAAGATGGAGGAATTGGTGATTTAGAGACAGTTGTTCCAACAAAAATTATGAATTCTCTCCAAGTAGAAGCAGGATTAATTGATCATATTAAAGAGGGATTATATCGTGTAACGCATGGAGCAAACGGAACTTCAGCTTATACATTTAGAAATTATACGCCTTCTGTTTCTGGTAAAACAGGTACAGTAGAAGCGTTCTACGATGGACCATTACCACAATTTAAACAAAAGGAAGTAGAGAACTCTACATTTGCTTCTTATGCTCCTTCTGATAATCCTGAAATTGTTGTATCAGTAGTTGCACCATATTTTTCAAATGGAATTCCTGGAGACTTTGCAGCTGGAATTACAAAACAAGTGTATGATGCATACTTCCACCAAGAAAGTTCAACTTCATCAACAAATTCTACAACTGCTAATGGACAAACAAATACTCAAGCAGGAAATCGTCCAGCACAACAAGCAGCGAATGCACAAGTCCAACAAAATACTCAAGCTGCAACAGTACGACAACAACAAAATACGACTGTTCCTGTAGCTCCAGTAAGAAGACAAGGACAATAATGGTAAAAAAGGACTTTTGAATTTTCAAAAGCCTTTTTTTATTGCTAAATTGAATAGACAAGATATAATAGTATTAAGGAGGCTTATTTATGAATGATTTTACAGAAGTAACCGTACAAAAAGAAGTGAAATACCAAGGTGGTATTTTTACAGTTGAACACCATGTAGTATCTCTTCCAAATGGTAAACAATCAACGAGAGATATTGTTTTACATAATGGAGCAGTAGCAGTTCTTGTTGTTCATGTGGGAAAGATTTTATTAGTACGTCAATATCGCAAAGCTATTGAAGCTCATACATTAGAAATTCCAGCAGGTAAATTAGACCACGATGGAGAAAGCCCATTAGAAGCCGCAAAAAGAGAGTTAGAAGAAGAAGCGCAATTAAGTGCAAATGAATGGAAAAAAGTAGTTGATTTAGTACCAACTCCTGGATATTGTAATGAAAAGATTCATTTGTATGAAGCAAAGGGAATTCATCATTTAGAGAATGCTGCACCATTAGATGAAGATGAATTTGTTTCAATTGAGTGGATTCCAGTGGAAGAACTGATTCAAAAAATCCATAACGGAGAAATTACTGATGCAAAAACGATTATTGCTGTTCAATATGCAGCATTGCATCAATAGGAGAAAATATGTCGAAAGAACCATTATTAACACGAAAAGCTTTGAGAGAACATGTAGTAGAGCAAAAAAGGTCTCAAAATAGTGAAGAGATTGAATGGAATGATTCACCAGTTCCTAAAAAGCCTTTTTTAGAAAGATATAATCGCTTTTTAACGATTTGGATGATTGCGATGATTGTACTGATTATTGTAGCAATCGGAGTTCAAATCTTCTTATAAAATGATGGAAATATTAGATTCTAATTTAGAACATGATTTAAGGCTAGACAATTCATAAGAGCTTTGATAAAATAACACATATATTTAAAGACATTGATGGAAAAGGGTTATAGAAAATTTCATTATTAGGGAGAAAGGTCAGCGACTGAAAGCCTTTCATGAAAATCTACAACTTTTCACTTCCGAAGTTGCCATTGGAATTCGATAAGATGAATAATGGATCGGTTCGTTACCGTTAATAACGCCGAGTGCCTGCAATGCAGGAATGAGGGTGGTACCGCGATAAAGTTCGTCCCTTACAATTTTTAGGAATTGTAAGGGACTTTTTGTTTATTAAAATGATTTATAGGAGGAAACAAAATGAATTTAGCAGAAATGAAACAACAATTTGATGCGATTCGTCAAGATGTATTAGCTGCATTAGAAACCGTTCAAACTTTAAAAGAAGTTGAACAAATTCGTGTGCAACAATTAGGAAAAAAAGGACCTATTACGGAAGTTTTAAAAAATATTAAAAATATCGTTCCTGAAGAACGTCCACAAGTAGGAGCGTTAGCGAATGAATTACGTAGTGTGATTGAAGAAAAAATTTCTAGTATTAAAGCAGACTTAGAAGCAAAAGCATTAGTAGAATCTTTACGTAAAGAAACAATCGATGTTACTATGCCAGGTCGTCCAATGACTGTGGGTACAAAACACGTATTAAGTCACGTTAGTGATGAAGTGGAAGATTTCTTCATTGGATTAGGATACCAAGTAGTAGAAGGGCCAGAAGTAGAATCAGATCACTATAACTTCGAAATGATGAACTTACCAAAAGATCATCCTGCTCGTGATATGCAAGATACATTTTATATTACACCTGAGTATTTATTACGTACGCAAACTTCACCAGTTCAAGCAAGAACAATGGAAAAACATGATTTTTCTAAAGGACCATTAAAAATGATTAGTCCAGGGCGTGTATTTAGACGTGATAATGATGATGCGACTCACTCACATCAATTCTATCAAATCGAAGGATTAGTAATTGATAAACATATTACAATGGCTGACTTAAAAGGAACATTAGCTGCATTTGCCAAAGAATTATTTGGTCAAGAGCGTGAAGTTCGCCTACGTCCAAGTTACTTCCCATTTACGGAGCCTTCTTTAGAAGTAGATATTAGCTGTTTCAAATGTGGTGGACAAGGTTGTTCGATTTGTAAAGGAACAGGTTGGATTGAAATTTTAGGTTCTGGAATGGTTCACCCGAATGTATTAGAAGCTGCTGGAGTGGATTCAAGCGTTTATGGTGGATTTGCCTTTGGATTAGGACAAGACCGTATTGCAATGTTGAAATATGGAATCGAAGATATTCGTTCACTTTATACGAATGATGTTCGTTTCTTAAATCAATTTACGAAGTAAGGAGAAGAGAATATGAAATTATCGTATGAATGGTTAAATGAATATTTAGATTTAAGTTCAATTACTCCTCAAGAATTAGGAGAAAAAATGTCACGTACTGGGATTGAAGTAGATAGTGTATCTGTTCCAGGAGAAGGACTAAGTGGATTAGTTGTAGGTCGTGCATTAGAAGTGGTAGATCATCCAGATTCAGATCATCTTCATGTAGTTACAGTAGATGTTGCTGAGGAAGAACCATTACAAATTGTTTGTGGTGCGCCAAATATTGCTAAAGGGCAAAAAATTATTGTGGCAACTCATGGAGCACGTATTGCTGGTGGTCATAAAATTAAACGTGGAAAATTAAGAGGAGTAGAATCTCAAGGGATGATTTGTTCTCTTCAAGAGTTAGGATTACCTTCTTCATTAGTACCAAAAGAATATGAACAAGGCATTTATGTATTTGAAGATGATGCTATTGAAGTTGGAATGGATGCTGTTAAAGCCTTAGCATTAGATAGTGCGATTGTGGAATTAGACATTACAGCAAACCGTGCAGATGCTTTAAGTATGAGAGGTTCTGTTCATGAAATTGGTGCAATTTATAATTTAGAAAATACATTAACACCAGATGAATTTTTAGAAGGTGATTCGTCTTCATTAAATCCATGGATGACAGTATCAGTTGAAGATGAAGTAGATGCTCCAGCTTATCACTTACAAATTATTAAAAATGTTACTGTAAAACCAAGCCCACAATGGATGCAAAATCGATTAATCGCTGCAGGTGTTCGTCCAATTAATAACATCGTCGACGTTACAAACTATGTTTTAATGGAATATGGACAACCGCTACATGCATTTGACTATGATCGTTTAAATTCAAAACAAATTCATGTTCGTCGTGCAAAAGATGGAGAAACATTAGTAACATTAGATGGTGTTGAACGTACATTAAGTAATGAAATTGTTATTACAGATGGAGAAAAACCAGTTGCCTTAGCTGGTGTAATGGGTGGATTAGATTCAGAAATTATTGAAACTACAACGACTGTTGCATTAGAATCAGCATTATTTGAGCCAAAATCGATTCGTTTAGCTTCTCAAAAACATAATTTAAGAAGTGAATCAAGTAGCCGTTTTGAAAAAGGAATTAATAAAGCGACAATTTTACAAGCTGGTAAGAGAGCTGCAGCATTAATTGCTGAATTAGGCGATGGTGAAGTAGTTGATGGAGTAGCTTCTGTGCAATCACTAACATTAGAGTTACCAGTTGTTTCTATTTCACTAGAACGCTTAAATCATGTTTTAGGAACTAGACTTACAACTGAAGAAGTATTACAAGTATTTAAACAATTAGCTTATCCAACAGTTGAAGAACAAGGAGTATTCCATGTTACAGTTCCTGCATGGAGATTTGATATTTCGATTGAAGCAGATTTAGTGGAAGAAGTAGGACGTATTTATGGATATGATAAAATTCCTTCAACATTACCAACAACTGCAAGTACACAAGGTGGATTAACTGAGAAACAACGTTTTGTTCGTTGGACTCGTCAATTTATGCAAGGAGCAGGCTTATCTCAAGCGTACTCTTATGCATTAACAACTCCTGAAAAATCTCATTGGTTTACAGTAGAAGAAAGACCAAGTATTCGTTTAGACTTACCGATGAGTGAAGAAAGAAGTGAATTAAGACAGTCAATGTTACCAAGTTTATTGGAAGCATTACAATATAATGTCGCTCGTTCACAACAAAATGTTCGTTTATTCGAAGTAGGGAAAGTATTCTCCATTGGCAAAAATGGTTCTGAAGATTTCCAAGAAAGAGAAGTGATTGGAGCTGCTGTGACTGGAGAATGGGATCATGCTTCATGGCAATCACCAGCACAACCTGTTGATTTCTTCGCATTAAAAGGAGTATTAGAAGCTTACTTTGCAGAATTGAACTGTAGTGATCGTATTCGTTTTGTTGCAACAGATGCGATTGGGCAATTACATCCAGGGCAAACAGCTTATATTTATTTAGGTGAAGAGTTAGTTGGATTTATTGGGAAAATTCATCCAGTGATTCAAAAAGAATTAGATTTATCAGATACATTTGTATTTGAATTATTAGTGGAACCTTTATTAGCAGAAGGATTACAAGAACGTGTGATTCAAGCTGTACCAAAATTCCCATCAATGACACGTGATATTGCGTTATTAGTTCCTGTAACAATGGCGCATGCAACATTAGAAGCAGTCATTAAAGAACAGGCTGGTCAATATGTACAATCAGTTACTTTATTTGATGTATATAAAGGAGAGCATGTACAAGAAGGTTACCAATCATTAGCTTATTCTATTCGTTTCTTAAATAAAGAAGCTACTTTACAAGAGGAAGAAATTAAACAAGCAATGGATCGTATCCAAACAGCCTTAGTTGCATTAGAGGATGTAACCATTCGATAAGTCGCTACGGAATAAAAGAATTTTCTTTGTTAGTAAGGTCGCCAGCAGCCTCGCTTTGCGAGTCTCATGGCTAAAATTCGAGCCTCGGTCTCGAATTTTCCCTACAAAAAAAGTCAGAATTTTCTGGTTTTTTTTGCTTTTACTACGAAGAAAATTCTTTTATTCTTCCGCTTGTAACTTTAAAATAAAAAAACTTTCCTTGGTTAGATCTTTAAATTTCTTTAAATATAAAAATATTTTTCATCATTTTTTTCGTATATATAAGTGAAGTGTAATTTCTAGTGAATGCCACTGGAAGATACTTCCAAACAATAGAGAGAGGATGAAATTATATGAAAGAGAGAATTGAAGGTGCAAGACCAATGATGGATTTAATGGCAAAGAAGATATTTAGCAATACGGAAATTACAGCACAATTTATACGTGATATATTTGATTTGCCTGTAGAACATGTGAAAATTTTAGAAAGTACCCAGATACACGAGTTTTATTTGGATGAATTTCCTTATTCAACACATATTGACGTGTTGGCTGAACTAGATGATCACACACAAATTATTATTGAAATTCAAGTAGCTTTACAGATTGACTTTATTAAGCGTTTGTGTTTATATTTATGTGAACAAGTTTCTAAAAATATGAATATGCATAAAAAAGATGGTACGCAAACCTATCATCTCGCAAAAGAAATGATTCCAGTATATGCCATTGCGATTACACAGGAACGATATTTTGAAGATGATCGTATGTATCATTCATTTAGCTTAAGAGATGATGAATCCTACGAAGAATTAAAAGTATATTTTAAAGGAATCAAAGAAAAACGTAACTTAATGCGTATGGCATTTTTAGAATTAGATAAATATGATCCAACTAAAATAAAACACTATAGGAAAGTTCGATGGATTGAGTTTTTTGGGAACAAACCTTATACACAAAATCCTGAGACAATTTTAGAAACAGCTGACATGATTATGAATCGAACTGGCTGGACGGAGGAGGAACAAACGATGTATGATGATCGAACAAGAAAATTAGATGGCTACTATGCACATTTAGAGTATGTCGCAGAAGAAAAACAACTAGCAAGAATGGAAGGTAGAGAAGAAGGTGCCATCACAACCATTGTCGGTTTAATAAAGAACGGTCTTTTGTCTATTGAAAATGGGGCTCAGCAGTTAAATATTTCAGAATCAGAATTAACTGCGTACTTGTCTTAAAAATAAAAAGTTGTTAATACGCTACAGAATAAAAGAACTTTTCCTGAATAGCAAGGACGCCAGCAGCCTCGCAAAGCGAGTCTCATGGCTAAAATTCGAGTTTAGGTCTCGAATTTTCCTAAACAAAAAATCCAGTTTTATCTGGATTTTTTTGTGTTTGCTATTAAGAAAAGTTCTTTATTCATGCGGTATGTCAATCGTTTCGTTTCTTTCCCACATTGGAATGCTGCACATTACAACTAGGAAGATAAATGCTGATTGAATCCAGAATAGTGCTAAGTCGAAAATTCCGTGAACCGCAACAACGACTAAAAATGAAACATATAATCCAACAATTGGACGTTTTTGAGGTTGACGACTCATTTCAATCAAACTACGAATAGGTTTGATACTAGCAATCGCTAATAATAAAGTCCCAATATATCCATAACTTAAAATCGTATCAATATAAATACTATGTGCATGTTCATGATAAATAGCACCAATTCGTTGATAGCTATGCATATACGTTAATGGCCCTTCACCGAAAAATGGATTTTGTTTGAAAAGTGTAAATCCTGCATTCCAAATGGAAATACGTTCATCCATGGACGAATCTAATGTTCCCATTCGAACTCCAATATCATTTGAAAATAGGAAGAATAGCCCAATAATAAACACGCCAACACTTAGCCAAAATGCTCGAGAACTTTTAATCGTTGTAAATAAATAGATAATAGCTCCACAAATAATTGCTGGGAAAGCTGTTCTATTTTGAGTAAAGTTCAAACCGAATAAATTAATAAAGCAAGCGATAATACAGATGACTTTCCATTTCCAATTTTTGGTCGTTGTGAAAAGGTAAAAACCAATCATAATACAGAAACAACAAATGATTCCGTAATAATTTGGATTAAAGAATGTAACCTCAGCACGATTTTGATGCCAGACTTGCATATTTGGTGCTAAAAATGCGTAGTTAAATTTATGAACAATTTCAAAATGTTCTAAAAAGGCAAATAGCGCTGCAAATATACTTCCTAATAATATCGTCTGTAATACAATGTGGAAAAAGTCTTGATTAATCCGTTTCTGGTAATAAACAAAGAATATGGCAAACCATAAAAATAAAATGGAAGCTGCAACGCCTAGTAAATTTCCACTAACTGCTGAGATAATTGTGCTATAGGCAATAAACGTTAATAACACTGGATAATTCAGTAGTTGTCTTAAAATATGTTTCATTTTTCCTGTGAAAATTAACAGAATAAAATAAAACAAGAACAATGATAAAAACAAGTAAAACGGCAAGAAGATGCTGACAATCATTAAATAGAGTGCCAAATCTTGGTTTGGGAATCGCTTGATTTTATCAAGGATATACATTAGTTTCATAATAATTCCTTTCTTAAAATGAGAATACTCTCAAATGAATGGTATGATATCTGACTCATTTTACCATTTTTCATTGAAATGGGGAAGATTTTTTAGCAGATTATAACTTTTCTCATAAAAACATAGGCACGTGAGCAACATAGAAGACAAAAAACTGATGATAATGATATGATAATTGTAAATTAAATCGTATAGATATTTTAAATAAAACGAAAGAGGGAACAAAGATGAGAGAATACGATATTATTGCAATTGGTGGAGGAAGTGGCGGTAGTGCTACAATGAATCGTGCAGCCATGCATGGAGCAAAAGCAGCCGTTATTGAAGGAAATATCATTGGAGGAACTTGTGTAAACGTTGGGTGTGTTCCTAAAAAGGTAATGTGGTATGGAGCATTGGTTTCAGAAACACTTAAAAATTATGCATCAGATTATGGATATACAATTGGAGAAACTTCATTTGATTTCAAAAAATTAAGAAAAAATCGTCAAGCTTATATTGAACGTTCACGTCAAGCATTTTCAAATAACTTTAATCGAAATGGAGTAGACTATATTGAAGGATATGCTCGTTTCGTAGATAAAAATACAGTAGAAGTTAATGGAGAACACATTCGTGCAAAACACATTGTGATTGCGACTGGTTCATATGCTTTTATTCCAAATGTTCCAGGTAGTGAACTTGGGGGAACTTCTGATGATGTATTTGCATGGGAAGAGTTACCAGAATCTGTATCGATTATTGGTGCAGGGTATATCGCAGTTGAATTAGCAGGAGTTCTACATGGATTAGGAGTAAAAACGGATTTATTCGTTCGTAAAGGTGGTCCGTTAAGAGGATTTGACCAAGGCATTGTTGAAGTGTTAGTTGAAGAAATGAAGAAAAATGGTCAACCATTACATACACATAAAGTTCCTAAAAAATTAGAAAAATTAGACAATGGCGATATTCAAATTCATTTTGAAGATGGTACAACTCATACAAGTCAAAAAGTTATTTGGGCAGTTGGACGTAAAGCGAATGTTAGCCAATTAAATTTAGAAGCAGCAGGAGTTGCCTTGAATGAACGTGGATTTATTCAAGTAGATGAATATCAAAATACAACAACACCTGGTATTTATGCACTAGGGGATGTTTCTGGTGAAAAAGAATTAACACCAGTAGCGGTTAAAGCAGGTAGAACTTTATCAGAACGTTTATTTAATGGTAAAACAGATATCAAAATGGATTATGAATTAATTCCAACAGTTGTATTCTCTCATCCAGCGATTGGATCTATTGGTTTAAGTCAAGAACAAGCGGAAGCAAAATATGGTGCTGAAAATATTAAAGTATATGAATCAAACTTTGCAGGAATGTATTCAGCCATTACAGTTCACCGTCAAATGACAAAATTAAAATTAATTACATTAGGTGATGAAGAAAAAATTATTGGCTTACACGGAATTGGTGAAGGCGTTGATGAAATGATTCAAGGGTTCGCAGTTGCGCTTAAAATGGGAGCTACAAAAGCAGATTTTGATGCGACAGTAGCAATCCACCCAACAGCTTCAGAAGAATTTGTAACAATGAGATAATGAGAATTTGAAAGATAAGGATGCTTTTGTTTCGGCAAAGGTATCCTTTTTTGTTGACATGATATTAGTTGAAGAATA
Organism: uncultured Granulicatella sp.; assembly: GCF_963516875.1. Classification (GTDB taxonomy): domain Bacteria; phylum Bacillota; class Bacilli; order Lactobacillales; family Aerococcaceae; genus Granulicatella. The sequence goes on along the minus strand of NZ_CAUQCL010000012.1, from coordinate 23,585 downwards.
AAGGAATTGAGTGTAAGAATAAAATATGATAAAATGTATTTACGAAACGTATTTACAAAGAGGTGATTTATATGGCGAGTACTCAACCTGTTAATTTTAGAGCGGATGTGGCTTTTTATCAACAAACAAAAGAAATTTTAGCAGATGAAAAGATATCCTTATCAGATGTTTTCAATGCAGCACTTCGTAAAATTGCAACGGGTGTAATTGATCCCCAAGAGTTTGTAACTAGTGATTTGCAGGAGACACAATATCAAGTTGCTTTTGAAGATTTGAAAAAGGAAATACTGATTGGTCATCAAGAAATTGAGCAAGATAAGTTAACATCTTTAGCAGACGTGAGAAAGGAATTTGGACTTGGATAATTATAAATCTTATCATATTTCTTTTACAGATCAAGCTAAAAAAGATTTGAGAGGAATTCACGAGTATATTGTGTTAAATTTTTATAGCCAACAATCTGCTGATAGTAAGATTGATCTCATTCTAACGGCACTAGAAATGTTAGAAACTTTTCCAGAAATTTGTCCTTTAGTATCGAGTCGTGGTTATGGCGAATTAACAGATGATGGAAAACGTTATCGATATATGCCAATTGAGCATTATGTTGCTTTTTATTATATTGAGAAAAATGAAGTATATATTTCCAGAATTTTAAGTTCCAAACAAAATTGGGCTAAATTATTCAATAAGTAGAATTAATTCTTTATGGGACAACAAAATAAATTTTAAATGATAGGAGCATGTTATTTTGACATGCTCTTAAAATAGTTTGAAATACTTTAAATAGGAAAAGTGACCTTATTTTGTTGAAATGATATTAGTTGAAGAATGAAACCACAGAGTGTATGATAAACTGTCATAAGATTTTAGGAGGAAAAGAAGTGAAAAAATACGAATATTTAATTTTTGATTTAGATAATACAATTTTTGATTTTTGGGGAGCAGAAGACTATGCTTTATCTCGTATTTGCCAAGAAGATGGATTAGAGTTTACTCCAGAAGTTTTAGAAGTTTACCGTACAATGAATAAAGGTTTATGGGAACAATACGAACAAGGAGAAATTTCTCAAACTTATTTGAATGAAGAAAGATTTGTTCGTTGGTTTGCACATTATGGAATTCAGGTAGATGGAAGTGTTTGTGAGAAAAAATTCCGTCACTATTTAGCAGAAGCAAATACGATGATGCCAGATGCATTAGACATTATTCATGAATTAAAGAAAGACTTTGTCATGGTTGCAGCTACAAATGGAATTGAAGAAACTCAATTACTACGTTTGAAAATAGCTGGATTAGAAAACTTTTTTGAAAAGTTATTTATTTCTGAAGTGGTGGGATATCGTAAGCCTAGTAAAGAGTTTTTTGAAGCTGTAGTAGATCAAACAGAAGGAATGACGATTGAGAATGCCTTAATGATTGGAGATAGTTTTAAGGCGGATATTTATGGGGCAAGTCGTATTGGAATGGATACTTGTTGGTATATGGAAACCCCTGAACGACCAACTGAACCGGAGGAATTGTTGTCTATAGAGCCAACGTATCAGATTGGGCATTTATCGGAACTGAAAGAATTTATTTATTAATGGATTCTATATAGTAGCATTAGGACGCAAGCAGCCACCTAACGGTGTCTCATTGCTAAAAGTTGAGCCTAAGGTCTCAACTTTTCCTGTGATAAAATCTACAGTGCAGATTTTATCACTTTTGCTACTATGAGAATCCTTGGGGTTCGGTCATACATGTAGGGACGTTTAAGATGTGAATGGATTTGTCTATAGTAGCATAAGGATGTTTCCTATAATAGAATCATCAAAATAAAAGGGATAAAACCATGGTTCCGTAGAACGTGATTTTATCCCTTTTTTATTTTATGCGGCCGGCGGGACTTGAACCCGCACAGGTATACACCCACTGCCCCCTCAAGACAGCGCGTCTGCCATTCCGCCACGACCGCTTAATGTATGTAATGGTATCAAAGTTTAGCTCAGAATGCAAGTGTTATCAATCGCTAACACTTTTATCCTTCAGAACTAAAATCCAATATTAAACTACCACGACAACGACCACAACGAAATTTATTAGTATCAATTTTTCTCATACGATAAAAAGTCGCTCCACAAGACTTACAAGAATAAACGTATCGATAAGGTTCCATTCGTTCTACAAAACGGATTCCCTCAACCTCTCGTAAGAGCATTTTAAAATCTCTATCTTGGTGTCGATAACCTTTTCCTTCTTGATGTAAGTGATAATGACATAATTCATGTTTTATAACGCCGATTAAGACTTCTTTTCCAAGAATCGTTTCAACTTTAGGATTAATTTCAATATTGCCTGTTTTCAAAATATAACGTCCACCACTTGATTTTAGTCGACCGTTATACGTAATCTGGTGTTGAAAAGTTTTATGAAAGTATTCCTTTGAAATTTCTTGGCATAATTGTTGTAAGTCTATTTCTTCCATTTTTATTACTTCCTTTATTTTAATGTAACCATTGTAATATAAGAGAGGAGATTATTGCAATTCATTGACGTAATTCTATTATAAGAGTAAAATGACACTCGGACGATTTTAAAGACATGGAGGAAAATGTGTGAAAATAGTAATTGTTGGAGGAGGAAAGGTCGGTGAAGTACTTTGCCGAGAACTAACTTCAGAAACAAATGATATTGTTTTAATTGATAAAAATCCTTTGATTATTGAAAGAATGATGAATAAATTTGATATCATGGGTATTGTTGGAAATGGCGCTAGTTATGATATTCAACAAGAAGCTGGAGTAGCGAGTGCAGATATTTTTCTAGCTGTTTCAGAGATGGATGAAATCAATATTATTGCTGCCATTTTAGCTAAAAAAATTGGAGCGGAATATACAGTTGCTCGTGTTCGAAATCCAGAGTATTCTCAACAGTTGAATTTTGTTCGAGAAAGTTTAGGGATTTCATTATTAATTAATCCGGAATTATCGGCTGCTCGAGATATTTTGAAAATTTTTAAATATCCATCTGCTTTAAGTGTGGAAAGTTTTGCTAGCAATCGAGTGAGTTTAATCGAGTTGGAAATTCAGGAACACTCACCATTAATAGGATTAAGTTTGAAAGACTTTAGAAATCGATTCGGAACTATTTTAGTTTGTGCGATTCAACGTGATTCGGAAGTATTTATTCCAAGTGGGGATTCTTTTATTCAAAAAGGTGACCGTATCCATATTACTGGAGCATATGAAGATATTTCTACATTCTTAAAAATTACCAATTATATTACCAAACAAGTCCGTTCTAGTTTAATTGTTGGTGGAGGAAAAATTGCTTACTACTTACTAGATATGTTAAAAACGACTAAAATCCATCCAAAAGTGATTGAAGTCAATGAAGAACGTGCGAAATTCTTAAGTGAACAATTTCCAAATGCAACAATCATTCATGCAGATGGAACAGATCATGATGTATTAGAAGAAGAAATGTTAACAAATTATGATGCCTTCGTTTCACTAACAGGAATTGATGAAGAAAACTTAATTTTATCTGTATTTGCTAAACACCGTGGAGTTCGAAAAGTTATTACTAAAATGAGCCGTACGGGTATTTTAAAAGTATTAAAAAATGTCGATCCTCAATCCATTATTACACCAAAACAAATTGTTGCGAATGAAATTGTTCAATTTGTACGTGCACGTGCCAATACTAAGGGGTCAAATGTAGAAGCGTTATATCGTGTAGCGGATAATCAAGTAGAAGCATTACAATTCCGTATTGAAAGAAATAGTCGTGTTTGTGGCATTCCATTATCAAAATTAAAAACAAAATCAAACTTATTAATTGCCTTTATTGTTCGTGGGGAAAAATTAATTTATCCAGATGGGAATGACCAATTGGAACCACATGATAGAGTAATCGTCGTAACAACTCAGAAAAACTTCGATGATATTATCGATATTTTGGAATAGGAGTTGATGATTTTGCAAAGAAGAACAGTATGTTATTTGGTAGGGAAAATTTTACAAGTGGAAGCTTTATTATTACTACTACCATTATTTGTTAGTTTGATTTATCGAGAAAGTCACCATCAACTATTAAGTTATGCTGGAACGATTGCTTTATTAGTGCTCATTGGGTCACTTTGTACATTAGCAAAGCCTAAAAATATGAAAATTATGCCACAAGATGGGATTGTAACAGTAGCTCTCAGTTGGATATTACTTTCATTTTTTGGAGGACTTCCATTTGTGTTTACAGGAGAGATTCCTAATGTAGCAGATGCATTTTTTGAAACAGCCAGTGGTTTTACAACAACGGGTTCTAGTATTTTAAGTGATTTGTCTATTCTAGGGTATTCTTCCTTATTTTGGCGTAGTTTTACCCACTTAGTTGGAGGAATGGGAGTTCTAGTATTTGCATTAGCGATTTTACCAAGTACGGGATCTGATTCCGTTCAGTTAATGCGTGCGGAAGTCCCAGGACCAGTTTTTGGAAAATTAGTTTCTAAACTAGCAAAAACTGCTAGAATTTTATATGCGATTTATTTAGTGATGACTGCAATCTTAGTCATTATTTTAATGCTTGTTAAAGTGCCATTATTTGATGCGTTATTATTATCATTTGGTACTGCTGGAACAGGTGGATTTGCGATTAATAATGCTGGATTTGCCATTTATCAAAATCCTGAGATGGTTGAGTGGATTATCGGTGTTGGGATGATGTTATTTGGAGTGAACTTTAACTTATATTATTTCTTATTATTAGGATCGATTCGAGAAGTATTGACGGATGAAGAAGGACGTTCTTATATTGGAATTATTGCATTTACATCTGTCGCTATTTTCGCTTCATTAAGTATCGTTCAATCACAATTAGACGTTCCATTCAGAAGTGTATTCTTCACAGTTTCATCTATTATTACAACAACAGGATATTCTACAGCAGATTTTGGGTTGTGGGGTGTATTTCCTCAAGTAGTCTTATTACTATTAATGTTCATAGGTGGGTGTGCTGGTTCGACTGCTGGGGGAATTAAAGTTTCTCGTGTAGTGATTTATGTCAAAAATGCCATTGCTGAAATTAAGAAGATGGGACAACCTCGTCGAGTGATTATGCCGAAATTTAATGGCAAAGTAGTTGACGATAAAATGTCGAGTGGAATTGCAAATTACTTATTAGTGTACGTAGCCGTATTTTTAGTATTGTTAATTTCTGTTTCGATTGAAGCCCCTGACTTTTTAACAGCATTCTCAAGTGTTGCTGCGACCTTTAATAATATTGGTCCTGGTTTAGGAGAAGTAGGACCAACAAGTAATTTCTCTATGTATTCTGATTTTAATACGATTTTATTATCTTTAGGAATGATAGCAGGACGTTTAGAAATTTATCCTATGATTTTATTATTCTCTACCACTTCATTAGGAGCGTTCTTCATTTCTGAAAAATAGGAGGAATCGTTTTGAATAAAATAGTAATGGGAAGAGTTTATACATTAATCGGAGTCATTTCGTGGGGATTATCTGGAGCTTGTGGCCAATATTTGATGAATGATTCCTCAGTTTCTCCAATCTATTTAACAGCGCTTCGAATGATGATAGCGGGATTGTTTTTAACTCTTTTTGCATGTTGGAAACAACCAAAGCAATTTCGTAAAGTAGTGAAATCATCAAAAATAATGGGAAGAATGTTATTTTTCGGAATTTTTGGATTGATGTTATGTCAATTGACATATTTATTTGCGATTCATTCTTCGAATGCTGGAACGGCGACTGTATTGCAATATACTTGTCCGATTTTAATTGTCATTTATGTAAGTTTAAAAGAGAAAACAGTACCAACGGTAATGGAATTTGTCGCAATATTTTGTGCGTTAGTAGGTACATTTATTATTGCAACTCATGGGAATCCATTTAACTTATCCATTAGTTCGACTGGATTGTTTTGGGGGATTATTTCCGCATTTACTTATGCATTATATACTTTGTTACCAGGTAAATTAATTCAGCAATGGGGAAGTTTAATTGTAACAGGCTTAGGACTATTATCTGGTGGAATTTTATTTTATATCGGAAGTGCGAGTTGGCAATATAGTGTTCAATGGCAACCTTATACATTATTTGCTTTTTTTGGAATTATTGGAGTAGGTACAATTCTAGCGTACACTTTATATTTAGAAGGAGTAGCATTAATTGGACCTGTACAAGGAAGTTTATTAGCTTCAGCTGAGCCGATTTCTTCAGTATTCTTTTCGATTGTATTATTAGGAGAAGTCTTTCAAATGATTGATATGGTAGGGATTATCTTTATTTTAATAGCTGTTTATATCATTACAATGAAAGAAGAAATACAAGAAAAACATATGCAAATTAATCGTTAAAAAAGTGTCACTACGTAAAAAGCGTAGTGGCATTTTTATAAATTCTTAATAAAAATCTCCACATTTATTCAAAAAAATAGAGTAAGATAAAATTGTCAAAGGAGGTTAATGACATGAGAAAATTTTTTCGCCCTATAGTTGTTGCGATGATGTTAGTAGGACTTGTTTCTCAACAAGTATATGCAATTGATACAACAGTCATTAATGAGAAATGGGGGAAACCAACCGTTGTATATGGTGGTGGTTTAAATGACCAACAAATGAAAGAAACATCTAAATTATTAGGAATTAAGGATGAAAATACAGTTACAACAACAAAAGCTACTGGAGAAGACTTAGTGAAATACTTAGGTGCTGGCGAAGCAAATACTTCAGTAATGATTTCATCGGTGATGGTTCAAAAGAGAAATAAAGGAGAAGGGGTAAAGGTTCATATTGCTACTCCAAAAAATATTACTCTTGTTACTTCTGAACAATATGCCAATGCTGCGATTACAGCAGGAGTAGCGGATGCGGAAATTGAAGTAGCAGCTGTATCTAAAGTTACCGGTGAATCTGCCTTAACAGGTGTGTATAAAGCTTTTGAAGCAAATGGTATTGTATTAGATGAAAAACGTACAGCAGTTGCTCAAAAAGAGCTAGAATTAACGAATCAAATTGCTCAAGAACAATCGAAAGAAAAAGGTTTTGATGCTGCAAAATTAGATCAAGCAATGATTGATATTAAGAAATCTCTAGCAGAAATAAAAGAAAAACAAGGTCAAGTAGCTACAAAAGAAGATGTTGAAAGAATTGTAAACGAGGCATTGAAAAAATATGGATTAGATAAAGTCATTAGTCCAACTCAAGTGAATAATATTATTCAGTTTGCCTTAAGTTATCAACAAACTAGTGCGATTGATTCCAAACAAGTATTAGAACAATTAAATTCATTATCCAATACTGTAAAAGGAAAAATTGGTCAATTAGTAGATCAAGCCAATCGTGAAGGTTGGTTGGATAAAATCGTGGCATTTTTTAAAGAAATATTCAATGCTATTTTTAGTTCAAAATAGTGAGTAACAAAAAAGTCCATAGAGCGAATCTATGGACTTTTTGCTGTCTAAAATAAAATAAATAATAAACTTAAAACAATAATTAATTGAATACATAAACCAATTAAAGCGATGTATGGAGTATCTAATTGAGTATCATTTTGTTCTTGAGCAATTGAAATTACAAAAGTTACGATAAAAGTAAACAAATGTAATGTAAAGAAGAATAAAATAACGACTATTAAAGCAATTGGAGATACAAATGTCATAAATGCTGTAATAAATAATAAAATAATCGCTAATGCATTCATGGATTCATATTGTGTTAACCAATAATGAAATACATGTTGTCGTTTCAACAAAATATGTTTTACTCCAAAGGCAATGACTGGGAATCCAAAATAAAATACAGCATAGAATAATAATAGTTTTAAGAAAACTAAAATATAATTCGGAGTAACCGTTAAACTTGGTAGGATAGAAATATCCGCCAGTAATTGGTATTGAGATAAAACTGCACGAATTCCATGCGTTGTAATATAAGAAGATAATAAGGTTGAAACAAAAATCATAATGTAACCAAATAATCGACTATTTTGACGTTTTCTTGAATAATTATTGGTTGGATGGATTAGTTTTCCAAAGAAGAAGCTAAAGAAACGAGTAATACTTCTCCAAAAGCTTGAATAAATCGCTTGGTTATTTTTGATGCGATATTCTTGATCACTCCTGTTTTCTACAGAACTTGGTTGAGTAATTTTATTATCTTCATCAAATAAGGATGTTTGGATTGTTGTTGAATTTTCATTTAAATGTTCATCTTGTACAGTGCCACAAAAAGGACATAGTGGTTCTTTCTCTTCAATTAATTCGTGGCAGAATGGGCAATTTTTCACGTAAATTCTCCTTTATCAATCAGAATTGATTTTCTCTGTTGTATTGTATCATAGAATGCAAGTGGACAAAAGAAAAAGGACTAGAAATCTCTAATCCTTTTATAGTGGCATATACTAGTATATGTGTCATGGTGTTCACATCACACATGAACAAACAGCTACATCCGGTAGTGTGCAAGCACATCTGTTCCACTTGACTTAGCAGACTTCTTTGTCTGCTTGTCGCCTCATCGCATAGATAGTATTATAGCAGACAAGAGAGTAGCTGTCACGTAAAAACACTAAATATCCAAAATTTTTGTAATATAAAAAGCACCCCAAAAGGTGCTAGGTGATTACATTTCAGTAAATGCTAGTGGAACTAAGTCACGTAAAATGGTTTCTTTTAATTCCCCTTTATTATTAGAAAGGTAAATTGGAGTATCAGCAGGGCATAGCTCTACTAAAACTTGGCGACATAAGCAACATGGAGGAAGGAAGTAGTCTGTTTTACCAGCCACAACAAGCATTTCCACATCTTCTTTTTGATAGCCTTTTGTTACTCCGGTAAATAAAGCTGTACGTTCTGCGCAGTTTGTTGCTCCAAAAGAAACATTTTCTACGTTAACTCCAGTAATCACTGTTCCATCTTTATATAAAATGGCACACCCTACTGGGAAGTTAGAGTAGGGACAATAAGAATACTCCAATGCTTTTTTTGCATGTACATATAATTCTTCAGGTTTCATAAATGTACTCCTTAATGGGGATTATTTTTGACGAATAATTTCGATTTTGTATCCATCGGGATCTTTAACAAAATAGTAGTTTGCTGGATTTCCAGGAAGTCCTTTTAATTCTGTAACATCATAGCCTTTTGCTACGTGTTCAGCATGCCATCCTTCTAAATCATTGCTACTAATTGCAATATGACCGTAACCATCTCCGATTTCATATCCTGGATGTCCGTAATTATACGTTAATTCTAATTCATAATCATCACCTTCAAAAGCTAAATAAACGATTGTAAATTTGTGTTCTGGGAAATCTTTACGACGAGTTTCTTTAAAGCCAAATGCTTCTTGGTAGAAAGCTAAACTCTCTTCTAAGTTTTTAACACGAACACATGTGTGCAACATTTTTGACATAGTATTCTCTCCTTTTGGATGTTTTTGTCTTATTAGCATAACGGATTATAGATTTTAATGCAAGAAATATACAACTTAGGACGAAAGGGAGTGTAACTCAAAATGTAAACACTTGTTTATAAAATAAATACACTTTTTGATGGAAATCGAGTGAAATTAATTGCAGTTCAAAAAAGAATTTGCTATTCTGTTACCATTATGAAAAGAAAATAGAGTTAATCATCTAAATGAGGTGTCGAAGTGAAAGTAATTAAATTTGGCGGAAGTTCATTAGCCAATAGTCAACAAATTAAAAAGGTATTGAAAATTGTTCAAGCAGATGAAACAAGAAGAATTGTTGTTGTTTCTGCTCCAGGGAAACGTCATTCAGACGATGAGAAAGTAACGGACTTATTAATCCAATTAGCAACTTCTCATATTGAAGGACAATATGATGAAGCAGTTTTAGAAGTGATTTTAGAACGTTATCAAGAAATTTATGATGAATTACAATTAAATTCAGATGTAATGGATAACATTCGTCAACATTTTGCAAGATTAAAAGAGAGTGAATTAGAACCAGCTTATTTAATGGATGCATATAAAGCAAGTGGGGAAGATAATAATGCAAAATTAATTGCAGACTACTTTACAAAAGAAGGATTACCAGCAAAATATATTAGCCCTAAAGAAGCGAATTTATTCGTAAGTGATACTCCAGGAAATGCACAAGTATTGGAAGAAGCGTATAAGGAATTAGAATACTTACAATTAGAAAAAGAGATTATTGTATTCCCAGGTTTCTTTGGAGTAACAAAAGATGGAAAAGTTGTAACGTTCTCTCGTGGTGGGTCAGATATTACGGGATCTATTCTAGCGAATGCAGTTTCAGCTGAAGAGTATGAAAACTTTACAGATGTGGATGCAATCTTTGTAGCAAGTCCAAAATTAGTTCATAAACCAATTGGAATTGATGTATTATCTTATACAGAAATGCGTGAGTTGTCTTACGCAGGATTTTCAGTGTTTCATACTGAAGCCTTATTACCAGCCATTAAAAAAGGAATTCCGGTTCATGTATGTAATACGAATAATCCTTCTGCAAAAGGAACTTACATTATGAAAGGGAAAGTAAATTCTCCTTCGATTATTTCTGGTATTGCAAGTTCATCAGGTTTTGTAAGTATTTATATTCAAAAATATTTAATGAACCACGAAATTGGATTTTTAAGAAAAACATTACAATTATTCGAAGATGAAGGAGTAAGTGTAGAACATATTCCAACAGGGATTGATGATGCAACCATTATTATTCGTGGAGAAGATGCTACGGATGAAATATTAGATCGTATTGTACATCGTTTGAAAGTAGAACTAAATGCGGATGAAGCATACTATGAACGTGGATTATGCTTAATCATGTTAGTTGGGGAAGGAATGGTTAGCATGGTCGGTACAACTGCTCGTGTTGCTAGCACATTAGCCCGTGAACAGATCAATATTGAATTGTACAACCAAGGGGTATCTGAAGTTTCTATGATGTTTGGTATTAGAGAAGAGTACGAACAACGTGCGATTCAAGCATTATATGACGAATTCTTTGGTGAAGAAGTAGAATACGAAGTTTTGGATAAATAGTAAATAATATAGGACTTTCTAATGTAGCGAAGGACGCCAGCAGCTTCGCAAAGCGAGTCTCATACTAACGCTACATTGGAAAGTTTTTTTATTTTCTTTAGTTTATGCTTTACTACTAAGTGTATTATTAATTTATAGACCAAATAAAAAATGACTTCTAATAGTAGCAAAAGTACTAGAAGCCGAGTGGCTTCTAGTACAGGAAATTTCGAGACCAAGGCTCGAAATTTAGCAATGAGACAGCTTTGCTGGCTGCTTGCGTCCTAGCTACTATTATGAGTCATATGTTTTTTACAGTTTTTTTAGTAAACGTAATCCATTTAAAATTACTAAGATAGTGCTTCCTTCGTGTCCGATAACGCCTAAAGGTAAGTTAATGAATTGGAAAACATTTGCTAAAATTAAAATCGTAATGACTGATAATGAGAACACAATATTTTGTAAAATAATGCTCTTCATTTTTTTAGATAATTCGTGACCATATTTAATTAATGATAAATTATTTTTCAATAACACAATATCACTTGCTTCAATTGCTAAAGCAGTTCCTTCACCAATAGCAATCCCAACGGTTGCATTTGCAAGAGCAGGAGCGTCATTAATACCATCCCCAACCATGGCTACAGAAACACCTTTATCAGATAAATTCTTAACATAAGTTGCTTTATCTTCAGGTAAACAGTTTGCTTGATAATCAGAGATTTCTAAGTGTTTTGCTACAGCTTCGGCAGTTGATTCTGAATCACCAGTCATCATAATCGTTTGAATTTTTTCTTTGTTAAAGTAGTGTAATACAGATTGGCTACTTTCTTTAATTTCATCTGTAATGGCGTAGAAACCAATGAATTGTCCATTTTTCTCGATTGCTAAAACAATTTCACCTTTTTCTAAGTGTTTTTCAATTTCAGTTGCTAACGCAGTGTGTTGTTTCCATTCTGGATCAATCCAAGCTAATTTACCAATTTTCCAAGTTGAACCTTGAGCTGTTGCAACTAATCCATTTCCAATTACTTCTTCAAAGCTGTCAAATGTTATTGGATCAGAATTTTTGTAAGCTTGTGTATACGCTGTAATTGATTTTCCTAATGGGTGAGTTGAACGAATTTCCATTTCATACATCATAGCATGAACTTCTTCTTCGTTTTCAGTTACAATCACCGCATTTTGAACAGTTGGTTTTCCTTTTGTTAATGTACCAGTTTTATCTAAAACAATTGATTCAATGGAAGATAATTGTTCTAAAGCTTCTCCACCTTTTAATAAGATCCCTTGTTTTGCTGCATTGGATAAACTTGCTAAAATCGCAGGGCTAGCAGATGCAACTAAGGCACATGGAGACATTACTGTTAATAAAATCATTCCTCTATAGAAAGATTCTTGCCAAGTCCATTGGAATCCAAAGTAGAATAGAGCAATTGCTAATGGTACGAATACTAATACAAATTTTACATATTGATCTTCAATTTTGTTTAAGAAACTACTTGTTTTTGTTTCTTGTTCTTGAGCTTCTTCTACTAAACGAATAATAGAAGCCATAACCGTTTCATCAGCATTTTTGTGAACAGTAGCTGTACAAGATTGGTGTAAATTAATACTTCCTGCAAAAATTTCTTCGCCAACTTTTTTGTTAGCTGGAAGTGGCTCACCATTAATCATACTTTCATCGAATAAACTTTCACCATCTGTTAGGATAGCGTCCATTGGAACAGCTTCCCCTTTTTTTATGAAAATTACATCATTAATAGCTAAGTCTTCAACGTCTACTGTTTCGTAGTGACCATCACGGATACGAGTAGCAGTTTTTGGTTGTAAGTTTAATAATTCTGTCATTGATTTTTCACTTTTTGCCATTGCATATTCTTCTAGAGCTCCACTTAATGAGAAAATAAAAATTAATAAAGCTCCTTCTAACCAGTAACCAATGATAGAAGCACCAATGGCTGCTAATACCATTAATAAGTCAACGTTTAAATGTTGTTCTTGGAAAGTTTCTTGAATGCCTTCAATAGCAGAGTGGAATCCTCCCACTAAGAAAGCTGCTAAGTAGCAAAGTACAGATACTAGATTCAATCCATGGAAGCTAGCAGCTAGTCCTAAGATAATCAATGTTCCGCAAGTAATAGTATATCGAATTTGTTTTTGTTCTAAAATGTTCATCATTTATTCACCTCATGTTTTATTTGTTGAATACATCATAGCATAAATTTTTCTAGATTAGAATAATTCTAAACTAGATGAGAGTGAAAATCATTCTCAATTAGTAAAATGAGAATAGAAGATGATAAGAAAGTCTTAATTTTTAAGGATTTTTGCTTTATAAATTTACCTTTTCATAGTAGAATAGTTTCATATCTTAAAAGTAAAGGTGGGAGAACAAATGAGTGATAAAAAACCATTAACTCGTTCAGAAGTTCCTGTTGAATTAACATGGGACTTAACATTAATCTATCCAGACAACTCTGGTTTTGAAGCGGATTTAGCTTTCGTATCAGAAAAAATTCCTGTACTTGCTGCTAGCAAAGAAACAGCTTTGAATTCAGGGACTGATTTATATAACTACTTATTATTATCTTATCAAGTAGAAGAAAGAATCGAAACAGCTTATGTATATTCACATTTAAAAGCTGACCAAGATACTACAAATGATGAAAATCAAGTGTTAAATCAACGTGCATTTTCAGTATATGTTGAAGTATCAGGTGCAACATCATGGTTTGAACCAGCGATTTTAGAAAAATCAGATGAAGAATTTGAACAATTCTTTAAAGAAGAACCACGTCTAGAAGAATACCGTGTGGCATTAGAAGCAGCTCGTGTATTAAAAGGACATGTTTTATCGGATAAAGAAGAAGCTTTATTATCGAAAGCAAATGAAGTATTCTCAGGACCATCAAAAACATTTAATTTCTTAAATAATGCGGATCTTAAATTTGGTACGATTAAGAATGAAAATGGAGAAGAAGTGGAATTAACTCACGGAAACTATATCACATTCTTAGAGTCAACTAATCGTGAAGTTCGTAAAAATGTATTTGAAACTAAATATAAACCATATATTCAATTTAAAAATACATTTGCAAGCACTCTAGGTTCAGAAGTGAAAGCTCATAATTTTAAAGCGTTGGCTCATAACTACGAATCAAGTCGTCAAGCAGCTTTATCTGCTAACCAAGTTCCTGAAGAAGTATATGATGCATTATTGACAGTAGTTAATGAAAAATTACCATTATTACATCGTTATATCGCTTTACAACAAAAAGCTTTAGGACTAGATGAATTACATATGTATGATTTGCATGTTCCAATTACAGGTGAAGCGCCAATTAAATACAACTATGAAGAAGCTTCTAAAGCAACTTTTGAAGCATTGAAACCATTAGGGGAAGAATATCAAGATATTCTTAAACAAGCCTATGAACAACGTTGGATTGATGTTGCAGAAAATATTGGGAAACGTAGTGGTGGTTATTCATCAGGTGCGTATACAACAGCACCATATATTTTATTAAACTGGCATGATGATTTAAGTAATTTCTTTACATTAGTTCATGAATTAGGACATAGTGCGCATAGTTATTTCACTCGTCATACTCAACCATTCCAATATGGGGATTATTCAATTTTCTTAGCGGAAATTGCTTCTACAACGAATGAAAACTTATTGACAGACTACTTATTGAAGAAACATACGGATAAAGAGAGTCAAATTTATATTTTAAATAATTATTTAAATCGTTTTAAATCGACTATTTTCCGTCAAACTCAATTTGCTGAGTTTGAGCATCAAATTCATGTGGCGGATCAAAATGGTGAGCCATTAACTCAAGCGGCAATGGCTGAGATTTATGCGAATATTAATAAAAAGTATTATGCAAATGTGATTCAAGATGAGGAGATTGCGTATGAGTGGACTCGTATTCCTCACTTCTATATGAATTATTATGTATATCAATATGCAACTGGTATGGCTGCTGCGACTGCTTTGGCAGATAAGATTTTACATGGTACTCCTGAGGATTTAGAGGCATACTTGAATTACTTACGAGCTGGTCGTAGCGACAAACCGATTGAGGTTATGAAAAAAGCTGGGGTAGATATGACGCAAACTCAATATCTATATGATGCAATGAATGTATTCGAACAACGACTAGAACAATTAGAAGGGTTGTTGAACGAAGAGTAACATAATATAAATAGACTTTCCTGATATAGCAGTATTAGGACGGCAGCAGCCTCGCTTTTGCGAGTCTCATGCCTAAACTTCGAGCCTTGGTCTCGAAGTTCCCTGCAATAGAATCTGTTAGACAGATTCTATTGCTCATACTGCTATGGAAAGTCTTTTTATATTTTTTTATCTTATTTTTGAGCATTTTTAGATTAGGGATTGTTTCATTTATGATACACTTACGTAGATTAATGGAGGGGGATAGTTATGGTTGAACAAAATTTTGGGAACTCGTGTGCGTGGATAAATATAAATTCAGAAGAAATTAGTGCTGCTTCTTCTGTTTATCATACATATCAGCTTGATAAAGAAATGTTAGAGTATGCGCTAGATGAAAACGAAAGAGCACATATTGAATATTGTCGTCCAAAAGAAACATTAGTAGTGATTTATAATGTCATTAAACAAACTAAGAGAGAAAATCGGTATGAGACCGTTCCAATGACTTTTATCGTTCGAAAAGATCAAATCATTACGATTTCTAATCAACATAATGCCTATATCGTGGAGGCAATGAGGAAAGAATGGGAAGAGAGACCGGATATTTCTGTGTTTACTTTTTTATTTTCTAGTTTAATGATGATTACTGAAAATTATTTTCCTAAGATTGAAAGTTTGAAAAGAGAACAGGAAATTCTTAGTCATAAATTAAGACATAAAACAACGAAGAAAAATTTATTTGCATTGTCTGATTTAGAGATTGGGAGTGTTTATTTAGTTTCTGCAACAAAGCAAAATGCGATTGTGTTAGAGCAATTAAAGACTCAAGTATTATTTAAGGAATTAGAGTTCGCTGAAGAAGAAAAATTAGAAAATAGTTTAATTGAAGCAAAGCAATTAGTGGAAATGACTTCGATTAATCTTCAGATTTTACAACAATTATCGGGTACTTATAATAATGTGTTGAATAATAATTTGAACGATACTATGAAATTATTAACGATTATTTCAATTTTATTAACGATTCCAAATATTGTAACGGGATTTTTTGGGATGAATATTACGGTTCCTTTAACGGGTCTTGCACATGGTTGGGGAATTGTGTTAGGGATTATTGTGACAGTTATTGTTATTGCAAGTGTCGTGTTATCACGTTTTATTAAGAAGTAGAGGGTGTGGAAATTGATATTTTTGTATAGTAGTATTAGGACTCTAGCAGCCAGCTTTGCTGTCTCATAGCTAAAATTTGAGCCTAAGGTCTCAAATTACCCTGCAATAGAATCTATGTGATAGATTCTATTGCTCATACTACTATAAAATATCATTTCCACTTGGAACGATATGTATGAGAGTGCGTTAAAAAAATATTTTCTTGTATAGTAGTACTAAGACGGCAGCAGACCTTCGGTCTCATGTGTCGTGCTACTATGAAATGGAAAAAATTTTTTGAAACGATATGCATGAAATTACGTAATAACTTATTTTCACTTTAACGAATACTTATTAGATAGAGTAAAAGAAGGAGTTTTTATAGTAGTACGAGTGATAGAAGCTGTGATAACAGATTCTATCACAAGAAAATTTGAGACTCCAGGCTCAAATTTTAGCCAAGAGACCCGAAAGGGGCTACTGGCGTCTTAGTACTACTATAGTAAAAAACTCCTTTACTACGATGTAAAGAAAAATATTAGAGAACATAAAAACAGGCGTACAATCAGGTGTTTGCTCTTGATTGTACGCCTATATTCGTTATGGTTTTATTTTGTTAAATCAATGGCTTTTTGTGTGTTGGCAAAGTGTAATTTAGCAACTTTACTGAGTATTTCCATACCATCGTATTCTAAAATCTTACTAGCTAATTCATCTACGGATGCGTTAGCACCAGATAGTAGAGGATATCCATATTCTTTAGACAATGTTTTTAATCCTTCTAAAAATGCATCTCTAGCAATCATTGATGCTGCAGCTACTGCAATATGATGGCTTTCACCTTTTGTTTTAAAATATGTAATTGATTTAAGAGGAGCAGATTGATCTCCTAAATAACGATAATAGTTCGATGGAGAACAAAATTCATCAATTAATATAGCTTGAAGCAAATCAGGATTGATTTGTTGGTATAGTAATTTAATTGCTTGATTATGAAGAAGAGCTTTCATCTCATTTAAATTTTTTGTTTGTTGTACTTCGTTATATTTTTCAGGCCATAAAGTAAGTAATTTGTAAGGAATTAATTCTTTAATTTTCGGAACGATTTCTTGGATTTGAGCATCGGTTAAATTTTTTGAATCTTTAACACCTAGTTGTTGTAATTCTTTAATAAGATTTTCTGGAACAAATGCACAAGCAACGGTTAATGGACCAAAATAACTTCCTGTTCCAACCTCGTCACTACCAATGACACTCCAATTTGAAAAGCCTTCTGGAAGTCCCTTTGTATCATAGTTTGTTTTCTTCGTACTTGTTAAAGCTGTTAAATCATGTTTTTGGATAAATTCATCTACAGCTGTTCCTTGTAAAACAACTTTACCGGATTTGTAAGCTGTAACTGATAAAGAAGGAAGTTTTAATTGATAATTTGCATGAGGAGGGATTTGATGGATAGCCTCGTGATAAATTTCCCCTAAGTGTTGAATGGTTTGTTCGTCTAATAATAATACTGATGTTGCCATAATAACCTCCGAGTAATAAAAAGAGACTGAAAAGTCAGCCTCTTTTAAAAATTAATGTACCATTTTGATGACGCAACATGTTTGATGACGTTGTGTCTTTTTTGGACATACTCCTATGTCATGATGTAAGTTTTCGCAGACATGTTCAATAATATCTGCATTAATATTTTGATGTAAGATGACACCGTATTGTTGATTTAAATTGTCAAAAATAACGAGCGATGGATTCATTTCTACCATCATTTCTTGAGCAATTTGTTGATCTTTTTCATACTCTTGATGAACGAGTTTACTCGCTTTATCTTCGTAAAACATCTTTTCATCCAGTCCAATAATTTGAATAATTTCCTGTAACAATTCAGGAGTATATTCCTTATGAAGAAGATGTAGTTGTGTTTGCAATTCCATTAAAAAGGCTCTACCTAATTTTTTTCCCTGTAGTAGAGCTGCCTTATAGGATAGCGAAGCGTCATAGATTTTTGTATAGATTTCGTTTCGTAAGTCAATATTTTTAACATTTAATTGATTATTCTTCATATACTGAGTAACCGATTTGAAATTATGAAAAGGAAGGAAATGGACATGTACTTTATGAGGAGTCCGTTTAATAAATTTCATAACTTCTTGTTCGCATTTATAACATTGTTTCCCAAGTGGATTAATGAAAAGATAACAATCAAAAATTCTCTCAGTTGAAGAAGTGGGATGAATACGACTCAGTTCACTATTCTCATTAGTCTTCACCTCGAACTAAATCTCCTTTCTTTATACTGTAATCTTATTGTAACAGAATTTTGAAAAAAATATGAATAAAAAGCCTTGAATTTTCTAATTTTTTTCACTCGCACGTAAAGCACGTCTAATTTTACTGATAGGTTTAAGTGGTTCAATTCCATGACGATTCAAGATTTCTAAAAAGATCTCTCTTCCTTTTTCTAAATCTTCGACTTCCATTTCAATTTCATAGTCGGTCTGACCTGAGTAATGACTTTCATCTAGAACAAGTAAACAGCCAGGGTTTAATTTCCCTTCTAATCGATGAGTTGTTAGAGTAGCTGTAGGTGAGATATTCGATAAATGAATTCCTTGTTCTTCCAGTGCTAACTTAATGCTAGTAGGAAGCAAGAAAATATCTTCTTCAATCCACCATTGTAATTGTTCTGCTGGTAATTCTTCTGTAATTTCAATGACTTCGCAGTCTGATTGAGGGATTTTTAATGTAATTTCGCCAGTTGATTGTCCTTCAATAAGACGAATTCGAAGTGCAGAACGATTGTTTTCTAATTGTTGATGACAATCATAATATTGATTCGTTTGTGTAATCTCTTTTGTGAAAATAGATTTAAATTCTTCTTTTAAAGCGTCATATTGTTCTCTTGTTAGAAGATTTTTATATTCTTTTTCTAAATGGGGCATGATTCAACCTCTTTCTATTCCAAAACTTTTTTTACTTTAGCTTAAATTTTTGAGAATTACAAATAAAAACCATTTAGGATTTTTTAAGATTACTCAAATTTCTTTTAGACTCAGTAAAAAATATGCTATGATAGTAAGGATGAGAAAAAAGTAGGTGAGTAAATGGAAGAAAAATATTTACCAAATGTAGAAGATTGGGATGCTTTTTTAGCACCGTATAATCAAGCAATTGAAGAATTAAAAATTAAATTAAAAGGGATTCGTCTTCAATATCGCCAAAAAGGAAAACATGCACCGATTGAATTTATAACAGGACGTGTGAAAACTCCTGAAAGTATTCGCGAAAAAATGCAAGTGAGAAAAATTTTAACAGAAGACTTTTTAGAAGGAGTTCAAGATATTGCTGGATTACGAATTATGTGTCAATTCGTAGAAGATATTTTTGAAGTGGTACGATTACTTCGTCAACGAAATGACTTTACAATTATTATTGAACGTGATTATATCCATCAAAAGAAAGCAAGTGGTTATCGTTCATACCATGTCGTTTTAGAATATCCTGTTCAAAGAATTGAAGGGGAAGAAAAAATTTTAGTTGAAATTCAAATTCGTACATTAGCGATGAATTTCTGGGCAACGATTGAACATTCTTTAAACTATAAGTATAAAGGAGAATTTCCAGAAATTATTCATGAACGTTTAGAAAGAGCAGCAGAAGCGGCCTTCTTATTAGATGAAGAAATGTCGCAAATTCGAGAAGAAATTCAAGAAGCACAATATATTTTCTCAACAAATAAAGAAAATCAACGTAAAAGAAAATCATAAGTGTTGCTGTTAGGAAATAAATAGAGGGTGAGGTGATTGGATGAAAGTAGGGTTATTTTATAATCAATCAGAAAAAAGCCAAAAAGTAGCAGAAGAATTTTTAAATTTATGTTGCCAAAAAGAATTTGAACGAGATGATGAAAATCCAGATGTTGTGATTACAATTGGGGGAGATGGAACTTTACTAGGTGCTGTCCACCATTACAAATCACAACTAGATCATATTCGTTTTGCAGCGATTCATACAGGTCATTTAGGCTTTTATACAGATTGGCGTGATTTTCAAGCTGGAGAATTAATTGAAAGCTTGAAGCATGATCAAGGAGAAAGCGTGAGCTATCCTTTATTAGATGTGACTTTGGAAAAAGAAGATGGAACAGTAGAGAATCATATTGCTTTAAATGAAGCAACTTTACGTAAAGTAAATGGCACTCTTGTATGTGAAGTTTTAATTAATGGTGAAGTATTTGAGAACTTTAGAGGAGATGGCGTATGTGTTTCAACTCCAACAGGTTCAACTGGAGTGAATAAGTCATTAGGAGGAGCTATTGTTCATCCAAGAGCAGAAGTGATGCAAATGACAGAAATGGCTTCGATTAATAATCGAGTGTATCGTACATTAAGTTCGCCGATGATTTTTGCACCTGAAGAAGTGTTAACTTTATTACCACATAGTGAAAATGGAATGGTGTTATCGATGGATCATTTAACATATGATGCGAATGATATTGTCAAAGCACATTTGCATATTAGTAAAAAACGTGTTTCATTTGTACGCTATCGTCATACTCATTTTTGGGATAGAGTCGAAAACTCCTTTATTGGAGCAAGAGAAATAGAATTAGAAGAAAGATAATGAGGGAAATCATTGAATTTAACATGGACTTATCCGTATTCATCTCCTATGATGATGCGTAGTTTTTTACAAGAAAAGGGAATTACAAAAACATTTTTAGCCCATGTCAAACGAAATGGGAAATTACTTGTCAATGGTCGAGAAGAAATTGTGTTGAAGACATTAGTACCTGGTGATGTACTCACAATGGTCATACCTCCTGAAGGAGAGCATGAAACCGTTGTTCCAAGTCAAATTCCTTTGGATATTTTATTTGAAGATGACTACTTACTAATTGTGAACAAGCCACAAGGAACAGCTTCGATACCGTCACAATTACATCCAGACCAATCCATGGCGAATCGTGTAAAAGGTTATTTACAATCAACAAGAACCCAAGATTGTGTGACTCATGTTGTCACGAGATTAGATCGGGATACAACAGGAGTGATGATGTTTGCCAAGCATCGTGTAGTTCATGCTTGGATGGATCAATCGCTTCGGAATAAAACAATTCAGAAAACATACCATGCAATTGTAACGAAACAGGATGTTTTGAAAGAACATGATTTCATTGATGCGCCTATTGGAAGAACGGATGATTCAATTATTAATCGTTGTGTAAGACCGGATGGGAAGCCTTCTTTAACGGAGTATTGGTTAGAAGAGACGTATCAGCATAGTCAATTGGTGAAGATTCGTTTGCATACGGGGCGTACACATCAGATTCGTGTACATTTTAGTTGGTTAGGTTGTCCATTATTAGGGGACGATTTATATGGTGGAGAGAAGATTGAGCCACTGGTGAGGCAGGCGCTTCATTGTAGTCAGTTAGATTTTGTTCATCCGATGACGGGTGAGAAGATGTGTGTGAAGGCTCCGTTGGCGAAGGACATGGCGGAGTGGATTGAATACGATAGATAAAAATTAACTTTCCTATAGTACTAGGACGCTAGCAGTCCCCTGTGGGGTCTCATAGCTAAAAATCAAGCCTAGAGTCTTGATTTTCCCTGTAATAAAAGCCAATTGGCTTTTATTGCTCGTACTATGGGAAAGTTTATTTTTATCTTCGTGGGGGAAGGGAGGGAAGTACGTACAAGAATGGGGTTTCCTATAGTACTAGGACGCCAGTAGCCAGCTATGCTGTCTCTTGGCTAAAATTTGAGCCTAAGGTTTCAAATTTCCCTGCAAAAAAAGCTGGTGCTTTTTTTGCTCGTACAACAATAAAACCCGAGAATGCTTGATTGCTTTCTCGGGTTTTTCTCTTAATTACTATAATATTGTTGGATTCCTTGAACGATTCCGTCTACTAATTTTTGTTGGTATTCTTTTGTACGGATTTTTTGAGATTCTTTTGAATCGTCCATGTATCCTAATTCTAATAAAACAGCAGGTTTGTTCGTTTCACGTAATACGGCAAAACTCTTCGATAATAATCCAGCATCTTTTGCTTGAGTCGTTGCTAAAACTGATTGATGAATATATGAACCTAGTTTATAACTATATTTCAATCGAGTAGGATTATCATGCCATTTTTTATTAATGATAGAAGGAATATTTCCAGTTGGTAAGTACGTATATGTTTGAATCCCATCTTCACCACTATCTAGTCCATGACCTGTTGCATTAAAATGAATACTAATAAACATATCTGCATTTGTTTCATTCGACATTTTAGAACGTTCAGTCACGAAATCAACAAAAACATCTGTTGAACGGCTCATAATAACTGTATAACCTAGTGATTCAAGTTTAGTTTTTAATTGCTGAGAAACTTGAAGGGTTAAGTCTTTCTCTTTTAATCCTAAATATTGTGCGCCAGGATCTTTACCACCATGACCAGGGTCTAGGAAAATCACTTTTTGATAGTTACTTGTGGCAAATGGTAATTCATTTGAAACGGTGTTCTCTTTAATTTCTCGAATCCATTCACCATTTTCTTTAAAGCTATGAAGAGCGCCATTAATGATATGAGAACCTGTTACATATAGCCCATTTCTATCTAGATAGAACCATGCTTGATAAGAAGAATCATAAACCCACTCATTTTTTGCCATGTATCCACCTGATTTTAAGTAATAATCATCTTTCCAAGTGTTTTGAGCAAAACGTCCATTAGATGTAAGGTAGAACCATGATTGATAGGTAGCATCGAAAATCCATTCGTTTTCTGCCATTGCACCAGAAGGTTTTAAATAGTACGCATCTTTCCATTGATTCGTTAATAGAATTCCTTGTGCATTAAAAATATACCAATATTGGTTAATCGTCATCCATTCATTTTGAGCTAAAGTTCCAGAAGACTTTGCATAATACCAATGATTATTTTCAAAAATCCATTCGCTACTTGCCATTTTTCCGTCTTTATGGAAGTAGTAGGAATTCCAGAATGTTTGTTTTAAGCTCTCGCCTTGTTCATTGTAGTAGTACCAAGCACCATCTACTTGTTTCCATTGATTTTTAATAGTTGAAGTAGAAACTGCTACCTTACTCGTTAACTCTTGTTTAGCATCAGTTGTTTCTTGAGCAAAAATTGGAGCAGAAGTACATAGGTAAGCACCTACGAGTAAAGTTGATAAGAAAAGTGGTTCTATAATTTATAGGGTTGATGGAGAAAATCTACCAACCCTATTTTAGTGT
>NZ_CAUQCL010000011.1:0-58987 GCF_963516875.1 uncultured Granulicatella sp. | reverse complement strand
GTAGTTGGGGGTTTCCCCCTGTGAGGGTAGGACGTTGCCACGCTTTTCAAATATTCCGCAATAGCTCAGTTGGTAGTAGCGCATGACTGTTAATCATGATGTCGTAGGTTCGAGTCCTACTTGCGGAGTTCTTTTTTTTTACCCAAAATTCAGTAGCTTGCTGCTTTAGCTCAGTCGGTAGAGCGTCACCTTGGTAAGGTGGAGGTCGCCGGTTCAATCCCGGCAAGTAGCTTTTTTAATATTAAAATGAAGTGAGACTGGTGAATACCAGTCTTTTTTGTTATACAGATATACTAATGAACATCAATTTGTAAGCTTTTTTGAAAGTTTATAGTATGGTATAATCATCGTATGTTTAAAGAGGAGTTGTAGAAATTTATGAAAAAAACATATTTTATTATTGGAGATGTTCATGGAGAAGATAAAATGCTCGATGAAATGTTAAAGAATTGGGATGAAAGTACTCAACAATTAGTTTTCCTTGGAGACTTAATTGATAGAGGTCCTAATAATAAAAAAAGTGTTTTAACGGCTATGAAATATGTTCAAGAGAAAAATGCTTGGTATGTGATGGGAAATCATGAAGTCATGTTTTTAGCTTGGATTGATAATCCTGAAGAGCGTTTTGATCACTATATGAGAAATAATGGAAATACAACGATTAATCATTTATTGAATCGACCAATAGATACAGAAATCGATTCTTTAAAAGATTGCGAATTAGTCAAAGAACAATACCCTGAATTAATCGCATTTTTAAGAGAACGTCCTTTATATATTGATGAAGGGGATGTCTTATTTGTTCATGCAGGTGTTGATTTACGTTTAGATCATTGGTTAGATACTATTCCAAAAGATTTTTATTGGATTCGTGAGCCATTCCATACAGGTAAAAATACAACAGGGAAAACGATTATTTTTGGTCATACTCCATTAAAGGGTTTAAATGAAGATGGAAACTATATGAAGTTATGGCAACATGATGGGAAAATTGGAATGGATGGCGGTGCTGTATTTGGTGGAGCTTTACATGGAGTTGTTTGGCACGATGGTGAAATTCAAAAAATTTATAGTCTAGAACATAAAGATTTCCATTAATGGAGGTAAATAATGAAGAAAAAGGCAGTATTATTATGGTTTGTTTATTTTTCTAATTTAATGATTGTTCCTCGATTTTTTCTAACACAAGCTGAAGATGGTACATTACATGTCGATAGAAAAGTATATATTTTAGTTCAATTAATAACAGCGATGTATGCAGTATGGTCTTATCGAGAATTGATTCAAAGAGGATTCGAAAGTTTAGTAAAACGTAGATTTGTTCGTGATATTGCGATTGGATATGTTGTTCGAGTAGTCCTAACTATGCTTTTAGCGCTTGTAGTTCCATTACAGCAAACGGATAATCAAGCTAATATTGAATCGTTATTAAATTCAACTTCTATTGTATTGATGTTAATCTTAACGTGTGTAGTTGCACCGATTGTAGAAGAATTAGTATTTAGAGAAGCGATCATTGGAGCTTTCAAAGATAAAGTAAATCCTTGGATTTTAACGGGAGTTTCTATATTCTTTTTTGTGTTACTTCACTCGATTTCTAATAGTGGTGGAATTGATTGGAGTGCAGCTTTAATGTATGTTCCTTTAACAATTCCTTTAGTTGGAATATATCGTTATTATGAGGATAATGTTGCAGCATCTATGTTAATGCATTTTGTTAGTAATAGTGTTGCGATGATTTTTTTAGTAGCTAGAGGGTTCCTATCATGAAAATAATTCAAGAAAATCAATTAAAATTTATTATTCGTTATGGATTATTCATAACCGCTTTAGCTGAATGGGCTTTTTATCAACCTTTTAATCCTTATCATTTATTAATTTTTTTAGGAATGATAATTGTTGCTCAATTGGATTATTATTCGCTTCAATATCCTTGGATAATTTTAGTTCAAGGGACTTTAATTTTAGCATTTTGCTATGTTACGGCTCATCTTTCGATAAGTTTACTATTATTATTATGTTTTGAAATTAGTTTTCGATTTTCATCTTTACATGCAATGATTCTTCAAGTGATGATTAGTCTAGTAGTTATTGTATTAGGGATAAAGCAGCAACAATGGTGGTCGATTCCAGTAATGATTTTTGGCAATGTATTATTTTATTATGGTGCACATCTTGTTTTAAAGTTAAATGATCAAGAAAATTTATTGAAAGAACAAGAAAATCAATTGTTTGAGCAGAAAAAGGAATTGCAACAAGTCCAATATACAATGGGAACGATGAAGGAATTATATACTTTACAAGAGAGAAATCGTATTTCAAGAGAAATTCATGATTCAGTTGGACATAGTCTATCAACGATTATTATTCAATTAGGAGCGATTAGTAAACTAAGTGAAACGAATCATCCTCAAATATCTCAAATGAGTTCTGAATTACGAGAATTTGCTGTGAAAGGATTACAAGAAGTACGTAGTGTTGTTCATGATTTAAAACCAGAACAACTTACTAAACAACAATTAAATGTCGCTTTAGAAGAATTTATTTATGAAACGAAACAACATAGTGGGGTAGAGTTTGTATTTCGACAAAATAAACCAACAATTAAACTTACTAAAGAGCAAGAGTTGACGATTTTTAGGGGTGTGCAAGAAGCAACGACAAATGCGATTCGTCATGGAAAGGCAACAAAAATTACGTTATTAATGATGTATTCGGCAAATGAACTTATTGTAACAATTATGGACAATGGAGTGGGTACTTCAAATATTTCCCTAGAAGGTGGACTAAAAGCTTTAGAAGAGCGACTGCATGAACAACAGGCACAATTAGAAATCAAAAATTCCGAACAAGGATTTACAGTACAAATGAAATTGAAAGGAGAATCCAATGTCTGAAAAAATTAAAGTGATGTTAGTAGATGATGAACAATTAATTCGTTCAGGTTTGAAAATTATGTTAGAAACTTATCCAGATATTGAAGTAATTCATCAAGCTGGAAATGGAAGAGAAGCGTTCGAATGTTGTCAAATTGAGGTTCCAGATGTTGTATTAATGGATATTCGTATGCCAGATAGTACGGGAATTGAAGGAACTAAACTCATCAAAGAAGCTTATCCAGAAGTGAAAATTGTAATGGTAACAACCTTTCAAGATACGGAGTATATTGTCGAAGCGATGCAATATGGAGCTTCAGGTTATTTATTAAAAGATAGTAGTTATGAAGCTATCTATGATGGTATTAAAGTAGCTTTATCTGGAAAAGTAGTGATGGATGCAACAGTTTCAGAGAAATTAGTGATGCAACCAAAATCACCGGCTGCTTCTACAGAAAAGAAAACAGATATTTCTTCATTAGGATTAACTGAAAGAGAAATTGAACTTATTCGACTTGTATCTCAAGGGTTAAATAATAAAGAAATTTCAGAAGCATTATTTTTATCTGAAGGAACCGTGAAAAATAATATTAGTACAATTTTATCAAAATTAGCTTTACGTGATCGTACACAATTAGTGATTTTTGCATATGATCATCATATTCGTTAATAAAAGTAGTTTAGATAACTTTTCTTCTTAGAGGAAACATGCTATACTAAACTCAATTCAATAGAGAAGCATTTGGGGTGCCGAAAGGCTGAGATCATACCCATTGAACCTGTTCTGGATAATGCCAGCGAAGGAAAATGACGATCAAGAATAGAAAAGAATGAATTACTATGATTAAAATTAGTAGTTGATTCCTATCTTTTATGATGCGATGAATCCCCCTTTTGTAATATACGAAAGGGGATTTTTATATAGTTTTAACGTGTAGTTTCTGTCAGCAGGAAACATGTGCTTTCGATTGAAGTAAAACACCAAATTGTTGCCATCATTTTGGTGTGTTTTCCCTTTTTCTCCACTATCAGAGTTGTGCCTGATAGTGGAGTTTCTCTTTATAGGCTATTAGTTGCTTTTTATGCAAGATTCGGTACAATAACAGTAAGGAATAAAGGAGGCACTTTATGAACAAAAAAACAATTATTTCATTACTAGCAACGGTTACTTTAACAAGTCTTGCTGCAGTTCACGCAGAAGAAACTTCAAAACAAGGTTGGATTAAAGAAAATGGTTCATGGTATTTTTATCAAAATCAAAAGCCAGTGACTAAACAATGGCAAGGGGACTATTATTTAAAAGCTGATGGAAAAATGGCTGTTTCAGAATGGGTACAAAATTCTTTTGAAAATGCTTGGTACTATTTAAAAGGTGATGGATCTTATGCTCATGATGAGTGGGTAGGTTCTTACTATTTAAAATCAAATGGGAAAATGGCTGCATTAGAATGGATTTATGATAAGTCTTATGAAGCATGGTATTATCTAAAATCAGATGGAACGTATGCTTATGATCAAGAAGTAGATGGATACTATTTAGAATCAGATGGTAAAATGCGTGAATCAGAAGAGGATCATTTAAGAAGAAATTTAGATGGTGAAGTTCAATTTCAACGTCAACAAGAAGAAAAGAAAGCATTAGAAAAAGCGATTCAATGGTTAGAATCAGAGGATTCAATTTCAATTAATGAAGAATATGCAAAACGTTTGAATCAATATGGTTCAACTGATCAAGGTAAAAATCAAGAGAATGTATCGGCTTTAAATACTATTAGTAAATCATTATTAAAACAAAATCAAAAAGAAATAGGAGCTATTTCTAATACATTATTGGCAAAATATAATCTTCGTTCAATGCCAGAAGATATGAAACAATCCCTAAACCTGTATGCTGCTTCGTTAATTAATTCAGTCAGAAAACAAATGAATTATTCGCCAGTAAAAGTAACAGAAACAATGGTTACTATTGCGGAGCAAATTGCTAAAGAGTACATTAATGATGGAAGATTTATTGCAGATGGAAAAGGTCATGATGCGCATGCCATTAATAAAGTAGTAGAACAATATGGAATACTAACTTCTACAGATAATTCAAAATCAAATGGTAGCCAATATTATGAAAATGCGATTAGCACAGATTTCCAAAATCAAGATTACTTTACTATTCGTGCTGAATTAAGAGAAGCTATCTTATTATTCTTATTTAATGGAATCGAATATGATCATGCTCAAAGTGTTGCAGGAGTGAATTTCGGAAAATCATACAGTGCTGATTACTTTGGAGTAGGATTAGGAGCTTCTGGGCACTTTATTCAAATAGAAGATTCTTATTTAGAAAAAGAAGGTACTTTACCATTTTCAAAAGCAGAAATTTCTCAAAAAGTTCGTACAGATTATGAACAAAAAGTGATTCAACGTTTAAAAGAACATTTAGCAACTTTAAAATAATCGATTAAAAGTGGGCAATCGTCATTGCCTGCTTTTTTTGTCGATAAACTAAATATGAATGATGCGCTTACATTTTTGATGCTTTCTATTATATTTTTCTAGACAATTATACTTTGAAGGTATATGATGAAAGAAATGACATCGGTGTCATAATTGTTTTTTTTATATTTCTAAAGATTTTACTAACTAAATTTGTGTTAGTTGGAATTTTTTAACGATAGATTTAACTTATCTTATTGAAATTTGAGGGTAGAAAGTATGAAAATAAGAAATATTTGTTCTATACAAGGAACAGCAATGGAAAATGAGGATGCCTTAGGGAATATTGAAAATTATTATTGGATTATTGATGGGGCTACAGATTTATATGATTCAAAAAAGTCTATTGGATATTCTGTTTCTGAGATAACTCATCTATTATCTGAAAAACTAAAAGTATATTGCAATGAAAAAGAATCTTTAAAGACTATTTTTCAAAATGCTATAAAGGAAGTTAGAAATATTATAGGTTTAAATGATTCCAATCATGAAGAATACTATAAATTACCAACATTTGCCTTTATTATTGCTAGATTGTCACGAAGAAAACTTGAATATTTAATCCTTGGTGATTGTGTCATGTTAGTAAATGATGAACAATTAACGGATCATAGAGTGGATCGATTATTTGATTTAGGAAAAAATGAAATAGAGAATTCAAAAAAAGGTTTAAATGTATTAAATAAAAAAGAAATTTTACAAAAAATTAGAGGGCTTGCTAATAAAGAGAAAGGTTATTGGATTGGTTCTTTAGATGATTCAAGTATTGAACATGCGCTATATGGAAATCTTGAAGTTACTGGAGATAAAATTGTTTTGATGAGTGATGGATTTTATGATTATTATTCTCAAAATACTACTAAAAGTTTTGAGGAATTAATCGCAATGAGAAAACAATCGACAGAACTTGATCCTATTTATGGAAAAAAGGATGATGCAAGTATATTAGTTGTTGAATTGTAAGGCGATATTACAAAGGAAATTTTAATATATAAAGTTAAAGGAGAAAATAATGCAACCATTAATTGACAAATTTGTAGAGAAAGTTATCAACTACGGAGTATATAGTTCAATGGATTATTCCTATGTTAAAAATAGGGTACTAGCTTTAGTAGGAGAGGAAGGAATTGACACTTTTACAAAGGAAGAAGATATAAAAAGCCTAAAAGATAGTTTAGTGGAAATAGCAGAAAAAAATGGAAAAGTTCATTCGACAGCTGAAGAAAAAGACTGTTTAGGTGCAGAGTTAATGAATTTTATTACTCCAATACCAAGTCTTATGAATGAAATTTTTTGGAATTCATACAAGGTATCTCCTCAAAAGGCAATTGAAAATTTTTATCAAATAAGTAAGGATAATGATTATATTAAGTTATCCGCTATTTCAAAAAATATTGCGTTCCAAGCAGAAACGAAGTATGGAAATCTTGAAATTACAATTAATTTATCTAAACCTGAAAAAGATCCTAAAACAATCGCAGCTGAAAAATTACTGAAACCATCAAATTATCCAAAATGTCTTTTATGCATGGAAAATGAAGGTTATCAAGGACGAGTGAATTATCCAGCAAGAGCAAATCATAGAATTATAAGAATGAATCTTGGAGAAGAACTATGGGGATTTCAATATTCTCCGTATTCATATTTTAATGAACATGCTATCTTTTTTAATTCAGAACATGTTCCGATGGCAATTACTCCTAAGACATTTGAACAATTATTAGATATTATTGATATTATTCCAGGATATTTTGTAGGATCAAATTCTGATCTTCCTATCTCTGGAGGTTCTATACTAAGTCATAATCATTATCAAGGTGGAAAATATGTATTCCCAATGGAAAAAGCAGATTATGACATAAATTTTGAATTTACAGGTTTTGAAGATATAGAAGCTGGAATAGTTAATTGGCCAATGTCAGTTATTAGATTGCGTGGAAAAGATAAAAAGAGAATTATAGAATTATCATCGAAGATATTGGAGAAATGGAAAAATTATACAGATATTGAATTAGATATTATTGCAAAAACAGGTGATACTCCGCATCATACTGTTACTCCTATTGCTAGAAAAGTTGATGGAAAGTATGAAATGGATATAGTTTTAAGAGATAATCATACATCTGAATTACATCCAGACGGCGTTTATCATCCTCATAAAGATGTTCATCATATAAAAAAAGAAAATATTGGATTAATAGAAGTAATGGGGCTTGCAATTTTACCACCTCGCTTAAAAACTGAATTAGAAGAAGTAGAGAAATTTTTATTAAATAAACCAAATGAAATAGCAAAGTATCATTTAGATTGGGCTAAACAATTAAAAGAGAAATATTCAAATATAGAAGAAAAAGAAGTTACTAAAATTATTCAATATGAAGTAGGTCAAGTTTTTGCTAGAGTATTGGAAGATGCAGGTGTGTATAAAAATAATCAATCTGGTCGAGAAGGATTTAAGAGATTTATTGAAACAGTGGGAATTAATTAGAATAGCTTAAATATAAAACTATAAATAAATTTCTAAAAAGAATTTAAAAAAATAAAATGAAAGCGGTTGACAATAAAACGTTTACAACGTATAATGAACTCATCGGGTTGACACCGGTGTCAAAAAAAGAAAAAACAAAGGAAGAAGTTTATGAAAAATCTTACTAAAATTAAATTTAAGGAAAATGGTGAATTTAACCATTTTCCAGGAAATACTGTAGTTGCAAATTTATACAGTAAACCAGACTTGATGGAAGTAGTTGATATTATTCAATCTCGCTATAGAGAGTTACCATTTATTGATAAATTTACTCTAACTCCTAGAGAATCAATTCATATGACAGTGATTGAGTTACTTTGTCATGAGAATCGTGAACCAGAATTTTGGAGTAGTCACTTATCATTAGATACTCCATTACAGGAAATTCATGATTATTTTGCAAAACAATTAGAAATATTTCCATTGTTGAATGAAAACATTCATATGAGAGTAACTGAAATGGGAAATCAAAATATTTTAGTGGAACCTGCTGATGAAGAATCTGCTAAAAGATTAGAAGAAATACGTACATATGTTTCAGAAAAAGCAGGAGTACGTTTCCCTAATCATAATCGATATCAATTTCATATCTCGATTGGATATTTACGAGTTCCGTTAACTGAAGAAGAAGATAAGGAATTTAAAAAAGTAAAAGAAGAATTAACAAAAGTATTACTAGAGAAAGTACCTGTAATTACTGTGAATCGCATTGATTATACAGTGTTTGAAGATATGAGACAATTTGTTCCATATCATGAAAAATTTGGGAAATAAAAAATTAACATAAAAGGAGTTTTATTATGAAAACTAAGAAATTTTTATCAAAATTATTAACAACAGTATTTACAGCAACAGCTTTGGCAGCTTGTTCAAGTAGTACAAATCCTTCATCTAATTCTAACTCAGGAGCTGATGAAAAAGCAGATAAAAGTCAAGAATTAGTAATCTATTCTAACTCGGTATCAAACGGGCGTGGAGACTGGTTAACAGCTCAAGCAAAGGAAGCAGGATTTAATATTCGTATGGTTGATATTGCCGGTGCACAACTTGCAGATCGTGTTATTGCAGAAAAAAATAATTCAGTTGCTGATATGGTATTTGGGATTGGAGCTGTAGATTCAAATAAATTACGAGATGCAAAATTATTAGAACAATTTAAACCTGATTGGTTTGATAAAATTGATTCATCATTAGCAGATAAAGATGGTTTTTATAATCCAGTGATTGTTCAACCGTTAGTATTAATTGGAAATCCTGAAGCGAAAGAAATGCCAAAAGATTGGACAGAGTTAGCAAGTAAATATAAAGGTCAATATTCAATTTATGGATTAACAGGTGGTACTGGACGTGCGATTTATGCAAGTATCTTAGTTCGTTATCTTGATGAAAAAGGAGATTTAGGTGTATCTGAAAAAGGTTGGAATGTTGCAAAAGATTATTTTGCAAATGCATATACACTTCAAAAAGGTGAAAGTACAGTCGTTAAAGTTTTAGATAAAGAAAGTCCTGTTCAATATGGTATGATTTGGGGCTCAGGAGCATTAGTAGGACAAAAAGAACAAAATGTAGAATTTAAAGTAATGACACCAGATGTAGGTGTTCCATTTGTAACAGAACAAACAATGGTATTAAATACTAGTAAGAAAAAAGCACTTGCTAAAGAATTTATTAACTGGTTTGGTCAAGCTAAAATTCAAGCTGAATATAGTAAAAACTTTGGATCTATCCCTGCAAATAAAGATGCGGTATCTGAATTACCAGAAGATACTAAGAAATTTGTTGGACAACTTAAACCACAAGCTATTGATTGGGAAGTTGTTGGAAAATACTTAGACCAATGGGTTGAAAAAGCAGAATTAGAATACGTTAAATAATTTTATAAATGGTATCACGAGTCTCGCAGGGTCTAAACTCTATTAGATAGAAAGAACCTTTGCGAGACTTTTTGAAATAGATGAAGGAGAAAACATTATGATTAAATTTGAAAATATTCAAATTAAGTATGGAGATTTTATTGCAATTGATAATCTTAATCTTGAAATTAATGAAGGTGAATTTTTTACTTTTTTAGGACCGTCAGGTTGTGGAAAATCAACAACTTTAAGAGCTTTAGTAGGATTTCTTGATCCTTCTCAAGGACGAATTGAAGTAAATGGGAAAGATGTGACTAAATTAGAACCTGAAAAACGTGGAATTGGAATCGTGTTTCAATCTTATGCTTTATTCCCAACAATGACAGTATTTGATAATATTGCTTTTGGATTGAAAGTAAAAAAAGTTGCTCCAGATGTTATTAAAGCAAAAGTTGCAGCAGTAGCTGCAAAAATTAAAATTTCTGATAAACAATTACAACGTAATGTGTCAGAATTATCTGGTGGTCAACAACAGCGTGTAGCATTAGCTCGTGCATTAGTATTAGAACCTAAAATTCTTTGTTTAGATGAACCTCTTTCTAATCTTGATGCAAAATTACGTGTAGATTTAAGAAAAGAATTAAAACGTCTGCAAAAAGATTTAGGAATTACAACATTATATGTTACACATGACCAAGAGGAAGCTTTAACATTATCAGACAGAATTGCTGTATTCAATAATGGGTTTATTGAACAAGTAGGAACACCACCTGAAATTTATCATCAATCAAAAACAGAGTTTGTATGTGATTTTATTGGAGATATTAATGTCTTAACTGAAGAAACGGTTCATGCTATTTTATCTAAAAATCCATCAGTAAACTTAGAAGATAAGAAAGGATATATTCGTCTAGAGAAAATTCGTTTTAAACGTGAAACAGAAGAAGATATCGTCTTAAATGGTACAATTATTGACACAGAATTTTCTGGTGTAAACGTTCGATATACGATACAAGTATCTGAAAATCAAATTGTCAATGTGACTCGTATTGATAGTCAATTTGCAATTAAATCTGTGGGGGAAAATGTAGAACTATATATTACACCTTCAGATATTGTTCAATATTAGGGAGGGGATAGTATGCGTAAAAAGTTAAATTGGAAAGATTGGCTTATTCGTTTAGGATTAGTCTGGTTCCTAGTAACGTTTATTATTTATCCAAACTTTGATTTAGTAGTGAATGTATTTGTTAAAGACGGACATTTTTCTATAAATGCAATTGAACGTGTTTTAAAATCTCAAAGAGCTCTACAAAGTATTATGAACAGTTTTAAATTAGCTTTTTCATTGATTATTACAGTAAACATTGTAGGAGTACTTTGTGTATTATTCACCGAATACTTTGATATTAAAGGAGCTAAAATCTTAAAATTAGGATACATGACTTCATTGATTTATGGAGGGGTTGTTCTTGCGACAGGTTATAAATTTGTTTATGGACCTTATGGAATGATTACAAGAGTTTTACAAAACATTATTCCTTCACTTGATCCTAACTGGTTTATTGGATATGGAGCAGTATTGTTTATTATGACTTTCTCAGGAACTGCTAATCATACATTGTTTTTAACAAATACGATTAGAAGTGTAGATTATCATACAATTGAAGCTGCACGTAATATGGGTGCAAAACCTTTTACAGTGTTTAGAAAAGTAGTTTTACCTACTTTAACACCTACCTTATTTGCATTAACTATTATGATTTTCCTTAGTGGATTATCTGCAGTTGCAGCACCAATGATTGTTGGAGGGAAACAATTCCAAACCATTAACCCAATGATTATTACATTTGCAGGTATGGGAAATTCTCGTGATTTAGCTGCTTTACTTGCGATTGTTTTGGGGATTGCTACTACAATTTTATTAACTATCATGAATAAAATTGAAAAAGGCGGAAATTATATTTCTATCTCTAAAACAAAAGCACCTTTGAAAAAGCAAAAGATATCTTCAAAACCATGGAATATCATTGCACATATTGTTGCATACGCATTATTTACAGTTTTCTTATTGCCTTTAGTTTTTATTATTTTATATTCATTTACAGATCCAGTAGCGATTCAAACAGGACATTTATCATTGTCTAACTTTACTTTAGAAAATTATTATCAATTCTTTAGTAATAGTGTTGCTTTCTCACCATTCTTAGTCAGCTTTATTTATGCAATTCTTGCTGCCATTACAGCAACAGTCCTTGCTGTTGTTTTTGCGAGAGTGGTTAGAAAACATAAATCTAAATTTGACTTCTTGTTTGAATATGGAGCTTTGCTTCCTTGGTTACTACCAAGTACATTATTAGCAATTAGTTTACTTTTTACATTTA
The DNA here is from genome assembly GCF_963516875.1 of uncultured Granulicatella sp. GTDB lineage: Bacteria > Bacillota > Bacilli > Lactobacillales > Aerococcaceae > Granulicatella. The sequence goes on along the minus strand of NZ_CAUQCL010000011.1, from coordinate 46,860 downwards.
ATCAACCACAACCACTTGTATTAAATAAAATTTTAGTTGGAACTTTTGTAATGCTATTAATTGCATATATTATTGTAAAAATACCATTCTCATATCGTATGGTTCGAGCTATTTTATTTAGCGTTGATGATGAAATGGAAGATGCAGCTCGTAGTATGGGAGCATCACCATTTTATACAATGATGAAAGTTATTATTCCATTTATTTTACCAGTAGTTCTTTCAATCATTGCCCTTAACTTTAATTCGTTATTAACAGACTTCGATTTATCTGTATTCTTGTATCATCCATTGGCTCAGCCGCTAGGAATTACTATTCGTTCAGCAGGGGACGAAACAGCAACTTCAAATGCACAAGCTCTTGTCTTTGTATATACTATTGTATTAATGATTATTTCTTCAACAGTACTATACTTTACACAAAGACAAAGTAAAACAACTAGGAAGTAATTATGACAGCCTTAACAAATATTGAAATAGTAATACGAATAGTTTTGTCACTAGTAGCAGGAAGTCTAATTGGTATGGAAAGAGGAGGAAAATCTCAGCCAGCAGGGATACGCACACACAGCGTTGTTTGTGTTGCAGCTTGTCTAATAATGATGACAAATGAGTTTGTTTCATATAAGTTTGGAACGGGGGATCCTACACGATTAGGTGCTCAAGTAGTATCGGGAGTAGGTTTTTTAGGGGCAGGAACAATTCTTATAAAAGAAAATAAAAAGATAACAGGATTAACAACGGCTGCAGGAATTTGGGGAGCTGCAGGTATTGGTTTGGCGATAGGCGTTGGGTTCTATCAAGGAGCTATATTAACGGCTATTTCAATTTGGGGTATTATTTCAATGTTTCAACCATTGAAAATATATTTACAAAAACGTTCAAAAATTATTGAATTGTATATAGTGGTAAATTCAACAGAAGCCTATAATCGTGTATTAGTATATTGTGCTGAAAAACATATTCGTGTTACAGATTCAAGAACAGCTTTTGGCGAAGTGAATCAAAGTCGAATTCAATATTTTGATGTACCTGAAAAGAAAATAGCGTCCTTTATTACTTTAGAACTTCCTGGGAAATTTGAACATCTTCGTTTAATGGAAGAATTGTCAGATATTGTTGGAGTTATTTACTTAGAAGAAACTAGTTAACGCAAGATAAAAAGGCGAGGGTAACCTTGCCTTTTTATCATAAAATGACTTGTTTGAAGTAAAAATCTAGTTAGTAAAATATGAAAATATAAATTGTATGTTAGGATTATATTTGATAGAATGATAGGGCAAATCACTTTGAAAATTTAGATTATTTTGAGGACTAAAAATGAAAAATAACAAGAAGATTACTATTTATGATATTGCACGAATATCAGGGGTATCCCCAAAGACTGTTTCAAGAGTTATTAATGGGGGAGAAAGAGTTAAACCTGAGACCTATCAAGCTGTAATGAAAGTAATAGATGAATTATCATATGTTCCAAATGCTTATGCTCAAAATTTAACGAAAAAAGAAACCATTAATATTTTAATATCTGTGAAAAAAATGGAATCATTCCCTTTAATTTGGTTTCAAACTTTACTAGATAAGGTATTGCAGACATGTAAAGAAGTAGGAGTTAATGCAATTGTTGAGTATTTTGGAGAAGGAGACTCTATTAAAGATTCTATTATTTCCAGTACAGGTAGTTTAGTTGATGGTGTAATTGTATTTTATGAAGGAAAAGATGATAGTCGAATTCAATATTTGAAAAAGAATAATATGCCATTTATTGTATTTGGAGAGTCTCACACAGATGGTGTTATTTATGTTTCAAATAACGATTTTAAAGCAGGATATGATTTAATGGAAGCTGTTGAAGAAAAAGGCTTTAAAAAGATGTGGTTATTAATGGGTGGACCATCTCTTGTTAATAAAAATCGTGAAAATGGTGTTAGAGAGTTTGTAAAGGAAAAGAGATATGATATTGATTTAGAAGTTATATATGGCTTATTTACAATTGAATCTGTATATGATTATGTAAAAGAGCATTTATCAACTTCTAATATTCCGGATATTATTTTTGTTTCGGGAGATGAAAAAGTTCAAGGTGTTATTAGAGGATGTTATGAAAAAGGAATATTGATTCCTGATCAACTGACAATAGTTGGTTTTGATAATATACCAATAGCTAAATATTATACTCCCGCATTATCAACCATCGCTCCAAATTATACAGAATTAGCGAAAGAAATGATTGAAGGTGTTTTAGCAATTATAAATGGTGAACAAAGAGAGTCAGTTGAAGTTTCCGCAAGTTTAATAAGACGGCAAACTTTTTAACCATATTTGAATTTTGAAAATGTAAATTTTAACCTATTATAAAATATTAAAGAATTATGTAATGTTATTGATATTAGAAAAAATTTTAATGGTATATACCTTGACAAATTAGTTCAAGGTGTATATTATGAAAGAAAATGACAGCGGTGTCATTTTTATAACTTTTCAAAGAATAGTTATAAAAAATAGGGAAACAAATCATATAAATTTGGAGGCTACCATGGAAAAGTATATTTATAATGAAACAAGCAGTATTCGTAGATTAAAAATTGGAACATGCTTATTTTTGTTAGCGTTTTCTTTCGCAGAAACTCATTTAGTGTTAGCGGAGGAAGTAAATCCAAATGCTAAATTAGTAACTGAGGAAAAGATAAGTTCAACGATGGAAGCAATACAACCTGTAAACGGAAAAATTTTAAGTAATGCAGAGATTTCTCAATTTGCGAAAGATTTTATAAACGTTAAAGAATTTGGAGCAGTTGGAGATGGGATAACAGATGACCAAGAAGCTATTCAAAAGGCTATTGATGCTGCAACACAAGGGTTAGGTGGAGGAAAACTATATTTTCCAGAAGGAACATATCTTGTTAAAAAAATTATTCAGTTAAAAAGTAATATAGATATTCGTTTGGATGATAAGGCGACTATATTAAATGGAATCAATTTTAAAGATCGTCCATCAATTGTATTTATGACTGGTCCATTTATTAATGGTGGGGATAAAATCTTTTGGGAACCGACAGAGAATATTAGTTTTTCTGGTGGTACAATTGATATGAATGGTGTATTAAACGAAGAAGGTAGTAAACCAAAGAATTTACCTTTAATAAATTCTTCTGGCGGGTTTGCAATTGGAAACAGTACTAATGTCACAATTCGAAATGTAACTTTTAAAGATAGTTTTCAGGGGCATGCTATTCAAATTGCAGGTTCGAAAAACGTTTTAGTAGATCAATCACGTTTCTTAGGGCAGGCATTGCCTAAGACAATAAAAGATAATGCAATGATTACGAAGGAGTCTATTCAAATTGAACCAATGACAAGGAAAGGGTTTCCTTACGCATTAAATGAAACAGGTGTAAAGTCTGAAAATGTGACTATTCAAAATTCATATTTTGGAAAGAGTGAAAAGTCCGGTGAATTAGTAACAGCAATAGGTACACATTATCAAGCGATTACCACACAAAATCCTTCTAATATCAAAATTCTGAATAATCATTTTGATAATATGATTTATGCTGGAATTCGTTTTACAGGATTTACTGATATTTTAATTAAAGGAAATCGTTTTGATAAGAAGAATAAGGAAGAAAGTGTAATCTATCGAGAAAACGGAGCAGCTTTAGTAAATGCTTTTAGTTATAAAAATGATAAAGATATACTTGATTTAAATAAGAAGGTAGATATTACAGAAAATGAATTCAATATTTCTGACAATAATACGATAGCAATACGAGTTGCAAAAGATAATGCAGAATATCTTGGGAAAGTAACAGATATTACTGTGACTAAAAATATAATTAAAAATACTTCAGAAGACTCTAAACAACCAAATATTGAATTATTAAGAATTAGTAATAATTTAACAGTTTCTGATAATCAGATTTTTGGTGGAGATAAGGGGATTATAATTGAGGATTCAACAGGTCAAATAATGGTTTTAAATAATAGGTTCTATAATTTGAAGAGTGATTTCATTTCCTTTATTAAATCTACTGAAAATGGTAAAGAATCTGTTATTAATGATAGTATTGGTGATTTTAATCTTGTAACGGAGAATGGAGTATATAAAATTTTAAAAAATACATTAAGTATTAGTAATGAAAAATTAGGCAATTCAATTTTAGACGGTTTAGAAAAAAATGAAGAAATAAACACATATGAATCTAAATCAATTAAAAATACAGTAACAAATTCAAATGTAGTATTAGATAAAGTACAAGTAGGATGGAAACAACTTGAAGGGAAATGGTACTACTTTGATACGTTGGGTAAGATAGTGAAAGGTTGGATTCAAGCAGATAATTGGTATTATCTAGATAAAAACGGTGTAATGCAAACTGGATGGCAGTATATTAATGATAAATGGTATTACCTAAATTCTTCAGGAGCAATGGAGACTGCTTGGTTGTTAGATGATAGTAAATGGTATTTTTTAGATGAAACGGGAGCAATGTCAATAGGATGGGTTCAAGTTGGAAAATATTGGTATTATATGAATAAATCAGGAGAAATGTTAACAGGATGGCAACAAGTAGGTGGTAAATGGTACTACTTAAATTCATTAGGAAAATTGTTAATAAACACAATTACTCCAGATGGTTACTATGTTAATGATAATGGTGAATGGATTTAATTACTGAATAAAATAGGATTTTTGAATTAACTTTATTGAAGGAATTAAGCAATGTTAGGTTGCTTGATTCCTATTTTAGTTGTGGAGTAAATCTTTTAGATATTAATAGAATTCTATCTATCGTTAATTCTTGATTATTCGTACTAAAATATGCTATCCTAACAAACGTACATAAAAAAGAATTACTACGATTTAGATAAGGAAGGAGTTAGTATGAGTTACGTTTCAGTTGAGAATTTATCATTTTCGTATGATAATGAGCCCGTTTTAGAAAATATTAGTTTCACTGTTGAACCGGGAGAGTTTGTCATATTAACAGGTGAAAATGGTGCAGCAAAATCCACTTTATTAAAAAATATTTTAGGATTATTAACTCCAAAACAAGGAAAAGCAACAATCGCAACCGTTAATACACAAGGAGAAACTTTATCGATTGGGTATGCCCCACAACAAATTTCTTCTTTTAATGTGGGATTTCCTTCAACCGTTTATGAATTAGTTGCTTCAGGTCGTTACCAACAAGGTCGTTGGTTCCAACGATTAGATAAAGAAGACCATGAACATATTGAAAGAGCCTTAAAATCTGTTGGGATGTGGGATGAACGCCATAAACGTATTGGCGAGTTGTCGGGTGGTCAAAAACAAAGAATCTGTTTAGCGCGTATTTTTGCAACAGATCCGGACTTATTTGTTTTAGATGAACCAACAGCAGGAATGGATAAAATAAGTAGAGAGCGTTTCTATCATCTTTTACATCACAGTTGTGCACATCATGGAAAAGCGATTTTAATGGTGACGCATGAGGAAGAAGATTTGGAACATTATGTGGATAAACATATTCATTTGATGAGAAAGGAGGATTCTCCATGGAGATGTTTTTCTATGGTTTTATGCAAAGAGCATTCATCACAGGATTAGCAATGGCGATGATTACGCCGATTTTGGGATTGTTTTTAATTTTAAGAAGGCAGTCATTATTGGCAGATACCTTATCGCATGTTTCCTTAGTGGGAGTTTCTCTAGGCTTATTATTAGGCTATAATCCTACCTTTATGACATTAGTAGTGGTAGTTTTAGCAGCTATTGTGTTAGAAGTAATTGGAAAATATTTTAAAGGTTATTCAGAAGTGACCGTTGCGATATTAATGTCCGGCGGGATGGCGATTGCCTTAATTTTAATGAATTTCCAAAAAGGTCGTTCAACGATTAGTGTGGATCAATTTTTATTTGGTTCTATTGTGACGATTACACAACAACAAATGTGGTTGATGATTGCTTTAGCGGTTATTGTAGTCGTGTTATATTTAATTTTTAGACGACCATTATATGTTTTATCATTTGATGAAGATACTGCTTATACGGCAGGATTACCTGTTCGTTTGATGACACAAGTTTTCACGATTATTACGGGTGTAGTCATTTCAGTGATGATGCCAATTGCTGGAGCTTTATTAGTTTCAGCGGTTATTGTGTTACCAGCCTCTATTGCGATTCGTTTAACGAGAAGTTTTACAGGCGTAATTGTGTCGGGTATTTTAATTAGCATATTTGGTATTTTTAGTGGATTAAGTATGTCTTATGAATTTGATACACCACCAGGTGCCACAATTACTTGTGTATTCTTAATAATTTTAGTCGTTAGTTTATTTGGAACAATGATTAAAAATCAATTCAAGAAATAAAGTTGAAGTCTCGGAAAGTTTGTCTAGCAGATTTTTCGAGATTTTTTATATTTTATGGAATATTGACAGGTAGAGGAAAAGCAGAGTATAGTGACTGTACTAAGTAATTGGAGGATTAAAATGTTAGGTCAAATCTTTTCAAGTATGGCAACAATTGTCATCATGATTAGTTTAGGATATGTATTACAAATAAAGGGCTGGTTTGATGAAAATTTTTCAGCAAGTATTTCTTCCCTTATTATTAAAATTGCGTTACCCGCTTCGATTATGATTTCTGTTTTAAGATTTATCTCAAAGGAAAAAATGATTGAATTTGTTGGAAGTTTAGGAATTCCACTATTGAGTGTTATTATTGGATATTTTCTTGCTTGGCTAATCGTTCAAATGTTTGGTATTCCTAATGAACGTAAGGCGACGGTAATGAATACGATTGTCAATGCGAATACGATTTTTATGGGAATGCCTTTGAATTTATCTTTATTCGGTGAAGAGGCTATGCCTTATTTTTTAGTATATTATGTAGTGAATACTTTATCGACGTTTACAGTGGGGACGTATTTATTTGCTTATTATAATCAGCAATATGATGGAAAAGGAATTCAATGGAGTCGGATTTTCTCACCACCTTTAATTGCCTTTTTAGGCAGTATGATTTTGGTATGGTTTGGAGGAACGATTCCAATGTTTTTGAATCAATCGCTCATTTATATTGGTAATTTAGTAACGCCATTATCTTTGATGTATATTGGAATTCATTTAGCACAAGTGGGGCTTCGTTCATTGACGTTCGATCGAGATATGAGTTTAGCGATATTTGGACGTTTTGTATTATTCCCGGCAATTCTTTTAACAATCCAAGTGGGAGTCATGCACTTCTTTTCCATCGAATTACCAATGAAATTACAAGAAACATTTTTCCTTCAATCAATGATTCCTACATTGGTGATTATGCCGTTATTAGCAACGGAGGAAAATGCGGACATTGATTTTGCGACATCTGCTGTTACGATTACAACTTTACTCTATATCGTGATTTTACCCGTATGGATGATGCTATTTTCGATTGCGTTCCAGTAAAACGTAAGCAAAAATAACAGAAAAACTTCCCTGAATAGCAAGGTCGCCAGCAGCCTCGCATAGCGAGTCTCATGGCTAAAATTCGAGCCTCGGTCTCGAATTTCCCCTTGTAAAATAAGCCACTTCCGTGGCTCATTTTACTGCTGCTATTCAAGGGAGTTTTTCTTTTATTTTTGCTAGTTAAAACGTTTCCTTAACTTTTGTGATGTAGTATACTTAACTCATAAAAAAACAGGAAAGAGGGAATAGAATGAAAGTTAATCATAAATCTCTAAAACTAGGAGTAGCGTTTGCTTTAGTATCAACGGTTGGTATTACAAGTGCAGAAATTATCAAACAAGAATTATCAAAACCTATTGTTGCTGTAGAGGAAACAACAACAACTGAAACTCCAGAAAAAATTAAATATAAGAAAGAAGTACAAGAATTTAGTAAAACGATGAGACCAGTAGTTGCTAAATACGGAGTAACTGATGAAAAATTAGATGAATTAGCTAATAAGTGGGTTGAAAAACGAATTTATCAAGGATATAGAGATGAATTTAATGATGAAGTTAAAAAATTATTTATTGAGACAGTAATAGATTCAACAGCGTATAATGTTATTTTAAATTCATTAGATAAAGCAATTGACATCGTACAAAAAGCGAATTATCTTGATACAGTTTCTAAAGAGAAATGGATTACAGAGATGAAAGAGTATAAAGGAGATTTAAAGGATGGATATACTGAAGATTATCCATTTCATACTCAACCTTATTCAAGAAGTAGATATTACCAAGATGATCGAAAAGATTTGTTAACGAATTATCCAACAATATTAGAAAATACAATTCAATACGTTAAAGAAAATAGAGTTAATTACCATACAGCAAAACTATATAATCATGAAATTGAAACTATTATTGGATATGCAGAAATGAAAGAAGAACAAGAAGTTAATCAGGATTCTTCTTTATCAGAGAAACAGAAAAAACAATTATTAGAAAAAATAGATAATATTTTAGAAGTTAAATATGCTTTAGGAGATAATATAGTACCATTTGAAACTATTAATGATATTATTCTTGAAATTAGAAAAGTACATACAAATGCTAATGGTAGTGAATATGAAGAACCTTTTTCAAAAGAGAAAGTTAAAAAATATATTGATAGAATTGTTCAAGAAAAAACAGAATTTAAAGTTAAAGAATTTACTTTAGATGCTAAAACTCAGTTTGAAGAGTATGGTAATAGTCAAAAAACAAAACTATTAGAGGAAGGAATTTCAGAAGAAGATTTTAATAACATTTTAAAATCTTCATTTGAAAAAGCTTCTAAAAATGTTAGATATTACTATAGACTGAACAGAGAATCAGAACTTAATTATATTCTTAGGAATGCTAAAAATGAACTTCAAAATGGAGTTGAATCATTAAAAGCAAAAAGTAAAGTGAAAGAGGCTTTAAACTCTTATGTGAATAGTAAAAAACAAGATTTGGAAAACTCTGGTATTACTGATGAAAAAATCAATGAAATTATTACTAAGCTTATTGGAAATTTAAACTACAATAAAAGATATGATCAAAAATTTGATGAAAAAGTAGAAGAATTAATTAGTGAGTATAAAAAATTTTTTGATGGAAATATAAAAATTTATTTAACTCCACTAAAAATTAAAAATAGTTTGAAAGAAAGTTATAAATTATATATACAAGAATTGGAAAAATATGGTTTTAATGATTCATTGAATAATAGTCTAATAAATGAGATAGTCGAATTTATTGATAAGGATTTACGATATGGAGAAAATTCTGAACAGTATTATGAAAGATTACTCAACGTAGCTAAAAGTGAATATCAAGAAAAGGTATTAGAAGAAGTAATTAAAATTAAAGTTTCAAAATTTAGAGAAAAACAGGAAAAGTTAATTTTAGCAGATAATCGCTATACAGATGTTGAAAAGGAAAAAGTGATTTCTGAGATTAGAATGAATCTTGGTGCACCCGTTATCCATTTCTTAAGAAATAAATTGAAGGATAATAAAAAAGAATTTGATACACTTTCACTTTCTCAAAAAATTGAAAAGATGTTGAGTGTTGTTAATGATAATATTCAAAATACTCATTTCACTGCTCCAATGAATAAGAATAAATATACAGTTAATAATGTAGCTTTAAATGAAAAGTTAGAAATTAACCAAGATTCTTCATTATCATTTTCTGAAAAATTAGCACTCCAGTTAAAAGTAGATGAGTTAGCAGAAAAAGTTATTAAAAAAATTGAAACTTTAAACTTAATTGGAGTGAATAGGGAAGGTATCCCTCGTTCAATGACTGCAGAAGAGTTAGCAGTATTTATTGAACAAATTCAAAATATTCATAATGCTAAAGTAGTAAATAATGCGAATGAAGCATTCAAGCCAAAAGAGAAAGAAATCGAAAAACCACTTCTTGAAAAACCGGCTCTAACTCAACCAGTTGATAATGGCGGAACTATTACTGAAAAACCTTCAGTGCTTCCGGAATTAAAACCAGTTCAACCTACTGAAACAACTAGTACGATTGAATTAAAACCTGTTGTATCAACAGAAAAAGAAGAGGAAACTACAGAAGTTATTTCGAATAAAGTAGAAACTACTAAAGAAAACGAAGAAACAACGAAAGAAGTAGTCTCTCGAAATAAATGGGAGAAAAAAGGTAATCATTGGTACTATGTAGATAATGATGGAAAAGCTGTAAGTAAACAATGGATTGGATCTTATTATATTAAAGCAGATAAAACAATGGCAGAAAATGAATGGATTTATGATGCTAAATATAATAGCTGGTTCTATTTTGATGAAAATGGTCACTATGTAGAAAATACATGGAAAGATCAATATTATTTGAAATCTGGTGGATATATGGCGAAAAATGAATGGATCTTCGATTCTTCATATAATAGCTGGTATTACCTAAATGAAGACGGCTCTTATGCTCGAAATCAATGGATTCAATCTAATGGTAAATGGTATTATGTACTATCAAATGGTAAGATGGCAAAAAATACTGTTATTGATGGATATCAATTGAATGAGAATGGTGAATGGGTATAATCTATTTAACAACGTAAAGAAAAAATAACAGAAAAAACTTTTCTTAATAGCAAAAGTAAAATGAGCCACTTCGGTGGCTTATTTTACAGGGAGAATTCGAGACCTAGGCTCGAATTCTAGCCATGAGACAGCATTTGCTGGCTGCTGGCGACCTTGCTATTCAGGGAAGTTTTTTTCTGTTATTTTGAGTTTATTTTGTATTCATTAATGTGTTTCTTTTAAAAATGTATGTGTATCGAAGAAGTTACCGAGTTCGGCTTTTATATGTTGGTTTTCGGTATTGATTTCTGTGATACGAATAATAGAAGAATAGTCTTCTAATTGATGTCCTGAAACTCCTGATTCACAGAAAACGACAGCACCTACTGCTTGAGAATCGAATTCTTGGATCAGACTTCTCATCCCATTGATGGTACCACCGGCTTTTAGGAAGTCGTCGACAATGAGTACATTCGATCCACTTGGAAGAGTACGTTTAGATAATTCCATTTTTTCAACACGAGAAGAAGAACCAGATACGTAATTAATACTTACTGTAGCTCCTTCTGTAATTTTTGAATCACGACGAACGATTACAAATGGAACATTTAAATAATTGGCAACTGTTTGGGCAATTGGTACTCCCTTAGTTGCTACAGTCATAATAACATCAACTTTCTTATCTTCATAGGCAGAAGCGATCATTTTTCCTAAGTGATGAAGAACGTCTGGTTTTCCTAGTAAATCAGATAAATAAATATATCCACCAGGAAGTAGTCGAGTAGAGTCATTCATTTGATCGCAAATTTTTTGTGCAGCTTCTAATGCTTGTTCTTTCTTGATTTTTGGGGTGAAAATCACGCCTCCGGCAGCTCCAGGGAGTGTATTAACGACTCCAATTCCTTGAATTTCAAAGGTGCGTTTAATAATAGCAATATCTTCACTGATGGAAGACTTTGCAGATTGGTATAAATCTGTAAAACTTGTTAATGAAATCAATGTGTGAGGATTATCGAGTAATCGTTGTGTCATATCGATTAAACGCTCGCTTCTTTTTAATTTCATTTGTTAGCCTCCTTTAAATTGAATCAAAGCTTTTAAGCTCGCTCTGGCTGAAGATTGCTTCAGTAAAACTATTATACAGAAAATTACGAAAATTACAACTAAAAAAAAGACGAATATTCGTTAAAATTAGATATTTCTTTCTAAAATCTTATTAAATTATCGTGTTTAGTGAATTGTTTTGTTATGTTGTTGTAAAAGTAGAAAACCCAAAGGAGTGTAAAATCTCCTTTAGGTTTTCGTTTTATTGTTCTTCTTGGAATTAGTTCTCCGTGTTTAATACGTGAGTTTCTACAGCTACTGCAACACCATCTTCATCACAGGTTGTTGTAATAAAGTTTGCGAGTGCTTTAATTTCATCAATCGCATTTCCCATTGCAACGCCCATTCCAGCATATTCAATCATATCCTTATCGTTTCCTTGGTCGCCGATACACATGACTTCGCTAGCATCTAGTCCTAATAGTTCTGCTAGTTTAGCGACAGCGTGTCCTTTACTTGCTTGTGGGTGTAGGACTTCTAAGTAAACAGGCATACTACGAACGATATTATGGTTTTCTTTAAATGAGTCACTTAAATTTGGAATAAGATTTTCTAAAATTTCTGGTTCATCTACGAACATCATTTTTGAAAAAGTAGCATTTGGGTCAAATTGATCTAGTGGTTGTTGTACAATTGGCATTCCAACAAGGTCACGTTCCATATAAGAGTATTTTCCAATATCTGGTGTAGTCACATAAATATTTTTTTCATCGATTGCGTGGTAATGAACGCCATATTGTTGATGGTAATCATCCATTAGTTTTAAATCATCCATTGTCATTCCAAAGCGTACTAAACTTTCGCCTGTTCCTGTTTTTTGAACAAGTGAACCATTATAAGTAATAACAAAATCACGATCATTGATTAAGTTTAATTCGTTTAAATATCCTTGAACGCCAGGAAGAGGACGCCCTGTACAAAGAACAACATAGACACCTTGTTCTTTTGCTTTTGTTAATGCAGCATGAACACGAGGAGTAATTTCGTGTTTTGAGTTAATCAAAGTTCCATCGATATCAATGGCAATTAATTTAATCATAGTTAGTCTCCTTTTTTCTGTCTCACCTTTATTATAGCATATTTTTTTACTGAATAAAAAAGCACAAAAAGACTTTTCCGCGTAGCATGTATTTCTGCTAGTTTAGAAAAGTCTTTTTAACATTATTTCATTTGGTTGGAATAGACATCAAGTTTAGTTGCTAATGCTTGAAATTCTTTATAATCTTCGCTAAATAATTCAGATGTTCCTTCTGCAAACATTTCTCTTGGGAAATATAAACGTACATCTCCACGGACTCTTCCTGAAATGGCAGAAACAATCGAACTGACAAGAGATAATTCGACCATATTTCCATTTCGTTCTACGAGTTCAATTTGTGTTCGTGGTTTTACAGAATCTGGTCGATAGAAATCATAAGGTAAATCATAACTATTATTAATAGCGGTATAATACTCGGTATTATAACCAACATTTTGTACAAGTTCTTTCATCCGTTCAATCGTTGCTTTGTCATTGACGGAATTAAATGGTACGGATTTAAATGGTCTACGATTAATAAAACGATCGGCTAAATCACTTAAAATCGCATCGTCTTCAATTTGCCAATGAGCAAAATAAGTATTTAATACACTGTCATCTAGACGTAGATAGTCTTCTAATGTCCAATTTTTTTCAAAAAATGGTTTTAAGAAAGAGGCTGTATATTTTAATGGATGAGTCGTTGAATGATAACATTCAGTAGCACGTTTTAATAAGTGATTTAACACCACTTCCATACCTCTTGATACTGGATGGAAATAAACTTGCATATACATTTGATAACGGCTAACGACATAATCTTCTACGGCATGCATTCCTGAGAAGTTAAAGGCAATTCCACCTTTATAAGGACGAATCACACGTAAAATACGAGTTAAATCAAATGTTCCATAATTTACCCCTGTGAAATAAGCATCTCGTAGTAAGTAATCCATACGGTCAGCATCAATTTGACTAGAAATTAATTGAACGACTTGTGGATTTGGGTGTTTCTTTTGAATGACACTGGCTACTTCTTCTGGGAAAGTAGGAGAAACTGTTTTTAAAATTTTGTTTACTTCTGTGTCTGGTGACAAAATAATATCAATCGTAATTTGTTCATGGTTTGTATCAAAAATTTTCTCAAAAGCATGAGAATAAGGGCCATGTCCGATATCGTGTAAAAGAGCGGCACATAGGACAACAAGGCGGTTAGAGTCATCCCATAATCCATCTTCTGGTGTTGTAGAAGGGTAGTTACGAACAAATTTGTCGCAAATTCTTCTAGCAATTTCATAGACGCCTAATGAATGAGAAAAGCGGGAATGTTCAGCCGTATGGAAGGTGAACATAGAGGCACCAGTTTGTTTAATTCGGCGTAATCGTTGCATTTCTCGGCTATTAATTAAGTCTAAAATAACACGGTGTTGAATGTGAATGTAGTCATGAACAGGGTCACGTAATACTTTTTCACGGGATAGTTCTTCAATATACATCAACTTTTCCTCCTTATACTGTTTGAAATTTCGTTAAACTTTTCGAAGATTTAAACGATCGATAGCTTTTTGATAACTTACTTCAGTTGCAAAATTAATTTCTGATTCTAATAATTCGCATTGTCCATCTAATAGAGCAGTTAAAATACGTTCTTTGACTTCTTGTACCGTTAGTGTTAAGTTTAATAATTGCGATATATTTGCCATACTATTGGCGTTAATAGTTGGATAATGCCAACGAGTTTCTTCTCCCTTAATACTTTCTTCATAAAAATCATGGATTAAGTTTCCACGTTCTTCTTGATTTCCATTAATGCTAAGATAAATAGAGACACAAATGGAATTTTTGAAACGTCTTTGCGCAATTCCAGCGAATTTTTTCCCCTGAATACTTAAATCATAGTCTCCTGGACAATAGGAATCACTCACTTCAAAGGCTTGGATTTCTTTTTCTCCAATGGCTTCTGGAAAGGCACGTGTGATGAGTTCTTGCATCCATTCATAGACTTGAGTAATCGTTGCATTTTGTCTAGAAAATAATAAACTAATATTTAAAACGCCTGAATTACTTACAACCGCTAAGCCTCCAGCATGACGAACAACTGGTGTGTAGTTTCGTTGTTTTAATAAAGCAACTCCCTCTTCTAAATAGGGTGTTTTAGTATCTGTCATTCCTAAAATCACTGTACCTTCCATTTCCCAAAAATGTAGAAAAGTTTCCGATGGAAATTGCACGAGATGATGTAAGATGGATTCATCCACTGCAAATGGAACAAAATAATCTTGCATTTGTTCTGATGAAGTGACAATCGTTTCTAGTAATTGAACTTGTTGATTTGTAATAGGTGTTTGTATCATAAAAAATCCTTTCCAATAAATAAGGAATACACTTACATTATAGCAAAAAAACGTGTGTTCAGGCATAAAGAAGCGATTTTTTTGCCAAATTATTAAAGAATTTTCAAGATTTTAATGAAATGGTGGAGTTTTTCTTAGAGATTGAGTAGGATAAAGTTGAAAAGAATACGAAAAGAGGGATTTTTATGAAAATTTTAGTCGTAGATGATGATCGTGAGATTGTTGAATTATTATCGATTTATTTAAGAAATGAAAAATTTGATATTGTAAAAGCTTATGATGGAAAACAAGCATTAGAAAAAATTCAAGCTTATTCAGATATCGATATGGTGATTTTAGATATTATGATGCCGCGATTAGATGGGATTTCTGTTGTACATGAAATTCGCAAAACGAATGATACTTTACCAATCTTATTACTAAGTGCCAAATCAACAGATATTGATAAAATTCAAGGATTAACAAATGGGGCAGATGATTATGTAACGAAACCTTTTAACCCATTAGAAGTCATTGCACGTGTAAAATCATTATTACGTAGAACTTCAGCTTTAACAAAAGAAAGTGAAAGTGCTGAAGAAATTACGATTGGTCCATTATTAATTAATAAAGGATCTCATCAAGTAACAACATTAGATGGTTTAGAAATTCAATTAACGGTGTTAGAGTTTGGGATTTTATTCTTACTAGCAAGTCACCCAAATAAAGTATTTAGTGCAGATGAAATTTTTGAAACGGTATGGCAACAAGAAAGTATTGTCTCTACTAAAACCGTAATGGTGCACGTCAGTCATTTACGTGATAAGATTGCTGAAGCAACAGGTGGAGATAAAGTTATTGAAACCGTATGGGGAGTTGGCTATAAAATTGAAAGTAAATAGGAGATTTTTTCAAAAAAAGGCAGCTAGAGAGGAAAAACCTGCTGCCCTATTGAAATTAACAGCCCGGGAAATTAGTGAATTATTTTTAGAAGGTATTATTACACTCTGTATCGTCTTTGTATTATATTTAGGAGCTTTAGTATTGTTGAATCAATTTCTAGATGCGCCTGGATACTTTGTAGACGGCAGTCGTTCGATTCGTCAAGCATGGAATGTAGCTCCTAGTGAAGTCCGCTTGTATAAAAACATTTTTTCTATTAGTTTGATTATTTTTGCGATTGGATTTACTTATTGGCGTTTAATTCGCCGTTATCATCAAATGCAAATGTCTCATGTTTTAGAGGAATTACATTTAATTGCGCAAGGAGACTATGATCGAAGAATTCCTTTCCAATTAGCAGGAGATATGGGAAAAGTCGTGACGAGTATTAACCGTTTAGTAGATTCAACCGTAAGTGCCATGGAAGATGAACGGATGATTGAAAAATCAAAAGATGAATTGATTACAAATGTTTCTCATGATATTCGTACCCCTTTAACGTCTATTATTGGAT
Organism: uncultured Granulicatella sp.; assembly: GCF_963516875.1. Lineage (GTDB taxonomy): Bacteria > Bacillota > Bacilli > Lactobacillales > Aerococcaceae > Granulicatella. Next base: position 30,464 of record NZ_CAUQCL010000011.1, on the reverse strand, counting down.
ATTTAGGATTAGTCATTAATGGAAAGCCTAAAACACCTGAAGAAACAAAGCGTTATGCAGAAATTGCGTATCATAAAGCGCAACAAATGAAGGCATTAGTAGATGATTTATTCGAATATACAACAACAAGTCCAAATGGAGCACCATTGCGATTGAATGATATTCCAGTAGCGAATTTCTTAGAACAAGTAGCAGCTGATTTTGAATTAGAAGCACAAAAACGTCAAATGACAATTGAAGTGATTCCTCCAAAAAGAAAAATGGTGCTAGAAATGGATGCTGAAAAAATGGTGCGTGTCATTCATAACTTACTGTCAAATGCAATTAAATATGGTCGTGAAAATACGAAGATTACGATAGAAGTATTGGAACAAAAAGATATTGTAACCATTGCTGTTCGTAATATTGGAGAACCTATCTCCAAAGAAGTGTTGGAGCATTTATTTAGCCGTTTTTATCGTGCAGAAGGCTCTCGTTCGAAAGAAACAGGTGGAACAGGCTTAGGTTTAGCCATTGCCGATAATATTGTTCGAAGTCATGGCGGGAGAATGTTAGCTGAATCCGTTGGAGAAGTGATTAGTTTTTATATTTGCTTGCCGAATGATGCGGATATTTAGAGAGAAATAAATTACAACAAAAAGACATAACTATCTAGTATACTTAAGTCAACGAAATCAAAGTATAGAAATGATAGTTATGTCTAAATACTAAACAAAATAATACTACAAAGAATTTATATTTAAGTATTGAAAGATAAAAAATAATTTTTCATCATAATAATACAATATTAAAAATTAAGACTTATAATTTTATCAGTCTTATTGGCTAAATTCATATCATGAGTAACAATAATGATAGTTTTCCCATATTTATCTCGTAAATTTTTAATTAAGCTAAATACTTTTTCAGACATCATGGGATCAAGAGAACCTGTAGGTTCATCAGCTAAAATTAAGTTTCCTGGTTTTAAAATACATCTAGCAATAGCTACTCTTTGTTGTTCTCCCCCAGATAATGTATTTACAATTTTAGTTTTTAAATCAAATATATCCAACTCATTTAGAACATTATCTATTAGATGGATTTTTTCTTTTTTTGAGATATCTAAAAATTCCATAGCAATTAGTAAATTATCAACAACTTTGATATCATTGATTAAAGCAAACGATTGAAATAAATAATTAATACTGTCTCTTCTCAATTTCATTGCTAAGGAACTGTTGATAGAAGGCAATTTTTTTCCATTTATTTTAATTTCACCACTATCAACTTTTTCGAGCATTCCAATCATATTTAATATTGTACTCTTTCCAGAGCCAGACTTACCTATGATAGATACAATTGATTTTTCAGGAATAGAAATAGTGAAATTATCAATAATTTTTCTGCCATTATAACTTTTAGAAACATTTTTTAATTCTAGTATATTCATATTCCCCTCCTATGATTTTAAAAATAGATTTAGTTTTTTCATTTGATTACTTATCATAATCTTATAAAATATAACAAGTTGTATTAAACCAAGAACTATCATAAATACTATGCCAACTTTACTATGAAAAAGTATAACAGTTACAATGTCTAAGGTTACCACAAAAGTTGTTAACAGTAGCGGGATTTTGTATATGCTAAAATTGCTATATCCCAAGAATTTCTTAACAGATATTTTTTCTTTATACGCATTCTGAAAAATGGTTATGATGCTAACCAATAAAATAATCACGATAAATGTAATAGCAATTAAAGCTCCCAAAAATAATTGTATCGTTAACCATAAATCTTTTTGTATTCCATCAACAAATAAACGAATTGTAGCAAACTCTATATAGTTATCATTTAAATTAAATTTTGATAAGTATTCTTGGCTTAAATACTTCGCTTCAGCTTCCCCTTCAAGTTTAATGTAAGAATTTTCTAAACCAATAGCTATTAAACTTTCTGTCTCTCTATAGATCATATTCTCAGGAGTAATGACTAATATGATTGGATCTTTAATCATAAGTTTATCTACTGATTTCGTACTAAATGAAAATACTTCTTGATTAAATTGATATTTTAAAAATTCAAATTCTTTATTTTCATTAAAACTAGTTTTAATATCATCTGATCTAATATTTTTAGTATCTTTTTCGATGAGCATTTCTTTTAACAGTTTAATTTCATTATCTGATTTATTTTCTGGAATTAAATAAGTTCTAGTCCCTCGCTTAGCATTTTTTATAACTGAATCTTCAATTTTTATACCAATTTTTTTTAAATAATTAGGAGAAGCAGTCAGTGTCCAAAATTCTTCGTTAGGAACAGATTTATAAACTTCGTTTAATTTATACTTTTTTAGCATATCCTTGGAAATAAATGAAGTGTTTATGATATTTACATCATTATCATCTGAAATTTCTTTGTACCAGTTATAAAAATCTCTAAAAAACTCTTTTGATTGCCTATTAAAACTAGCTTGATCATTTCCAACGCTAATATTTTTTAAAATTTTATAGTCAGAAACCTTATTCCAGTTTTTAGAAATTTCTATATTTTTTTGGACTTCTTGGTAGGGGTTATCTATATATACACTTCCTACAATTAAGAAGATATTAAAAATAAAATACACCAATACCGCAATAATCATATATTTTCTTCTTGGTATTCTTTCTCTTACTGCATTTATTGCTGAAATTAAGAAGATAAAAAGGGATGCTATTAATAATAAAATACTAATGATTATAAAATGAAGTATTCCTATCCCAAGCATTAAACTAATAAAAAAAATAGAGTTGAAAGTAATATCCGTTAAAACTAATCCATAGGGTATGAACAAAAAAATAGATAACAGAGCCGTATAAATTAACGGTTGATATAACTTAATAGCAAAATATTTTCTTGACCATCCTAGTAAAATAAGTTTACCTAAATTAGGCAAATACTTTATCGTTATTACAATAAGTAACGATAATAATACTAAATTGCTAATGACAAACATACCAACTATTATTATTTCATTCAATCCATGATCTAGAAAATATCCAGATTTACCATCAAAAAAAACGGAACTATCAACACCACTCACTTTACTGAGTCCTTCTAAAAATTCTATTTTTTTTGAATTATCTAATCCCAGAATTCTGTATTCACCATTAATAGTTTTTGTTTCTCTAATTGTATTTGATAGCTTTTTAAAGACTATATTTTCTCCGAATTTAAAACGTGGAATATTATCAATACTATTTAATGTAGTTTCAGATACACCCAAAGTTGCATTTTCATCTTTTGCAACTAATAATTTCTCTAATTTATTTGGATTAGTAATATTTTGCCCTAAAAAATCAAGTGTTAACTTAGCTTTATTAGATTTTATATCTCCGTCAATACTAAACAAAGCACCATTAACTGCACCATGTGTATTAAGCAAAAAATCTTTCCTAATATAAAACAATCCATTTTGTTCTGCATATTCATTTAAAAATTTATACGTAGAGTCTGCTTTTTCTTCTGGTATCGTTTTTAATTGAATATCTAAAGCGGAAGATGGATACATACTTAATTTATTAAAATATGCTATATCCATGTAAAAAGTTGCCACTAATGAAAATAAAACACCATTTAGTAATATCATAATACAAGTTAAATATTTTAATAAATTATTGTTAAAAATACTTTTCATAGTGCCTCCTAAATTAACTGTTTACAATTCCAATATTCTGTAATCAAGCTACACGCATTATCAACTTAATTTGTGTTGTCTTTAACTATCTCTTTATTTATATTATAGTACATTAACCGCTTACATTCTAGTAGTAACTGGTACTTTGAAAAGATATATTTCTGAGATACCGACCCCAAAAAGTTAGACTAAAAATCTAACCGTTGGAGGTCGGTATCTTTTTGCTAGTCATCATTTTATAAAATTGTTATGATAGAACAAAATGAATGTGGAGGAAGAAGTATGAAATTAACAACATGGAATGTGAATGGGATTCGTTCTGTTTTAAATAAAGGGGCTTTACAAGAATATGTATTAGAAGCTCAACCAGATGTTTTATGTTTACAAGAAACAAAGGCACAACCTGAACAAGTGGATTTAGGAATGGAATTTGCAGGCTATCATGCCTATTGGAATTCAGCAGTGAAAAAAGGATATTCTGGAACAGCTATTTTTACAAAGGAAGAACCGATTTCTGTTCAATATGGATTAGGAATTGAAGAACATGATCAAGAAGGACGTGTCATTACAGCAGAGTATGCAGATTATTATTTAGTGACAGTTTATACGCCAAATGCGAAACGTGATTTAACTCGTTTAAGTTATCGTCAAGTGTGGGAAGATGATTTCTTAGCCTTTATTAAAAAGTTAGAAGAAACAAAACCTGTTATTTTTTGTGGCGATTTAAATGTAGCACATAAGGAAATTGATTTGGCAAATCCAAAAACAAATACAAAAAATGCAGGATTTACAAAAGAAGAGCGTGAAAAATTTGATCAAATTGTAGAGAACGACTTAGTAGATGCGTTCCGTTTTCGTTACCCGGATACAGTAGGAGCTTATACTTGGTGGAGTTATATGGGTGGCGCTCGTGCAAGAAATATTGGATGGAGAATTGACTATTTTGTTGTATCAGAAGTGTTAACTTCTCGCATTCAAGAAGTGAAAATTCGTGCGGATGTAACCGGAAGTGACCACTGTCCAGTGGAGATGGAAATAATCTAAGAGTTTACAAAAAATGTCTGAATTTTGATAGGGAGGGACTATGAAGATTCAGCCTTTTTTGTTGAGTAGGAATCTGCTCATAATCTGCTCACATTCTGCTCAAAATTTGCTCATTTATGATATACTGATACAAATAGAAAGAAGGGAGGCATATTGATGACACCCCATTACCGTATTACAGAGAAAATACTAAATTTGGTACAAGAAATATCTGAAAAATCAACGCAATTATCATTTGAAAAAAGAGAATTGCATTTGCGGAAGGAAAATCGAATTCGTTCTATTCAATCTTCATTAGCAATTGAAAATAATTCTTTAACGTTAGAACAAGTCACCGATATTATTGAAGGGAAGAGAGTATTAGGCCCTCAAAAAGATATTCATGAAGTTCAAAATGCTTATGAAGCTTACGAACAGGTATTTAAAATGGATCCATATGAAATCAATGATTTTTTATTAGCGCATCACTTACTCATGCAGGGTTTAGTCAAACTTCCGGGTAAATTTCGACTGGGCGATGTAGGAATTTATGATTCGAATGGTAGAGTCGTGCATATAGGCGCTAGAGCGCAGTTTGTTGGAGCATTGGTTCAAGACTTGTTTGATTGGGGAAAGAATAGTACGATTTCTCCGATTGTTAAGTCATGTATTATTCATTTTGAATTAGAAATCATTCATCCGTTTGAGGATGGAAATGGAAGAATGGGTCGTTTATGGCAAAGTTTAATTTTAAGTAAGTGGAATTCCTTATTTGAATGGCTACCAATAGAATCTGTTATTTATAATCATCAACAAGGTTACTATGATGCTTTAAGCAAAAGTAATCGAGAAAATGATGCCACGTATTTTATTGAATTTATGTTGCAAGCTATTCTTCAAACATTAGAGTCTTATGGAGAAACTGCTTCTGTAGTGGAAGATTTCGTTATTCATTTAACTGTAAAGGAAAAAGAATATTATCGAGTATTAGAAACTTATTTAAAAGCGCATCAATCTGTTAGTGCCTATCAAGCTCAGGAATTATTAGGAATGAGTGGATCTAGTGTGAGAAGATATTTGAAAAAATATGTAGAAATAGGATTACTAAAGAAAACAGGAACGACAAAAAATCGATTGTACTATCTTGTATAATTGAACAAGAACGTTTGTTCGAAATGTAAAAGAAACTATGCTATACTAAGGTGAACATCTAATGGCAGAGTTTTTAATTATAGATAGAAATAGAGGAAGATGGAATGGCGAAAGATCAGATTATCGTTCGTGGAGCACGCTCCCATAATTTAAAAAATATTGATGTAACGATTCCAAGAGATCAATTAGTGGTAATTACAGGATTATCCGGTTCAGGGAAGAGTTCACTAGCTTTTGATACATTATATGCAGAAGGGCAAAGAAGATATGTAGAGAGTTTATCAGCTTATGCACGACAATTTTTAGGGCAAATGGATAAACCAGATGTTGATAGTATTGATGGATTAAGTCCAGCAATTGCGATTGACCAAAAAACAACTTCTCGTAATCCTCGTTCAACTGTCGGAACAGTGACGGAAATTAATGATTATTTGAGATTACTATATGCACGTGTAGGAAAACCGTATTGTCCAAATGACGGCACTCTAATTGAAAGTCAGTCAATTGAACAAATGGTGAATCGTGTAATGGAATTGCCAGAAAGAACAAAAATTCAAATTTTAGCTCCGATTGTAAAAGGGAAAAAAGGAGAACATAAAAAGGTTTTCGAATCGATTCAAAAAGACGGCTATATTCGTATTCGAGTAGATGGCGAAATGATGGAGACAACGGATGAAATTTCATTAGAAAAAAATAAAAAACATTCCATTGAAATTGTTGTCGACCGTATTATTGTATCAGACAAGAGCCGTTCAAGATTATTCGATTCTTTAGAAGCAGCGCTTCGTTTAGCAGAAGGGTATGCCATTGTCGATGTCATTGGGCAAGAAGAAATATTGTTTAGTGAGCACTATGCTTGTCCTCATTGTGGATTTACGATTGGAGAATTAGAGCCACGTCTATTTTCATTTAATGCACCTTTTGGAGCTTGTCCGGAATGTGATGGATTAGGAATGAAATTAGAAGTGGATATCGATTTAGTCATTCCAGATAAAGAAAAAACATTAAATGAAGGAGCATTAGTGCCTTGGAATCCGATTAGTTCGAACTATTATCCAGAGATGCTACGTCAATTTTGTGAGCAGTTTAAAGTTCCAATGGATTTACCGTTTGAAACATTAACCCAATCTCAGAAAAATCTAGTGTTATATGGTTCTGGAGACGCTACTTTCCATTTCCATTATGAAAATGAGTTTGGTGGTGTTCGAGATGTGGATGTACCTTTTGAAGGAGTCATTGTCAATGTGAAACGCCGTTACCATGAGACAAATAGCGATTATACTAGAGAACAAATGCGTCAATATATGACGGAATTATCGTGTAAAGCTTGTCATGGACATCGTTTAAATGAACAGGCATTGGCAGTCAAAGTGAATCATAAACATATTAGTGAAGTATTGGAATTGTCTGTTGATGAAGAAATTGAATTTTTCAAAGACTTAACCTTATCTCCACAAGATGAACAAATTGCTGCTCCTATTTTAAAAGAAGTGCAATCTCGTTTAACATTCTTGAAAAATGTTGGGTTGCAATATTTAAACCTTAGCCGTGCAGCAGGAACTTTATCAGGGGGAGAAGCGCAACGGATTCGTTTAGCGACTCAAATTGGATCGAATTTATCAGGAGTTTTATATATTTTAGATGAGCCATCGATTGGATTGCATCAAAGAGACAATGATCGATTAATTCAATCATTACAAAATATGCGTGATTTAGGAAATACATTAATTGTAGTCGAACATGATGAAGACACGATGAGAGCAGCAGATTACTTAATTGATATTGGACCAGGAGCAGGTGAATTTGGTGGACAAATTATTGCTGCTGGAACGCCAAAAGAAGTGGAAAAAAATCCAAACTCATTGACGGGTCAATATTTATCAGGGAAAAAATCAATTGCCGTTCCAACTGAACGTAGAACTGAAGATAAAGGATGGATTCACTTAAAAGGAGCCAGTGAAAATAACTTAAAATCTGTTAATGTGGATATTCCTTTAGGAAGATTAGTAGCAGTTACAGGAGTTTCAGGTTCTGGAAAGAGCTCTCTTGTCAATGGAGTATTGAAAAAAGCTCTAGCAAGAGAAATTTCAAAATCAAAAGAAAAACCTGGAGCTTTTAAATCAATTGAAGGATATGAAGGCTTAGATAAAATTATTGATATCGATCAAAGTCCAATTGGTCGTACCCCAAGAAGTAATCCAGCAACTTACACGAGTGTATTTGATGATATTCGTGACTTATTTGCTACGACAAATGAAGCAAAATTACGTGGTTATAAAAAAGGACGTTTTAGTTTCAATGTTAAAGGTGGACGATGCGAAGCGTGTAAGGGAGATGGTATTTTAAAAATTGAAATGCATTTCCTACCAGATGTATATGTTCCGTGCGAAATTTGTCATGGTAGTCGTTATAATTCAGAAACATTGGAAGTCAAATATAAAGGAAAAAGCATTGCTGAAGTTCTAGAAATGACGGTAGATGATGCGGTGGAATTTTTCCAAGCGGTGCCAAAAATTAAGCGAAAATTGCAAACCATTAAAGATGTTGGTTTAGGATATGTGACTTTAGGGCAATCTGCTACAACTTTATCGGGTGGAGAAGCGCAACGAATGAAGTTAGCGAGTGAACTGCAACGAGTGTCTACGGGAAATACTTTTTATGTATTAGATGAACCAACGACAGGGCTTCATACAGATGATATTGCTCGATTATTAGAAGTATTGAATCGTTTAGTAGAATCCGGAAATACAGTTTTAGTGATTGAACATAATTTAGATGTCATTAAAACGGCTGACTACATTATTGATATGGGACCAGAAGGGGGAAGTGGCGGAGGACTAGTTGTCGCTACTGGAACGCCTGAAGAAGTGGCTCAAGTAGAAGGAAGCTTTACAGGTCAATATTTGAAGAAAGTGTTGAAATAATGAAATGTCTTAAAGCTTTTAGGAGCTGTTGATAATAAAAATTAGACTTTTTTTGAGAACTCAAGCAGAAGTATTGTCATGCAAAAAAAAGTGTGGTACTCTTTGTTTATAAAATAACATTTTCGGGGCAAGGTGTAATTCCTTACCGGCGGTATAGTCCGCGAGCCGAATAGGCATGATCTGGTGCAATTCCAGAACCGATAGTGATAGTCTAGATGAGAGAAAATGGTTATATTTCACGTTCGAAGATACCAATTCATTTGATATATAAGAATGCAGCGATGAAATGTAGACCATTTTGTTGCTGCATTTTTTTGTGCAGTTATACAAATAAAATGGAACAAAAGCGTGAAAAACCATCCGATCCTTCAACCCGGTTAAGGAGGAGATGTACGATGAGTACAAATGCAAAAACAGTGTCACGTTATGCGACAAAACAATTAATTTTAGTAGGACTATTCGGTGCGTTAAGTACGATTCTAATGTTATTAGAATTCAGTCTGCCATTTATTCCACCATTTGTTAAAATGGATTTTTCTGAATTACCTGTTATTTTAGGAGGTTATTTATTAGGACCATTATATGGTGCATATATAGCGATTGTAAAAGTTGCATTAAACTTTGTTTTAAATGGAACAACAACATTTGGGATTGGCGAAACAGTTAACTTAATTGGAAGTTTAAGTTTCATGTTACCAGCGGTATTTTATTATAAATACAATCGTACATTCAAAGGGGCGATTACAAGTTTAGTGATCGGTACAGCTACTGCAACAGTAGTATTGTTAACAGCAAATTATTTTGTCATTTTCCCATTATATGCAACAGCGATGCATTTCCCGATTGAAAAAATTGTTGCACTTGCAGCTACTACAAATCCATTTGTAACAAATTTATGGACATTAATGCTTTTCGCTTTATTACCATTTAATGTATTAAAATTTGGTTTAAGCAGTGTACTATCGTTAATGCTTTATAAAAAAGTTGAAAAAGTATTAAAATTAGAAAAACAATAACATCAAAATAAAAACTTGTTAGAAATAACTGCCATTTCTAACAAGTTTTTTTATGGATAAAATCGTCAGGGTTATAGAGCGAGGAAGTTTCTTATAAAGATTTGCCTTTTTTCTGTATGTAGTATAAACTAACCAAAAATGAATAAGAATTAGAGGCGTTATTGTATGAAAGAGGAAAATATTTCTAGATTTATGAAGAATGGAAAAATTATGGTTCTTCCTAAAAAGCAGAAAAATAAAATAGAAATCTTTGAATTTATTTATGCGCATTTAAAGAGTCATTCAGAGACGTATACTGAAAAAGAATTGAATGAGAAAATTAAGGAACTGTATGATGATTTTGCTACAATGCGTCGTTATTTAGTGGATTATAAATTTATCATTAGAGATAATTATGGTCAACATTATCAACTAAATCCAGAGGTTGAAGTAGAAAAATAAATTCAAGAATAGGAAACGATAGAGAAAGAAAATCTATCGTTTTTTTGATGCATTAAAGATAGCTCGTGAATTGCCATAAACTGAAAGCCATTTCGACTATAGTCGATAAAAGCATCTGAAAGACATTTGATTTCGATTATAGTCGAAATGTTAGCTTTACTAGTATTTTGGAGAAAAATACGGTAGGATGGATAGCGGAATAAATGAAAGTTGAGGAGTAGAATATGAAAAAAGAAACGCGAAGTTTGGTTCAAACGGTCGCAATAGTGTTAAGTATCCTTTTTATCGTTCTTGCGATGATTAATTCGCATTTTGATTGGCAATTATTAGCGATACCTGGAAGTGCATTTGCCTTATTATCGATTTTTATGAGTTGCTTATTATTGTGGTTATTTGTAGGAATCGATTGGCCAAGTATTTTATGTTTAGTCTTATTAGGACTCGGGTGGCTTCCAAAAGTAACGTATAGTCAAGTATTTTCTCTTTCTTTTGGGAACAGTACATTTGTTTTCTTATTATTTACGTTTATAGTGACGTATGCTTTAGAACAGACTCCTGCTTTGAAACGTTTAGTGGGTTGGTTTTTAAAAACGAATTTTGCAAAGAAAAGTCCGAGTCATTTTTTAGGAGCCTTTCTAGGAGCTGTGTTAGTCATTAGTTGTTTTATTTCACCGACAATTTTATTTATGATTGTCTTTCCAATTTATGAAGAGATGATGGAAGTATTTGGATTAGAAAAAGGGAGTCGACAAGCGTCCTTTATTTTAATTACATTATTTTCTACCATTGCGATTGGAACGGCGATGACGCCGATTAATCATGTCTTTGCGATTACGGCAATGGGATTGTATCATACAGCAACTGGTGTAAGTATTTCAAATGTACAATATATGGGAATTGCGATGCCGGCAGGGCTTTGTATTTTTGTTGGAATGTTGGCAAGTTTACACCGCTTATGGAAATTAGATTTATCAGAAGTAACGTTCCAAAGTCTAGAATCATTGGAAAATTTACCAAAAGTGACAAAAAAAGAAAAATGGATTGTTTCTATTTTTTCAATTGTGATTGCTTTATGGATTATTCCGGAATGGTTAGGAATAGTTTCGCCTAGTGTGGCAGCTTTCTTAAAATCTGCGGGGATGGCATTCCCACCAATGATTGGAGCAGTATTATTAGCTTGTATCCGTGAAGATGGAAAACCGTTAATGTCGATTCAAGAAGCTTTAACTCGTGGCGTTTACTGGCCAAGTTTATTATTAGTAGGGGCAACTTTGAGTTTAGGAACTTTATTAACAAAACCAGAATTAGGGGTATTACCATTAATTGAAAGTGGGTTAACTCCTTTATTCCATCAATGGAGTGCGATGATGATTGTTATTGTCTTTGTCATTTGGGCGGGGCTTCAAACGAATTTTTCATCGAATTTAGTAACCGTTTCGGTTGTGACGACTGTGTTAACAACGATTGCTGCTAGTACAGATTTAGGAATTCATACAGCGGTTGTTGCTTGTTTAATTGGTTTTATGGCAAGTTTAGCCTATATGACCCCACCAGCAATGCCTTATGTGGCTATTTCTGTTGGTAGTGGATGGACGAGTTCAAAAGATGCCTTTTTATATGGCGGATGGTTATTAGTGTTAAGTATTGTAAGTGCAGTAGCGATTGGGTATCCATTAGGGACTCTATGGATGTAAGAAAGGAGAAAATCATGTTAGAAGAACAACGTCAGAAAATTGATTCTATTGATCGCCAAATTGTTGCGTTATTTGAAGAACGAACAAATGTAGTAGAAGAAGTAGCGAAAATTAAGTTAGAAAATGATATTCCGATTTTAGATAGTGGTCGTGAGGAACAAGTAATTTTGAAAGTTCAATCGTATTTAAAAGACGAGTCTTTAAAAGATGAGTTGGCTGAACTTTATACTGAATTAATGCGTATTTCTCGCAAACATCAAAAAAAATGGATTGAAAAACAAGGATAATTGAGATAGGAATGCTCCAATCACTTTAAAGAAAGTGGGAGAAAAAAAGTATTAGGTTTATAGAAAGATTGGAGATAATAATGGAAATAAATCATAAGACTTTTGGTAAAATAAAATTTAATTACGATTGGACAAAAGATATTTCTCTAGATATTTTCAATAAGCACCACGTTTTGGAAATTAACATTGATGCGGATGAAGATACTGAGTTTGAAATTAATCAGGAAAAAGCGTATATATTTTTCAATAATCACTTAGACGAAATAGTAAAAGAGGCAAATTCTGCAATTATATCCTATTACAATCATGAAATATCAGATATTGTTTCAAGCTACACGAATCATAATGAAAAAAATATTATTTAGATATAAACGGAGACGAAGATAAGATTTATTCTTTGTTGCAACCTAAGCAAATCATGTTTCCTTTAACTTTTGACGAAAATATTGAAGAATTTGGTTTTTTATGTGAGTGTGATTGGGATAAAGAAAATGGGATAGGAATAAAATTTGTTAATGGTGTATTATCCGAAATTGGTTATCAGGATATACTGCTATAATGATTTGTAGTTTTTATATTTATTGCATTAAGAAAAGTACGTATTGATTCCATTTTATTGGTTATTTGATTTATACTATATTGGCGAGTAATAGAATTAGTAAAGAAGGAAAAGAATTTGTATCCAAAATAACTGGATATACTCTAGAAAATGAAGATGATTTTGTTCAAGGTAATAAAGAAGAAATAACAAACATTTAGATGAAAGGTTTATAGTAAATATGAGTCTCTTATTTGAAGAATTTAAAACCATTTGTTTCCATTTAAATCGAGTTGGAATTACACCAACACTGATGGGTTCTTTGGGATTGGAGTTTAGAACGAAAGAAAATTGGGAGCCGTCTGACATTGACATTCATGTGGCTGGTGATCCTAGAGGTTGGGAAGCGCCTGATCATCTCAGAATTTATGACTGGGACAAGATAATGAAAGTGATGAAAGACTTAGGCTACGTCTTAATAGATATTCATGAGCATGAATTCCAAAAGGATAGAGTGAGTGTTGAATTTGGAAGTATCGATTCCTTACCTGATTTTGCAGAAGTTTCGGAATCGGATATAGAGCTTATTCACATTGAAGGCATCACATTTCGTCTTCCAAGTCTGGAGCAGTATCTAAGTATTTACAAAGCTTCTTCTCAAGACTCTTATCGAAATGATCACAATAACAATAAGGATTTTAAAAAGATCGAGTGGCTGGAAAGACATTTGTAAATTATCATATGAAAAGTAGTAAGTTGTAAGACTGGCTACAAAATAATGATCCAAATGTTAGAAGAGCTGTTACAGAAGGTTTGAGAATATGGACGAGTAGACCATATTTCAAAGAGAATCCATATGAAGCGGTTAGACATATTGTAGCATTAAAAGAAGATTCCAGTGAATATGTTAGAAAATCAGTTGATAATGCTTTGAGGGACATTAGCAAAAAACTTCCAGCGTTGATTAAAGAAGAACTTGATGGGTGGGATGTTAATAGTAAAGAAATTGAACAAGTTTACAAGTTAGCAAGTAAATTTATTAAGTGACAATTATAAGCTATTAAGTTGAAAAAAGGGAACTATAAAATATTCTCACTCTAAAATTTAATTTTAAACAACAACTCAGTTACTTTCGTTCTATAATATTGAAGTTTGCTAGCACCACAAGTTGTTGGTAGAGCTACGAAAGACCAGATTATATTTGATATCATTGGCTTGACTATCTACTTGACTATCAAAAAAGAGGTTCCCCCAAGCTGAGTCAACATTTTATGATGATTTGAATGCTTTATACCAAGCAGGCTACATTCCTTGCGGTTATACCAAGGGGTACTATAAGGTCTTATAATTTGAAGATAAATTTATGGAAGTTCAGGCTAGTATGATTTCGCTAGCAATGGAATATGTCCAAAATCAAGCAGAAAAAGTATATATTTATTGTATTTCTGAAGAAGCATTACTTTCTTTTGATGTTTTTTATAAAATTAATGGAATTTTGACAAAAATGTATGCAGTGAATGAAATTATTAATAGAAAAGTAGACACGTCAAAAAATATGATGGTAGCAGTACAACGCTTTGGTCTTGAAGATATACAAAAAATGCTTGATGTTTGCCAAGAATACAATCGTGAACACCCAACTGAAATGAGGTTGATTTATGATTCACAGAAAAACAGCCTTGACAGTCGCTATAGCTATGAAGGACGTTATGAGAAGGATGAAGAGTTGCTTCCACGACTAGAATTTGAAAAATGGTTTGAGGAAGTGAAAGGTGAGCAACTGTAGGAGACAAGATGATGACAGAACAATTACAAAATACCTATCTATATGTTCACTTAACTTATTAAATTAGGAGTATATATGTTAAAAGATTTTACAAGAGTGGCGGTCATGCCTCAAGAAGTAATTAAAAAGTACAAAGACCAAGTTCCAGAAGAGCTAGTTCAAATCTGGGAAGAATGCGGTTTGGGGACTTTTTTAGACGGTTATCTGAAGGTCATTAATCCAGATAAGTATCTTGAACTGGTTCAGGAAACTTACTTCAGAGGGGGTACTTCCATTCCGATTTTTGTGACAGCTTTTGGGGATGTTATAACTTGGGAGAAGAACGAATTTTTGGGGATTATTAAATATAAAGAAGGTACATTTGATATTTTTTTAGAAAATTTATCACTTTTTATCAAGTTTTTACCTAATAAAAGTTTTACAGATGATTATTTTGACTTACCGCTTTATCATGAGGCAATTGAAAAATATGGTTTGCTTGATTATACACAGTGTTTTGGATTTGTACCACTTTTGGTTTTAGGTGGATTTAAAGATGTGAATCATCTAGATAAGGTAAAAATGTATGAACATATTTTTTTAATTACTCAATTCACTGGATCTATAGGAGATTAAAAGTAGTCATACTCTTGATAATCTAATCAAAATGAAGAACCTTGTGTAATACCTAATTCAATTTCAGTGCAATCGGATAACGTTAAATATTTGTGTTTTGTGTTTTTGTCTCATACTAACTTCTAGTTTTGATACTTAACTAGAAGTTACTCTGAAACTTTATGCTTATATAAAAATAAATATTTTTTTGAAAAAAGGTATTGCAAAAACTTAAAGACTAGTGTACTATATATTAGTACGTTATTTTAATAGCAGCTGGAGGGGTAGCGAAGTGGCTAAACGCGGCGGACTGTAAATCCGCTCCTTAGGGTTCGGCAGTTCGAATCTGCCCCCCTCCACCATTGGGGTATAGCCAAGCGGTAAGGCAACGGACTTTGACTCCGTCATTCGTTGGTTCGAATCCAGCTACCCCAGTAGGATAGACAGCTTCAGCTGTCTTTTTTATTTCCTAAATTTTTATTAAATTTTCTCAGATATTCTTGATAAAAAATAGATTGTTAGTAATGATAGTTCTAAAAGCGAGAGTAGGAGAGAGGAGCTTTAACAATGAAAAAATACAGTACCTATTACTGGAAATTTGTAATGGGAATGATTGTAGTTACCAATCTAATTACTTTATTTATAATGAACCAAGGAAGTAAGAGCTTGGAAAAAGAGGGAGAAGTTATTCTATTTATGTTTATGGCTGCATTATTTATGATGCTGATTGAGCAATGGAAATTAAAAACTTCGAAAGAGTTTCCTTTATTTATATTAGGAGAAATGATGTTTGCGATTATGTTAACACCTATTTTTTTAATGGCTTATCGCTATATGATAAAAGCGTTTAGTTTAGTATGGATGTTTCATTTACCACATTCATTTATTGCACTTCTCTGGCTCGTTGGAATGATACAATTTATTTTAGTATTTATCAGTCCGTTTGTAGCTATAATAAAAGCCATTCAATTTGTAGTAGCTCCGTATAAAAATGAAATGATTTAACCGATGATCTCAGAATGACAGTCAATTTGTTATTCTGAGTTTTTTTATGTTACAATAAAAAATTTATTTGTGAAAAAGTGAGTAAAAAGACTAGGATTTTTCATGAAAACGATTTATAATTAATGTATAAAGGGGCTTTTGCCAGTGTTTTTAGAGGGGAGGTAAGATACATGAATGAGGTAGAATTAGTTTGCTTTAAAATGATTGCAGCTTTAGGAGCAGCACGTTCAGCTTTTATGGAAGCTATTGTCCAAGCTAAAAAAGGTCATTTTGAAGAAGCAAGTTCATTAATTGAAGAAGGTCAGCAACAACGATTAAAAGGTCACGAAATTCATTTTGAATTATTACAAAAGGATAGTTCAGGGAATAGAGTGCCTTTTTCATTATTATTATTGCACGCAGAAGATCAACTAATGAATGCGGAATTACTACAAGTAACAAGTGAAGAAATAGTAGCTTTATATCAGAGATTAGAAAAAATTGAAAAAGCATAAAAATGAAGCAAAATAGTGGGGGAATATATATGAAACGTGTGTATTTATTTTGTAATGCAGGAATGTCGACAAGTCTAGTGGCAAGCAAAATGCAAGAAGTTGCAGATCATCATCAATTGCCAATAGAAGTAAAGGCATTTCCTGATGTTCAGTTAGATTCTGTTGTTCAGGAATTTCATCCGGATGTCATTTTATTGGGACCTCAGGTGAAATTCAAATTTAATGCTACTCGTGATAAATATGAACCTGTTGGGATTCCTGTAGAGGTAATAAATTTAGAAGATTACGGGAATGTCAATGGGGAACGTATTTTGAAACGCGCGATTCAACTGATTAAAAATAAAAAATAGGGGGAGAAGTTATGTTTGATACATTAGAAAAAGTAATGGGACGTTCCGCGGAAAAATTAGGCAATAATAAAGTCTTAATTGCGATTCGGGATGGATTTTTGGTGTCGACACCATTAATTATTGTTGCATCTATTTTCCTTGTTATTGCGAATTTTCCAATACCAGGTTATGTTGATTTCTTAGCTCAATTTTTTGGTCAAGGGTGGCCAAGTAAAATGGATGCGGTCATTGATTCAACATTTAGTGTTTTAGGGTTATTAGGAGCTTTTGGAATTGGGTATGCTTATGCTCGTCAATTGGAAAATGATCCAGTCGCAGGAGGAGCAGTTGCTCTTGTATGTTTCCTCATTATTACGCCAAAATCACATCCAGATTTTGTAAATGCTGCTAATGGCAAAGTCTTTAATGGATTTGCATTAGGTCATTTAGGTTCTGCAGGGATGTTTTTAGCCATGATAACAGCTATTATTTCTGTAAAAATTTTTGTGACGGTTAAAAACAAAGGTTGGGTGATTAAAATGCCTGATGGTGTTCCGCCAGCTGTTACTCAATCCTTTGCAGCATTAATTCCAAGTGCATTTGCAATGTTCTTCTTCTTTGTAGTGTATTTAGTGTTCTCAGCAACAGATTATCAATACGCTCATAACTTTATTTATAAAATTTTACAAGCGCCATTAATGGGATTTGGACAAAGTTTGATTTTTGAACCAATTTATCAGTTCTTATCTACTTTATTCTGGTTCTTCGGTATTAATGGTCCTGCTGTAACAAATACGGTCTTTAATCCAATTCATTTAGCGTTAACAGCTGAAAACTTAGAAGCCTTTAAACAAGGTGCTACACTTCCGAATATCTTTACAGGTCCATTTGGAGATTTCTTTGGAAACTTTGGTGGTGGTGGTAGTACATTGTCACTTGTTTTCTTAATGGTATTTTTTGGAAAATCAGAACGTATGAAAAAATTAGGACGTTTAGCGATTGTTCCTGGTATTTTTGGGATTAACGAAATGATTATTTTTGGATTACCAGTTGTATTAAATCCATTAATCGTGATTCCATTTATTTTAACACCATTAGTGAATACAATTTTAGCAACTATTGCAACTTTAATTGGATTGATTCCATATACTACAGGGGCAGCACTTCCTTGGACCACTCCATTCTTCTTCTCTGGTTGGTTAGCCACAGGAAGTATCGTTGCAGGTTTATTCCAAATTGTATTAATTATCATTGGAATGGCTATTTATTATCCATTCTTTAGAGTGATTGATAAACAATATCTTCACGAAGAACATCAAGCTGCTAATCAATTAACAGATGAATTAGATGATTTATCCTTAGATGATTTAAGTTTCGATGATTTATAAAATGTAAAACATAATAAACGAGTAGAAAAGTTGAACGTGCGGAGGTGGGAAAATAACAGAGAAAGAAAAAATTCTGTTGTTTTCCCGCTTTTTTTGAAGGGAGAAAGCATATGCGAGTCATATTATTTTTGAATCAAATACAGGCAGGTTATGGTGGAAAGGAAAGAGCGGATACTCCTCTTGGGTTAGAAAAAGGTGGAATTGGCTCCTACTTAATGTATAAAGATTATTTTTTAAAAGAAAATTTACAAGTATTAGCGACTGTCTATTGTGGTCCAGATTATTTTGCAAATCATAAGGAAGAAGTGCTTCATAAAATTCATAATTTGATTTTGAAAACAAAAGCAGAAGTGTTATTTGCAGGGCCATGCTTTAATGATGAAACTTTTACAGAAATGGCAGCGAATGTAGCTTCTTTTATTGAACATCAAACAGATTGTAAAACATATGTCGCTTGTTCGAAAGAAAATGAAGAAATCATTCAACAATTCAAGGAACATACGACAATGATTGAAATGCCTAAAAAAGGAGCGGTTGGTTTGAATGAAGCGTTGAAAGACATTGCACTTATTATTGCGTATAATCAACAAGATTCGAATCGAATTTATCGTTAGAAAGGAAGCGAGTGAAGTGGAGTTACAGACTTTATGTAGTTTACCGGGAGTTTCTGGAGATGAGTATGAAGTTCATCAATATTTGTCTACGGAATATCAAACATTGAATTTAGAATTGAAAAGAGATAAGTTAGGTTCGATTTTTGGGGAGAGACAAGTCGAGAATAGTCCTTTTAAAGTGATGATTAGTTCAAATATTGATGAATGTGGAGGAATGATTGACGATATTCATGAGAGTGGATTATTGTCTTTTGTGACTATTGGAGATGTTGCACCAAAAGATTTTCTTCGCCAACGAGTTTGTTTATTAACACGACATCATCAACGAGTCTATGGTTATGTACTACAAAAACAAGAACACTATTGGATTCATATAGGAGCTAGTTCTCAACAAGAAGTAGAAGGGTTTGGGGTCCAAGTAGGAGATACTTTTGTATTAGAAATTCCAGTGATTGAAACAGAACAGATGATGTTAAGTAAAAATATCTCCAATCGAGCTGGAGTTTATGCTGCTTATCAGTTAATGAAAACAATGCCTTCTCTATTGTATACACTTAGTATCGGAGGAATTGCCCAATCCATTGTGGGATATAGAGGAGCGATTACTGCTACCAATACGATATTGCCTGATGTATCGATTGTATTAGATGTAGCGCCGGTTAGAAACTATGCAGAACAAACAGTCTATATTCGCTATTTTGATAAGACATTATTACCAAATGTTTCGTTAGTGAAAGAGATTAAAGAAGTTGCTCAAAGTTTAGGATACGAAGTGAAGGCAAATGTTCAAGAAAAAGGGACAGATGGATCGTTTATTCATAAATCTTTAGTAGGAACACCGACAGTAGTTGTGGTGATTCCATTACAAGAAGAAGGGCAATTTGTTCAATTATTGAATAAGGAAGATTTGAAACCGGTCATTCATACGCTTCAAGTATTTTTAGAAAATTTAACTTTCCAAAAAGTTCAGCAACTTGCTTTCCAAGAAAGTTGGTGAAGCAATGTTAGAACATCATCAAATAGAATTATTAAAAACATTGAGTAATCTTGTAGGCGTCTCAGGACATGAAGAGCCAATTTTACAATTTGTATCAGAACAACTACATTTTTGTACAAAAGAACAAGACAAATTAGGCTCCGGCTTGTTTTCTTTAGGAGAAGGCGACCTTTCGATTATGTTTGCGACTCATATGGACGAAGTGGGTTTTATTGTTTCTTCGATTAATGAGAGAGGATATGTATCGATTCAACCTATCGGAAATATGTGGGCGCATACGTTATTACAACAATTAGTCACGATTACAACGAGTGATGGTCGACAATGGACGGGAATTATTGGTGGTCCTCAAACGCATGCGATTTCTCCAGAAGCTCGTAAAAAAGTTGTTGCAATGGAAGAGTTATTTGTTGATTTGGGTGTTGATAATCGTGAGTCTATTCAAGAAATGGGCATTGAAGTAGGAGATGTCGTGAGTTTAGTAAGTAATTGCCAAACGATTGGATTGAATCAGGAATATATGATTGGAAAAGCGCTCGATAATCGAGTGAGTGTTTCTTTAGGGATTTGGCTTATGAAAGCTTTAGAGTATCAAAATCTATCTAAAAGAGTGACATTAGCAACAACAATTCAAGAAGAAGTTGGATTAAGGGGTGCACGTACGACAGCTTTCCAAGAAAAACCTTTAGTGGCTTTTGCGGTTGATACAACATTAGCAGGAGATACTCCAGCCAATCAAAATCATACGAAACTCGGAAAAGGTGTCTCGCTTACTGCCATTGATAATATGACAGTGACGAATCGTGGTTTGCTTATTTATTTGGAAAATCTTTGTAAGAAACATCAAATTCCTTATCAAATTGGTTGCTTTACAAAGGGTGGAACAGATGCGGGAAATATTTACAAGTCTGAAACGGGAATTTTAGCAACAACTTTATCAATTCCAATTCGTTATATGCATACGCATCAAAGTATTGTGCATTTAGGAGATATTGAAGCAACTCTTCGATTAATGTGTGCGATTTGCGAAGATTTAACGATGGAAAAATACCATCAAATATTAGAATACAATTATCAATATGGAGTGGAGGAGTGACTATGTGGGGAATGATTGCCACTTGGAGAATGGCGCTCGAAGGAGTCCAAGAGGCTGTGCAGACATTAGAACAACAGGCATCTTCTGGAGATGCAATTGAAGTAGCGATTAAAGCAGTTGAAGATTTTCCCTATTATAAATCAGTTGGTTATGGAGGACTTCCTAATGAAGTGATGGAAGTGGAATTAGATGCAGCCTATATGGATGGAACAACTCTAGATTTTGGAGCAGTATGTGCCATTCAAGATGTGGCGAATCCAATTTCAGTGGCTCGTCAATTGAGTTTACAATCGGTGAATAATGTATTAGTTGGAATTGGAGCTCAAGCTTATGCACAAAAGCAGGGGTTTGAACGGAAAAATATGTTAACCGATCGCGCGAAAATTCATTATCATAATCGTGTTAAAGACTTACAAACGGAATCTTTAGTACCTTATGCAGGTCATGATACCGTTGGAATGGTTAGCTTAGATACAACTGGGAAAATGGTTGCCGGAACATCTACAAGTGGACTGTTTATGAAAAAAAGAGGACGTGTAGGAGATTCTCCATTTATTGGTTCTGGCTTATATGTGGATAGCGCAGTTGGTGGGGCAACTGCTACAGGTTTAGGGGAAGATTTGATGAAGGGAATTATTTCCTACGAAATTGTTCGATTAATGGAACAAGGAATGTATCCTCAAGAAGCGTGTGAAACAGCAGTGAAGAATTTATCTCAAAAATTAATCCAACGAAGAGGAAATGCGGGGGATTTATCAGTTGTAGCGATGAATCACAAAGGAGAATGGGGAGCAGCGACAAATATTGCCAATTTCTCTTTTGTAGTCGCAACAGAAAAAGAATCTTTAACGGTTTACCTGGTACATCCACAAGAAGATGGCACAATGCTTCATGAAAAAGCCACTCAAGAATGGTTGGATGAGTATTTAAGAGAACGGATGAAACCACTCGAGGTGAAGTAAATGGGAATAAGAGAGGATTTAGTCAAAGGGTTGGAAGACATTCAATCTGAATTGCACAAAGCTATCGAGCGATTAGTCGCCATTGAAAGTGTTCGGGGAGAATCGTTGCCAGAAGCTCCTTATGGACAAGGACCCAAACAAGCTTTATTGGAAGTGTTAGCACTTGCTGAAGAATTAGGCTTTGAAACGAAAAATTTAGGTAATAAAATTGGCTATGCACAATATGGAAATCCTCGAGAAGATGGGGAATATTATGGCATTTTTGGACATGTCGATGTTATGCCATTAGGAACAGGATGGGAAAGTCCTGCGTTAAAAGCAATGAAGCGAGATGGAAAAATTTTTGGACGTGGCGTGTTAGATAATAAAGGACCGATTTTGTCGAATTTATTTGCCTTATATGTATTGAAGGAAAAGAGAATTCAATTTGACCGTCCGATTAGAATTGTATTTGGAACAAATGAGGAAACGGGATTTGGCTGTGTAAAGCATTATTTAACAAAAGAACAGCCCCCTACTTTTGGTTGGACTCCAGACTGTAAATGGCCAGTTGTATACGGTGAAAGGGGACGATTGAAAGTTCGATTGAGTACTTCTTTAGAACAGATTTCAGAATTATATGATTTTACCAATCAGTACTTACTTCATACAACTCATCAAGGAGTAGAATTAGGAATTAACTATTCCGATGAAGATTTTGGGATGATGCAATTAAGAGGATACACAGTTGGGATAGAGGAAGAAAGACATTTTGTGGAGTGGACGATGAGTTATCCAGCTTCTGTGACAAAAGAACAATTATTATCGGATATTCGAAAACATATTCCAGAAGGAAGTCGGTTAGAAGAAATGAATTCATGGAAGCCAGTTTTGTACGATAAAGATTCGATTTATGTGCAAACTTTACAAAAGGTTTACCAAGAAGTCGTCGATGGCAATGCAACACCTGTTACAACAACGGGTGGAACTTATGCGAAAATCATACCAAATATTATTGCTTATGGACCAAGTTTTCCAGGACAAAGAGATATCGCTCATCTTCCAAACGAGTGGATAGGAATCGAAGATTTAAAAGTGAATACCATTATTTATGGATTAGCATTGTATGAACTAAGTTTTATCAAATAGTAAAAAGATAGGAGGGAAAGGATGACAACTTTAGAAATTTGTGCAGGAGGCATTGAGGACTGTATCAATGCTCAAGCTGCAGGAGCCAATCGTATTGAATTAAATAGTGCATTACATTTAGGAGGATTAAGTCCATCATTAGCTGTTTTAACTCAGGCTGTTAAAAAAATTGATATTCCTATTATTTGTATGGTTCGACCAAGGGGAGCAGGTTTTTGTTATAACGAATTGGAAAAAGAAGTGATGTTTGAAGATGCAAAAATCTTTTTAGAAGCAGGCGCAAAAGGTTTAGCTTTTGGTTTCTTAACTCCAGAAGGGAACATGGATTGGGATGCGACAAAGAAAATGATTGAGTTATGTAAAGAATACGGTTCTGATAGCGTCGTCCATCGTGCCTTTGATTGTGTGAAAAATCCTGAAGAAACGCTAGAAAAATTAATCGAATTAGGATGCACTCGTATTTTAACCAGTGGGCAAGGAAAAAATATTATGTCCGGCTTGGAAAATTTAGCGAAATGGCAAAAACAATATGGAAAACAAATCGAATTTTTAGGAGGATGTGGCGTTTCTCTTGCCAATCTAACAGAAATTCTAGAAAAAACAGGATTAGAACAACTTCATGGAAGTTTTAAATCTTGGGCAGTGGATCCAACGACAACGAATGGAGAAGTTTCATATCGCTATTCTGATAGCGGAGACTATGATTTGTGTCATTTAGAAAGTATGAAAGAAGCAGTTACTATTTTGAAATAAAGGGGAGTTTACAATGGGAAAACGAATTTTAAACTGTGTGGCAAGTGATTTTAGAAAATTTTCTGCAGAAGAATTAAAACTAGCCATTCAGGCAGGTGAGGGTAGAACGGTATGTTGTGAAATGGCCATTCGTCATCGTCCAATTATTCCGGAATTAACACATGCGGAAATTGCCAGTGCATTTGGGGGAGACTTAATGCTTTTAAATGGATTTGATTGTTTAAATCCAAAATTATACGGAGTAGAAGGTAGCGCAAATCCAATTGCACGATTAAAAGAATTATGTGGACGTCCAATTGGTGCTAACTTAGAACCAGTCGATTTAGAAGCAGAAATGTTAGAAACTCGATTAGTTATTCCAGCAGGAAGAATTTGTTCGAAAGAAACATTGAAATCAGCAGAAGCGTTAGGATTAGATTTTATTTGTTTAACCGGAAATCCTGGTACAGGAGTGACGAATCAAGCGATTGCCCAAGCCATTCAAAAAGCGAAAAAATATTTTACAGGAGTCATTATTGCCGGAAAAATGCATGGAGCAGGCTCAAAAGAACCCGTAATGAATCGAGAAATTGCAAAGGAACTGATTGAAGCGGGAGCGGATATTTTATTGGTTCCTGCAGTAGGAACAGTTCCTGGATTCACAGAAGAATCATTGATTGATATTGTCCAATTTGCTCATGAACATGAAACACTTGTGTTATCTGCCATTGGAACTAGTCAAGAAGGTTCTTCTAAGGAAGTCATTGAACAAATTGCCATTCGCAATAAAATTTGCGGAGTCGATATTCAACATATTGGAGATGCAGGTTATGGTGGTTTAGCCGATGTAAATAATATCTTTGCTTTGTCCGTTGCGATTCGAGGTATGAGACATACCGTTGCAAGAATGGCAAGTTCGGTAGCCCGTTAATAGAAAGTAAGAATAGAAAAACGAGCATTTCCAATTTGGAAGATGCTCGTTTTATGTTTGAATTCGAATGATTAAATTAAAATTCCTTGTAAATGATCTATCTCATGTTGGATAACTTGAGCAGTAAACTCTGTAAAGGTTCCTGTATGAGTTTTCCCCATAGCATCTTGATAGCGAACTTCGATTTTTTGATAGCGAGTAGTACTTTTCATTCCTGTATGAGAGAGACAACCTTCTTCCGTTTGGTATGGTTGAGATTTTTTAGTAATGACTGGATTGACCACGATATCAAATGGACCAGCGGCAACAATAATAATGGCTTTATGACTTCCAATCATATTCGCAGCTAAGCCGACACAACGGTCACGATTGGCACGTAAAGTATCTTGTAAGTCGATAATGACTTGTTTATCCGTAATAGGATTAGCAGGGATTGCTTTTTGCGATAAGAAAAATGGGTCTTTCATAATTTCTTTTTTCATACTTGTCTCCTTTATTCTTGGCACATTCCAAGAAATATTTTAGTAATTTCTTCAGGGGATTCCACTCCCCCTTTTAAAATCCAGTGGAAAATAATGGCGCTATTGCTATAAATGAATACTTCTCTAGCATAGTCTTCTGGCATTGGTAGTTCTTGTTTTAAATTTTGTTTAATCGAATCCATTTTTTCCATTAGTTCGATTAAAAACTTTCGAACGAGTTGGTTCGTATACGTGAAACGGCTCGTAGCGATTGCGTGTATAAATTCAAATTCTTCTTTTAAATATTCGAAAATTTGAACGACTGCAGGATAGGCTTCTTGTTTTTGAGTAATAGGATACTGATGCAAAATCGTTAAAATATGATGCAAGATTTCTTCTTCCAACTGATTCATCATATCGAATTTATCCACATAATGTAAATAAAAAGTTCCACGATTCACGCCTGCAGTGCGAGAAATATCACTAACCGTAATTGCTTCAAAATCTTTTGTTTGAAGAAGTTGAATTAAGGCTATTTTTAAGCTTTCTTTTGTTTGAGTTTGTCGTTTTTGAACTTCCATCGTCTCATCCTTCTTAAATCAACACACGGCTTATAATTGCGCATTGAAATTTCTGTAGCGCTATTATATAGTAAATTCAAACAATAATCAACACGTTGTTCATTTAATAAGTAGAGGGAAAAATGATGACATATATACAAGTAAAAAATAGTTTTAAACGATATCAAGTGGGAGAAACTGAAATAATTGCGAATCATGATGTGAATTTTGATATTGAAAAAGGTGAATTCGTGATTATTCTTGGAGCATCTGGAGCAGGAAAGTCCACCGTCTTAAATATTTTAGGGGGAATGGATACAAATGATGAGGGAGAAGTATGGATTGATGGTGTCAATATTTCAAACTTTGATGAAACGCAATTAACGTATTATCGTAGGGATGATGTAGGATTTGTTTTTCAATTTTATAATTTAGTGCCAAATTTAACAGCAAAAGAAAATGTAGAATTAGCTGCTGAAATTGTGAAGGATGCTTGGGATGCAGAAGAAGCGTTGAAAGCAGTAGGATTAGGGCATCGTCTTCATAATTTTCCTGCACAATTATCGGGTGGAGAACAACAAAGGGTATCGATTGCTAGAGCAATTGCGAAAAAGCCGAAGATTTTACTTTGTGATGAGCCAACAGGGGCATTAGATTATCAAACAGGCAAGCAAGTATTGAAGATTTTACAAGAAATGTCAAGAGATTATGGAGCAACTGTTATTATCGTCACCCATAATACAGCATTGGCGCCACTAGCGAATCGTGTCATTCATATGCATGATGCTAGGGTGAAAAGTATTGTGTTAAATGATTCTCCGCAAGCGATTGAGGAATTAGAATATTGAGAGGAGAAGAATCGTGAAAAAGAAAATATTGAATAAAGCGATTCTTTCTTCATTGAAGGAATCGAAGGGAAGATTTTTATCTATCTTATGTTTAATGATGCTCGGTTCATTTGCATTAGTGGGATTAAAAGTTTCGGGTCCGGATATTCAAGAGACGGTTCATCAATATTTGGAAAAATATCATACAGCGGATATTTTTGTAGTGGCAGATTATGGATTAAGTTCAAAAGACCAAGAAGAATTACGAGAAGAAAATGCCGAAGTCGAATTTGGATATTTTGTAGATACCGTGATAGCAGACAGTCCGAAAGCCATTCGAGTATTTTCTAAGACTGCTCAGCAATCGGAAGTAGAATTAGTGAGTGGAGCTTATCCAAGTCATCTGTATGAAGTCGTATTAGATGAACAGTTATCCAATCGTTATCATATTGGGGATTCCATTAGCTTAAATGAAGTGAAGTCTCCGTCATTATTAAAACAGCACGAGTTTAAAATCACCGGATTTGCTCATTCTAGTGAAATTTTATCGAAAAATAGTAAAGGAGTTTCGACTGCAGGAAGTGGGGACTTATCAGGATTTGCTATTGTTCCACAAGAAAGTTTTGATAGCTCTGTTTATACGATAGCTCGTTTACGTTACCCGAACTTACGCAGTTTGAAAACATTTAGTAGGGAATACTTAGATGAAGTGGTTGGGATTCAACAATCTATCGAAGAAAAATTATCCGATAATGGAACCGTAAGGCTGAATGATTTAAAAGAGGAAGCAGATGGAAAAATTCAAGAGGGAGAAGAACAAATTTCTAAAGCTAAAAATCAACTCGATGAGGGAAAAACAAAGCTAGAAGATGGGAAACAACAATTAGCCAATCAAGAAGATAAAATAGTTCAAAGCCAAAATGAACTCGCTCGAAATCAGGCATCTCTCAATAGAGGAAGTCAAGAAATTCAAGAAGCAAAACAAAGCTTACAAAAACAGTATGAATTACTTGAAGCTAATCGAGTACAGTTAGAAACTTCCAAACAAACGTTGAATCAACAAAATAGCACCTTACAAGAAGGGAAAAAGAAATTAGCAGAAGCAGAAAAGCAATTAGAATCTCAAAAAGAAAAAGGGCTTTCTCAAACAGCATTATCTGCTATGCAAGAAAAAATTCTTCAACAAAAACAAGAATTGGATTCTGGGACTACCGCTTATGAACAAGGATTAACGCAATACGAGAATGGTTGGGCTAGTTATCAAGAAGGCTTGAAACAATACCAAGAAGGCTTAGCAATCATTCAGTCTAAACAAAATACGCTAGATGCTGGGCAAAGAGCTTTAGCAGAAGGAAAAAGACAAGTCTCGGTTGGTGAAGAAGCTTTATCAAAAGCAAAACAAGAAATTGAAGAAAAACAAAACCAATATACAAATGAAAAAGAAAAAGCTGAAGAAAAGATTGATCAAGCTAAGACGGATTTAGAAGATGCAAAAGTCAAAGCTTCTAAACTAACAAAACCTCGTTATTCTGTTTATACTCGATCGACTATGCTAGGGAGTGAAGGGTATTTAAATATGAAGTCTACTGCAGATGGAATTATTGCTGTAGCGAATTTATTCCCGGTTGTATTATATGCTGTCGCAGCTCTTGTGACAGTGACAACGATGACTCGTTTTGTCAATGAAGAACGAATGAATGCCGGCATTTTAAAAGCGCTAGGCTATAGCACGTTTGATGTGATGAAGAAATTTGCTTTTTATGGATTTAGTGCGGGAATGATTGGAACGATCATAGGAATCGGATTAGGGACTTACTTTTTACCAAGTATATTAGGGGTTACTTTACTAAAAGAAACAATCCTTCCTTCGATTTCTCTCCTATTTAATTTCCCGATTACTTTAGTAGCACTATTATGTTCGATTGGTTGTAGTGTTATTCCACCTGTATGGATTGCGTATCGAGAATTAAAAGAAAGTTCAGCAAGTTTACTATTACCAAAAGCTCCAAGTGTAGGTTCTAAAATTTGGTTGGAATATGTACCATTTGTTTGGAAGAGATTCAGTTTTACTCAAAAGGTAACAGCACGAAATATTTTCCGTTATAAACAACGAATGTTGATGACAATATTTGGGGTAGCTGGTTCGGTAGCTTTATTATTTGCCGGAAGAGGAATTTTATCTTCTTTATCAGGTATTTCACATCGCCAATTTGGAGAAATTATTACGTATGATGCCATTGTTATCAAAGAAGCTGTAATGACGGGAAAAGAACAAGAAGCGTTGAGACAGTTATTATCTACAAAAGAAATTGAGCATTATAGTGATGTACATAGTGAAACGATTGCTACTAAAATTGCTGGAGTACATGAGGAGCAATCCCTAACCATATTAGTAGGAGAAGAGGCAGAGTTAAGTCGTTATATACACTTGTATGATGCGAAAACAAAGCGACAGAAATCTCTTACGAACGATGGAGTGTTCTTAACGGAAAAATTAGCTCAGTTATTGAATGTTCATGAAGGTGAAACGGTTCGTTTACCAATTAAAGACGGTGTGACGAAAGAGATGGTTGTGTCAGGCATTATTGAAATGTATGCAGGGCACTTTATGATTATGTCGCCAACGGTTTATGAAACACTGGCTCAAGAAACTCCAACAAAAAATGCAAGCTTTGTTAGTTTTAAAGAAAAAGATACGGATAGTGTACGTAAAATGTCTGCTCAGTTATTAGCTCAAGATGGAGTGAAGGCTGTTGTTCAAAATACTTCTATGATTCATCGGATTGAAACGATTGTTGGTTCATTGAGTCGAGTGATGATTTTATTAACGATTGTGTCAGTTCTATTAGCTATTGTCATTTTATATAATTTAACAACGATTAATGTGGCAGAGCGGATTCGGGAATTGTCGACCATTAAGGTGTTAGGCTTTTTGAATCGAGAGGTGACATTATATATTTATCGTGAAACAATGGTTCTTTCTTTGATTGGGATTGGTGTGGGGCTATTGTTGGGGAAGGTATTGCATCGTGTGATTATTGAAGCGGTAGCGCCAGCATTTGTGCGGTTCAATCCGGAAGTGGGGTTGGATGTTTATATTTGGCCGTGTATTTTTATCGTTTTGATTTTAGCAGTGCTAGGAATATTAGTGAACCATATGCTGAAAAAGGTTGATATGTTAGAGGCTTTGAAGTCTGTTGATTGAAAATGAAAAAAGACTGGAATAGCTGTAGCAATGGACACAAGTAGTGAGCAAAATAAAGCAGAAAAAGATTACGCTTTGGTAGCTAAGGACGCCAGCAGCTTCGCTTTGCGAATCTCATGGCTAAAAAACGAGCCTAAGGTCTCGTTTTTTCCTGTAATATAAGCTGAGAAGGCTTATATTACTCAAGCTACAAAGCATAATCTTTTTCTGCTTTATTTAAATAGAATGACGTTTTGTGCTATATTATTGCTATAAAGATATAAAGGGATGTTCAAGATGAAAAAAATTGTAAAAGCTATTTCAAATCATCCACTGTGGTTGTGGCGATTAACGTTGCTGAATCACTTAGGGTTGATGGTATATATATATTATAAAGTTCCTAATGATTATTCTAGTACTTACACGCAAAAACTTTCGTTAATATTAGTGGTTTTATTGATTATTTTCAGTTATGTTTGTAACTTTATAAAATTTCGATATAGTGAACTAAAATTATGGATAATACTTTTGTTATCTTTAGTTAGCTGGCAAGCAATCTTTCAACAAGAAACAAATAATACTCTCCTCCATTTTTTTGACATACTGAATCCAATTAATTCATTTTTATTGGTTTATAGTTCTC